>NZ_LMMY01000009.1:286679-298827 GCF_001422865.1 Aeromicrobium sp. Leaf272
GCTCCCCGACCTCCACCTCCACCCGCTCGCCCTGCGGCGTCGGGCCGTCGGCGGAGAGGGTGACGTCGACGACCACGCCAGGATCGGCACCCACGTCGGCACTCTCCTCGGCCGACGGGGACGCGCTCGCGCTGCTCGGGGCAGCACTGGGGGCGTCCGTGCCCGGGTCCGGGTCTCCGCACCCGGCGAGCAGCAGCCCGGCAGCCACG
The DNA here is from genome assembly GCF_001422865.1 of Aeromicrobium sp. Leaf272. NCBI lineage: Bacteria > Bacillati > Actinomycetota > Actinomycetes > Propionibacteriales > Nocardioidaceae > Aeromicrobium > Aeromicrobium sp. Leaf272. The sequence goes on from NZ_LMMY01000009.1 coordinate 286,889, forward strand.
GTCGTCACCAGGGCGGCGGTCAGCCGCGCGGTCGGAGTCGTCCTCATGTCGGGTTCCTCTCCTCCCCGTCGTCGGGGGTCTCGCCGGCGTCGGGCTCGAAGGCCCGGTCGATCAGGTCTCGTTCGCGCTGCTCGTCCTGGCGGTCCTTGCGGGCGATGTAGAGCACCACCCCCACGACCACGATCGCCGGCACGAAGGCCGGGATCGCGACGAGGGCGGCGTGGTGCGCCCACAGCACCTCGCCGTGGGCGACCCCGAGGACCGCCGGGTCGGGGGTCACGCCGTCCCGGCTCCGCTCCCCTGGTCCAGGCCCGAGCCGCCGCCCGGGCCGTGCTCCAGCTCGTCGCGCCGACGGCGTCCCTCGCGGGCGATGGCCCCGGAGACGCGCGCCACGGCCACGCTGATGCCGGCCAGGATCGCGAGGCTGCAGATCAGGACCACGAGGTTCGCCACGCCCCACATCCACGGCGAGGTGTCGAGCTCGCGCTCACGCTGCAGGATCTCGATCTCCGGGACGAACTCGCGGGTCATCTGCGACTCGACCGGGACCTCCTCGGCCCCGAGCGCCTCGTCGGCCGGCAGGAAGATCGGCGCGGCGGTGAGCATGCGGCCGTCCTGCACGCGCAGCAGCGTCTTCCAGGTGCCGCCGATCGGCATGGGCTCGGTGGTCTCCCACGAGTCCGGGCCGGTGCGCCTCAGCGACTGCGTGACGACGCCGGCGCCGCCGCCCTGCCACGCGGTGATCTGCACCCACGTCGGGTTCTCGTCGACGAGGCCCTCGGTGGTGGTGACCTCGACCATGATCTCGGGCTGGGCCTCCGTGCCGACCTGCTGGACGGCGAACGTGGCCTCGGCGTTCTCGGGCACCGTGGCGTTGAGCCCGTTGCCGACGGCCACGGACGTGACGACGATCGACCCGACCACGATCGAGCGGCCCACCCAGCGGTTGCTCGGCAGGCGGCCGTCGAGGCCCATCGCGAACAGGGCGCCGCACAGACCGGCGCCCAGGGCCACGGGAACCACGGTCACCAGGCTCTCGAGCCAGATGTCCTGCGGCCACGGGAACTGGAAGACGGCGTCGTTCCAGAACTTCTCGATGACGGTGCCGACCGTGCCGATCAGCAGACCGCCGACGGCGCCGAACACGAGCGGCTTGTCCTTCAGTCGGCTGAGCGCCAGCAGCTCGATGATCAGGGCGCTGCCGAGGTAGAGCGGGAACACGTGCGACGCCTGGCCGAAGACGTCGCCCACGATGAACGAGACGACGCCGCGCGTGATGACGAAGAAGAACGCCGCGAACAGGGCCGCGCCCGGACCGGCGTACAGCCGCGCGGCCACGAGGGTCAGTGCGGCGGCCGCAGCGATCATCAGCGGCGCGAAGACCATGCGGAACTGCGCGATGCCGAAGTCGAACTCCGCCTGGAAGACCGACAGGCCGATGAGGAGGCCGCCGAACGCCATCGAGAGGGTCAGCTTGTGCAGCGTGCGCGCGCCGTGGTTGTCGGCCGAGCGCTTCCACTCCTCGGAGAACTCGGCCTCGCGGTGCAGCAGGATGATGCCGGCCGTCGAGAGGCCGGCGCCGCCGATCAGCATGAGGTGCGTCGGGCCCCAGAGCGTGACGTCCTGGCCGAACAGGCGGTGCCACACGTCGTCGAGCGGGAAGCCGATGAGGGCGTAGAGCCCGCACGCGGCGATGAAGATGCCGGCGACGGGGGCGTACCAGCTGCGGGTGATCCGCACCGACGCGATGCCGGGACGCTGGCCGTCGCGCGGGAACACGATCGCGCTCATGCCGGCGATGAACAGGGCGAAGAGCCCGTAGAGGATCAGGTAGTGGGCGGGGTTCGCGAGCGGGCCCTCGTCGCGTCCGCGACCGGCGTGCAGGCTCACGTCCCACAGGAACCCGAGCAGCGCGACGACGAGGGAGCTGGCCACGAACAGCGAGGGGATGGACGCCCAGCCGGGCTCGCCGGTGCGCTCGTGCAGGCGGTCACCGAGGGTCTGGAACCACTCGATGCGGTGGGTGCGGTGGGCCCAGGCGATGGCGACGAGGACCGCGGTCACGAGGCCGGCCCCGACGCTCAGTCCGATGACCTGGTCGAGGGCCGCTCCGCCCACGGGGGCAGGCTCTGCGGCGACGAGGATGGCGGGGAACATTCCGGGAGTATGTCAGCGCGCCATGTGACACCGCAAGTGTCAGATGAGGTGCGTCACACCGGGGCGCTCGACGTCGACGGGCGTCCGGTGCGCGTGGTCACGACGGGCAGCGACGGCGCCCGTCACCGGGTCAGTGCCCGACGACCTCCTGGGCCTCACGGCCCTTGGGGCCGTCGACCACCTCGAGCTCGACCGCCTGGCCGTCCTCGAGCGTCTTGTAGCCGTCGGACTTGATCTTGGACCAGTGGACGAAGACGTCACCCTGGCCCTCGACCTCGATGAAGCCGTAGCCCTTGTCGGCGTTGAACCACTTGACGGTGCCCTGCACCATGACGAACTCCCACCTGGTGACGCGATCGAACCACCTGCCCGGACCGATCTGACGCCGAGCCTATACGCGCCGGTCGCGGCGCAGAAGAGCGCGGTTCACCCGCTGGTCACCCAGCCCGTCGACCGGCCTGCGACACCGCCCTCGGGATGGACCCCGATCGACCCTGACCGCACCCTGGCCGCACCCCGGGAACAGGGTGCGCTGCTCGGTCGGCGTGCTTCAGTGGAGGCACACGAACATCGATCGAGGAGCTGGACTCTCATGACCGCCTATCCCCACGAGCCCGCGCCCGGCCAGGGCACCGGGCAGGGCGAGCCCCTGTCCGACGACACCCAGCGCAGCATCGGCGTCATCGTGCACGCCGTGCCGGCGGCCGCCCTCGTGCTGAGCGCAGGCACCCTCGGCTTCGTGGCGTCCCTCGTGATCTATCTCGTCTACAAGGACCGTGGCGAGTACGCCCGCCGCCAGGCGGCCAACTCGCTCAACGTCCAGATCACCACGGGCATCCTGCTGCTGCTCTCGCTCCCGCTCATGCTGGTGCTGATCGGCTTCGTCACCTACGGGATCGTCATCGTCTGGGCCGTCGTGCTGCACGTCGTCGGCGCGGTGCGCGCCAGCAACGGCGAGTGGTGGAACCCGCCGCTCACCCCCCGCTTCGTCCGCTGACGCGGCTCGGAGATTCCCAGGTCGACCTGGGAATCGCCCGGCACGCACGGCTTCCTCACGTCTGCACGGGTTGCTTCCCGTGCGGGCGTGAGGTCTCCGTGCGCCGGTGCGCCTGTTCGGCTGCCCACCCGCAGGACGAGGATCAGGCGCAGCCGCCGGCGACGGCGGGGATGATGCTGATCTGCGCGCCGTCCTTGACGGGGGTCTCGAGGCCCTGGGCGAAGCGCACGTCCTCCTCGGCCACGTACACGTTGACGAAGCGGCGGAGCTTGCCGTCCTCGTCGACGATGCGGGCCTTGATGCCGGCGTAGGACGACTCGAGCGAGTCGAGCACCTCGGCGAGCGTCGCGCCGTCGGCCTCGACCTTGGAGGAGTCGCCGGTGTAGCTGCGCAGGATGGTGGGGATGCGGACGGACACGGACACGGTGGTCTCCAGTCGATCGAGGGGTGAGGGGCGGGAGCGGTCGTCGGCTCAGGCGAGGCCGGAGGCGACGAACGCGTCGTACGTGGGGGCGATCGTCGCGGCCGGGCCGACGCGGCCCGAGACGGCGTCGAGGGTCTTGAGCCCGTGGCCGGTGTTGATGAACACCGTCTCGAGGTCCGGGTCGAGCTGCCCGGTCTCGACGAGCTTCTTCAGGACGGCCAGCGTCGTGCCGCCGGCGGTCTCGGTGAAGATGCCCTCGGTACGCGCCAGCAGCACGATCGCGTCGCGGATCTCGTCGTCGCTGACCTGCTCGACGGCGCCGCCGGTGGCCCGCGCGATGTCGAGCACGTAGATGCCGTCGGCGGGGTTGCCGATGGCGAGGGACTTGGCGATCGTGTCGGGCTTGACCGGGCGGATCGCGTCATGACCCTCGGCGAACGCCGTGGCCACCGGGTTGCAGCCCTGCGCCTGGGCGCCGAAGACCTTGTAGGGCTTGTCCTCGACGAGGCCGAGGTCGATGAGCTCCTTGAACGCCTTGTGCACCTTGGTCAGCTGCGAGCCGGAGGCCACCGGGATGACGATCTGGTCGGGCAGGCGCCAGCCCAGCTGCTCGGCGATCTCGTAGCCCAGCGTCTTGGAGCCCTCGGCGTAGAACGGTCGGACGTTGACGTTGACGAACGCCCACCCGTCCTCCTCGCCGGCGATCTCGCTCGCGAGCTTGTTGACGTCGTCGTAGTTGCCCTCGACGGCGACGAGGTTGTCGGTGAAGACGGCCGAGTTCACCTGCTTGGGCGTCTCGAGGTTGCTCGGGATGAACACGACGGTGCGGATGCCGGCGCGCGCCCCGGCGGCGGCCACGGCGTTCGCGAGGTTGCCGGTCGACGGGCACGCGAAGACCTTCGCGCCCAGCTCGGTGGCGGCGCTCAGGGCGCACGCGACGACGCGGTCCTTGAAGGAGTTGGTGGGGTTGGTGCTGTCGTCCTTGACCCAGAGCCTGGTCAGGCCCAGCTCGGCGGCGAGGTTGCGCGCCTCGAGCAGCCGCGTGAAGCCGGGCTCGGTGTTCGGGCTGGACTCGATGTCGTCGGGCACCGGCAGGAGCGCCTTGTAGCGCCAGATGTTGCGCGGGCCGCTCTCGATCTGCTCGCGCGTGACCGTGCCGAAGTCGTAGTCGACCTCGAGCGGGCCGAAGCAGTCGTCGCACGCGTAGTGCGGGCCGAGAGGTCGCGTGGCGCCGCACTCGCGGCAGACGAGCCCGGTGGCGGACCCGAAGGCGCCGTCGCGCAGCGAGCCGCGCTGGGCGACCTCGGCCTGGTCGACGTCGGATGCCGCGGACGTGGTGGACGGGGCGGTGGTGATGCTCACGAAAGCCTCCTGGTCATCTTTCCCGACCTCTCTGGTCGGGACGGAATGAGCACCTGGCTCCGGTGTCCTGGGTGGACGGTGGAGCTGGTTGCTGGGGCGTCGTCGGGCCGTGTCCCTGTACCCCTCTGGATGAGCAGGTCCAGCGTAGGCAGGCGTCTCACCATGTGTCCAATTGGTCCGCGATGCGAGACGCAACGGTCCACGGAGCGGGCGTCCACAGATCGAGCCGCAGGCGAGCGCGCCGCCCGTGGTCGTCCACAGCCGTCGGCGCAGCCGGGCGTCGCGCCGGCCACGAGGGCCATGTCCCGTCGACCGCACCGGACCGACCGGTGCCGACGTCGGAGGTCTTCACCATGCCGCTCACCATCCGTCCACTCCGCACCCGTGCCGCCACGCTCGTGGCTGCGCCGGCGCTCGCCGTCACCGCCGGACTCCTGAGCAGTGCCGTCCTCGCCGACCCGCCGTCCAGCCGGCACCGCCTGCCGGGGCACACGATCGTGGCCGTGGAGGGCGATGCCGAGAACGGCTTCAGCGTGTTCCGACTGGACGGCAGCAGCGAGCACCCGCCGACGCTCTCGGAGTCGACGGCGGAGTGCCACGAGCACGACGACCCCACCGACGTCGCGGTGTGCGTGGCCGAGGTCGAGACCCGCTTCGAGGGACTGACCGACGTGCAGCTCAGCCTGCGCTGGGCAGCGGGGCGTCGCGGGGGCCCCGGCCCTCGGTGAACCGGGCGCACGTGTGACGCACGGGACCCGACCCCGGTTCCCGCGGCAGGCCTAGGAGGCCTCGGTGAGCGAGTCGGCGACGTCGCCGAACACGCAGTCGGTGAGGGCCAGCAGCGCGGGGTCGCCCGTCACGTGCTCCGGGGCGCCGATGGCCAGCATCACGTTGATGAGCATGCCGTGGGCCACGAAGTCACGGGCCCGGTCGTCGTCGATCCCGGTGCCGCGGACGACCTGGAAGATCTCGGTCATGCGCGACCGCGCGAACGCCCCGATCTCGGGATCGGTCGCGGCGGCGAACCCGTGGACCATGAGCTGCAGGGCGTCGCGGTCGCGCAGGACCAGGTCGGCGTAGGCCTGGCCGAGCGGCGAGAGGCCCTCCTCGGAGTCGGGGTCGATCACCTGCGTGGCGATGACGTGCTCGAAGGCGTCGATGATGCGACGGGTCGCGCGGTCGAACACCTCCACGAACAGCTCGAGCTTCGTGCCGAAGATCCGTACGACGTAGGGCTGCGAGACGCCGGCCTCCTTGGCCACCGCGTCGGTGCTGGTCCCGGCGTACCCCGTCCGGGCGAAGGCGCGGGTGGCGGCCTCGAGCACGAGCTCGCGGCGGGCGTCGGCACTCATCCGGGGGGTCATGGTTGACAGGTTATCACCCGATTACTTAAAGTCGGCCACAAGTAATCATTCGATGCCTTCTACGTTCGGTCCCCTCCCCAGGAGCACTCCCATGACCACCGACACCCTCGACTCCCCCGCCTCTGCCCCACCGCCCACGGGCACGCCGTCGGCGACCACGACCTCCACGCGCCGACGCACGGCGCTCGCTCTCACGGCGGCCTCGTTGCCGATGTTCATGGCCACCCTCGACAACCTGGTCATGACGAGCGCCCTGCCGGTCGTGCAGTCCGACCTGGGCGCCACCGACACCCAGCTGTCATGGTTCATGAACGCCTACACGCTGCCCTTCGCGACGTTCATGCTCGCGCTGGCCGCCGTGGGCGACCGCCTCGGACGACGACGCGTGATGCTGGCCGGCATCGGCGTCTTCACGCTCGGGTCCGTGGCCGCCGCGCTGAGCGGGTCGGCCGAGGCCCTCATCGCGGCGCGGGCCCTCCAGGGCGTCGGCGCCGCGGCGATCGTGCCGCTGTCGCTCACGCTCCTCGTCGCCGCCGTGCCCCCCGCGGCGCGAGCGGCGGCGATCGGCATCTGGAGCGGCGTGGCCGGGCTGGGTGTCGCCGTCGGGCCCGTGATCGGCGGCGCCGTGGTCGAGGGGCTCAGCTGGCAGGCCATCTTCTGGATCAACGTGCCCGTGGCCCTGGTCGCCGTGCCGCTGCTCCTGCTCGCCACCCCGGAGTCGCGCAGCTCCGCGCCCGGACGCCCCGACGTCGTCGGCACGTTCCTGCTCGGTGGTGCGGTCTTCGCAGGTGTCTGGGGCATCGTCCACGGCAACGACGACGGGTGGTCCTCCGCCGGGGTCGTCGGCACCCTCGTGGCCGCCTCGGCCCTCGCGCTCGGGTACCTGACATGGGCCGCACGGCTCGACCGATCCACCCGCCCGGGTGACGACGCCGTCCTCCCGCTCCGCCTGTTCCGTCGCCGGGCGTTCAGCGCGGCGAACGTCATCGGCCTCATGTTCAGCCTCGGCATGTTCGGCAGCGTGTTCCTGCTGTCGCAGTACCTCCAGGTCGTGCAGGGCTACTCCCCGCTCGAGGCCGGTCTGCGCACGCTCCCCTGGACCGCCGCACCCATGGTGGTCGCCCCGATCGCCGGAGCACTCGTCCCCCGCCTGGGCGCCCGGTCGCTGCTGGTCGTCGGGCTCTCCCTGCAGACCGTGTCGCTCGTGTGGTTCGCGTCGGTCGTCGAGAGCTGGTCGGGCTACGGCGACCTGGTGGTCCCCCTGGTCCTGGCCGGCGTCGGCATGGGCCTGACGTTCGCCCCCATGTCGACCGCCGTGCTCGACGGACTGCCCGACGACGACCTCGCGATCGCGAGCTCGGCCAACAACACCGTCCGCGAGTTCGGCGTGGCGCTCGGGATCGCGGTCATCGTCGCGGTCTTCCAGGGAGCCGGCGGCTCGATCTCGCCGCAGGGCTACGACGGGGCGATCGGTCCGTCGCTGCTCGCCGCCGCGGGCGCGGTCGGCGTGGCGCTCGTCGCCGCGCTGTTCGTCCCGGGCCGGCCGGACCGGACCGTCGACTGAGCCCTGCTCACCGCCCGTGCCGACGCCGACGTCGCGTCGTCACGGGCGGGTAGCCGCCGTCGTCCAGGCCCGCGAGCCGCTCGAACGGGTTGTACGACGAGTGGTCGCCCGCGACCACCCAGGAGAACCCGGCCGCCAGCAGGTAGAGCGGCACCATGACCGGACCGACCAACCAGGCGTACTGGGTGACGTGCCGGTCCTCGTGCCGCAGGAGCCGGGGCCGGTCGCGCAGCCAGGCGTGGTCGTGGGTGCTCACGACCACGGAGCCGAGCGTGAAGGCACTCGCCACCGGGAAGCGCCATCGGTAGCCGCCCGCCAGGTAGGTGCCGCGCCCGTGCCGCTCGATCGTGGCGCCGCCCAGCCACGCGACCACGAGGCCGGCCACGGTGCTCAGGTTGACCCAGTTCAGCACCGTCCGGACGCGCGTCCACGGCGTGTGGACCGGCAGGCGCTCCCCGGGGATGCTCACGGCGCAGCACTCAGGCGTCGAGGGCGTCGGCCCAGGCCGTGAGCCACGCTGCGACGCCGTCGGGTCCGGGCAGCACCACGTCGGAGCGACTCACGAGCGCGTCCTGCTCGCCCGACGCCGACGCCACCAGGACACCGTCGCCACCGCTGCGGCGCAGGTGCTCCACCGCCTCGAAGGCCGGCAGGTCGCCCAGGTCGTCGCCGACGTAGACGACCCTCCGCAGGCCGGTCGTCTCCACGAGGTCGCGCAGCGCGACCCCCTTGTCGGTCGCGTGACCGCGCAGCTCGAGCACCTGGCGGCCCGGCTCGACCTCGAGGTCCAGGTCCGCGGCGAGCGCCCGGAGCGGGCCCTCGAGCTCGTGGATCAGGTCCGCGTCGATGCCCCGCGTGTGGATCGCGACCGCCAGGCCCTTGTCCTCGATGCGGACGTGCCCTGCGCGGTGGTCGGCGAGCCACTGGGGAAGCATCGACGCCAGCCGCTCCACCGAGTCCGGACGGTCGGGACGCTCGAGCACGTCGACCTCGGCGTCCCACCGCTCCGCTCCGTACTGCCCACAGATCACGAGCCGCTCGAGGCCCGCGAGCCCACGGAACCCGCTGAGGGTCAGCGCCTGCTCGACCGGACGGCCGGTGACGATCGCGACCTGCCCCAGCACGTGACCCAGACGGGCGACGGCCGTGACGGCGTCGGGGTGCGCGAAGGCCCGGGTCGGGTCGTCGACGACGTGCGAGAGGGTGCCGTCGAAGTCCAGTCCGAGCAGGATCTGCCGGGGGTCGACGAGCAGCGACGCCGGGACGTCGGGCGTGGGGTGGTCTGCCGCGGGCACCCGAGCATCATCGCAGCCGCGGAGCGCGACTCAGGAGACGGGACCGACCAGCACGATCGTGAGCCGCTGGCCGCTCATCCCGTTGACGATCGGGGCCACGGCCTGGATGCCGAGGTCGTCGGCCAGCTGCCGCGCCTCCGCCTCGCGGCCCTGCGGGTAGTGCACGGTGTTGGCCGCCGAGTAGCCGCGCCAGTTGCCCACCGCGCCGACGGTCCAGCCCTCGGCGGTGACCCGCTGGCCCACCGTGCGGGCCAGGCCCTGGGTGCGCGACGCGTTGAGGACGGAGACCTGGATCGACGACCGGTCGACCGCGGGCTCGGTGGGCTCGGGCTCGCTGGTCTCGGTGGGCTCGGGCTCCGGCGTCTCGCTGGGCTCCGGCTCGGTCGTCTCGGTGGGCTCCGGCGTGGGCGTGGCGGACGGCTCGGACGCAGCAGGGCTCGAGCTCGCCGACGCGACCGGGGCGTCGTCGTCGGGGCCGGTGACCAGGAGCCAGGCGAGCCAGGCTCCTGCCAGCACGACCACCCCGCCGACCGCGAGGAGCGCCCAGGTGGGCAGCACGAGCGCCCGGCGGGTCACCGTGCGGCGGTGGTCGGACACCCGCGACCGCGACTCAGAGATCGATGCCGAGGCGGCGCGCCGAGCGACTGCGCTGGCGCTGAGCACGCAGACGACGCAGACGCTTGACCAGCAGCGGGTCGAAGGCGAGGGCGTCGTCGCTGTCGATGAGGGCGTTCAGCAGCTGGTAGTACCGCGTGGCGGACATGTCGAACTTCTCGCGGATGGCCTGCTCCTTGGCCCCGGCGAACTGCCACCACAGCCGCTCCATCGACAGCATGTCGAGGTCGCGGTCGGTCAACGTGCTGCCCGGACGTGCCGGGTCGTGGCTCGACTGCTCCACTGCGCTCATGGCGTCACCCTAACCCAGGAATGACAGTGGTGTCATTCGCTTCGGCGGACTGCTGCTCTGGTATGCGTGGAGGCATGGCCGAGTCCCCCAGCAACATCCAGCCCAGCAACGACCAGCCCAGCAACGACCAGCGCGCCGCCGCGGCCGTCCCCGCCGACCGGCCCCTGCGCTGGGGCATCCTCGCCACCGGACACATCGCCGGCAGCTTCGCGCGGGACCTGGCCCTGCTGCCCGACCACGAGGTGGTAGCCGCGGGCTCGCGCGACCGGACGCGGGCCCAGACCTTCCTCGACGAGCACGGCACGCCGACGGCCCGCGCGTACGGGAGCTACGACGAGCTCGTGGCCGACCCCGAGGTCGACGTCGTCTACGTCGCGAGCCCGCACAGCCGCCACCTCGAGGACGCGCTGCTGTGCCTCGACGCCGGCAAGCCGGTGCTGTGCGAGAAGGCCATGACGCTGGACGTCGCGAGCGGACGCGAGCTCGTCGCCCGCGCACGCGAGACGGGCCTGTTCCTGGCCGAGGCCATGTGGATGCGCACGAACCCCGTCATCCGCGAGGTGAAGCGGCGCGTGGACTCCGGCGCGATCGGAGAGGTCGGCGAGCTCAGGGCAGCCCTCGGGTTCGCGGCCGACGCGGGCGTCACGCGCCTGTGGGACCCCGAGCTCGGGGCCAGCGCGCTGCTGGACATCGGCATCTACCCGCTCACCTTCGCCCACCTGGTGCTCGGCCACCCGCACAGCGTCACCGCCGCCGGCGCGCTGCACGCGCGCGGCTTCGACGTGGCGGGAGGGGCCACGCTGGTGCACGAGGCTCGGGGGTCCGGTGGCTACCAGCCCGTCTCGAGCATCGCGTGGACGCAGCTCGCCCAGTCCGACAGCACGGCCTCGATCGCCGGCACGGACGGACGGATCGAGATCGACGGCCGCTTCCACCACCCCACGTCCTTCACGCTCGTGCGCGGGGACGAGCGTGAGCGGATCGACGTGCCCGTCACCGGACGCGGGTACGCCCACGAGGCCGAGGAGGTCGCGGCCTGCCTGCGGGACGGACGGACCGCGTCGGCGCTGCTGCCGCTCGAGGCCACCCTGCAGATCCAGGAGCTGATGGACACGATCCTCGAGCAGATCGGCACGCACGCTCATCGGTGACCAGCCAGTGCTGACCGGCCAGCGCTGACCGACCCGGCTCGCCCGGCGCGGTCGACGGGCGCGGTCCCGCCGCTCGCCTAGGGTGGAGCCATGGCGGCAACGGCGGACTTCGTGGTGATCGCCAACCGGTTGCCCGTGGACCGGGTGGTCCAGCCCGACGGCAGCACCACCTGGCGCACCTCCCCCGGCGGCCTGGTGACCGCCCTCGAGCCCGTGATGCGCCGCAACGGCGGAGCCTGGATCGGGTGGCACGGCGCTCCCGACGAGAAGCTGCGGACCTTCGAGCACGACGGCATCACGCTCGTCCCGGTGCACCTCACGAGCCAGGAGTACGAGGAGTACTACGAGGGCTTCTCCAACGGCACGCTCTGGCCGCTCTACCACGACGTCGTCGCCCCGCCGGAGTTCCACCGCGAGTGGTGGGACTCCTACGTCGAGGTGAACCGGCGCTTCGCCAAGCGGGCCGCGAAGGTCGCGCGCAGGAACGCCGTGGTGTGGGTGCAGGACTACCAGCTGCAGCTCGTGCCGCAGATGCTCCGCGAGCTCCGGCCCGACCTGCGCATCGGCTTCTTCCTGCACATCCCGTTCCCGCCGAACGAGCTGTTCCAGCAGCTGCCGTGGCGTCGCTCGATCCTCGAGGGCCTGCTCGGTGCCGACCTCGTCGGCTTCCAGCTGCCCGGCGCCGCGCAGAACTTCGTGCGGCTCGTGCGGCAGCGCG
>NZ_LMMY01000009.1:298834-300923 GCF_001422865.1 Aeromicrobium sp. Leaf272
CTACCCGATCTCCATCGACTCCGCCGGCTTCGAGGAGATGGCCCGACGACCTGAGGTGGCGGCCCGGGCCGCGGAGATCCGCGAGAGCCTCGGCAACCCGCGCTGCGTGCTGCTCGGCATCGACCGCCTCGACTACACCAAGGGTCTGCGGCAGCGGCTCCGCGCCTTCGGCGAGCTCATCACCGAGGGCTCCGTCGACGTCGAGGACGCGGTGTTCGTGCAGGTGGCCACGCCGTCGCGCGAGCGGGTGGGCCAGTACAAGATCCTGCGCGACGACATCGACCGGCTCGTGGGCCGCATCAACGGCGACGTCGGCCGCATCGGCGCCCAGCCGATCACGTACCTGCACGCGTCGTACCCGCGCGAGGAGATGGCCGCGCTCTACCGGGCCGCCGACGTCATGGTCGTGACACCGCTGCGCGACGGCATGAACCTGGTGGCCAAGGAGTACGTGGCGTGCCGCTACGACGACGACGGCGCGCTGGTGCTCAGCGAGTTCGCTGGCGCAGCGGCCGAGCTGCGCCACGCCTACCGGGTGAACCCCTACGACATCAACGGCCTCAAGGAGGCCCTGGTCGAGGCCATGCAGGCGCCCGAGAAGGAACGCCACCGCCGCATGAAGGCCATGCGCAAGCAGGTGGTCGAGAACGACATCGACACGTGGGCCAACAGCTTCCTCGACGACCTGCGCAACGTCAGGCGCACGCACGACAAGACGCCCCGGCCCGCGCGGAGCAACCCCGAGACGAGCACGCGTCGGCGCTGACGGTCAGCCGAAGAGCCGGTCGAACGCGTCGATGCCGACGAAGAAGCCGACGATGCCGATGACCCAGCTCATCATCGAGCCCGTGCGCGCCGACATCCAGGCGTCGGCCCGCTCGAGCCACGGCTCCACGAGTCGGGAGGCCGCGACTCGGAGCACGAGGAGGACGAGGGCCGGCAGCACCATGACGAGCACGTAGCCCACGAGCACGAGCAGCTGGACCGGACGGTCGACGTCGGCACGCGAGAGCAGGCCCATCGCGGCCAGGTACGGGAGCATCGTCGCGACCTCGAGCACGGTGGCCACGAGCGCGATGCCCATGGTCGTGCGCACGGGGACGCCCTCGCCCTGCAGCGCCGCACGCCAGCGTCTGGCGCGCGGACTCGGTCCGGACTGCTCCTTGGCCTTCTTCTCGACGCGGAAGCTCCAGAGGAACAGTCCCACGCCCACCACGAGCTGGGCGATCGTCAGCGGCCGGTTGTCCGCGAGCGCTCCACCGAGGTCGGAGGCCGCCTCCACGGCGACGTCGATGCCGAGGAGCAGCAGGACGCCGACCGCGTAGTAGAAGACCACGACGGTCCCGAGGAACAGCAGCACCCGACCCGGCCGAACTCGCGGCGCGAGCAGCATCCAGAGCGGGATGAGCAGCGTGCCGAAGCTGGTGCTGTCGACCAGCGCGAGACCGGCCAGACCCGCGAGCTCCGCCCACGTCATGCGTTCCCCCTCCCGCGCGCCACGTCGCGCGCCCCACGCCGACCGTGCCACATCGCATCGCGTCACGTCATCTCGCCCACCGTCCCGCCGTGCCGGCCGAGTCCGCGCACCCTGCACGGGTGATCGGAGGCACGGAGATCTCACACCCGCACGGAGAGCAACCCGTGCAGGGGTGAGGAATCCGTGCGGAACGGGAGATTCCCAGGTCGACCTGGGAATCGTCGAGACGCGTGGGACCGCCGGTGGCCCCGGCCTCGCCTAGCCTGACCGCCATGACGTCGACGCCGCTGCCCCCGCGGGTCCGGCGCGGCTACGCGCTCGGCAGCGTGGCCACGGGCACCTTCGGCACGGTCCCGGGACTCCTCCTCCTGCCGTACCTGACCGACACGCTCGGCATCGCCGCCGTCGTCGCCGCGGTGATCGTCTTCCTGCCGAAGGCGTGGGACGTGGTGCTCAACCCGATCGCGGGGCGCATCAGCGACGCCTCGACGCACCCCCAGGGCCGACGCCGCCCCTTCCTGCTGCGGGGCGGGCTGCTGCTGGCGGTGTTCTTCGCGCTCATGTTCGCCGGACCCACGGAGCCGTCGGTGCTGGCGGGCGCCTGGGTCGTGG
>NZ_LMMY01000009.1:300954-301726 GCF_001422865.1 Aeromicrobium sp. Leaf272
GGAGATGACGTCGGACTACGCCGAGCGCACCCGCCTGATGACGTGGCGGGTCGCGGTGCTGGCGCTCGCGATCCTGCTCTCCGGCGCCACGGCCCCGATGGTGGTCGACGCCGTGGGCGACGGCGACTCCGACGCTGCGGGGTACCGCGTCATGGGCGTCTACGTCGCGGTGCTGCTGGTGCTCGGCGTCGTCGGTGCGTGGCGTGGCACCCGCGAGGCGCCCCGGCTCGACGTCGCGCCGCCATCGGGCGGTCTGCGCGAGCAGCTCGCCCTCGTGTCCGGCGACCGCGACTTCCGTGCACTGCTCGGCTGCTTCGTGCTCCAGGCGCTCGGCATCGGCGCCATGCTCGCCGGCGTCGCGTACGTGGCGGACGAGCTGTTCGACTCCGCGGCCGCCTCGACGTTCCTGTTCGCCTCCTTCGTGGGCCCGGCCCTCCTCGTGACCCCGCTCTGGGAGCGGTTGTTCGCCGGGCGTGGCAAGCAAGCCGGGTACACCGTCGCCACGCTGCTGCTCGTCGTCGGCGCGCTCGGCCTGCTCGCCGCCCGTGACGCCACGGCGGTGGTCGTCTACCCCGCCGCAGCCCTGGTGGGCGTCGGCTACGCCGGCGCCCAGGTGTTCCCGATGGCCATGCTGCCCGACGTCGCGGCGCGCGACGCCCGCCGCAGCGGGCAGAACCGCATCGGCGTGTACACCGGCGTCTGGACCGCCGGCGAGACGCTGGGCCTCGCACTGGGTCCGGGCCTGTTCGCTCTCGTGCTCGCGGTCGGCGGG
>NZ_LMMY01000009.1:301771-304128 GCF_001422865.1 Aeromicrobium sp. Leaf272
CCTCCTGCTGCTGCGCCGCTACCGCCTCGACGAGGAGCTCGCCCGTGCCTGACTCTTCCCCCAGCCATCCCACTCCCGAGGCCGTCATCGCCGAGCTCGAGGAGCTGCGGTCCGGCGACCTGCCCACGCACGGCGGCCGCACCCTGGCGTACGTCTACGACTCGGGCATCGCCGAGGCCGACGAGCTCGGCCGCCGGGCGCTCGCGATGTACGGAGCGACGAACGGGCTCGACCCCACCGCGTTCCCGAGCCTGTTGCGCATGGAGCGCGACCTCGTGACCTTCGCGCGCGACGCGCTGCACGGACCGCCCGAGACGGTCGGCACCGTCACGTCGGGCGGCACCGAGTCGATCCTGCTTGCCGTCAAGGCCGCGCGCGACGCCTCGCCCGTCGACCGCCCGGCCATGGTCGTGCCCACCACGATCCATGCCGCGTTCCACAAGGCCGCCCACTACTTCGGGGTGGAGCTCGTGGCGGTCGACGTCGACCCGCGGACCCGTCGCGCCGACGTCGGCGCGATGGTCGAGGCGATCGACGGGCTCGGCGAGCGCGTGGTGCTCGTGGCGGTGTCGGCACCCTCGTACGCCCACGGCGTCGTCGACCCGGTTCCCGAGATCGCCACGGAGACGTCGGCGCGAGGCCTGCGGCTCCACGTGGACGCCTGCATCGGTGGCTGGGTCCTGCCGTGGGTCGACGACGCTCCGGCGTGGGACCTGGCGGTCCCCGGCGTCACCAGCGTCTCGGTCGACCTGCACAAGTACGCCTACGCACCCAAGGGCGTCTCGCTGCTGCTGTTCGCCGACCCCGCACACCGGCGAGCGCAGTTCTACGCGAGCGCCGACTGGCCCGGCTACACGATGCTCAACGCCACCGTGCAGTCCACCAAGTCCGGTGGACCCCTCGCGGCGGCGTGGGCCGTGGTCCGCTACCTCGGCGACGACGGCTACGCCCGACTCGTGCGCCAGACGATCGACGCCACCCGCGCGCTCGCCGACGGCATCGGCGGCATCGACCACCTGCACGTGGTGGTGCCGCCGGACTCGACGCTGCTGTGCGTCGGCGCCGACGACGCGCTCGACGTGTTCACGCTGAGCGACCGCATGCTCGCCCGCGGCTGGTTCGTGCAGCCGCAGATGTCGTGGCGCGACGAGCCGGCGACGCTGCACCTGACGATGTGCGCCGCCACCGCCCCGCAGGTCCCGCAGCTGCTGGAGGACCTCGCTGCCGCGACGGCCGACGCGGTCGCGGCCGGTCCGGTGACGGTCGACGCCGAGCTGCGCGCCGTGGCCGAGTCCCTCGACCCGGCCACGCTGGACGACGCGACGTTCGACCTGCTCCTGCAGACCGCGGGCCTCGGTGACGGCAGCGGCGAGGTGTCCGTGCCGCAGGAGATGGCGCCGGTGAACGCCCTGCTCGACGTCGCGCCCCCGCGCCTGCGCGAGGCCCTGCTCGTCGCGTTCCTGGACCGCCTCACCCGGTGAGACATGGACCGGGGTCCGACCCCAGGGAACGCCGACCCGGCACATTCAGGACGACGACCCGCGCCGTGCGCGGAAGGCGAGGGAGAGCACCAGGGCCAGCGCCGTGGCGGTGACGGTCACCGCGAACGCCGGGGTGTGGCCGCCGAGGTCGGCGAGTCGGCCCGCCACCGTCGAGCCGAGCGCGTACCCGATGCCCGTGGCACCGGCGAGCAACGTCATGGCGGTGCCGACGCGCTCGGGCTCGACCACGGATCCCGCCATCGCGAAGTTGCTGATCATGTACGGCGCCACCGCGAAGCCCAGCAGGGCGATCACGGCGACGAGCTGCCCGATGGTCTGCACCAGGAGAAGCGGCACCGACAGGACGAGCAGCGCGGACGCGGACGCGACCATGCGCGTCGGGTAGCCGATGCGCTCGGGCAGGGCGGCGATCGCGAGGCCGGCGATCGCGCTGCCGACCCCGAGCGTCGCGTGGATGAGACCGGCCTGGCCGGGCTCGCCCGCGGCGGTGGCCAGCACGGTGGACCCCGTCTGCGTGGCACCGAACAGCATGCCGATCAGCATCTGGGCGAGAGCGAGCACCACGAGGACCCCGGTGATCACGGGCGCGTCGGACCGGACGGCCCCCGGTTCGGGTCGGGTGAGCGCGGCGGTGGGGTGGAGTGCGAACCACGACCCGAAGGCCACGAGCAGCCCCGCAGCCACCAGCAGCGCGTCGCCCGGGGCCACCACGACCGCCAGCAGCCCGACCGTCGCGGGGCCGAGCACGAAGGAGACCTCGTCGGCCGCTCCTTCGTAGGAGAACGCAGCGTCGACGAGCCGGCGCTGGTCGGGAGCCCGACGGGTGATCGGCTGCCACCGCACGCGGGCCAGCGG
>NZ_LMMY01000009.1:304146-305256 GCF_001422865.1 Aeromicrobium sp. Leaf272
TCGGACTGCGTCGTCCACACGATCGCCGCGAGTCCTGCCCCTCCGGCCCACGACTGGGCGAGCACGACGGGACGCTGACCGATGCGGTCCGCCAACGACCCGAAGAACGGTGCACCGACGGCGTTCGCCACGGCGAGGGCACCGGCGGCCGCACCGCCGAGCGCGTAGCGACCCGTGGCCCCGCTGACGAGGAGCAGCGTGCCCATCTGGCTCATGGCAAGCGGAACTCGCCCGAGGAAGGCTACGACGACGTAGGCGGGCCCGACGATCCGCAGCAGCGTGCGGTACGCGGTGATGGCTGACACTGCGCCCCAGAGTCTAGGGCGCGCCGTTCTCGGAACGCCATCGCCCTCACGAGGTCGCCGGACGGGCGACCACGTCCCGATCCTGCCTAGGGTGAGGTCATGCCGAAGTCGTTGCACGAGCTCGTCGCACCCGACTGGGCCGAGGCCCTGGCGCCGGTCGCCGACGACGTGACCCGGATGGGCGAGCTCCTGCGGGCCGAGACCGAGGCCGGCCGACCGTGGCTGCCCCACGGCGACGCGATCCTGCGGGCGTTCCGGGAACCGCTCGCCGACGTGAAGGTGCTCGTCGCCGGCCAGGACCCGTACCCGACGCCCGGTCACGCCATGGGTCTGTCGTTCTCGGTCCACCCCGACGTGCGCCCCCTTCCCCGCAGCCTCGCCAACATCTACACCGAGCTCGAGGCCGACCTGGGCATCCCCCGCGCGCCCCACGGGGACCTGACGGCGTGGTCGGAGCAGGGCGTCCTGCTGCTCAACCGGGTGCTGACGGTGGGGGCCGGCGCCCCGGCCAGCCACCGCGGGATGGGCTGGGAGCGCGTCACGGAGCAGGCGATCCGGACCCTCGTGGCCCGCGACCGGCCGCTCGTCGCGGTGCTCTGGGGGCGGGACGCCCAGAAGCTGCAGCCCCTGCTGGGCGACACCCCCGTGGTCGCGAGTGCCCACCCCAGCCCGCTCTCCGCATCGAGGGGGTTCTTCGGCTCGCGGCCGTTCAGCCGCGTCGACGCGCACCTCCTCGAGCTGGGCAGCGCACCCGTCGACTGGCGGGTCCCGCCGATCCCACCGACCGCGGCGCCTACGCTGCAAG
>NZ_LMMY01000009.1:305266-311945 GCF_001422865.1 Aeromicrobium sp. Leaf272
GCCTACGCTGCAAGGATGAGCACTCCGACCGTCCGCGATCGCGCCGTGGTCATCGACCAGGCGTTCGCCGTCCTCCAGCGGTGGGGGCTGCGCCTCGTGGTGCTGGCCGCCGCCGTGTACGTGCTCGGCTGGATCGTCGGGCACCTCTGGATGGTGTTCTTCCCGCTGTCGCTGGCCCTGCTCGTGGCAACCGTCCTGGCGCCCCCGGTCACCTGGCTGCGTCGGCACAAGGTGCCGAGCAGCCTGGCCGCGGCCCTCGTCATGATCGGCTTCATCGCGGCGATCGTCGGTGCGATCGCGGTGCTCACGCCCCAGGTCGCAGGTCAGGCGCCGGCCATCGCCTCGCAGGCCTCCGACGGCCTGCAGCGGGTGCGCGACTGGCTCACCGACGGACCGCTGCAGCTGTCCGACGGACAGATCACCCGCGCCATCAGCGCCGTGCAGGACAAGCTGCAGGAGAGCGCCGCGGCCATCAGCTCGGGCATCTTCTCGACGTTGAGCGCCGCGACGAACGCCGTCATCAACCTGGTGCTGGTCCTGATGCTCACGTTCTTCTTCGTCAAGGACGGCCACCGCTTCCTCCCGTGGCTGGCCACGCTGGGCGGCCGCCGGGCCGGCGAGCACGCGACCGAGCTGCTCGGCCGCACCTGGAACACCCTGGGCGGGTTCATCCGCACCCAGACCCTGGTGTCCTTCATCGACGCCGTCATCATCGGCATCGGTCTGACGATCCTGGGCGTGCCGCTCGCGATCCCCCTCGCGGTCATCACGTTCTTCGGCGGCTACATCCCGATCGTCGGCGCGTTCGTCAGCGGCATCCTCGCGGTGCTCGTGACGCTGGTGACGAACGACTTCAAGGCCGCCGTGATCGCCGCACTCATCGTGCTGGCCGTCCAGCAGCTCGAGGGCAACGTCCTGTCGCCGTGGCTGCAGGGCAAGACCATGAACCTCCACGCCGGGGTCGTGCTGCTGTCGGTCACCGCCGGCGGCACCCTGTTCGGGGTCACGGGCGCGTTCCTGGCCGTGCCGGTCGCGGCTACCACCGCCGTGCTGCTGCGCTACATCAACGAGCAGATCGACGACGGCGTGGACCCCGAGGCTCCGCCCGAGGACTCCCACGCCGCGGCACTGCTGGCCGAGGGCAAGGTCGCCGACGACGCGGGCTGACGTCGGCGCGAGCCCGTCGCACCTGGTCCGTGGAAGCCGAAGAGCCAACCCCGCAGGTCGGGGTTGGCTCGTCAGTGCTGTGCTGTGCGGTCGGGACTGTGCGGTCGGGGCTGTGCGGTCGATCGCCTTCGCGGGCCCGTCGCGCCGGCCTGTCGGCCAGGCCGGATCGTCAGGCTGCGTCGTCAGGCTGGGACGTCGGCGGAGCGCTGCAGGATCGCGGTGCGCTCGTGCTCGGTCAGTCCGCCCCACACGCCGTAGGGCTCACGCGCGGCGAGGGCGTGCTCGCGGCACTCGGTGATCACGGGGCAGGTGCCGCAGACCGCCTTGGCGGCGGCCTCACGGTCGCGACGTCGCGAGCCGCGCTCGGCGTCGGGCGAGAAGAACCGCGCCGACTCCAGGCCCTGGCACGCGCCCTGGTACTGCCACTCGTAGACCTCCTGCAGCGGAAGCGGCAGGTTCTTGAGGTTCGCCATGATGGGCTCCTTCGCTGCATGGGGAGTGAGATCGGGGGTCGATCTCGGGGTTGTTCAGAACGTACCCCGAACTTGTTCAGGTTGGCAAGCGGGTGAACAAGTTCTATAGTTGAGGCATGACACCGCCCGATCCGAGCACCGCACAGCGGCAGGAGATCCTCCTGTCCGTCGGTGAGGTCGCGGCTCGTCTCGGGGTGCCCGCCTCCACGTTGCGCACGTGGGAGCGCCGGTACGAGCTCGGCCCCACCGCCCGCAGCAGTGGTGGCCACCGCCGCTACGACGCCACCGACGTCGAGCGGCTCGAGCGCATGAACCTGCTCATCAGCAGTGGCCTCGGGCCCGCGGCCGCGGCGCGCGCCGCACTCAGTGGCGACCCCGTCGAGGTCGACGGCGACGCCGCCGACTTCGGTGACGCCATCGTGGCCGCCACCCGGGCGTACGACGCCGAGGGCTTGCGCACGCTGTTCACGCGCAAGCTGGAGGATCTCGGCACCCTCCACGCGTGGAGCGACCACATCGCGCCGAGCATGCGACGCATCGGCGACGAGTGGTACCAGGGCAACATCGGCGTCGACGGCGAGCACCTCGTCAGCGACGCGCTGCACACCGCCCTGCGGGCCCGCTTCGCCGCCCGACGCCTTCGGCACCAGGACCACCGCCCCGTTCTGCTGGCCTGCGCCGAGGACGAGCACCACGTCCTGCCCCTGCTCGCCCTGCAGTGCGCCCTCGCCGAGGAAGGCGTCGGCTGCCACATGCTCGGCCAGCGCACGCCGTTCAGCGCCATCTCGGCCATGACCCTGCGCCTCCGACCCGCGGCCGTCTTCCTCTGGGCCTCGATCGTGCACTTCGACGCGGGCGCCCTGTCGTCGGTCGTCGACGCCGCCGGCGACCAGTCCGAGCTGATCCTCGGCGGGCCGGGGTGGAGCGTCGACAGCCTCCAGGTCGCGACCGACCTGGCCGAGGCCGTCGCGGCCGTGAAGAACGCCATCGCCCTGCACCCCGTCGACGCGTGACCGGCGCCCCTCCCACCGTTCTGACACGATTGACGACGTGGCCGACCTGACCTTCCGCGGACGCCGCGTCGTCCAGGACCGGGCCCTCGTGATGGCGATCGTCAACCGCACGCCCGACTCCTTCTACGACCGCGGCGCCACGTACGACCCCGCCGTCGCGCTCGACGCCGTCCGGCGTGCGGTCGACGACGGCGCCGACGTCGTCGACATCGGCGGCGTGAAGGCCGGCCCGGGCGACGCAGTCGACGCCGCCGAGGAGGTGCGGCGCACCATCCCGTTCATCGAGGCGGTGCGCGAGGCCGCGCCCCACGTCGTCATCAGCATCGACACGTGGCGCGCCGAGGTGGCCGACGCCGCCGCCGCAGCAGGCGCCGACCTGCTCAACGACACGTGGGCCGGGCACGACCCCGACGTCGTGGCCGTGGCCGCTCGACACGGTCTCGGCTACGTCTGCTCCCACACCGGCGGGGCGCTCCCCCGCACCCGCCCCCACCGCGTCCGCTACGACGACGTCGTGACCGACGTCGTCGCCACGACCACCCGGGCGGCGAAGGCCGCGGTCGAGGCCGGCGTGCCACGTGAGGGCGTGCTGGTGGACCCCACCCACGACTTCGGCAAGAACACCTTCCACAGCCTCGAGCTGGTGCGCCGCGCCGACACTCTCGTCGCCACCGGCTGGCCGGTCCTCATGGCCCTGTCCCGCAAGGACTTCGTGGGCGAGACGCTCGGCCTCGGCCCCGACGACAGGCTGGAGGGCACCCTCGCGGCCACGGCCCTGACCGCTGCCGCCGGGTGCGCCATGTTCCGCACCCACGACGTGACGGCCACCCGGCGCGTGCTGGAGATGACGGCCACCCTGCGCGGTGAGCGACCGCCGACCAGGGCGGTGCGCGGCCTTGCCTGACCTGCAGCCCTGGTTCGCCACCCACACCCACGCCGCGTCCGCGCCGCTCGGCGACCTGGTGGCGGCCAAGCGTGGACGCCGCGTCGGCGTGGTGCTGCCCGCCCGCGACGAGGCCACGACGATCGGCGAGATCGTGCGACGCGTCCGCACCGCCTGGTGCGACCTCGTGCCGCTGGTCGACGAGGTGGTCGTGGTCGACTCCCGCTCCAGCGACGACACCGCCGCCGCGGCACGCGAGGCCGGAGCCGTCGTCGTGACCGCCGAGGACCCCGATCCCGCGTTCGACGGTGGCAAGGGATCGGCCATGCGCACCGGCATGGCCCACCTGACGAGCGACGTCGGCGTCTTCCTCGACGCCGACGTGCGCGGCTTCGACCCCGCCTTCGTGGCACGACTCGTCGGCCCCCTGCTCACCGACCCCTCGCTGGTGCTCGTGAAGGCCTTCTACGACCGCCCGACGCACGACGGCGGCGGTGGACGGGTGACGGAGCTGGCCGCCCGGCCCGAGATCGCGCGACGAGCACCCGAGCTGGCCGGCTTCGTGCAGCCGCTCGCCGGGGAGTGCGCGTTCGTCCTCGACGCGTTCGTCGACCTGCCCGTGGTCAGCGGCTACGGCGTCGACGTCGGCATGCTGCTGCAGGCGGTGCGCAAGCACGGCCTCGACGCGACGGCACAGGCCGACCTGGGCCGCCGCGAGCACGACCACCAGGGCCTGCGCGCCCTCGGGCGGATGGCGCTCCAGGTGCGCGCGGCATTCGACCTGGTCCTCGACGACCGCGACGTCGTGGTCGACGAGCGCTGGGTGCCCGGCCGTGACGCCGACGGCGCCGCGACCCTGGTGGCCGAGCGGGTGGAGACGCGCCTGCTCCCTCCGCCCGGCGCCGGGGCTACCAGCTCGACTTCGTGATGCCCGGCAGCTCGCCCCGGTGCGCTCCCTCGCGGAACCGGATGCGCGAGAGTCCGGCGACCCGCAGGTGGCCCCGCGGCCTGCCGTCGACCTGGTCGCGATTGCGCACCCGCGACGGGGAGGAGTCACGCGGCAGCCCGGCCAGGGCACGCGAGGCCTCCATGCGCTCGGCCATGGACAGCGACGTGTCCCGGGACGCGGCGCGCAGGGCGTCACGTCGTTCCCGGTAGCGCTCGACGACCTCCTTGCGGCGCTCGTTGGCGACGATCTTGCTGCGCTTGGCCATCAGCGCTCCTCCTTGAACTCGACGTGCCTGCGGATCCTCGGGTCGTACTTGCTCAGCACGAGCCGGTCGGGGTCGTTGCGACGGTTCTTGCGCGTGACGTAGGTGGTGCCCGTGCCCGCCGTGGATCGCAGCTTCACGATGGGCCGGACGTCGTTGCCCCGCCCCCTCGACGATCCCGCCATCAGAGCCTCTCCCCTCGAGCGAGGATGTCGGCGACCACGGCGTCGATGCCGCGCACGTCGACGGTCTTGATCCCTCGGGCACTGAGCGTGAGCGTGACGTGCCGGCCGAGGGTCGGCGCCCAGTAGCGCTTCTTCTGGACGTTGACGTCGAAGCGCCGCTTGGTGCGCCGGTGCGAGTGGGACACGTGGTGGCCGAAGCCCGGGGTGGCCCCGGTGACCTGGCAGGTGCGCGACATGGCGACCTCCTGTGTAGAATGACAATCGTTCTCATCAGCCTACCGGAGACGTGACGTGAAGAAGAACCAGCACCCCCGCTACGACGAGGTCGCCTTCCGCGACCGCTCGGGCGACCTCCTGCTCGTGACCCGCTCGACACTGCCCGAGCGCCTCTCTGCCGACCACGGTGCAAACGGCCGCCCAGGGCCCGGCACCCCTGCCGAGACGGTCGACGTCGACGGCCGCACCCTGCCCGTGGTCGACGTCGAGGTCTCCAGCGCCAGCCACCCGTTCTGGACCGGCCGCGGCCGCGTGGTCGACACCGAGGGACGGGTCGAGCGCTTCCGTCGCCGCTACGGGCAGGTCGACGCATGAGCCCCGTCGGCCGCGGACGCCGGCGCGTCCTCTCGCGCACCACCCCAGCCGTGCTCGTGACCGGCGTCGACGAGGTGGCCATGGAGGCCGTCACCGTGGGCCTCCAGTTCGACCTTCCCTCGGCCGTCGTCGTGCGCCACGTGCTCGACGTCGAGTCCCAGCGGCTCGTGCGCGTGGTCAGCGACTGCACCGGCGTCCTGGAGCGGCACGTCCACGAGCTGGAGCACGCCTGCGTGGCCTGCGCCCTCCGCGAGGACGTGGTGCCCACGATGGAGCGCCTCGCAGCCAGCGGTCGCTGGGGCGCGGTGGTCGCCCACCTGCCGGTGGCGGCCGAGGCCCTGCAGGCCTGCCGGGTCATCGAGACCTACGTGCAGGCCGCGCCGCACGTGCACGTGGCGGCCGTCGTCGCAGCCCTCGACGGCCGGACCGTGCTCGCCGACCTGCTCGGGGACGACCTGCTGCACGAGCGCGACCTGCACACGAGCGAGGACGACTCCCGCGGCGTCGCCGAGACGGCCGCCGCGATCGTCGAGTACGCCGACGCCGTCGCGCTCACCGGACCGTGCGACCCCGCCGGGCTGGACCTGCTGCGTGCGCTCGCTCGTCCGGGCGTCACGGTCGTCGACGACCCGTCGGCGCTCGACGCCACGCCGCTCGTGGCCGGAGCGCACCGCCACGACGTCACGGAGGCGTGGGTCGACGTCGTGCGACGCGACGAGCTGCCGCTGCACGGCTCCCGCTACGTGTGGACGCTCGACCTCCGCTCCGACCGCCCGTTCCACCCCGGACGCCTGCTCGAGAGCATCGAGAAGATCGGCGGCGGGCCACGTCGCTCGCGCGGTTCGTTCTGGCTGCCGAGCCGCCCCTCCGACGTCTGCGTGTGGGACGGGGCGGGCGGACAGCTGAGCGTCGGGACGGCCTCCCCGTGGGGCACCGACACGCCCCTGACCCGCATCGTCGTGCACGGCCTGGCGTCGGGACCGCTCGCCAGCAGCCCCGACGACGTGCAGGAGGCCTTCGAGCACTGCCTGCTCAGCGACGCCGAGCTGGCCGACCGGGGCCCGTACTGGGAGGTCGCCTCCGACGGCCTCGAGCCCTGGCTCGGCGACGTCCGCCGCGCCGCCTGAGCCGTACCCATCGCCGCCCAGGGCCCGGC
>NZ_LMMY01000009.1:312011-322346 GCF_001422865.1 Aeromicrobium sp. Leaf272
CCGTCACCGTCGAGGGCCGCACGGTGCGGGTGCCGCGCCGGCTCGTCAGGGCCGTGCACCGCGGCCTGGTCGACGTCGACCGTCTCTGAACCACCGCCCCCGAGCCTGTCGAGGGGCCCGAACCCGTCCCACCCACAGGAGGAACCATGAAGGTCCGCAACTCCCTGCGCTCGCTCAAGAACCAGCCCGGCTCGCAGGTCGTGCGCCGACGCGGGCGCACCTACGTGATCAACAAGCAGAACCCGCGCCTGAAGGCCCGTCAGGGCTGACGACCTCCGGACCCACCACGGTTCCCTGCCACTCACCATGGCGCGCACGCCATGGTGAGTGGGGCAGGACCGTGGTGGGTTCGCGATTCCCATCAGGTGATGGGAATCGTGGGGCCGGTGGGCCGGAGGTCAGCCGACGAGCTGCTGCCAGGTGTCCCAGCCGATGCGCACGACGAACGCCGACACCACGACGATGAACACGATGCGGATGAACCGGTTGCCCCGCGCCACGGCGAGGCGGGCGCCGAGGTAGCCGCCGGCCACGTTGCAGACCATCAGCACCGCGGCGACCTTCCAGATGACCGCACCCTGCGGGACGAACACGACCAGGGCGGCCAGGTTGGTCGCGAAGTTGGCCAGCTTCGCCTTGCCGCTGGCCTCCAGGAACCCGTAGCCGAGCACCCCCACGAGCGCGAAGACGAGGAACGAGCCGGTCCCCGGCCCGAGGGCGCCGTCGTAGAAGCCGATGGACGCACCCACCAGCATGGCCGCCCCGTAGTGGCGCCGACCGGTGAAGCGGATGGCCGCCACCTGGCCGAGGTCGGGTCGCAGCACCGTGAAGGCACCGACGACGACCAGGACCACGAGGATCGCCGGGTTGAAGGCCGCGCGCGGGATCCACGAGGCCACGACCGCACCCAGCAACGAGCCGATGAACGCCGCACCCGCCAGGGGCGCGGCCGTGCGCAGGTCGAGCCGCACGCGTCGCAGGTAGGTGATGCTCGACGTCGTCGTGCCGGCGATCGAGCCGATCTTGTTCGTGGCCAGCAGCTGGACCGGCGCCGCCTGCGGGAAGGCCACCATGAGGGCGGGCAGCTGGACCAGCCCGCCACCCCCCACGACGGCGTCGATCCATCCGGCGAGGAACGCGGCCACGCCGAGGAACAGCAGCACTCCCCCGGTGAGCTCCTCCACCCGGTCAGGCTACGCACCGGCCGGACCCGGCCACGAGGCGGCGACGTCATGAGGAACGACCAGCGCACTCCTCACCGTCGGGACCAGTAGCCTGAGTCCCGCCAGAGCCCCTCCACGGAAGTAGGCCCCATGCGACTGATCGCTGCGCGCGTCCGCAAGGTCATGTCGGTCCACGACTCCGGACGCCTGGCGCTCGACGAGGGCATCACGACCATCGTCGGCAAGAACGAGTCGGGCAAGACGGCCATGCTGCAGGCGCTGTACCGGGCCAACCCGCTGCCCAGCGGTCACGTCACCGCGTTCACCGCGCGACGCGACTACCCCCGACGCGACCTCGGGCGCGACCGCGAGGTCATCGACCAGGTCCGCCCCGTCACCCTCGAGATCGAGCTCGACTACGACGACCGCCAGGTCCTGGAGCGCGCCGGCGCCCTGCTGCCGACGACCCCGCTGTTCGTGAGCCGCTCGTACGGCGACGGCGAGCTGCACTGGGCGTCCGACGAGGAGGGCACCCCGCTCGAGGCGTCGCCCGAGGCCATCGCCCGGCTGACCGCGATGCTGCCGGGCTTCCAATACTTCGACGACCACAACGTGCTCCCTGGCAGCGTGTCCATCCGGCGTCTGCAGGAGATGGACTCGGCCGACCTCTACCCGTCCGAGCGCACCGCGCTGGCGCTGCTGAGACTGGCCGGCGTGGCCGACGCCTCGTTCGACGAGGACGACTACGAGGTCCGCAAGGCCGCGCTCGAGGCCGCCGCCGCACGCCTGTCGGACCAGCTGCTGGAGTACTGGAGCCAGAACCGCGAGCTGTCGATCGAGCTCGACCTGGAGACGATGGGCATCTCCTCGCCCGACCCGTGGCTGCACATCCGCGTGCGCGACGACCGCCAGCGGATGAGCCTCAACGTTGCGGAGCGCTCCAAGGGCTTCATCTGGTTCTTCTCCTTCCTCGCGGCGTTCTCGGAGTTCGCCGACCAGGACCGTCGGGTCATCCTGCTCGACGAGCCCGG
The DNA here is from genome assembly GCF_001422865.1 of Aeromicrobium sp. Leaf272. Lineage (NCBI taxonomy): Bacteria > Bacillati > Actinomycetota > Actinomycetes > Propionibacteriales > Nocardioidaceae > Aeromicrobium > Aeromicrobium sp. Leaf272. Next base: position 314,206 of record NZ_LMMY01000009.1, read on the forward strand.
CATGAACCTGCACGCGAACGCCCAGGCCGACCTGCTGCGCTACATCAAGGAGCACCTCGGCCCCTTCCACCAGGTCGTCTACTCCACCCACTCGCCGTACCTCATCGACTCCGGTCGCCTGAGCCGCTGCCGCGTGCTCGAGAACGTCGGCGACGAGGGCAGCAAGATCAGCTCCGACCTGTGGCGGGCAGGGTCCGAGACCACGGTGCCCCTGCTGGCGGCGCTCGGTGCGGACCTCACGCGCAAGCTGGTCAGCGGGCCGCACCAGCTGCTCGTCTCGTCACCGTCGGACATCACGTACCTGACGGTCATGGGTGACCTGCTCCGTTCCGAGGGCGGACGCGCGCTCGACCCGCGCTGGAACCTGACGCCCGTCGGTGGTGCCTCCGGCATCCCGACGATCCTGGCGCTGCTCGGCACCACGGCCGTCTCGGCCACGGTGCTCATGGACGGTCCGGCCGGCGCGCGGGGCGCCGTCGAGGAGCTGGTGAACCGAGGGGCGATCTCGGCCGACCACATCGTCCCGCTCACCGACATCACCGGCACCCTCGACGCCGACCTCGAGGACCTCTTCGACTCCCGGTGGTACGTGGCACTCCTGGAGGAGTCCGGCGGACCGAAGGTCTCGCACCGCAAGATCACCGGCAAGCGGTTCCTGCGCAAGCCGCCTCGCCGACGCATCGTGCACCAGGCCGAGACGGTCGTCGGCGGCGCCTACGACCGCTTCCAGCCCGCCGGCCACCTGCTGCGCAACCGGTCGCAGGCGCTCGCCTCGGTCGACGCCGAGACGAAGAAGCGGTTCCAGCAGCTCATCGACCGGCTCAACGCCCTGCTCTGACCGCCCTCTCCCTGGTCGACCAGGAGTGGCTCGTCAGCGACGGAGGACGCGCAGCGAGCCGGTGTGGCCGACCTCGGTGAAGCCGTCGTCGAGGGCGCGCAGGTAGATGCGGTAGGGCGCCTGCCCGCCGTCGGCGGGGTCGGGGAAGACGTCGTGGATGACGAGCGCACCCCCGGGGCGCACCCACCGGGCCCAGCCCTCGTAGTCGCCCTGGGCGTGCTCGTCGGTGTGCCCGCCGTCGACGAACACGAGGTCGAGCTCGCGGCCCCACCACGACGCGACGTCGGGCGAGCGCGCCACCACCACGTCGACGACGTCCTCCAGGCCGGCGCGCGCGAGGGTCTCGCGCAGGAACGGCAGGGTGTCCATCCGGCCGTCGGTGCCGACGAGGGTCTCGTCGTGGTACTCCCAGCCGACCTGCTGCTCCTCCGAGCCGCGGTGGTGGTCGATCGTCACGAGCCGCGCGCCGCGCTCGCGTGCGACGTGGCCGAGGTGCACCGCGGACTTGCCGCAGTAGCTGCCGATCTCGACCGCCACCCCGCCCGAGCGCAGGTGGGCGGCGGCCGCGGCCCGCAGGGCGTCGGCCTCGTCCGCCGGAAGGAAGCCGCGCACCTCGTCGGCCACCGCCTGCAGCGCCTCGGGCAGCGGCGGTGCACTCATGCCACGCACGGCTGGTCGCACTCCTCGTCGGCGGCCAGGAGGGGCAGGCCCTCCCCGCGGAACAGCCCGTTGGCGGGCGTGGTCCGGGTCAGGGCGTCGACGGCGAGGAGCACGGTGCCCGCCGTCCAGGTGGTCTGCTCGATCGGCCAGTAGGTCTCGTCGGGATAGACGTAGCCGGTCCAGTACGTGGCGTCCTCGCGGCGCAGGACCTGGATGTCGGCGAGGAGCGCCCGGGCGTCGGCGCCACGGCCCACCGCGTCGAGCGCCAGGACGAGCTCGCACGTCTCGCCCCCGGTGACCCAGGGGCTGTCGTCCACGCACCGCGCACCGAAGCCGGGCACCACGAAGTCGTCCCAGCGCCGCTCCAGGCGGGCCAGGGCGACGGCGCGTGGCAGCGCCCCGCCCAGCACGGGGTAGTACCAGTCCATCGAGAACCGGGCCTTGTCGGCGAACCGGTCCGGGTGGTGGTCCAGGGCGTGGCGCAGCCGCACCGCCGCGTCCTCCCAGTGCGGCACCCGCTCGCCCACGACGTCGGCCAGCGCGACGCCGCACCGCAGGCTGAGGTGGATGCTGGCGTTCCCGGTGACGAGGGCCTCGTCGGCCACGCACCCGTCGGCGCCGCGCGACCAGCGGACCGGACCCGCGTCGTCCTGCAGGACGAGCACGGCGTCGAGCGCACCCTGCACCGACGGCCACATGGAGCTGACGAAGGCCCGGTCGCCGGTCAGCCGCCAGTGGTGCCAGACCGCGGTGGCCACGTAGGCGGTGAAGTTGGCGTCGGTGGCGGGCTCGACCACCTCGCCCCCGGAGTACTTGGTGGCCCACGTGCCGTCGGGTCGCTGCTGCGAGCGGCTCCAGGCGTAGGCGGCCTCGGCCTCGTCGCGGCGCCCGGCGACGGCGAGCCCCATGGCGGCCTGGAGGTGGTCCCACGGGTCGAGGTGCCCGTCGGCCTCCCACGGGATCGCCCCGTCTCGGGTCTGCACGTCCGCGATCGTGTCGGCCGTGGCCTGCACCTGGGCAGCGTCGAGCACGCCGGGGAGCGCGAGGACGGCCGGCGATCCGGTGACGGCGGGGGTCACGGCGACCTCAGGCCGCGAGCGGCTTGGTGTAGTACAGCGCCACGCTCTTGCCCAGGACCGGGTCGAGGAGCTTCTCGGCCACGCGGGTGGTGCGGGGCGCCTTCATCATGTCCCACACGAGCAGCTGGTGGTAGGCGCGCACGGCCGGGTGCTGGTCGCGCTCCACGCCCACGGCGCACTTGATCCACCAGTACGGCGCGTGCAGGCCGTGCGCGTGGTGGGTGTGGGTGTGCACCAGGCCCTCGGCACGCAGCTTCGCGTCGAGCTCGCTGGCCTTGTAGATGCGGATGTGCCCGCCCTCGTTGGCGTGGTACTCGTCCGACAGCATCCAGCACACCTTCTCGGGCCAGAAGCGCGGGACGGTCACGGCCAGCGTCCCGCCGGGCGCCAGGATGCGCACGAGCTCGCTGATGGCCTGCTCGTCCTCGGGCACGTGCTCGAGGATCTCCGAGGCGAGCACGACGTCGAAGGAGGCGTCGGCGTAGGGCATGTCGAGGATGGTCCCGGCCTGCACGGCACCACGCCCGGTCCTGGGCACCTGCCCCTCGACCCGCATCGCCTCGAACATCTCGTCGACGCCCTTGAGCTCGACCTCGTCGAGGTCGAACGCGGTCACGTCGGCACCGCGGCGCAGGGCCTCGTAGCTGTGCCGGCCGGCGCCGGCACCGACGTCGATGAATCGGGTGCGGGCGCCCACCCGGAGGCGGTCGAAGTCGACGGTCAGCACGTCACTGCTCCTTGCCGGCGAACCTGCGGATCGCCTCGTCGTAGACGTCGGCGGTGGCCTTGGCCACCGAGGTCCAGCTGTAGCGCTCGAGCGCACGGGCACGGCCGGCGGCGCCCAGGGCCGCGCGGCGGTCGGGGTCGTCGAGCAGGGAGGAGACGGCGGCGGCCAGCTGCTCGGCGTCGCCCGGCTCGACGAGCACCGCGCACGGCTCGCCGCCCTCGGCGTCGCCCACGACCTCGGGGATGGCGCCGGCGCGGCTCGCGACGACCGCGGTGCCGCTCGCGAGCGCCTCGACCGTCGGCAGGGAGAAGCCCTCGTAGAGCGAGGGGACGCACATGATCTCGGCCGAGCGCAGGAGCTCGGCGATCTGCTCGGACTCCAGGCCGCTGTGGGTGGTCACGCAGTCGCGCAGGTCGAGCGCGTCGATGCGGCGGTCCGTGGCGCCGCCGGGCTCGACGCTCGAGACGAGCTGCAGCTCGACGTCGGGGTGCTCGACCCGCACCTTGGCGAGTGCGTCGAGGAGGTGGGCGACGCCCTTGAGCGGCTTGTCGGCGCTGGCGACCGCCACGATGCGGCCGGGCACGCGGGACTCGGTCGCGGCGGGGGTGCCGGGCTGTCGGCGGCGAACGGGACCGAAGGTGTCGGTGTCGACGCCGAGCGGCACCACGCGGATGCGGGCCGGGTCGATGCCGAAGTCGGTGACGGTGTCGTCGGTGGCCACCGTGGAGACGCCCACGACGAACGGCAGCCGCCGGGCGACGCGGGCCTGCATGCCCACGAACGAGTACCACCGAGCGACCGAGAGCTTGCGCCACCCACGGGCAGCCTCGAGCTCGACGATGCGGTCGCGGCTGATCGGGTGGTGGATCGTGACGACGAGCGGGAGCCGTCGGCGCAGGGCGAGCAGCCCCCAGCCGAGGCTCTGGTTGTCGTGGACCACGTCGAAGTCGTCGAGCCGGTCCTTGAGGTGACGGTCGGCGCGCAACGTGAACGAGAGCGGCTCGCCGAAGGCGCCGGTGACGCTGAGCAGCCACTCGACGACGTCGGGAACGCTGCGCAGCGTCCAGGGCGCCGGGGGCTTGAAGGGGTCGGGCTCGTCGTAGATGCCGAGACTCGGCAGCCTCGTCAGTCGCACCCTCGGGTCGAGACCCTCGGGGTAGGGCTGACCGGAGATGACCTCGACGTCGTGGCCGGCCTCGACGAGACCCCGGCTGAGGTGCTCGACGTAGACGCCCTGGCCACCCACGTGCTGCTTGCTGCGGTACGACAACAGGGCGACGCGCACGTGACCACCTTCCTGTGACGTCGCACCGACAGCGACCGTTGAGAGACCAACGGTATCCGAGTCGCGCTCCGGCGCCTCAGCGGCCGGTGACCCGACGCACCTCGAGCAGCGGCACGTGGTCACCCGTCGTGCGGTCGGGGAAGTCGAAGACCGCGAGGACGAGCAGCATCGGGTAGCTCGGCGACTGGTCGGACGCAGCCACCTGCTCGCCGTCGAGGAACCAGGTGATCCCGTGCTCGGTCCAGTCCACGGCATAGGTGTGCCACGCACTCACGTCGAGGCTCCGACGTGGGGCCGCGAACTCCTCGACCAGGTCGGGGTCGCGGAAGGGATGGACCCCCCGTCCGACCTCGAGGGTCACCGTGCCGTCGGGCGTGGTGGCGCGCGTGTCGCCGAAGACCTCGACCAGGCAGATCTCACCGCAGCGCCGGGGCTCGTCCTCCATGCCGATCGTCCACGCCGAGAACATCGACCCTGCGCCGACCGTGGCTCGGCACTCGACCTCGATGCGGCCGTGCAACGGCACGAAGCCCGCGACCCGGGGCTGCTCCTCGCGCACGGTCAGACCGGGGCGGAACGGCTGCTGCCCACGTGTCGACCCCACCGGACCGGACCAGCTGCCGCTCTGCACGGCCGAGACCCGCAACGGTGGCTCGTGCAGGTCGGGGCACCACCGGGGATGCTCGGGGGGAAGCGACAACCGCAGTCCGTCGTCACCGACCTCCCACGTGGCACGTGCGTCCTCACGGGAGCTCCAGGCGGGCAGGTAGGCGGGGACCCACCGCTGGAGGTCCAACCCGTCGAAACGTTCCTCGAACCGCTCCACGATCGGCATCCTCGCACGCGGCACCGACACCGCGGACGACTCAGGAGTCGAAGCCGAGGCCGAGCCGGTCGAGGGTGCGCAGCAGCAGGTTGCGGCGACCCTCGTCGTGGTCGGCGCGATCGAGCGACCAGCGGGTGGCCTCGATGCCGATCGTGGCCAGCGGCTCGGGCGGGAAGGGCACGGCCGGGCGTCGCACCATCGCGAGCCGGGTGCGCTCGGTGTCGTCACCGGCGAGGTGGTCGAGCATGACCTCCGCGGCGAACCGGGTGGCACCGACACCGAGGCCCGTGAAGCCGGAGGCGTAGGCCACGCGACCGCGGCGGGCGAGGCCGTGGAAGGCGCAGAAGCGGGTGGACGTGTCGATCGCGCCCGCCCATCGATGGGTGAACGCGACGCCCTCGAGCTGCGGGTAGGTGGTGAGGAAGTGCGACGCGAGCCGGCGGTAGGAGGCGTCGCGGTCCTCGTGCTCGGGGCTCACCTGCCGCCGATGGATCGCGTCGTAGCCGCCGTAGAGGATCCGGTCGTCGGCGCTGAGCCGCGAGTAGTGGAACTGGTGCGCCAGGTCGGCGACGCCCTGGCGACGGTCCCAGCCGATCGACGCCTTCTGCGCGGCGTCGAGCGGCTCCGTCATGAGGACGTAGTCGTACACCGGCACGGTGGACAGGCGCGTGCGCCGCAGGAGTGGGCGGAACACGTTCGTCGCGAGGGCCACGGCGCCGGCGCGGACCACGGCGCGCTCGGTCCGCACCCGCACCCCGCCCGTGCGGCCGGAGGACAGGCCCGTCACGCGGGAGTGCTCGAAGATCTCCACCCCGAGGTCGGCCGCCACGCGGGCGAGCTCGTGCGCGAGCCGGGCCGGGTGGACGAGGGCGGTCTCGTCACGCTCCCAGCGGCCCGCACGGTAGATCGGGCTGTGGATCTCGGCCTGCACGGCGGACTCGTCGAGCCAGTCGCCGCTCTCGTCCTCCTCGAGCCAGCGCACCTGGTGCGGCTCGTAGGCGACGGACAGGGTGCCCGTGCGCTCCAGCTGCACGTCGAGACCGAGGTCGTGGACGTCACGCTCCAGGGCGTCGAGGTTCTCGCGACCGAGGCGGTGGAGGGTGTCGTACTCGTCGGGCCACCGGGCCCGCCCGTTGACCTCGCCGTGGGTCAGGCTCGCCTCCACGAAGCCGCCGTTGCGTCCCGACGCCGCCCAGCCGATGGTCTCGGCCTCGAGCAGCACCACGCGTCGACCAGGGTCGCGGCGCTTCGCCAGCACCGCGGTCCAGAGGCCGCAGTAGCCCCCGCCGACGACGACGAGGTCGGCCGTGGTCGACGCCGTGAGCTGCGGGTGGCCGGCTCCGGGGGCGTCCTCGAGCCAGTAGGAGCTCAGCCGGCTCGGTCGCAGCGCGGCATCGATGGCCGCCTCGCGGGGAGGCTGCCGCTCGAAGACCGTGCTGTGCCGGCTCATGGGCGCTCGGACGACCCCTCGGCAGGTTCCAGCTCGCTCGACGCCGCCGTGTCCTGGCCGGGCGCGCCCGGCGTGACCGTGACGAGGTGGAGCCGCATGATGCGACGCCCCTCCACCGCGGTGACCGTCAGCCGGTAGCCGTCGAGGTCCACGACCTCGCCCTCGACCGGGATGTGGCCGAGGCGGTCGAGCACGAGACCGGCGACGGTCGAGTAGTGGGCGTCGGGGAGCTCCAGGCCCGTCAGCTCCACGAAGTCGTCGAGGTGCATGGCGGCGTCGATGTCGTCGCCGTCGGAGGAGTGCAGCAGCTCGGCCACCTCGGCGAGGTCGTACTCGTCGCGGATCTCGCCCACCAGCTCCTCGATGATGTCCTCGAGCGTGACGATGCCGTCGGTCCCGCCGTACTCGTCGACCACGAGCGCGATGTGCACGCCCTCGCTGCGCATCTGCGCCATGGCCGGGAGGATCCGGTTGGTGCTGGGCAGCACGGGGATCTCGCGCACGATGTCGGCGACGGACCCGGTGCCGGCACCCTCGGGCACGGCCAGCAGGNAGTGCGGCATGGCGAGCGCCTCGCCGGCGGCCTCGGCCAGACTCATGCCGCCGTCCAGGAAGTCGACGGCTCCGCGCGGCCGCATCACCTCGCGCAGCGTGCGGTCGGTGGCGGTGAACACGTCCTGCAGGATCTGCCGCTCGTCGTCCTCGAGGCTCTCGTGGGCGCCGACGAGGTCACGCAGCTCGTCCTCGCTCATCTCCTCGCCCGCGGCGTGGGGGTTGCCGCCGAGCAGACGGACGACCATGTTGGTCGACTTCGACAGCAGCCAGATGACCGGTCGCATGAGGGTGGCGAACCGGGCGAGCGGCGGCGCGACGGCCAGCGCGATGGGCGCCGACTTCTGCAGGGCGAAGCGCTTGGGCACGAGCTCGCCGAAGACGAGCGACAGGTAGGCGATGAGCAGCGTCATCGCGACGAGCGCGACGCTCGATGCGGCGCTCTCGGACAGGCCCAGCGCCTCGAAGGTCGGCGCCACGTCGGGCGCGAGGGTCGACGCGCCGTAGGCGGCGGACAGGAAGCCGGCCACCGTGACGCCGATCTGCACGGCCGCGAGGAACGTGTTCGGGTCGCGCGCGAGCGTGGCGACCTTCGACCCGCGTGAACCGGTCTTCTCCAGCTGGTTCAGCTGGCTCTCGCGCAACGAGACGAGGGCCAGCTCCGTGGCCGCGAACACCCCGCCGACGAGCACGAAGACCATCACGAGGCCGAGGTTGAGCAGGG
>NZ_LMMY01000009.1:322359-329041 GCF_001422865.1 Aeromicrobium sp. Leaf272
TGGTCCACGAGATTCATTCTAGGGAGGCTCCCCGTCACGGCGAGGTGGAGCGGTCTGCGGTGGCGCCGTCGGCCACGACCACCCGCGCCCGACCGGCGTCCTTGGCCGCGTAGAGGGCACCGTCGGCGCGGGCGACGACGTCGGCGAGGTCGTCGCCACGACCGACGAGGGTCATGCCGTAGCTGACCGTGGGCAGCACCACGCCGCCGGGGAGCGACGTGGCCTCCAGCGCGACGGTGATCCTCTGCACGACGTCGCGCGCCTCCTCGACGGTCGCCTCGTCGAGGAAGAGGACGAACTCCTCGCCGCCGAAGCGCCCCACGATGTCGGCACGACCGACCGTGCTGCGGCAGGCCGCCGCGAACACCTGCAGGGCGACGTCGCCCGCCGGGTGGCCGTACGTGTCGTTGATCTGCTTGAAGTGGTCGAGGTCGGCCATGACCAGCACGCCGTGGACCTGGCGACGACGGTGGCCGCGCCAGCGCCGCTCGACCAGGCGCACCAGCTCGTCTCGGTTCAGCAGGCCGGTGAGGCCGTCCCGGGTGGCTCGCTCCTGGAGCTCGAGCGTGTCGTCGGCATAGCTGAGAGCCGTCATGCTGAACGAGACGGTGGCGAGCATGACCGTGGTGACCAGCGTCGTGACCTCGGTGCCGAGGTAGACCGCGAACGCGCGTCCGTCCTGGCCGACGAGGAGGTAGGCCACCAGGCGCAGGCCGTAGAAGGTCGACAGGCCGGTCGACATGACCGCGAGCGAGCGCAGGATCGGCCGGTACATCCGTTCTCGGGGGCCAGGACCGAAGGACCCGCTGCGACCCGTCTGCCACAGCTCGACCGAGGCCAGGGCGATGAAGATCGTCATGAGGCCGAGGAACACCGGCGCACCGGACCACTCGTTGGTGCCCGGGTCGTCGAGCGCCGACGTGACGAGCAGCCCCACGAGCGTGGCGCCGACGAGCCACCAGCTGACCGACCTTCCCTCGACCGCCCGCGCCCCCGACCACACGGCTGCGGCGCCCGCGACGACGCACACGTTGCCGAGCGGGTTCGCCCACCACTGCTGCGCCGTGCCGTCGAACAGGTAGGCCGCGGAGCCGGCGAGGAACAGCCCGAGCGCTGCGCACCNGACGGCCACGATGGCGAACGAGACGCGCAACGAGATCGGGTCCAGCATGTCGCCCCTGGTCGGTCGGCACGGATGGTCCGGTCATCCTCGCACAAGGACCTGCCTGCACGGCCGTGTTTCCAGGCGGCTGACGGCCACGCCGGCGGACCGGCGACGCCGTCGCCACCGGTCCGCGCGGCGGCTCACTCGAAGTGGCGCCGCGGGTTGGCCACGAGGATCGTCTCGATGTCGGCCTCGGTCAGACCACCCTCGAGCAGGGCCGGGATGACGTCCTCGCTGATGTGGCGGAAGTGCCAGTTCGGGGCCGCGTGCGCCTTGGCGTCCGGGCTGAAGTAGTCGATGAAGCAGTTGGCGTCGTGCGCCAGGGTGACGTGCTCGACGTAGCCACGCCGCACGAGCTCGATGATGGTGCCGATCCGCTCCTGCATCGGGTTGAACAGGTCGAGACCGAACCGGTCCATGCCGAGCATCGACCCGGCGTCGGCGACCTTGCAGAGGTAGTCGACGTCGTTGGTGTCGCCGGAGTGGCCGATGATCACCTTCGACAGGTCCACGCCCTCCTCCTTCAGCACCTGCTGGGCGACGAGCCCGGACTCGTTGGCCGGGTTGGTGTGCACGGTGATGGGGGCTCCGGTCTCGACATGGGCCTGGCCGACCGCCCGCATCACGCGCTCGACGCCCGGGGTGAGCCCGGCGAGCTCGATGGCGCACTTGAGGATGCCCGCGCGAACATCGGTCCCGGCGATGCCCTCGCGGATGTCCTTGACGAACATCTCGGTCAGGGGCTCCGGGACGTCGACCAGCAGTCCCGGTCCGCGGTGCTCGAACTGGTGGGGCACGTCGTTGTAGGTGTACAGGCCCGTGGCCACGACGATGTTGAGCTCGACCTGGGCGGCGATCTTCTGGATGCGCGGGATGTACCGACCGAGCCCCAGGACGGTGGGGTCCATGATCGAGTCGATGCCGACGCCCTTGAGCTCGGTGAGCTTCTCGACGGCGTCCCTGATGCGCTCCTCCTCGTCCCAGTCGTCCTGGTAGTTCTGGTTGTACTCGGTGTTGAGGACGAAGACGTGCTCGTGCACCAGCGTCCTGCCGAGCTCGCTCGAGTCGATGGTGCCGCGTGCGGTGGGGATGGTCGTCATCAAGGCTCCTGGTTGTCGTGGTCGGGTTGGGGGGTGTGTCGGTCTGGGGTCGGGCCGTCCGGCGTCACGCCGACGGCAGGGGTCGGGGGGTCAGGCCGGATCGGTCAGGAAGTCCACGACCCGCGGGATCACGAGCGCCGGCCGCTCGAGGATGACGCTGTGGCCCACGTCGGGCAGGCTCCACAGCTCGCCGTGCTGCACGCCGTCGACGACCTCCTGGGACCAGGCCGGCGGGCGCGCCACGTCCTCACCCCCGCTGACGACGAGCGTCGTGGCCGTCACGGCAGGGAGCAGGTCCACGGCACTGCGGCGCTCGACCACGCCGCGCACCGCGTGCACGAGGGTCGGCGGGAGTGCCGCGAACGCGGCCCGCGACTCCGCGACGAGTGCTGCTCTCCCCGGGTCGCTGCGACAGGACTCGCCCAGCATGATCTGCATGATCATCTCGAGCAGGTCGCCCTGGAAGCCCGACCGCTCGACCTCGTCGGCGATCGGACGGAAGGCCTCGAGCTGCTCCGGAGGTTCCGCGCGCACCGAGGACCCCAGCATGACCAGACGGTCGACCAGACCCGGACGTCGTGCCGCGACCCGGACGGCGACGTCGCCGCCCATCGACTGCGCGACGACGTGGACGCGGGTCAGGCCGAGCGCGTCGACCACGTCCAGGACGTCGTCGGCGCACTGCTCCATCGTCACCGTGTCGTCGGCGGCGGGACTGGAACCTTGGCCCCTGAAGTCCGGCCGCACGACCCTGAGGCGACCCTGCACCGCCTCGGCGAAGGCGTCGAACATCGTGTGGTCGAGGAACAGCGAGTGCAGGCAGAGCACGACCGGCAGGTCGGTCTCGCCGGAGTCGACGACGTGCAGCGCCGCGCTCACGACGAGACCGCCGTGTCGAGCGACGCGAGGTGCCGCTCGAGCAGCTCGGTCACCTCCCCCGGGTTCTCCAGCGCGTGCACGTGACCCGTGCGCTCCATGGTCACGAGGGTCGCCCCGGGGGTCAGGTCGACGATCTGCTGCGACTTCGGCGGCGGGTAGGTGTGGTCCTCGGTGCCCGCGACGACCACGACCGGGACGGCGACGCCGCCGAGCTCGTCGAGCACCGGCTTGCGGTGGGCGATGTGCCAGGCCGCGTCGGCGTACTCGGGCGTGCGGCTCCGCAGCAGTGCGGTGACCTCGGCGAGCACGTCGGCGCGCGACGGGTCGGTCAGCGTCGTGTCCCCCATCATGAACTGGAGGACGCCGTCGAGGACGGGCTCGATGCCCTGCTCGGCCAGCACGTCCACGAGGGCGTCCATGTCGTCCGCCTGCTCCTCGACGTCGGCCGACGTGCCCATCAGCACCGCGGAGGCCAGGAGGTCGGGCCGGCGAGCCGCGAGGCGGAGCCCGACGAAGCCGCCCATCGAGTTGCCGACGAAGGTCNCGTCGCGCGCGCTCTCCCCCTGGCCGCGGTGGTCGTACCGCACGACCCGGTAGCGGTCGCCGAGCGCCTCGGCCTGGTGCCGGAACATGCGGACGTCGAAGAACATGGACGGGCTCATGACCACGGCGTGCGCGTCGCGAGGTCCCTCGTCCTCGTAGCGCAGGGTGGTGCCGTTGACGTCGATCATGGCCATGTCGGACTCCTGGGGGGTGTGATGGCGGTCACGCTACCTGCACGCTACTTGAACCCGGTTTCGGGTTCAAGTACGTTTCAGTGCATACCGTGATCCCCATCACGCTGGCCCCCTCCGGAGGACGTCATGACCGAGACCACCGCCCCCANGATCGACGCCTTCGCCGACCTCACCGGTGACCACCAGTGGATCCACGTCGACCCGGAGCGTGCGAAGGAGAGCGCGTTCGGGTCGACCATCGCGCACGGCCTCTACAGCCTGTCGATGGGTCCACGGTTCATGGAGGACCTCATGGCCTTCGACGGCTTCGCCCACAGCCTCAACTACGGGTACGAGAAGGTCCGCTTCCCCGCTCCCAACCCCGTCGACTCGCGCATCCGCATGCACGCCGAGATCGTCTCGGTCGACGACGTCGGGAACGGAGCCGCGCGCATCGTCACGGTGCAGACCTTCGAGCGCGAGGGGTCCGACAAGCCGATCTGCGTCGCGCAGTCCATCGGTCAGTTCACCGAGTACCCGACGGAGGACTGAGCGTGCCGATCGCCGCCCGCAGGGTCCACCTCGCCGCGCGCCCCGTCGGCCTGCCCGACGCGTCCACCTGGGACGTGTCGGACGACCGGCTCGACGACCCCGCCGACGGTGAGGTGCACGTCGCCGTGACCCACCTGTCGCTCGACCCGGCCATGCGCGGCTGGTTGAACGACGTCCGGTCGTACGTCCCACCCGTCGGGATCGGCGAGGTCATGCGCGCCTTCGGCATCGGCACCGTCGTCGCCTCCCGTGCCGAGGGCCTCGAGCCGGGCGACACCGTGATGGGCACGATCGGCGCGACCGACCACGCGGTGGTCGCGGGGGCCGACCTCACCAAGGTCGACCTCGCCGTGGCCCCGGCCCCGACCTGGCTCGGTGCGCTCGGCATGCCGGGCATGACGGCGTGGTTCGGCCTCTTCGACGTCGCTCGAGCCCAGCCGGGCGAGACGGTCGTGGTCTCGGGTGCGGCCGGCGCGGTCGGCTCCGTCGTCGGCCAGCTCGCGAAGGCCCGCGGCTGTCGCGTGGTCGGCATCGCCGGCGGTCCCGAGAAGTGCGCGTGGCTCACCGACGAGCTCGGCTTCGACGCCGCCGTCGACCACCGCGAGGGCGCGGTGCACCGCGCCCTGCGTCAGGCCGCGCCCGACGGGATCGACGTCTACTTCGACAACGTCGGCGGCGTGGTCCTCGACGCTGCGCTCCGCACCCTGCGACTCGGCGCACGCGTCGCGATCTGCGGCGCGATCTCGACGTACAACGCGACCGAGCCCGCCCCCGGACCGGCGCACTACATGTCGCTCCTGGTGAACCGCGCGTCGATGGCCGGCTTCCTGGTCTTCGACTACGAGGACCGGTACAACGAGGCGGTCGACGGCATCGGCGCGATGATCGCCGACGGCTCGCTGATCGCCCGCGAGCACGTCGTGAGCGGGGGGATCGACGCGTTCGGCGACACCCTGCTGATGCTGTTCAGCGGCGCGAACACGGGCAAGCTCGTGCTGGCGCTCTGACCCAGCGTTCTGACTCAGCGCTCGGTGGTGAGCCCGAGCGCGTTGGCCCACAACCGCGTCGAGGTCTCGACGAGGTCGTCGACCGACCAGTTCTCCCCCAGCGCGAAGCTCGAGTACGCCAGCCGGCTGACCATGCCCGAGAGCGCCCGCGACGTCATCATCGGATCGAGCGTGGCGTCGACCCGCCCGTCCTCCTGGAGCTTCTGGATGCTCTTGGCGTTGCGGCGCGCGAACGCCTCACCGCGCTCGAGCCGGCGCCGACGGAAGTCGTCGTCGATCGTGGCGACCTGCTCCTGCAGGCGCATCAACCGACCGTTGCGCTTGTAGGTCTCGAAGTAGGCGCGGTTGCTCGCCTCGATGACCGCGACGGGGTCGTCGGCCTCCTCGACGTGGGGCATGCCCGGGTGGAGCATCTCGTCGCGTGCCGCCTCCATCACCGCAAGGAAGATCTCTTCCTTGCTGTTGAAGTACGTGTAGAACGTCCCCGTCGAGCAGCTGGCCTCGGCGGTGATGTCCGTGAGCCTCGAGGCGAGGAAGCCGTCGCGCTCGAACACCGTCCGCGCGGACGCCACGAGAGCCGCCCGCGTGCGCAGGCCGCGGCGGGTGGTCGGGGGCTCCTTCAGGCCGGAGGTGTCCGCCAGGGCCGGGACCACGTCCTTCCTCGCCGCGGGCTGCTCGCTCATGGTGCTGTTCTACTGGCGACGGCGTGGCGGTGCAAACCGGTGTTGCCGGTCCGGAGCCCCTCGGGGCTCATGAGGGGTCCGCGACGTCGACCGCCTCCAGCACCCGGACCACCGGTGCCGCGGCGAGCAGGGGCGCCAGCCTGGCCGAGGTCTCCTGGAAGTGCTCGGCCGCTCCGTGCGCCTTGAGCGCCTCGACCGAGGACCACCGCTCGAGCATGACGAGCTCGTCCGGTCGGCGTCGCACCCGGTGCAGGTCGTAGCGCAGGCATCCTTCCTCGCCACGGACCGTCGCGAGCGACGCCTGGAGGATCTCCGCGAGCTCGTCACCGCGCCCCTCCTGCGCCTGGATCGTCGCGACCACGTCGAACGCGCTCATCGCACGACCACCGGGTTCACGGGGGCGCCCGTGCCACCGACGACCTTGAGCGGTGCCGCCGTGTAGAGGAACGTCCAGCGCTCGTCCGCGGCACAGGCGGCGGCGAGGTCCTCCAGCCACGCGATCTCCGTGAACGCGACGCCCAGGTTGCGCATGAGGGCGCTGTGCAGCGGCAGCGTGACACCGCTCGAGGGCTCCAGCGTC
>NZ_LMMY01000009.1:329060-332737 GCF_001422865.1 Aeromicrobium sp. Leaf272
GCTCGGGGCTGTAGGTGAGTCCCGGCTCGAGGAAGCCGTCGTAGAACTCCTCGGCGCTCTGCCGGTAGAAGGACCCGACGAAGCCGGTGCGGACGACCAGGATGTCGTGCTTCTCGATCGTGGAGCCCTGCGCGGCAGCGATCTCCAGCAGGTCCTCGTGGGTGAAGGTCTCCCCCTTGTCGAGCGCCGCCTTGCCCCGGTGGCGCGCGACGTCGATCAGCACGCCGCGCCCGACCACACCGCGTTCGGCGATGGGCAGGACCGACGCCTTCTCCATCGCGCCGTCGGTGGTGGCGGCGTCGTAGCCGTTCCAGATCTGGCCGTCGTACCAGACGTGGCCGAGGGAGTCGTACTGCGTGGACGCCTGCAGGTAGAGCGTCGCGACGTCGTCGGAGTAGTGCGCTCCGCCGGGCGTCTCCACGCCCTCGCCCCGCTGGAAGAAGCCCTCGTCCATCACGTTCGTGCGCTGGATGCTCTCGCGGCCCGGCCACACCGGGTCGCCGGACGGATCGCCCATCCGCACCTGCAGCGTGAAGACCTCGCCCGACCGGACCTCGGCGACGCCGCGGAGCACCTCCGCACTCGTGAGGTAGTTCAACGAGCCCACCTCGTCGTCGGGCCCCCACTTGCCCCAGTTCCTCGGGGAGTCCTTCAGGAAGTCGCCCACGTAGGGGGTCTCGGTCATGTCGTGCTCCTTCGGTCGTGGATCGGGTGGCGTCGGATGATGGATGGGCTGGTCAGCGGTCGAGACCGGCGGTCTCGACGACGACCCAGGCGCGCTCGACCAGCTGGTCGATGGCCTCCGGCACGGGTGGGCCGCCGTCGGCGGCGTTGCTCGGCTCGTCCAGGGCCCGCCGCATCACGCCCTCGGCGATGACGGCGATCTTCCAGAGACCGAGGGCGTGCCAGTAGTCGAGGTCGGACCGCTCGCGGCCCGAGGCCTCCAGGTAGGTCCTGGCGATCTGCTCGCGCGAGGAGAAGCCCGGCAGCGCGGACGCGGCGAACGCGTGGGTCGCACCGTCGGAGGCCTCCGGCCAGTAGGCGAGCAGGCTGCCGATGTCGGCGAGCGGGTCGCCGAGGGTGCTGAGCTCCCAGTCGAGCACGGCACGCACGTCGCCCAGCTCGGGGTCGACGATGACGTTGCGCAGGTGGAAGTCACCGTGCACGAGGGCGACGTCGCGCCCAGCGTGCGTGGACTGCTCCGGCATGCGCCGGCGCAGGAGCTCGGTCATGGCGTCGAGCCGGGGCAGGTCACGCGTGCGCGAGGCCTCCCACTGCCGGGACCAGCGCTTGAGCTGGCGGGCGGCGTACGGCGAGCGGCTCGCGAGGTCACCCAGCCCCACCTCGTCGACGTCGACCTCGTGCACCGCCGCGAGCGTGCGTGCGAGCGACGGTCCGATCGCGGCCCGCAGCGAGAGGCCGAGTCCCTCCGCCACCTCGTCGCGGTCGACGACGAGCCCGTCGACGTGCTCCATGACCACCACCGGGGTCTCGGCGAGGGCGTCGTCCACGTAGCGTCCCAGGACCTGCGGCACGGGCACGCCGGTGTCCGAGAGCGCCGCGAGGATCCGGTGCTCGCGCAGCACGTCGTGCGCCGAGGCGAGCAGCTCGCCCCGTGGCGGACGACGGACGATCCAACGAGCGTCGTGCTCGTCGCGCACGAGGTAGGTCAGGTTCGACTGGCCGCGGCCCACCCGGTCGGCCACGAGGCCTCCCTGCACCTCGTGGCCGTCGGCACGCAGCAGCGCGGCGAGCACGTCCAGGTCGAGCGCGACGTCGGTCGCGGTCCCGGGCACGACTCAGCCCTCGACCCGCGCCGCGAGGGCATCGGCCGCCGCACCGGACCCGATCATCTGGCCGCCGTCGATGACGAGCGTCTCGCCGGTGATCCAGGACGACGCGGACGATGCGAGGAACAGCACGGCCGCCCCGACGTCGTCGGGCTCGCCGATCCGGGCGAGCGGCGTCCGCTCCACCACGGCTCCCTCGTGCTCCTTCCACAGCGCCTCGGCCAGCTTCGTCCGCACGACACCCGGCGCGACGGCGTTGACCCGGATCGACGGTGCGAGCTCGATCGCGAGCTGCTTCGTCAGGTGGATGAGGGCGGCCTTCGACACGTGGTAGATCCCGAGGTCGGGCCCGACCGACAGGCCGCCGATCGAGGCCGTGTTCACGATCGATCCGCCGTGCTCGCCCATCCAGGCGTCGACCACGAGGCGTGACCACAGGATCGGCGCCCACAGGTTCACGTCGAGCGTCTTGGCGAAGCGGCCGTGGTCCTGGGCGAGCACCGGGCCGTAGGCCGGGTTGGTGCCGGCGTTGTTGACCAGCACGTCGACGCTGCCGAACGCCTCCATCGTCCGCTCCACGCACGCGCGGGCGAGGTCCTCGTCGGTCGCGTGGGCCCCGATCCCGAGCGCCCGCGGGCCGACGGAGTCGGCGGCCGCACGGGCCGCCTCCTCCGTCCGCGCCGTGAGCACCACGTTGGCGCCTGCCTCGTGCAGCGCCGCCGCGGCCGCGAGGCCGATGCCGCGCGAGGCGCCCGTGACGATCGCGGTGCGACCCGCGAGCGGCTCGCTCACCTCTTCTTGTTCCAGTCGGCGTTGATCCGGCGCAGCTCGACCTGGGCGATGGTGCGCTTGTGCACCTCGTCCGGTCCGTCGGCCAGACGCAGCGTGCGCTGGTGGGCGTAGAAGCTGGCGAGCGGGAAGTCGTCGGTGATGCCGCCACCGCCGTGCACCTGGATCGCGCGGTCGATGATCTTGAGCGCGACGGCCGGAGCGGCCACCTTGATCGCCGCGATCTCGGTGCGCGCCTTCTGGTTGCCGACCGTGTCCATGAGCCACGCGGTCTTGAACGTGAGCAGACGGATCATCTCGATGTCGATGCGCGCCTCGGCGATCCAGTCCTGGATGTTGGACCGGTTGGCCACGGGCTCGCCGAACGTGACCCGGTTCTGCGCCCGCTCGATCATCAGGTCCAGGGCGCGCTCGGCCATGCCGATCGACCGCATGCAGTGGTGGATGCGACCGGGTCCCAGGCGGGCCTGGCTGATCATGAAGCCGTCNCCCTCGCGGTCCATGTAGCCGAAGACCGGGAGCCCTCGGACGATCGTGATGCCGGGGGTGTCGAGCGGGACCACCATCATCGACTGCTGGCGGTGCTTCGCGGCCTCGACGTCGGTCTTGCCCATGACGATCAGGACCTTGCAGTTGGCGTGCAGCGCGTTGGAGGCGAACCACTTGCGGCCGTTGAGCACGTACTCGTCGCCGTCGGCGTCCATGCGCAGCTGGACGTTGGTGGCGTCCGAGCTCGCGACCTCCGGCTCGGTCATGCAGAAGGCCGAGTTGATCTCACCGGCGAGGAGCGGCTTGAGCCACTTCTCCTTGTGCTCGTCGGTGCCGAAGAGCTCGAGCACCTCCATGTTGCCCGTGTCGGGAGCGTTGCAGTTGATCGCCTCGGGGGCGATGTAGGGGCTGCGCCCGGTGATCTCGGCGAGCGGCGCGTAGTCGAGGTTGCTCAGGCCGGGGGCTCCCCAGTCCTCGCGCTCGTGCGGGTGGAAGAGGTTCCACAGACCACGCTTCCTGGCCTCGGTCTTGAGCTCCTCGAGGATGGGCGGGTGGAAGTTGGCGTTGCCCGACTCCGCCATCTGGGCGGCGTAGACGGACTCGGCGGGG
>NZ_LMMY01000009.1:332745-336990 GCF_001422865.1 Aeromicrobium sp. Leaf272
CGAACTCCATCAGATCTCCTTGCGAGGTAGCGGTGCGAACACCGGCGGGCGCCGTTCGGTGAAGCTCGCGACGCCCTCGGCGATGTCGGAGCCCCGGAAGGACTCGCGCATCAGGACGTCGGCGGCCTGCACCGACTCGGCGAAGCTGCGCTCGGCGTCGAGGAGCAGCTGGGACTTGATCGTGGCCATCGACCACGGGGAGCAGGACGTCGTGAGGTCGGCGGCGTAGGCGACGGCCCGCTCGAGCAGCTCGTCGGCGGGCACGAGGTGCTCGACGAGCCCGATGCGGTGCGCCTCGTCCCCGTCGACACTTCGTCCGGAGAGCAGCAGGTCCGCCGCGCGTCCGGGCCCGACGAGCCGCTGGAGCAGCCAGGCCATGCCGTACTCGGCCACGAGACCGCGACGCGAGAAGGCCGTGAGGAACACCGCGTCGGGCGAGGCGAATCGCACGTCGCAGTAGAGCGTCTCGACCATGCCGAGACCGGCCGCGGCCCCGTTGACCGCGGCCACGAGCGGCTTGCGGAGCGTGAGCGGCAGGTGCCGCGGGAGCGGGCGGTCGATCTCGGCGTCGGTGGCGTCCGCCGCGCCCGCCAGGTCGCCCATGTCGGCGCCGGCGCAGAAGCCTCGGCCTGCACCGGTGACCACCACCGCGCGCACGTCGGGATCCTCGTCGGCCGCCAGCAGCGCGGCGAAGTACTCGTCCTCCATGGCGTTGGTCCAGGCGTTGAGCCGCTCGGGCCGGTGGAGGGTGAGGACGAGCACCGCACCGCGTCGCTCGGAGAGCACGGTCGGCTCGGACCTCGTCTCCTCCGGGGACGTCGTCGTCATGACTCGACCTTACATGAATCTGAGTTCAACTTCATTAAATTGGTCCTGCCCACGCTAGGCCATCGAGGCTCGGCGGCGAGCCAGCGAGCCCACCCCGACACCGAGGATCAGGAGCAGACCCTGGAACAGGTACTGCCAGTAGGTCTCGAGCCCGACGAGGGCGATGGCGTTGAAGCCCACCGAGACCGTGACGACGCCGATCAGCGTGCCGATGACGTGGAACTCGCCGTCGCGCAGGACCGCGGACCCGAAGAAGGCTGCGGCGAATGCGGCGAGCAGGTAGCTGTCTCCGCCGGAGACCGCCGCGCTGCCGGTGCGCGACGCCAGCAGGATGCCGGTGAGGGCGGCACAGATGCCACAGATGACGAAGGCGAAGACACGCACCCGGTCGACGCGGATGCCCGAGAGCTGGGCGGCCACGGCGTTGCCGCCGACCGCCTGCATCGACTGCCCGAGCACGGTGCGGTTGAGGATGAACCACAGCACGGCGGCGAGGCCGAGCATCATGAACACCGGGTACGGGATCCCCAGGAAGCGGCCGAGCGTCAGCTGGATGAAGCCGGCCGGGTCCGGCAGGCCCACCGGCGTGCCACCGGCGACGGCGTAGTTGATGCCGACCGCGACCGTGCCGATGCCGAGGGTCGCGACGAGCGCGTTCACGTTCAGCAGCGTGACCACCAGGCCGTTCGCGAGTCCGACCACTGCACCGATCACGACGGCCAGCACGAGCGCGGCGACGACCCCGATCTCCTGGTCGACCATCGCCGAGAGGCAGATGACGCCGGACAGGCTCGCGACGTTGCCGATGCTGAGGTCGAACTCGCCCGTGACCAGCGCGAACGTCAGCCCCATCGCGATGATCGCCGACAGGGCGCTCTGGTTCAGGATGTTGATGAAGTTGTCCCAGGTCGCGAAGGTGTCGGGCTCGAGGATGCTCGTGCTGACGACCAGGACGGCGAGGACGAGGAGGGCGCCGTAGCGGCCGAACCACTTCCACACGCGTGTGCTGGTGGAGGGGGTGGCGACGACGGCCGTGGGGTCGAGCGCGGTGACGGTCATGCGAGGTCCTGTTCTGTCGAGCCGAAGCAGAGCGAGGTGAGACGGTCCTTCGTGGCCCGGGCGGCGGGCACCGTGGCGGTGATGGTTCCTTCGCGCATCACGACGACGCGGTCGCAGATGGCGAGCTCCTCGAAGTCGCTGGAGATCATGAGGATCGAGGTCCCCTCGGCGGCGAGCGCCCGGATGATGTCGTAGATCTCGCTGCGGGCGCCGACGTCGACGCCGACGGTGGGCTCGTCCAGGATCAGCAGTCGTGGGCCGGCGAGCACGTTCTTTCCGACGACGATCTTCTGCTGGTTCCCGCCGCTGAGCTCACCGACCTTCTCGTGGACGGAGCCGGCCTTGACGCCGAACCGGGACACCGCGTCGCGGGCGATGCGCGCCGCCCTGCGCGGGCTGAACGTGCCCAGCCGCTTCTCGGGGTCGCGCAACGAGGCCATGTTGAGGTTGGAGCTGACGGAGTTGCGCAGGATCAGGCCCTGGGAACGACGCTCCTCGGGCACGAGTGCGACACCGGCACGGATCGCCTCGAAGGGCGAGCGCGGTGCGTACGGGCGTCCGTCGAGCGTCATCGAGCCGGAGCCGACCGGGTCCGCCCCGATGAGCATGCGCGCCAGCTCGGTGCGACCCGCCCCGACGAGGCCGGCCACGCCGAGGATCTCCCCCCGGTGCAAGGTCAGGTCGACGTCGTGCACCCGCGGCAGGCGGGTCAGGCCCTGCACGCGCAGGAGCTCGGGAGCCTGCGTGGGGTCGCCCTCCGTCTCGCGGTGGGTGACCTCCTCCACGTCCCGACCGACGATGTGGCGGGTGAGCGCGGGGACGTCCAGGTCGGCCGCGGCGAAGCTCCCGACCAGTCGGCCGTTGCGCAGCACCGTCACGTCGTCGGCGACCTGCAGCACCTCCTCCAGGCGGTGCGAGATGTAGAGGATCCCGACGCCGTCGGCCGTGAGCTCGTCGATGATGCCGTAGAGCCGCTCGGCCTCCTCCTGGGTGAACGACGCCGTCGGCTCGTCCATCGCGACGATGGTCGCGTCCCGCATGAGCGAGCGGCCGAGCGAGACCATCCAGCGGTCGGAGACGGCGAGGTCCTCGACCCTGGTGTCGAGCGGGACGCGGTAGCCGATGCGCTCCTGGACGGCCAGGGCCTTGCGACGCAGGCCGCGCTGGTCGATGACACCGGAGCGGTGGTGGTCCGCGCCCATCGCCATGTTCTGCAGAGCCGTGAACTTCGGGACCAGGTTGAGCTCCTGGTGGATGAAGCTCAGGCCGAGCCGCGTCGCGTCCTGCGGCGCGTGGATCGAGACCTGCTCGCCGTGGACGCGGATCGTGCCGGCGTCGGCCGACTCCGCCCCGGCCAGGATCCTGACGAGGGTCGACTTCCCGGCCCCGTTGGCCCCGCACAGGGCGAGGACCCGCCCGGGGCGCAGGCTGATGGACACGTCCTCCAGGGCCTGGTGCCCACCGAACTGCTTGGAGATGCCGGACATCTCCAGGCACGTCGGCTCGGGCACCGGGGCGACCTCGCGGTCGTCGAGGGCTGTTGCTTCGCTCATGCACACTCCTCTGGGGTTCCAGGGCGCCGGCCCTGGAGGACGTGGTCGGGACTACTTGGTCGAGTCGGGGTACTCGGCCAGGAAGTCGTCGATCGTGTCGGTCGTGACCAGCACGTTGGTGAGAGGAACCTCCTGCGGCTCCGCGTCCACGCCGCCCTCCACGAACTCCGGGACGAGCTTCGCGAAGTCCTCGCCGGCCTGGTCGGCCAGCAGGAAGACGGTGGCCCGCATGTCGCCGGCCTTGATCGCGTTGATGGCACCCGGCTGTCCGTTGATGCCGTAGACGAGGACGTCGTCACGGCCGGCCGACTTGAGCGCGGCGATCGCGCCGAGGGCCGGGTCGTCGAAGCATCCCCAGACCGCGAGCTTGCCGCTGCCCTTCGGGTGCTTGGCGAGCCAGGCCTGCGTGAACTGCGTGCTGCCCTCGACCTGGCCGGGGATCGGCACCTCGTTGCGCGTGGTCTCGATGTCGGTGCTCTTCAGCGCCGTGTCGAGCGCCTCCTCGCGGCCGATGCACGGCAGGCCGCTCTTGTAGCCCAGGACGAGCAGGTCGCCCGCGCCGCCCATGTCCTCCACGAGCTGCTTGGCGACGGGCTCACCGTTGGAGACGCCGGCGTCGAGGTTGGCGGTGATGCCGTCGGCCGTGCCACCGGAGATCGAGACGACCGGGATGCCTGCGGCCTTCGCCGCCTGGGCGCCCGCGGTCAGGGTGTTGCTGTCGAAGACCGCCGTGACGATGAGGTCGACCTTCTTCTGGACGTAGTCCTGCATCGCGCCGTTGGCCTTGTCGACCGCACCCTGCGGG
>NZ_LMMY01000009.1:337040-337213 GCF_001422865.1 Aeromicrobium sp. Leaf272
CTCCGTCGCCGGACCCGCCCGAGTCGCCGCTGCCACAGGCAGCGGTGACGGTCAGGGCCGCGGTGACGACCAGACCGATGCCGAAGCGTCGAACGTTCATGGGTTCCTCCTGAGGGTGGTCCGCCCGGGTGGGCAGACAGTGCTGTCGGAACGACCGGACGGCCGCGCCGGGG
>NZ_LMMY01000009.1:337255-337915 GCF_001422865.1 Aeromicrobium sp. Leaf272
GAGAGCTGCGCCGCGGTCTCCTCCGCCTCGCGGTGCACGACGCCGGCCATCCCGAGACGCTCGGCAGCGACGATGTTCTGGGCGAGGTCGTCGACCATGACGGCCTCGTGGGGCGCGACGCCGAGGCGTTCGCACCCGATCTCGTAGAGGCGGCGTGACGGCTTGCGCACGCCCTCCTGCCCCGAGATGGTCACGGCGTCGAACATCGCGGGCAGGTCGAATCCCGCGTAGCAGTCGCGTCCGAGCGAGTTGGACACCAGACCGACCGGCACACCGTCCTCCCGCAGCGACGCGACCAGCTCGACCATCGCCTCGTCGCGGACCAGGCGTGCCTGCATCCGACCGATGAGTCCCTCGGTCTCGACCTCGACCCCCTGGGCGCGAAGGCGCTCGGCGAGTCCCGCCTCGAACGGGTCGTGCCCGAGGCGCCCCTCCTCGTGGTCGACCAGCAGCTGCCGGGCGGTGGGGTCCTCGGCGAACAGGCGCATGGGAAGTGTCTCGTCGCCGCACTCCTCGCGGCCGAACGCGGCGAACCCGTCGAGGACGCTCGAGGTCAGCACCCCGCCGAAGTCGAACAGCACCGCGCGACGAGCGCTCCGGGCGCTCATCCGAGCGACTCCTGGTAGCGCCGCATGCCGGCGATCCATCGGTCGTAGTCCG
>NZ_LMMY01000009.1:337976-338778 GCF_001422865.1 Aeromicrobium sp. Leaf272
CGTCGTCGGACTCGGCGCCACCGTTGAGCATGTCGGTGTTGACCCCCATCGGGCACAGGCAGCTCACCGCGACGCCCCGCGACCCGTACGTGACCGAGAGCCACTCCGAGAACGCGACCGCGGCGTGCTTCGTGACGGAGTAGGTGGCCGAGCCGATCTGCGTGACCAGGCCGGCCGCCGACGCGGTGCTGAGGAAGTAGCCATCGCCCCGCTCGAGCCAGCCCGGGACGAGCAGACGGGCGGCCCGCACGTGGGACCGGACGTTCACGTCGATCGAGGTGTCCCACTCGGCCTCCGTGGCCTCGAGTCCCTGGCCGAGGCCCACCCCGGCGTTGGCGGCGTAGAGGTCGACCGGGCCGAAGCGCGAGGCCGCGAGGTCGAGGACGCGGCGGATGTCACCGTCGTCGGCACAGTCCCCCGCGACTCCCGCCACGCGACCCGGTGCGACGCCGTCCAGCCGTTCCACGACGTCCTTCACGCGCACGTCGTCGAGGTCGGTGACCACCACGCTCGCACCGTGCTCCAGCAGCCGCTGGGCCAGGGCCGCGCCGATGCCGCCGGCGCCGCCGGTCACGACGGCGACCCGCCCCTGGACCTTCATGCGGTCACCTCCGCGGCAGCGACCCGGATCGCGTCCCGGTCGATCTCCCGCTTGAGGATCTTGCCGGTCGCGCCCTTCGGGAGGGCCTCGACGAACTGGTAGAGCCGGGGCACCTTGTAGGCGGACAGCTGGACCTTGGCCCAGGCCCGGAGCTCCTCCCCGGTGAGCCGCGCACCGGGGCGCAACGAGACCACGGCCGCC
>NZ_LMMY01000009.1:338825-343646 GCF_001422865.1 Aeromicrobium sp. Leaf272
CCTTCGCCCGGTCGACGATGCTGAGGTAGCCGTCGTCGTCGAGCGACCCGAGGTCACCGGTCTTGAGCCAGCCGTCCCGCAGGTCGGCGGCGGTCGCGTCGGGGCGGTTCCGGTAGCCCTTCATGATCGTCGGCCCCTTCAGGAAGACCTCGCCGACCTCCCCGGCCTCGAGCACGCCGCCGTCGACGGCGCGGACCTCGATGGAGGTCCCCGGCAGCGCGGGTCCCACCGTCCCGGCCTTCTGGGGGCGGTTGATGTCGTTGAAGGTCGCGGCACCCGTGGACTCGGTGAGCCCGTAGCCCTCGAGGATCGTGCAGCCGAACCGGTCGAAGAACGCGCGCATGACCTCGGCGGGCAGCGAGGCGCCGCCCGAGGTCGCGAGTCGCAGCTGCTCGAAGTCGGACGGGCCGAACTCGTCGGTGGCGGCGTGCAGCATCGCGTTCCACATCGTCGGCACGCCAGCGAGCACGGTGAGGCGGTCGCGGCGCACCATCTGCAGCATCTGCGTCGGCTCGAAGGGCGCGAGCAGCGAGAGCGACGCCCCCTGCACCAGCACCGTGTTCATCACGACGGCCTGGCCGTAGACGTGGAAGAGCGGGAGGCCGGTGCCGAAGCGGTCGTCGGGCGTCAGGTTGAGCACGGGCATGAACGACGCGGTGGTGTCGACGAGGTTCGTCGCCGTGAGCTCGACGCCCTTGGGGCGGCCGGTGGTGCCCGACGTGTAGAGGATGATCGCCGTGTCGTCCGGCGCGTGCTCGTGCGCCTGGGGCACCGGCTCGGCGTCGAGACGAGCGCCCTCGTCGAGGCGCCAGAACGCGATGCCGCGCTCGGAGGCGGCGGCGGACGCGGCGTCCTGGCACTCGTGCCAGGCGATGACGAGCGACGCCTCGGAGTCGTCGAGGACGTAGCCGATCTCCGGGCCCGTCGCCATCGTGTTCATGGTGATGACGCTGATGCCCGCGGCGTGCAGTCCCAGGTAGGCGACGGGGAACTCGACGATGCTCGGGGCGATCAGCACCACGCGGTCGAGCGGTCGCAGCCCGGCCGCCACGACGGCGCCCGCGAACCGGGCGCTGGCCTCCTTGAGCTCGCCGTACGTGAGCCCTCCCCTCGGGGAACGGAGGGCGACCCGCTCGGGGTCGCGATCCGCGATGGACCAGACGTCTGCTGCCACGTTCACCATGCGCTGCCACTTTCCTCGGTCGGGATCGGTGTGACCTGACTCACGCGACGGACGCTAGTTGAATCCGGGTTCAGGTTCAAGTAGGTTGCGGAAAAATCTCTCCCCACCGACCCAGGAGCGCTCCCGTGAGCCGTCCAGCCCCTCGTGCCGCGATCGTCTCGACCGCCCGCACCCCCATCGGGAAGGCGTACCGCGGCGCCTTCAACAACACCCCGGCCGCCGAGCTGGCGGGCCACGCGATCTCGCACGCGGTGGAGCGGTCCGGCGTCTCACCCGCTGAGATCGAGGACGTGATCCTCGGCTGCGCCCTCCCCGAGGGCTCGTCCGGCTTCAACGTCGCGCGTCAGGCGGCCCTGCGCGCCGGGCTGCCCGTGACGGTGCCGGGATCGACCGTCGACCGGCAGTGCTCGTCCGGTCTCATGGCCGTGGCCATCGCCGCCAAGCAGATCCTCGTCGACGGCCAGCGGGTCGCCGTCGGCGGCGGGGTCGAGTCGATCTCCCTGGTCCAGAACGAGCACATGAACACCCACCGCGCCGGCGACCCGTGGCTGCGTGAGCACGTGCCGGGCCTGTACATGCCGATGCTGCACACCGCCGAGAACGTGGCGGCGCGGTACGGCGTGAGTCGTGAGCGCCAGGACGAGATGGGGCTGCAGTCGGTGCAGCGCGCGGCGGCTGCGCAGGCGGCCGGTCACTTCGACGACGAGATCGCTCCCATCACCGTGCGGACGCTCGTGCTCGACAAGACCTCGGGAGAGACGAGCGAGGTCGAGCAGACGGTCTCCGCGGACGAGGGCGTGCGCGCCGGCACGACCGCCGAGGGCCTGGCCGGCCTGCGCACCGTGCTCGAGCCGGGCGAGGTCACGGCCCACCCGACCGTGACGGCCGGCAACGCCTCGCAGCTGAGCGACGGCGCCTCGGCCAACGTGCTGATGGACGCCGAGCTCGCCGAGGCCCGCGGCATCGCTCCGCTCGGCTACTACGTCGGCATCGCGGTGACCGGCTGCGAGCCGGACGAGATGGGCGTCGGTCCGGTGACGGCGATCCCCCGGCTGCTCGAGCAGCACGGCCTCGCCGTGGAGGACATCGGGGTGTGGGAGCTCAACGAGGCCTTCGCCTCGCAGGCCGTCCACTGCCGGGACGTCCTCGGCATCGATCCCGCCCGGATGAACGTCGACGGTGGCGCGATCGCCCTCGGCCACCCCTACGGCATGACGGGTGCCCGCGGCGTGGGCCACGCGCTCCTCGCCGGCCGTCGGCTCGGTGCGCGCTACGTCGTCGTGTCGATGTGCGTCGGCGGCGGGATGGGCGCAGCCGGCCTCTTCGAGGTCGGCGGCTGACGAGACGCTCTCGACGGTCAGCCGAGGACGGAGGCGAGGTGCTCTCGGAGCTCGTCCTCGTGACGCTGCGCCGCGACCGCGTCATACATCGACGTGTCGGCCATGGTGAAGCCGTGCGGCGCTCCAGGGTAGACGGCCTGGTCGAGCACGACGCCGGATGCGGCAGCGAGCTCGGCGATCGACTCCTGGTGCTCGGAGGGCATCGACGGGTCGTCGTCGGCATGGCGCAGCAGCACCGTCGCATGCGCGGTGCGCAAGGAGAGGTGCGGGCTCTCCTCGGTGTCGTCGACGAGCCCACCGCCGTGGAAGCCTGCGGCGACGGAGACGCGGCCGGGGTGGTCACCTGCGGCACGCAGGGCGATCCGGGCGCCCATGCAGTACCCGACGACCCCGACCGGACCGTCGGCCACGTCGTCGCGCGCCTGCAGCACGTCGAGGAAGAGGGCGGTGTCGGGCCGTGAGAGCTCGGGCGTGAGGGCGTGGACGCGCGGCATGGCCTGCTCGAAGAACGCCTCGCGAGCCCCGGGCTCGCGCAGGTCCCCCTCGGGCGACGTCTCCGCAGCCGTGCCGAAGTGGTGGAAGACGTTCGGCGCGAGCACCGTGTAGCCCCACGACGCGAACCGGTCGGCCATGACATGGATCTGGGGTCGCAGCCCGATCGCATCGACCACGAGGAGCACTCCCGGCCACGGCCCCTCCCCCACGGCAGGCGTGGCCACCCACGCCTCGATGGGACCGTCGGGACCTTCGATCTGCGCCTCAGCCATGCTGCGAGCCTAGCCAGCCGCCGTGCGTGCACCGAGACCCGACGAGTGCGCCGTCCTCAGGACACCGCGTCACGGTCGCGGCCCCCCGATCCTGGCCCGGGCGAGATCGAGCGTGCGGCGACCCTCCGCCGTCGCGCGCGCCTCGGTCCACAGCGGCGCCCACCGGGGCGACACCTCGACGGACGAGACACCATCGATGGCCAGAGCCGCCTCGGTGACCTCTTCGATGATGTGGTGGGTGAACGGGCAGCCGGGTTCGGTCAGGGTGACGACGACGCGTGCGCAGCCGTCCACGACGTCCACGGCGTCGACCAGGCCCAGGTCGACGATCGAGGTCGGGGCACCGGCAGCCACCATGCAGGGGTCGGGCACGTCACGCAGGGCGACGGCAACCGCGTCTGCCGCGGTCCCGCTGGTCGCCGGGAGCCGGCTCCCTGCCGCACTCATGCCGGGACCTCGGCGGCGTCGGCGGCGCGCACGATGCTCCAGGGGTCGCGGTACCCGTCCCGGGCCACAGCGGTGGCAAACCGGTCCCCCGCGGTGCTCGCGCGTCGCTCGACCGGGTCGATGCCGTGCAGCCGCGCGAGGTTGCCCCCGAGAATCAGGTCGCGTGTCCGACGATCGAGGGTGTGCGGGACGTCGTCCGGCAGCTCGAACCGGTCGAACGCGTCGAGCAGGTACCGCGGGTGGGGGTTGGTCGCGGCCGAGGAGTAGAGGATCCGGTCCGGGCCGCCCTCTGACAAGAACGCGCCGAGGATCCGCCCGAACGCCGCCGGATCGAGCAGCACGCTGACGAACGAGGCCTCGAGCGTCACGTAGACGTTCGGGTGGTTCATCAACAGCATGCGCGTCTCGTCGATGAACATGAACCCGGCATGGACGATCTGGAAGTTGATGTCCGGGAACCGCGCGGCGGCGCGACCGATGTCGTCGACCCGCATCGCGTCGGTGGAGACCGGCCCGAGGGGCAGCGCCTTGTGCACCGCGATGTTCTTGACCCCGAGCTCCTGGGCGAGCTCGAAGACCGGATAGGCGAAAGTGTCGTCCGACATCTCCCAGTACCGCGTCCGGCCACGCAGGTACTGCGCCGGGTAGAGCTTGATGCCGTCGGCGCCGAGGTCACGGACCTGGTGCTCGATCGACTCGAGCGCCTCCTCGCCCCGGAACAGGTCGGCTGTCGC
Organism: Aeromicrobium sp. Leaf272; assembly: GCF_001422865.1. Classification (NCBI taxonomy): domain Bacteria; kingdom Bacillati; phylum Actinomycetota; class Actinomycetes; order Propionibacteriales; family Nocardioidaceae; genus Aeromicrobium; species Aeromicrobium sp. Leaf272. Next base: position 343,297 of record NZ_LMMY01000009.1, read on the forward strand.
GTACCAGAGCACCCGCTCCGGGTACCGCCGCTTCAGCTCTGCGCCCTTGTCGATCGCGGAGAGGCCGTCGACGTACGCGTCGTAGATCGGCAGGGAGTGCACGCAGGCCAGGTCCGTGGCGCTCTCCAGGAACATCGTGTCGACGAACTGCTCGATGTCCCAGTCGCGCTCCCACTGCTCACGGGTCAGCTGGTGCTCGGGCGGGTTGATGATGGGGTGCGAGCTCCACATGACGTCGGTGAACGCTTTGCCGTAGGAGCCGCGCTGGTTCTCCGGCGCGAAGTTGTAGGGGTGGCAGACCGCGTCGGCCACGAAGGGCCGGTCCCCGGGCGGGGTCACGTCGGGCGGGG
>NZ_LMMY01000009.1:343655-345198 GCF_001422865.1 Aeromicrobium sp. Leaf272
GCCGCGGTCGAGAGGGTGCCGATCCCGTACGCCATGCTGCGCAGGGAGGACGTGTGCAGGTCGTCGTCGACCGCGGCCGTCGCGTCGGCCACGACGACGACCCGGAGGTCGTGGGCGAAGGCGTCGCGGGCGGTGCCCTCGACGCAGACGTTGGTGGTCACGCCGCACACCACGACGGTCCCGACGTCGAGCGCACGCAGCTCCTCCGCGAGGCCGGTGCCGAAGAACGCGCTGTACCGCGTCTTGTCCACCACGCGCTCTCCTGGCCACGGGGTGAGGGCGGGCACGATCTCGGCGTCCCAGTCGTCGCCGACGAGAGCACCGGGCAGGCGCAGCGCCGGCGCGACCTCGAAGAGCAGCCCGGCGTCGCCGTGGTCGGCCCGCAACGAGTAGCGGGTGTGCACGACGTGCGCGCCACCGTTCCGGGCAGCGGCGAGCAGCGACGCCACCGTCGGCACCACCGCGGCCGCCGGCCGGTGGTCGAGCCCGCTGCGGGCGACGCTGCCGGCCTCGTCGCAGAAGGCGTTCTGCATGTCGACGACGAGCAGTGCCGTGCTCGCGGGGTCGAGCTCCATGCCCCGTCCGCCGGCGCCGTCGAGGCCGGATGCATACGTATGGATCATCTCGTCGACCATGCCCGTCCCCGCCCTCTCGCCGGCTCAGGCCCGCGCCGGGCCGGTGCTGGAACGGCGGACGAGCCGCACCGGGTGGACCTGGCGCTGCGGCTCCGCCGAGTCGTCGGTGCCGTGGATGCGCCCGAGCACGAGCCGGGCCGCCGCCCGCGCCATCTCGTCCATCGGCTGGCGGACGGTCGTGAGACCGAAGCGGTCCCAGCCGGCCATCGTGAGGTCGTCGTAGCCCATGACCGAGAGATCATCCGGGACCCGCAGCCCGTGCCGCTGGGCGGCGTCGAGCACGCCGAACGCCACGAGGTCGTCGGCGCAGAAGATCGCCGTCGGCACGTCCGGCCCCTGCATGAGCTCGGCGCCCAGCTGCTCGCCGACCTCGTAGGAGAACGGACCCTCGCGTCGCAGCCGCTCGTCGAACGGCACCCCCAGCTGCGCGAGCGTGCCACGGAAGGCCTCCTCGCGGTCACGGAAGACGGCCATCGCGCTCGGACCGGTGATGAGGCCGATGCGGCGGTGGCCGAGCTCGACGAGGTGCTCCGCAGCGAGCCTACCGCCGGCCGTGTAGTCCGACAGCACGCGATCGAGAGGCCGGCTCTCGATCTCGCGATTCACCAGCACGACCGGCATCCGCAGGTCGGCGAAGCCGGTCGCGGCGGTGTCGGCACTCTGCGCCGAGGCGAACACGACACCGTCGACCGAGCCCAGCAGCAGGTCGACGAGCTCGCTCCCGTCGTCGGAGCCCTGCTGGTCCGACACGAGGAACGTCCGGTAGCCGGCGAGGTGGAGCTCGTCGCGCAGCGCGTCGACGACCTCCAGGAAGTAGGGGTTGCGCAGGTCGGCGACCACGACGCCGATGGTCTGCGTCCGACGTGTCTTGAGGCTGCGCGCCGCGTGGTTGGTGACGTACCCGAGGC
>NZ_LMMY01000009.1:345224-346242 GCF_001422865.1 Aeromicrobium sp. Leaf272
CGGTCGACTGGGAGACGCCGGCCTCGCGGGCGATGTCGCGACTCGTGGGGCCCACGCGCGTCATGCTACTCAGCAAGGGGCACCTCCCAGAGGGTCGCGGGCACGCCAGGACGTACACAGCGGTCCGGGTAGGGCGAGGGATGCTTCGCCCGCCCGGCCGCGAGCTGGCGTGCCACCGAGGCCACGTGCTGGCCGTGCAGCTCGGCGGTGCGCAGGTCGTTCGCGGGCGGGGCGTCCGGCGGCCGTCGGTCGATGTCGGCCTGTGCCATCACGCCGAGGTACCCGCCCATGCGGTTGAGGGCCGTCTCCATCGACGTCGAGGTGGCGTAGTGCCCCCCGACGTGTCGGACGGGCACCCAGATCATGCCGAGCTGGGCCGCGAACACCGCGAGGTCCTGGAGCGCGTTGAGCTTGTCCCCGGACGGCCCGGCGCTCACCGTGAACCCGCTCGCCACCTTGTTGAGCCACATCCGCTCGCGCCACACGTCTCCCGCTAGCCGTTCGACGAACGTCTTGAACACCGCGCTCACCGAGCCGATGTAGGTCGGGCTGCCGAGCACGACGGCATCGGCGGCATGCAGGCGGTCCCAGTGGTCGTCGACCTGCTCGACCGGCACGAGGAGCGCCGTGGCGCCCTCGACCATGGCGACGCCGCGGGCGACCGCCTCCGCCAGCGCCCGGGTGGAGCCCCGATAGGCGCTGTGGAAGACGACCGCGACGTCGACGTCGGTCATGCCCGGCCCCTGCTCACGGACGCCCGCCCGTTCATCGGCCGGCCTCCGCGCGGTCGCGCAGAACTCGACGCAGGACCTTGCCGCCCGCGTTGCGCGGCAGCGCCTCGACGACCTCGACGTGCTTGGGCACCTTGTAGCCGGCCAGCTGCTCGCGGCAGAACGCGAGCACCTCCTCCACGTCGAGGCGACCCGACGCGCCCGGGGCGAGCGTGACCGAGGCGCGGATCGCCTCGCCCCACCGCTCGTCGGCGACACCGAAGACCGACGCCTCGTCGACCGCGGGG
>NZ_LMMY01000009.1:346270-355168 GCF_001422865.1 Aeromicrobium sp. Leaf272
CGTCGTCGCGCACCGCGAGGTCGCCCGCCGAGAACCAGCCGTCGCGCAGCGCGGCCGCGGTGGCCGCCTCGCGCCCCTGGTAGCCAGTGAACAGGTACGGCGAGCGGCTGAACAGCTCACCGACGTCGCCGACGCCGACCTCGTGGCCCTCCTCGTCGAGCAGCCGGACCTCGGTCGCCGGGAACGGCAGCCCGACGGACCGCTCCTTGCGCAGCTGGTCGGCGGGCGCGAGGTTGGACACGACCCCGGCCTCGGTCGAGCCGTAGCACTCGAAGAGGTACCCGTCGCCGATGACGTCGACGATCCGCTCCTTCATCGCCTGCGAGAGCGGCGCCGCGTTGGACACGAGGGTCTTGAGCGCGCCGTGCCCGATCGCCGCGACGCGCTCGTCGCCGAGGCCGAAGAGACCGTGGAAGTGCGTCGGGACCATGAAGGCGTTCGTGATCGGCTCGGCGGCGAACCCGGCCAGCACGGCCTCGGGGTCGAACCTCGGCAGGATCGTCGCGGACCCGCCGAGGAAGACGTTGGCGAGCGTGAACGAGAGCCCGGCCCCGTGGTACATCGGGGCGATCGTGAGCCCGTGGTCGCGGGGACCGTAGGCGCCGTACTCCGCGGCCATCGCCAGGTAGTTGAGCGTGCGCGAGCGGTGCGGGCACAGGACGCCCTTCGGCTCGCCCGTGGTGCCGGAGGTGTAGTGGACGACCATGGTGTCCCACTCGTCCGGGACGACGCCGGGGTGCGAGTCGCGTGCCGCGCCGAGCCAGTCCTCGTAGCCGTCGTCCAGCAGCACGACCGGGATCCCCGCCGCGTCGGCGACCGACCGCGCCACCTCCTCGCACGCCCGGTCGACGACGAGCGCCCGCACCTTGCTGTCGGCCACGATGTAGCTCATCTCCGCCGCCGACGAGGCCGGCGAGATCGTCACGACCGCCAGGCCCGCGCCGGCGAGGCCGACCACCAGCTCGACGTACTCGAGGCGGTTGCCCGCGACGACAGCGACGTGGTCGCCCGACGTGAGCCCCAGCCCGGCGAGAGCGGCGTTGCCCACGCGGTGCACGCGGCTGCGCAGGGCGGCGTACGTGAGGGTCCGCTCCCCCTCGCGGAGCGCGACCTTGCCGGGAGTGCGTCCGGCCGAGACCCGGACGCCGTCGGCGACCGTGAGCGGGACGAAGGTCGCAGGGATCGCCGCCATCACAGACCGAAGATCCGCACGGCGTTGTCGCGCAGGAGCTTGCGGCGCGACTCCGGTCGCAGTCCCAGCCCGTCGATCTCCTCGATCGCGCGCTCGGGCCCGATCACGGGCCAGTCGGTGCCGAACAGGCACTTGTCCGAGCCCCACGAGTTCGCGAACTTCACGTACTCCGCCGGCCAGTGCTTGGGCGCGTAGGCGTCGGCCGCGACGTAGACGTTCGCGTGCTTGAAGCACATCGCGATCATCTCCTCCGTCCACGGCCAGCCCAGGTGGATGCCGATGATGGTCAGCTCCGGGAAGTCGATCGCCACCCGCTCGAGGGTCTGGGGACGCCCGACGCTCTCGAGGATCCGGTCGCGGCGGTAGTCGAGGCAGTGGCCGACCTGCATCATGATCGGGATCCCGAGCTCGGCGCAGCGGGCGTAGTACGGGTAGTACTGGGCCGCGTCCGGTGCCAGGCCGAACCAGTGCGGGTAGAGGTGCGCCCCCACGAAGCCGAGGTCGTGGACGGCGTGGTCGAGCTCCTTCAGCCCGGAGATCCCGCGGGTCGGGTCGATGCCGGCGAGCCCGCTGAAGCGGCCGGGGAACGCCGCGCAGTAGTCGGCGACGCGCTGGTACGGGATCTCGTAGGAGTGGCGGACGCGCAGGTCGCCCGCCCGGGTGGCGATCAGCAGCGAGCGCTCCACACCGGCCCGGTCCATGGCGGCGACGTAGTCCTCCATGGGGACGCCCCGGCGCATGTCCTCGGGCATGCGGACCTTGTCCATGAAGGTCTCGTCGACGCCGACCTGGTCCTCGGCGATCTCGCGGGGCGTGTGCGGCGCGACGACGATGTCGATCGCGCCGTAGGACATCTCAGTCATCGTTCTCCTTGGTCGGGTGCGGCGCGGACGCCAGCGTGGTCTTGGGCTCGTCGTCCACCCACAGGCGCAGCACGTCGCGCCGCGAGAAGTGACCGTTCGCGTCGAGGAGCGCGTGGACGCCGTCGATGGCCGTCAGGTCGATCTCGGCGGCGAGCAGGCACTCCTCGGGGCCCGTGTGGGGTCCGGCGGCCGTCGTGCCGTCGGGGTTGAAGATCGCCGACCAGCCGCCGCCGGCCGGCTGGATGGTCTGCGGGCCGAGCTCGGCCTCCATGAGCGCGACCATGTCGTCGGTCAGGGGGTTCTGGGCGACTACGACGAAGCACTGGCCGGTGAGCGCGTGCGTGCGCGACATCGCCTCGACCTGCAGGTCGAAGCTCTCCTCCATGCCCCGATGGGTCTGGAGGCCGGGCCAGGCGCCGGCATGGACCTGCTCGCCTTGGACGATGAGGGCCTGGCGCGCCAGGTTCATGGTGTGCTCCCAGCAGGCGAGGCCGCCCACGCGGCCGAGCCGGGTCTCGAACACGCTCAGCGTCGACGCGTCCCCCTGCCCCCAGACGAAGCGCTCCGCGTACGTCGGTTGGAGCTTGCGGTGGATGCCCAGCAGCGTGCCCTCGTCGTCGATGTGGACCTGCGTGTTGTAGAGCGTCCCGCCGTCGCGCTCGGAGACTCCGAGGACGACGTTCACGCCTGCCTGACGAGCCGCGTCCTGCACACGCGCGACGAGCGGCCCCGGCACCTCCACCGACGCGCCGCGGTAGCGCGCGTGCATGCCGAACAGGTCGGCCGGCGGGTACAGGTTGATCCAGTAGGGGAAGCCGGGCACGAACACCTCGGGGAAGACCAGCAGGTCGATGCCGCGCTCGCCCGCCTCCGCCACGAACCCGCACGCCTTGTCGATCGTCGCCTCGGCGTCGAGCAGCACGGGCGCGGCGTGCACCGCGGCGACCGTCCACACGGTCCGATCGCCGGTCGTCATGCCGCGGATCCCGAGATCGGTGCGGACCCGCGGGTGACCAGCTGCGACAGCCCGACGGCCACCACGAGCGCGCCGCCGTAGAACAGCTGCTGCACGTAGTTCTCGGCGCCCAGGAACTGCAGCCCCGTGATGCCGGTGGCCAGGAAGTAGGTCGCGACGAGCGTGCCCCAGGCGTTGAACCGGCCGGGCATGATCGCCGTCGCGCCGAGGAAGGCGCCGGCGAAGACGGGAAGCAGGAAGCTCGGTCCCGACGTCGGGTCGGCCGACCCGGACGTCCCGGCGTACATGACCCCGGCGACGCCGGCGAGCGTGCCGCCCGTGACGAGGGCCCCCACCCGCACGCGGTCGACCCGCAGGCCGCTCAGGCGCGCCACCGACCGGCCGCGGCCGACGATGAGCATCCGCCGGCCCAGGGTCGTGAACTCCATGACGTACCAGAGGACGACGACGGCGAGCAGTGCGTAGTAGAACTGGATCGGGATGCCGAGAAGGCTGTTGCCGACCGTCCAGTCGCTCAGGGCGACGTCGATGCCGGGCACCGTCGAGGAGCCCGAGATCATCAGCGTGACTCCGTAGGCGAAGGTCCCCGTGCCGAGCGTGACGATGATCGGGTCGATGCGGCACAGCGTGGCCAGCACGCCGTTCAGCAGACCCATCGCCGACCCGACCAGGATCGCGGCCACGATCGCGAACCCGATCGGCCAGCCGTGGTTCACGTTGAGCACGGCCACGGTCACGCTGGACAAGGTGAGCGTGTAGGCCAGCGAGAGATCGATGTCGCCGGTCGTCAGCGGCACGATCAGCCCGAGCGTGAGGATCAGGAAGACCGACTGCGTCGACAGCATCGACGACCAGTTCGCCGAGGTCGCGAAGGTGTCCGGCCGCAGGATGCTGAAGATGACGATCGTCACGACCCAGACGGCCGGAAGGGCCAGACGGCTCGGCAGTCCTGCCGGGAGACGTCGGGCCGGGCGAGCCGTGTGCGAAGCGGTGCTCTTCTCGGCGGTGGTGGTCATGGGAGCCTCAGTCCTGGGAGGGGTCGGTCGGGTCGGCGGGGTCACGCCGCGTCCTCGGCGGCGGCGGCAAGCTGCACGCTGCTCAGGCAGCGCTCGGTGATGCGTTCCTTGGTGACGTCCCCTCCGGTCAGCTCCGCGACCACCCGGCCGCGGGCCAGCACGACCACGCGGTCGCACAGCGCGGCCAGCTGCTCGTGGTCGGAGCTCGCGCAGACCACTGCGCCCCCGGCGTCCGCGCTGCCGCGGATGACGTCCCAGATCTGACCTCGTGCGCCGACGTCGACACCCTGGGTCGGCTCGTGCAGCAGGAGCAGGCGCGGGCCGGTCTGCAGCCACTTGGCGATGACCGCCTTCTGCTGGTTGCCGCCGGACAGTGCCGACAGGGGCAGCGAGGGATCGCGGGGACGCACGTCGTACTCCTCCATGAGCGCGGCGGTGGCCGTCGTCATCGCCCGGCGGTCGAGGCCGAGGGCTCCCCGGAACCGGCCGAGGACCGGCATCGTGACGTTGTCGGTGACCGGGAGGGTCTGCACGGCCGAGTCGTTCTTGCGGTCGGCGGGCACGAGCGCGGTGGAGGCGCGCGTGCCGCGTCGCGACGTGAGGTCGTGCTCGGTCCCGTCGAGCTCGAGGCGGCCGGACGTCGGCGCGACGGCGCCGTGCAGCACGTAGGGCAGGGCCTCGAAGCCGGAGCCGAGCAGGCCGGTCACGCCCAGCACCTCACCCTCGTGGACGTCGAGGTCGACGTCCACGAGGGGGTCCGACGTGAGTCCACGCACCCGTGCCATCACCGGCGCGGCGTTCACGGTCGTCCCCGCCGCCGGGGGCGCGTGAGCCTCCAGCCGGCGGCCGATGATGCGCTCGATGAGGGCGTCGTGGTCGGTCTCGGCCGTCACGAGGGTGTCGACGAGACGACCGTCGCGCAGGACGGTGGCGCGATCGGTCACCCGCAGCACCTCGTCGATGTCGTGGGAGACGAACAGCACCGACGCCCCGGACGCCGCGATGTCGCGCATCAGGCCGAACAGCTGGTCGACCTCCTCCCGCGGGAGGAAGACGGTCGGCTCGTCCAGGACGAGCAGGCCGTGGGCGCCTCCGTCGCCGTGGCCGCGCGCCTCGCGCATCCCCTCCATGGCCCGGGCGATCGCGAGCTGGGCACGCTGCACCGGTCGGACGTCCGCGACCGTCGCCGCCGGGTCGAGGTCGATGCCGTAGCGCTCGAAGACCTGCCGGGCCTTGCGCCGCTCCTGCGCCCAGGAGATCCGTAGCCGCCGCTGGGCCATGTCGGCCACGACGAGGTTCTCCACGACGCTCAGCGACTCGATCAGCCCGAGGTCCTGGTGGACGAACTGCAGACCCAGCGTGCGGGGCGCGTCCGGCTGCAGCGGCAGCGCGACGTCGCGCCCGCCGACCCGCAGGCGGCCGCCGTCCGGGTCGTGGAACCCGGCAAGGACCTTGATGAGGGTCGACTTGCCCGAACCGTTCTCCCCGAGCAGGCCGTGCACCTCCCCCGGCGCGACCGACAGGTCGACCGCGTCGAGGACGGTGGTGCCGCCGAACGTCTTGGTGAGTCCGACCAGCTCGAGGACGGACGGTCCGGGCGTCGCCATGGCTACTTGACCCCCCACAGCTCGAGGTAGCCGTCCTTGAAGGTGTCGCCGTAGCCCTGGGTGGGCTTCGGCGGCGTGCCCGCCTCGTCGATGTTCGACGAGTCCCAGACGCGGACGGGCGTGTCCATCTCGGTCGCGTCGTCGGCGTCGCCGTTCACGAGCACGCGCAGCGCACGGTCGATCGTGGACCACCCGGTCCACTCCAGGTTCTCGCCCATGGTGGAGGTGACGGTGCCGTCGGCGATTCCCGAGAGGGCGAAGCCCTGGCCGTTGAACCCCGTCAGCTTGACCTTGCCCTTGCGACCCGCGGCCTGGATGGCCGGGACGACGTTCGGCATGGCGCCGTCGTAGATCGTGATGACCCAGTTGATGCTCGGGTCCTTCAGGAGCGCGGTGCGCACCTCGCCCTGCAGCTTGGTGGCCCAGTCGACGATCGGGACGTTGAGGACCTCGTTCTCGCACGAGTCGCACACGGCGGCCAGCTCGTCCTGGATCATCTTGACCAGGCCGCGGCTCGCGGGCGCCTCGTTCGCGGTGACGATCAGCGCGTTCACGTCGGCGCCGTCCTCGGCGACCGTGTAGTCGGCCATGAGCTTGGCCCCCTGGACGAACGGTCCGGGCTGCACCGCGGTGAGTCCGGTGACGTTGGTCTTCGGGAGCGTGCCCTTCGGGAACTCGTCGTCGAGCGGCACGTGGTTGGCGATGACGGGGATGCCCGCCGCCTCGGCGGCCTTGATCTGTGGCTGCAGCTGCGACGGGGAGGGCGAGCCGTTGAGGACGATGAGGTCGGGCTTGGAGGAGATCGCCTTGTCGAAGCACTTCACCCAGCCGCCGACGGTGCCGTCGTTGTTGCAGTCGTCGACCTCGAGCCCGGCCTCCTTCGCCGCATCCTTGAGCCCGACGTTGATCTCCTGGACGAACGGGAGCATGGGGTAGTCGGGCACGAGCGCGATGCGCTTGCCGCGCGCCGCGCTCGCGTCGAAGGCGGGTCCGGGGGCGACGAACTCGGGCACGGCCTTCGCCTCGTCGATGGCGGCCTTCGCGGCGGCCTGGTCGGCGGTGCCGCCTCCGGCGCCGCCTTCGCTGCCGGAGCCCGAGCCGCAGGCGGCCACGAGCAGCAGGGACAGGGTGGCCGCACCGACGGCGGCTCCTCGGGGGGTGGGTCGTCGCATGAGATTCCTCGTTCTCTGGGGGGGTGGGACGACCGGACCTCGCGCCCGTCGACCCCAGCGCGAGCCGAGCGACTCACCCTGATGACTACGTATGCAAGCCCATCTGTGCATACGTTGTCAATGCCTTGTCGGCAGGAGTTTCTCCGGAACTGAGGTCGCCACGGTCACCGGTCTGTTTCGCCGCGATGACGTCGCAGGTCAGATGCGGCGGAACCTCGCTCGGCCGTGCGTGGTCACGCGCCGGGGACGGCGGGCCGGAGGTGCCCGACGGCTGGTGTCGCCCGGCCGTGGATGGGCGTCTGCGCGCCGCGCAGGTGCTGCATCGAGGCACCGTGCCGAGAGGCCGTCACCTCGGCGGCGATCGCGAGCGCCGTCTCGGCGGGCGTCCGTCCACCCAGGTGCAGCCCGATGGGACTGTGCAGGCGCGCCACCCGCTCGGGCGGCACGCCCGCGTCCGCGAGCGACGCCACGCGACGATGATGGGTGCGCGCCGACCCCATGGCCCCGACGTAGCCCAGGTCGTCGCGCGTCAGGGCGAGGGTCAGCAGCGGGAGGTCGAACTTCTCGTCGTGCGTCAGCACGCACACCACGGTCCGCCCGTCGGTCCGTCCGGCCAGCACCTCCCGCTCGAGGTGGCGGTGGGGCCAGTCGACGACCACCTCGTCCGCCGAGGGGAACCGCTCGGAGGTGGCGAAGACGGCACGTGCGTCGCACACCGTCGTCCGGTACCCCAGCAGCCGCACCTGGTCGCACAACGCTGCGGCGAAGTCGACGGCGCCGTACACGAGCAGGCGCGGGGCCGCCGCCAGGACCGAGACGAACGCCTCGCGCCCGGGGCTGGTCGGATCGGGGCTGGTCGGATCGGGGCTGGTCGGGTCCGGGCTGGTCGGGTCCGGGCTGGTCGGGTCGGGGCTGGTCGGGTCGGGGCTGGTCGGGTCGGGGCCGGTCGGGCCGTGGCCGAGCCGGACCAGGCCGCCGCCCGCTGACGCGGCGACCGAGACCCGGGCGAGGTCGTCCCCGTCCCAGCCGTCGACGCCGTCGAGCGCGACGTCCTCGAGCAGGATGCGCGGCGCGGGAGGTGCGCCGTCCGCGGGGGGCGCGGACACGATCGTCGTCGTGCGCCCGTCCCGGACGCTCGCCAGGACGGTCGTCCAGAGCGGTCGCTGGTCGACGTCCACCCGCTCGACGTGGACCTCGATGGTGCCGCCACAGGTCAGTCCCACCGCGATCGCGTCGTCGTCGCTCACGTCGAAGCGGCACCGGACCGGTTCACCGGTGTCCTGGACCTGCTCGGCGAGCTCGTAGGTCGCGCCCTCCACGCAGCCTCCGGAGATCGAGCCGACCACGCGACCGTCCAGCCGTCGCAGCATGGCGGCGCCCGCCGGCTGTGGCGCACTGCCCCACGTGCCGACGACGGTCGCCAGCACCACGGACCCGTCCTCGTCCAGGGCGCGGACCAGGTCGGGCAGCACGGCGCGCACGGCGTCAGCCCAGGTGGACCGTGAGGCCACCGTCGACGACGAGCGCCTGGCCCGTGACGTAGCGCGCGGCGTCGGAGGCGAGGAAGAGCACCACGTCGGCGACCTCGTCCGGCTCGCCGATCCGTCGCAGCGGGACGCTCGAGGCCGCCGCGTCGAGGGCCACGGCACCCGCGGAGTTGACCTCGTCGAGCGACTGGGCCGTCCGGATCATCCCCGGCGCGACGGCGTTGACCCGGATACCGTCGGGGCCGAGCTCGGACGCCAGGGCGCGCACCAGACCCACGAGACCGGCCTTGGAGGTGGAGTAGTGCGCGTGCTCGGCCCAGCCGTAGGCCACGCCGTGCACGGACGACATCGCGACCACGCTTCCCCCGCCGCGGGCTCGGAGCCCGGGCAGCGCGGCGCGCACGACGCGCATGGCTCCGGTGAGGTTCACGTCGAGGACGTGGGCCCACTCGGCGTCGGTGAGGTCGCCGAAGGGACGGCGGCGGGCGATGCCGGCGTTCGCGACGACGACGTCGAAGCCGTCGTCCGCCGTGGCCGCGATCCCGGCGACCACGTCGTCGGGCACCTCTACGTCCAGGTGCACGT
>NZ_LMMY01000009.1:355174-355726 GCF_001422865.1 Aeromicrobium sp. Leaf272
GTCGGCCACCACCACGTGGTCCCCGGCCTGGGCCAGGGACCTCACGCACGCCGCGCCGATCCCCAGCGACCCGCCGGTGACCAGGACCCTACGGCGGCGGCCCTCCACCACTACTCCGCCAGCCCGACGCTGACGATCGCGTCGCCGCGCAGCGCGTCGGAGAACGGGCACATCTGGTCGGCCTCGGCGACGTACTTCTCCGCGACGACGGGGTCGACGTCGGGGAGCTCGGCGGTCACCGCCACGTCGAGCCGGTAGCCCTCCGGGTAGCGGAAGATGCCGACCTGCGCCGAGACGACCGGCTCGACGTCCGTGACGTCGTGCTGGCCCAGCACCGCGCGGAGCGCCGTGTTGAAGCACGCGGCGTACCCGGCGGCGAGCAGCTGCTCGGGGTTGGTGCCGGGGCCGGAGTCGCCGCCCAGCTCCTTCGGTGCGGAGAGCTGGAGGTCGAGACGACCGTCGCTCGTGGCGACGGACCCGCCGCGGCCCGTGGTGGTGGTGGCCTCGGTGGAGTACAGGATCTTGGGCATGGCTGGTCCTTCGTGTCGGAGG
>NZ_LMMY01000009.1:355776-362866 GCF_001422865.1 Aeromicrobium sp. Leaf272
TCGCCGAGGTCCACGAGCTCCTCGGCCAGGTCCGTGCGGGAGCGGCGGTGGATGGAGAGCACCAGCGTGCTCACGTCGGGGATCTCGACCGAGCGCCCGTTCCAGAGGTCGGACGTCACGACGCAGGCGCCGCTGACCGCGTCGAGCCGCCGCTGCGGGACGAACTCGACCCCGAGGTCGAGCAGGCGGGGCATCTTCCACGGCAGGCCGAGGTGGCGCTCCAGCTCCGCTCCGACGTACATCTGCGGGGTGACGATCGAGACGTGGGCCCCGGCCTCGGCCACGAGCTCGGCCAGGCCGAGCGGCAGGTACTGCCCGGACTCGTCCACGATCACCACGCGCGGACCGAGAGCACTGCCGCCGTGCTCGAGCACGCGGCGCACGGCCTCGTCGATGGCGAGGACGTGGGGGGCGTCGATGCCGGGCACCTCGTCGACCTGGGGCGTCCAGGGACTCACTCCCCGGGTGTCGTAGTACGAGCCGACCGCCAGGAAGACGCGGTCGGCCCCGAAGGACCGGACGAAGTCGGCGTCGGCGCGTGTCCCGAGCCGGATCTCGACACCGGCGTTCTGCGCCGCGCGCACCAGGTCGTCCGCAGCGACGGCCCAGCCGGGCTGCTGCGGCATCGAGGACAGGAGGTTCAGGTGACCGCCCAGCTCGTCGCGCTCCTCCACGAGGGTCACGCGATGGCCCCGCGTGGCGGCGACCGAGGCCAGCTTGAGGCCGGAGGGGCCCCCGCCCACGACCAGCACGCTCTTCGCGTCCTCGGGCGCGACCCTGTCGGTGGTGCCCCAGCGCGCCTCGCGGCCGGTGACCGGGTTCATCATGCAGATGACCTCGGTCTCGTCGAACAACCGCCCGATGCACTCGTTGACGCTCGTGCAGCGGATGATCTCGTGCTCACGCCCCTCGAGGGTCTTGCGGACGATCTGCGGGTCGGCCAGCTGCGCCCGGCCCATGGCGACGACGTCGGCGGCGCCCGAGGCGATGACCTCCTCGGCCAGGTGGAGGTCCTTGATCTTGCCCACGGCGATGACAGCGGCCCGGTCGGACACGATCTCCTTGGCGCGTCGCGCGAACGGCACGAGGTGGCCGTCGTCCTCCTGCATGGGCGCCGTCCCGCGGTGAAGCGTGTGGTAGCTGCCCGCCGAGATGCTGAAGTAGTCGAACAGCCCGGTCGAGGCGAACAGGCGCACGTGCTCGTCGGCCTCGTCGGGCGTGATGCCGACGCCGTCGACGAACTCGTCGTAGGACAGGCGGATGCCGAGCGCCAGGTCGTCGCCGACCTCGGCGCGGATGCCCCGGGCGATGTCGAGGATGATCCGGGCCCGGTTCTCCAACGAGCCGCCGTACCGGTCGGTGCGCTTGTTGTAGATCGAGCTCAGGAACTGGCACAGCAGGTAGCCGTGCGCGGCGTGCAGCTCCACCCCGTCGAGGCCGCCGTCGCGCACGTTGCGCGCCGACCGGACGAAGCCGGCGACGATCTCGTCGATCTCGCGCTGGCCCATCACCGACGGCACCTCGTTGTGCACGATCGACGGGATGTCCGAGACGCCCCACAGCGGGTGCCACTCGTCGAGCAGCATCATGCCCTTGTCGTGGGTACCGGGCCCGAAGAGCTCGACCGCACCCATCGCGCCGTGCTCGTGCACGATGTCGGCCATCTTCTGGAACTGCGGCACGGAGTGCATCTCCCACGCCGAGCACGGGTGGTGGAAGGAGCCCTTGGCGATGGGGTAGGCCGCGTGCTGCTCGGTGACGATCATGGCGGCGCCGCCCTCGACCAGCCGGCGGTAGTGGTCCAGGTGGCGCTGGCTCAGCACGCCGTCCTCGCCCCAGTTGAGCACCCGCGGGGGCACGATGATGCGGTTCTTGAGCCGCAGCGGGCCGATCTGCATCGGCTGCCAGACCCGGCTCAGCGTGGTGGTGGCGTTCGTCGTCATCGTCGGTCCTCTCGTCGCGGGTCGGGCTGGTCGGTGCTCACGAGTCCGACAGCAGGTCGTTCATGCGGGCGTAGGCGTCGTCGCGCGCCGCCACGAGCGTCTCGCCCTCGTCGGGTGCGTAGGCGCGGAAGCCGCGGCCCGTCTTCAGCCCGTAGTGGCCCTGGTCGGTGAGCGCCACCAGCGAGTCCGGGGCGGCGAAGCGGTCCCCGAAGCCCTGCTGGAGGGTCGCGAAGATGCTGCGGTACACGTCCAGGCCCGCCATGTCGGCGATCGCGAACGGTCCGAAGAACGGCAGCCTGAACCCGAAGGAGGTCGAGACGACCGTGTCCAGGTCGGCGGCGGTGACCAGTCCCTCCTCGACGCACTTCACGGCCTCGAGGAAGAGCGCCATCTGCAGCCGGTTGGCGATGAAGCCAGGCGAGCTGCGCACGGTGGCCGGACGCTTGCCCGCGGCGGTCAGCCAGGCGGAGACCCGCTCGACGACGGCCGGGTCGGTCGCCTCGCCGGCGATGACCTCGACGCCGGGGATGACGTCGGCGGGGTTGAAGAAGTGCATGCCGAGGAACCGCTCGGGTCGCAGGCAGTCCTCGGCGAGCTCGTCGATCGGGAACGACGACGTGTTGGTGGCGATGATGCAGTGCGCGGGCGCATGCTCCGACACCGTCCGCAGGACCGAGGCCTTGATCGCGCGGTCCTCGGCGACGACCTCGACCACGAGGCCTGCGCCCTGCACGAGCTCCTCGAGAGTGGCGACGTCGGTGGCACGCACCCGCCCGTCGTCGCCCCGCAGCTCGTCGGCGGAGAGGGAGTCCACCCATCGTGCGGCCACGCCGGGCAGGTGGTCGTGGATGCGCACGTCGTGCCCGGCACGCAGGAACAGCCCGGCGATGCCGCGACCCATGGTCCCCGCGCCCACGACCGCCACGGTCGTGACGTCGTCGCTGATGGCCTGGGTCGTGGCCTCGGTCGTCTCGGTCATGGTCTCTCCGTCAATGATTCGTATACGTAGTCATGAAGTTCGGTCGGCGTGTGGCGCGCCGCGCTCGGTCAGCGCCAGGCGGTCTGTCCGCCGTCGACGACGAAGCAGGCGCCCGTCGTCCACGCAGAGGCGTCGGAGGCCAGGAAGCACACGGCCTCCGCGACCTCGGCAGGCAGGCCGAACCGCTTCAGCACGTAGGTGTCGAGGGCGTCGGCCCGCGCAGCCGCCGGGNTGCAGCGGATGCCACGCTCCGCCAGGTCGACCGCGGTGCTCCGCGTCAGCTGGACCAGACCGGCCTTGCTGGTCGTGTAGGCCGGGCTGGCCGCTGCACCCACGAGGCCCAGCTGCGAAGCCACGTTCACGATGCTGCCACCGTTCGGCATGCTCGAGGCGAGCTCGCGGGTCAGCAGGAAGGGCGCGGTCAGGTTGATCGCCATCACCAGGTTCCACAGGTCGAGCGACATCACGTCGACGGCGGTGTCGGCGGCGAGCACGCGTTCGTGCACCCCGGCAGCGTTGACCAGCACGTCGATCTCCCCGGCCCGGTCGACGGCTTCGCTCGCCAGCTGGACGACGGCGTCCGCCTCGCCCAGGTCGGCGGCCAGGACGACGGTCGCGGCGCCGGCGGCCTCGACCTGCGAGGCCACCGCCGACAGCTCGGCTCCCGGGCGGTCGGCCAGGAGGACGGACGCGGCACCGGCACCGGCCGCGGCGATCGCGACGGCGGCACCGATGCCGCCCGCGGCCCCGGTGACCAGGACGCGACGTCCGGCGAGTGAGGCGTCACTCATCGGCGCACCACATCGCCTCGGACCTCACGCCGCCACCTTCTTGCGCTTGCGGCGGCGCTCGGGGATCTTCGCCAGAGCGACTGCGAGGATGAGAGCCCCGCCGTAGAACAGCTGCTGGACGTAGGAGGCGGCGCCGAGGATCTGCAGACCGGTGATGCCACTGACGAGGAAGAACACCGCGATGAACGTGCCGACGGGGTTGAACCGACCCGGCTGCACGGCGGTCGATCCGAGGAAGCACGCCGCGAAGGCGGGCAGGAGGAAGCCGAGTCCCGACGTCGGGTCGGCGGCTCCCTGGCTGCCGGTGTAGATGATGCCGGCAAAGGACGCGATGACTGCGGCCCCGACCATCGCACCCCACTGGATGCGCGCCACCGGCACCCCGCTGAGGCGCGAGACCTCGGCGTTGCGGCCCACGAACAGCATGCGGCGACCGAGCGCGGTGAACACGAACAGGTAGGCCAGGAGGAGCGTCAGGACGACGCCGTACCAGAACCCCAGCGCGATGCCCGCGAAGCGGTAGTTCGCCGAGAGGTTGATGAGGGTCGAGCTGACACCCGAGTACGTCTGACCGTTGGAGATCGCCAACGCGAGGCCCTGGAGCACCGTGGCGATGCCGAGGGTCGCGATGAGGGAGTCGATGCCGAGCCCGACGATCAGGAAGCCGTTCACCATGCCGATGACGACGCCGACCGCCAGAACCACGAGGACCGCGACCCCGAGCGACAGTCCGGCCTCGACCTGCAGCACGGCGAGCAGCACGGAGGAGAACGCGAGGTTCGCCGCGACCGACAGGTCGAGGTTGCCCGTGACGAGCGGCAGCAGCAGTCCCAGCGCAAGCAGCAGGAGGACCGCCTGCGACCCGAAGATCGTCTGGAAGTTCGCCGCGCTCAGGTAGATGTCGGGACGTAGCGCACCGAACACCACGATGACGACCACCCAGGCGATGAGCAGCGCCCAGCGCTGTCCGAGGTCGCGCCAGCGCGGCCCGCCTCTCCGGGCGGCCGGCGGCGATGCCTCCGCCTGCTGGTCGGCCTTCTTCTTCTCCTCGGCCAGTGCGCTCATGCGGGTGTCCCCTCGTGCTGGTGCTGCGGTTCGGTGATGGTCGCGGTGTTGTAGACCTGCTCGACCAGGTGGTCCTTCTCGATGGCGTCGCCGCTCAGCTCCGCAGCGATCCTGCCGCGGGCGACCACCACCACGCGGTCGCAGATCCGGGCGAGCTGCTCGCAGTCGGAGCTGGCGCAGACCACGGCGGTGCGGCGCTCGCGAGCCGCGTCGAGCGCCGCGAAGATCTGCTCGCGAGCGCCCACGTCGACACCCTGCGTCGGCTCGTGCAGCAGGAGCACGTCGGGTTCGGTGGTGAGCCACTTCGCCATGAGGGCCTTCTGCTGGTTGCCGCCGCTGAGCGAGCCGTACATCGCCTCGGGCCTCGCGGGCCGGACGTCGTACTCCTCGATGAGGCGCACGCCGTCACGTCGAAGCGCGTCGCGACGCAACATCCAGGGACGGTGTCGGTCGATCGCCTGCATGGTGATGTTGTCCGCCAGCGTGAGGTCGCCGACTGCACCCTCGCGCTTGCGATCGCCCGGCACGAACGCCATCCCGGCCGAGAGCGCGGCCCGAGGGTCGAAGGACGACAGGTCGTGGTCGACGCCGCCCGCGCGCACGGTCCCCTCGGCGTCGGACAGCGCGCCGAACAAGGCGTACGGCACGTGCTCGAAGCCGGAACCGTTCAGGCCCGTCACGCCGAGCACCTCACCCTCGCGGACCTCGATGTCGATGCCGTCGAGCAGCGAGGTGCGCACGGACCTCGCGCCGAGGACCACGTCGCCGCGGCCGTCGTGCGCGCGGAGCTGGCCCTGGTGGCGAGCCAGCTGCTGCCCGACGATCATCGTGACGAGCTCCTCGTCGCTCACCTCGGCCGTGACGGCCGTGCCGGCGATGGCACCGTCCCGCAGGACGGTGACGTGCGACGTCAGCTCGCGGACCTCGTCGATGTCGTGAGAGACGAACAGGACGCTCGTCCCCTTCGACGCGACGCTGCGCACGAGCGCGAACAGGCGCTCGACGCCCTCGCGCGGCAGGAAGACGGTCGGCTCGTCGAGGACGAGCAGCCCGCGCCGGTCGCTCTCCTGGATGTGGTGGACCGCGCGGACGATGGCGAGCAGCGCCCGGTCCGTCGGCTCGAGCGAGGCCACCGAGGCCCGCGTGTCGACGTGCAGTCCGTGGCGCTCCAGCACCTCCTGCACCCGGGCCCGGTCCCGACGCCACCGCAGGTAGTACGAGCCCGAGCGGGCCGTCTGCGGCAGGAGGAAGTTGTCGAGGACGGTCATCTCCTCGATGAGGCCCAGGTCCTGGTGCACGAAGCTGAACCCGACGGCGGCGAAGTCCACGAGCGGGAGGCCCTGGGGGTCACCCTCGACGAGGACCTCGCCACCGTCCGGGTCGTAGGTTCCGCTCAGGACCTTGATGAGCGTCGACTTGCCCGAGCCGTTCTGGCCGAGCAGGCCGTGGATCTCCCCGTGTGCGATGGAGAGATCCACGCCCTTGAGCACCTGCACGCCGACGAACGACTTGGTGATGCCGCGGAGGACGACGTTCGCCTCGACGTCCGTGTGACCGAGCTGCACAGGTGCTCCCATCTCGATCAGCTCCCGGTCTGCCAGAGGTTCTCGTAACCCTCGACGTAGGCGTCGCCGTAGCCGTCCTCGTTGTTCGGCGGCGTGCCGGTCTCGTCGACGTTGGAGTCGTCGATGATGCGCAGCGGCGTCTTCTGGTCGCCGCCCTCGGTGGGCTCGACGCCCGAGAGGATGCGGAACGACTGGTCGACGACCGACCACGCGAGCCAGTTGATGCTCTCACCGACGTCCGCGGCGAGGATGTCGCCGTCCTGGATCTGCTTCACGTTGGCCGGAGTTCCGTTGTAGGCGGTCATCTTGACCGATCCACCCTTGCCGGCGGCCTGGATCGCGGCGATCGCCGGGACCGTCTGGTCGTCGTAGCTGGCCATGACCCAGTCGGTGTCGGGGTTCTTCACCAGGTAGGACTGCACCTCGGGCTTGATGTTGGTGCCCCACTGACCGACGGGCACGTCGATCACGCCGGGCTCGAGCTCGGGGCACAGCTCGGCGAACTCGTCCTTCATCCCCTTGAGGATGTGCTTGGACGCGAGGAGGTCGTTGGTGGTGATGATGAGTGGCTTCGCCTCGCAACCGGACTGCGCGACGACGTAGTCGGCCTGGAGCTGGCCCGAGCGGGCGAACGGCACCGTGGTGGTCGAGGCCAGCAGGTCCTTCACCGCGGCCGGGGGCTCCTCGCCGTCCTGGTAGGTGTGGGTGGCGATGACCGGGATGCCGGCGCGCTTGGCGCGCTGGAGC
>NZ_LMMY01000009.1:362874-363039 GCF_001422865.1 Aeromicrobium sp. Leaf272
GCGTACCGCCGTTCTGGTAGTTGACCCACTTCACGCCGTACTTCTTCGCGACGCGCTCCATCTCCACGTCGACGGCCTTGACGTAGGGGATCTGCTCGGTGATCGGGACGTTGACGATCGTCTTGCCCTCGGCCTTCGTCACATCGAACGCCGGGGCGTCGAGGG
>NZ_LMMY01000009.1:363066-373096 GCF_001422865.1 Aeromicrobium sp. Leaf272
GCCGTCGGACGACGACGACGAGTCGGACGCCGTGCTGCACGCGGTCATCACGGCGGCGGACAGCAGCAGGGCCACGGCGGCACCACCGGTGCGACGCAGTCGGCCTGGAGTTCTTGGGGTCATGTCTCTCTCCTGATGGGGTGGGTCGACGTCGTCCGCGGCCGACGGCCGGGATGCGGCGTCCGTCCGGCCTGCACCGCGGGCGCGGCCGACCGTTCGTCCTTGGGCTCGTGGGCCCCCCGCCCTCGGGCTGCGGAGGAGGAGAGATGCCCGCCCGCTGGTGCGGCGAGACCACGGTGCAGCGACTCCGACATCTCTCCTCCTCTCTACGATGTATACGTATACAACTCGGTGACGCAGACCCTGTCAAGGGTTTTTGTGCCCTGCATCACGAACGTGACGGCGACGTCACGTGAACGTCACACGACGGAGCGCGCCTCGGTGATCCAGTCCGGCTCGACACCGTTGTGGCCCGCCGCGCGGACGTCACCGGACCGTGCGTGACCTTCGAACAGCTCCACTCGCGCCGCGCGACCGCAGAGCTCGCCCAGCGCCGCGCTCGAGGCCGGATCGGTGACCTCCTGGTAGGTGACGGTCTTGAGGTACTTGCCCACCCACAGGCCGCCGGTGTAGCGCGCACTGCCCCGCGTCGGCAGGGTGTGGTTGGTGCCGATGACCTTGTCGCCGTAGGACACGCAGGTGCCCTCCCCGAGGAACAGCGCGCCGTAGTTGCGCATCTCGGTCAGGGCTCGACGCGGCTCCTGCGTCAACACCTGGACGTGCTCGCTCGCGAAGCGGTCGGCCAGCGCGTAGGCCTCGGTGAGGGAGTCGACGACGATGACCTCGCCGTGGTCCCGCCAGGCCGGTCCCGCGTTGTCGTTGGTCGACATCCCGGGCAGCAGGCGCTCGACGTGCGCGATGACCTCCTCGCCCAGCTCGCGGCTGGTGGTGATGAGCACGGCCGGCGAGTCCGGGCCGTGCTCGGCCTGGCTCAGGAGGTCGACGGCCACCACGAACGGGTTCGCGTGGTCGTCCGCGATGACCAGGATCTCCGTGGGCCCGGCGAAGAGGTCGATGCCGACCTCCCCGTAGAGCTGACGCTTGGCCTCGGCCACGTAGGCGTTGCCGGGACCGGCCAGCATGTCGACCTTGCCGATGGTCTCGGTGCCGATGGCCATCGCAGCCACGGCCTGGACGCCGCCGAGCAGGTAGATCTCGTCCGCACCGGCGAGCGCCATCGCGGCGATCGTGGGAGCAGGCACCTCGCCACGGATCGGCGGCGTGCAGGCGGTGGTCCGCTCCACTCCGGCGACCTTGGCGGTCACGACGGTCATGTGCGCCGAGGCGAGCAGCGGGTAGCGACCACCTGGGACGTAGGCGCCTGCCGCCTCGACCGGGACGTGCTTCTGGCCGAGGAGGACGCCCGGCATGGTCTCGACCTCGAACTCCTTCATCGAGTCGAGCTGGTGCTGCGCGAACTCGCGGACGTTGGCCTGCACCGTCACGATGTCGTCGCGGACCTGCTGCGGGACCGAGGAGACGATGCGGTCGATCTCCTCGGCCGAGAGCCTGAAGCTCTCGGGCTCCCAGGAGTCGAACTTCGCCGACAGCTCACGCACGGCGGCGTCGCCGCGGGTGCGCACGTCCTCGATGATCGAGGCGACGGTCTGGGAGACGACGAGGTCGCGGGTGCCGGCCGACGCGTCGCTGCCGGTGGGCTTCTTGAGGTGTTCCATGGGGGTGCTCCGTTCGGTGAGCGGCGGGCGCCGCGGCGGGGTGGGAGGTGTCGGTTCGGGGCTAGGAGGTAGCAGCGAGCGAGCGCAGGTGCTCGAGGACCTCGTCGAGGCTGCGGACGTCGGCGTACTTGGCGTCGAGGTCGAACAGGGCCGCGTCGTGCGGGCCGGCCGCGCGGTCGCCGACCGCCTCCCGGACCACGATCGGCACGAAGCCCGACTGGATGGCGTCGAGGCTGCTCGCCCGGACGCAGCCGCTCGTGCTCAGGCCGGCGACGATGACGCTGTCGACGCCCATCTCCTCGAGCGTCTCCTTCAGGCCGGTCCCGAAGAACGCGCTGGCGAACTTCTTGCGGATGACGAGCTCGCCGTCACGCGGCGCGAGCTCGTCGCAGATCTCGCCCGCCTCGGTGTCGCCGACGAAGTTCTGCAGCGCACGCACCTTGCGGAAGAACGGGCCGCCCTCGGTGGGGTCCTCGTAGTGCACGACCGTGTACAGCACCGGCACGTCGGACTCCCTGGCCGTCTCGACGAGCGTCGTCGCGGCGGCCAGGGCGTCCTCCACCCCGGCGTAGAGGGGGTTGCCGGGGGTCAGGTAGGCCTTGACGAAGTCGACGACCAGGACGGCCGGCCGCTCACCGAAGCCCAGACGCTGGTTGAAGCCGGACTGGCGGTAGTCCTCGTCGAGCGCGTTCATGCGGAGGCTCCGTCCCGACCGGCGGACGAGGCGGCGACCTGCACCGGCGGCACGAGGCCGTCGGGGAGGGCGCCGAAGTCGAAGCCGAGCGCACCGGTCCGTGACGCGGCGAGCTCCTCGCGCAGCACCGCCGTCGCCTCCGGGTCGCCGGCGACGACGCCGTACTCGGCGCGGGCCGCTTCCTTCGACACGAGCCCGCGGGCGATGTCCTGCTCCACGGCGGCCACCGGCCGCTGCAGCGGATCTCCCCAGCCACCGGCTCCGGCGGTGCGGAAGACCAGGCGGTCGCCCGGCTCGACCTTGATGTTGTCGCGCTTGGAGGGCAGCTCCTCGCGGGTGCCGTCGGCGCGCACGATCAGCTTGGAGGAGCTCCCGCCGGCTCGTCCGCCGCCGATGCCCCACGGCTGCAGGGTCGCACGGTCGTCGTTGACGCCCACGAAGCCCGGGCGACGGAACAGGTACTCCCGCTCGATCCCGGCGCCGCCACGGTGGAGACCGGCTCCGCCGGAGTCGGTGACCGGCTCGTAGCGCATGGCGACCAGGGGGTAGTTCGTCTCCATGTACTCCGCCGGGGTGCTTCGGAACTCCGGCCACCAGGAGTGACCGTCGAGGCCGTCGCCGGCCTTGCGGCCGGGCAGCCCGCCGAACAGCAGCTCGGTCATCTGGAAGTACTCGCCGTCCTCGGCGTAGCCGGAGTAGACGAGGTGCGGGCTGGTGCCGTAGCCCGCGCCCATCGAGAGGTCGGGGGCCTTCTGGCCGAGCGCCCCGGAGATGCAGTCGAACAGCCGGGTGTGGACGTTGAGCCGGTTGGACAGCGGGGCGGGGAAGTTCGGGTTGAGCAGCGAGCCCTCGGGCAGCGTGACCTCGAAGACGCTGTTGTAGCCGTCGTTGAAGAGGATGCTCGAGTCGAACGCCATGATCATGTAGACGCCGAAGAACAGCTTGCAGAGGTTCTCGTGGATGAGGAAGTTGATCGAGCCCGGAGCCTGCGGGTCGGTGCCCGTCCAGTCGAAGTAGGCCGTGTCGCCCTCGCGCCAGACCGTGAGCTGCAGCTTGAACGGACCGTTGCCCGCGCCGTCGTCGTCGACCCAGTCCCAGAAGACGACCTTCTCCTCGGGGACGTACTTGCGGATCAGCGTGATCATGGCGACGCGCGTGCGCTCGAGCAGCGCGTCGCAGGCCGCCGAGTAGGTCGGCTGGCCGTGACGGTCGCAAAGCTCGACGACGCGGCTCGCGGCACGCTGGCAGGCGCCGATCAGGCCCATGATGTCGCTGCGAACGATGTCGGGGACGCGCGTGTTGTTGAGGATCAGCGCAACGACCCCCTCGTTCAGCACGCCGCCCTCGACGATCTTGACCGGCGGGATGCGCAGGCCCTCGTCCCAGATGGAGTGCGAGTCGGCCGTCTGCGTGCCGGGCGAGGTGCCGCCGATGTCCAGCACGTGTCCGAACTGGCTCGCGTAGCCCACCAGGCGCTCGCCGTGGAAGATCGGGACGATCACGAGGATGTCGTTGGTGTGCGAGATCGAGCCGCGGCACAGGTACGGGTCGTTGAGGATGTAGGCATCACCCGGTGCGACCGTGTCGAAGCGCGCCACGACGTCGGGGATGTAGGAGCCGAACTGGCCCACGATCATCTGGCCGCGCTCGTTGGCGATCATCGGGAACTCGTCGTGCTGCTCGCGGATCGACGACGACATGGCCGAGCGCCGCAGCACCTCGTCCATCTCGATGCGGATGTTCTTGAGCGAGTTCTCGATCAGGTCGAGGGTGACCGGGTCGATGGCGGACGTCGTGGTCATCGGGACTCCTCGAGCAGCAGGTTGAAGAAGGTGTCGACGCGCGCGCGGTGCCCGGGGAGCACCAGCACGGTCGAGTCGTACTGGGTGATGACGGCCTTGCCCTCGACGCACATGCCCGGCTGGAGCAGGGCGCGGTCGTAGATCGGCACGTCCTGCAGGGCACCGTCGACCCACGACGGCTGGCTGCCGACCCGCGCGGCGGACGCGTCGGGAGCGACCTCGGTGCCGGGCTCCAGGTCGACCTTCTCGGTGCGGCCGATGCCACGCGAACGGACCGTGACGACCTCGACGCTCGCCGGGAGCTCGAAGCCGTAGAGCCGGACGTGCTCCTCGTGGAAGCGGCGGGTCAGGTCGTCCAGCTCGAGGGTCGCGGCGGTGTCGGCGTCGATCTCGACGGTGATCTCGTACCCCTGGCGGCGATACCGCATGTCGAAGACGTAGCGGACGCTGCGGTCGGCGGCGGGGACGCCCTCCTCCTCGAGCCACGCGTCAGCGCGGCCGCCGAGCTCGGCGAGCGTCGCGCGCAGGGCCTGGACGTCGATCGACTCGACCGGCGAGAGGTAGGCCTGCGCGAACTCGTTCTGCACGTCGGCGACGACGAACCCGACTGCCGACAGCACGCCGGCCTCCGGCGGGATGATCACCGGGAAGCAGCCGAGCTCGGCGGCGAGCGCGTTGGCCTGCAGGCCCCCCGCGCCGCCGAAGGACAGCAGCGAGAACTCCCGCGGGTTGAGGCCGCGCTGCACCGTCACGGCGCGCAGCGCGCCGAGCATGTTGCCGTTGACGATGTCGATGACGGCCTGAGCCGCACTGTGCACGTCCACGCCCATCTCGGCGGCGAGCGGCTCGTGCGCCTTCATCGCGGCGTCGGCGTCGAGCGTCATGTCCCCGCCGAGCAGGGTGGTCGGCAGGTGGCCGAGCACCAGGTTGGCGTCGGTGACGGTCGGCAGCGTGCCGCCGCGGCCGTAGCAGGCCGGCCCCGGCTGGGCGCCCGCGCTCTCCGGACCCACGCGCAGGCCGCCGGTGACCTCGGAGACGTTCGCGATCGATCCGCCGCCGGCGCCGATCGTCTCGACGTTGATGGCGGGGGCGCGCACGGGGAAGGCCGCGACCTTGGTCTCGCGCGTCACCTCGGGCACGCCGCCCACGCAGACCGCGACGTCGGAGGACGTCCCGCCCATGTCGAAGGTGATGATCTTGTCGAACCCGGCGCGCTGGGCCACGTACGCGGCACCGTTGACGCCACCGGACGGTCCGGACAGCGCCGTCTGGATCGGGTGCTCCTGGGCGCCGCCGACCGACATGAGGCCGCCGTCGGAGCGGACGACCTGCAGGCTCGCGCTCACGGGGACGTCGCGCAGGGCCGTGTCGAGCGTCGACAGGTACCGCTGCATCACGGGGCCCAGGTAGGAGTTGAGCACGGTCGTGACCGCACGCTCGTACTCGCGGAACTCCGGGCTGACGTCGCTCGACAGCGAGACCGGGATGTCGACGCCGAGGTCGGCGAGCACCTTGCCGGCGATCTTCGCGACCTGCTCCTCGTGGGCCGGGTGGGCGTAGGCGTGCATCAGCGAGATGGTCAGGGCCTCGATGCCCTCGTCGACAAGCTCGCGCACCTTCTGCTGGACGTCGGCCTCGTCGAGCTCGAGGATCACCTCGCCGTCGGCGGTGATGCGCTCTTCGAGGGCACGCACTCGCTCGAAGGGGACCACGGGCTCCGGCGGGGCGTAGTTGAAGAAGCCGAAGAGCGGACCGGGCGTCCAGCTGTCGGCGAGGTGCAGGATGTTGCGCCAGCCGTGGCTCGTGAGCAGGCCGACCCGCGAGCCCTTGTCCTCGAGCAGCGCGTTGGTCGCGACGGTCGTGCCGTGCAGCACGGCGTCGAGCTGCTGCGGCTCCAGGCCCGCCTTCGCGCAGATCTCCTGGATGCCGCGGATGACGCCCTCGGCCTGGTTGCCCGGCGTCGACGGTGTCTTGGCGAGCCAGAACCGGGAGCTCTCGGAGTCGTGCAGGAAGAGGTCGGTGAAGGTGCCTCCGACGTCCACGCCGATGCGCAAGGTCATGTCTGTTCAGCTCCTGTGTCGTCCCGGTGGGGAGGGGTGGTCATGGTGCGGTCGACGAGGCGAGGACCTCGCGCACGTCGACGAGGTGTCCGTGGAGGGCCGCGGCGGCGGCCATGGTCGGGGAGACGAGGTGCGTGCGCCCTCCGGCGCCCTGACGACCCTCGAAGTTGCGGTTGGAGGTCGACGCGCACCGCTGGCCGGCCGACAGGCGGTCGTCGTTGATCCCGACGCACATCGAGCAACCGGGCGTGCGCCAGGAGAGCCCGGCGGCCTCGAAGACCTCGCCGAGGCCCTCCTCCTCGGCCTGGCGACGGACCGCCGCGGAGCCCGGGACGACCATCGCCTCGACGCCGGGGGCGACGTGACGACCGCGCAGCACGTCGGCCGCGGCGCGCAGGTCCTCGATGCGGCCGTTCGTGCACGAGCCGATGAACACCCGGTCGATCGCGACGTCCTGGAGCGCCTCGCCCCCCTGCAGTCCCATGTACTCCAGGGCGCGACGCGCGGCGTCGGGGTCGGGCTGATCGTCCGGCAGCGGCACGCGCGACGTGACGGGCACGCTCATGGCGGGCGTCGTGCCCCAGCTGACCATGGGCACGACGGAGGTGGCGTCGACGTGGCGCATCGCGTCGAAGGCCGCGTCGGGATCGCTGCGCAGTTCGGCCCAGGTGGCGACGAGCTCGTCGAGACCCTGGTCCATCGCCGCCACGAACGGGCGGTCGCGCAGGTAGGCGTACGTGGTCTCGTCCGGCGCGACCATGCCGATCCGGCCACCCATCTCGATGGTCATGTTGCACAGGGTCATGCGACCCTCCATCGACAACCGGCTGACGGTGTCGCCGCGGTACTCGACCGCGTAGCCCGCGGCGCCGCCCGTGCCGAGCTCGTGCATCAGGGTCAGGGCCAGGTCCTTGGCGGTGACGCCGGGGCCGAGCTCGCCGCTCACCTCGACGAGGAGCGTGCGGGGCCGCTGCTGGGGGAGGCATTGGGTGGCGAGGACGTGGGCGATCTCCGAGGTCCCGATGCCGAACGCCAGGGCGCCGAACGCGCCGTGCGTGGAGGTGTGGCTGTCGCCGCAGACGATCGTCATCCCCGGCTGCGTGAGGCCCAGCTCTGGGCCGATCACGTGGACGATGCCCTGACGGGGGTCACCGACGCCGTACAGCGGGACGCCGAAGTCCTCGCAGTTCTGCGTCAGGGTCTCGACCTGCAGGCGTGCCGTGTCGTCGGCGAGCGCGAGCCCACGGCCCAGTGTCGGCACCGCGTGGTCGGCGGTCGCCAGGGTCAGGTCCGGGCGCCGCACCGGTCGGCCGTCGAGCCGCAGCTGGCTGAACGCCTGCGGGCTCGAGACCTCCTGCACGAGGTGCAGGTCGACGTAGAGCAGGTCGGCCTCACCCGGCGCGGACCGAACCACGTGCTGGTCCCAGACCTTGTCGAAGAGGGTGCCGGTCATCAGTACATCACCAGCCCGGAGGAGACGTTGACGTCCTCACCGGTGATCGCGGATGCCGCGTCGCTGGCGAGGAAGACGACGGTAGCCGCCACGTCCTCGGCGGTGGTGAACCGCTTGAGCGGGGTGCCGTCGAGCAGCTCCTCGCGGACGGTGGCCACGTCGGAGCCGAGCGCCGTCGCCTGGTTCTCGATGACCCACTCGAGCCGCTCGCCCGCGACGAACCCCGGCGAGACCACGTTCGCGCGGACGCCGTGCTCGCCGAGGTCGAGGGCGAGCGTCCGGCACAGACCGACCATCGCGAGCTTGGTGGCGGCGTACGGGGCCCGGTGCAGCAGTGGACGCTTCCCCGTCATGGAGCCGATCACCAGCACAACGCCCCGGCCGGCCTCGACCATGTGGGGCGTGGCCGCGCGGATCGACAGGAAGGTGCCGGTGAGGTTGACGTCGACGACGTCGTCCCACTGCTCGTCGGTGACCGACCACAGGGCCGCCGACGGACCACCGACGCCGCTGTTGCACACGAGCACGTCGAGCGCGCCGAAGGACTCGACGACCTGGGCGAAGGCGGGCGCGACCTGCTCACGCACGGACAGGTCGAGCGCGACGGCGAGTCCCTCGCCGCCACGGGCGACGATGTCGTCGACCGTGCCCTGCGCGTCCTCGACCCGGCGCGCCGTGACGGCGACACGCGCCCCGGCCTCGGCCGCCGCCAGGGCGATCTCGCGGCCGATGCCACGAGCGCCACCGGTGACCACCGCGACGCGACCCGCCAGAGGGGCGGTGTGCGGTTGGTCCTCACGCATGCGGTCTCCCGTCTCAGTGGGCGGCTGCCGCCCTGGATCCGGATGTTCCGGTCCTTCGCTCGGTGTCTGTATACGTATACAAGCATCGTGCTGCCGCGTCGTCAACGCTTTCGCGAGACAATCTCACAGAGCGACGAAGGGGTAGAGCCCACGTGGCTGAATACGTATACTCGACCGCGACCGCCGACGCCGAGCACCGGCGGCCCACGCCCCATCTTCTCCCCGACGACAGGACCGCCATGACGACGACGCCCCGCACCAGCCCCGGCGACACCCTGCGGGGCCTCCTCGACCGCGACGGGGTCCTCGCGGCACCCGGCGGCGGCACGCCCTTGGAGGCGCACTGCGCCGCGGCGGCCGGCTTCGAGGCCTTCTACCTCAGCGGGTACGCCGTGGCGGCGTGGCGCCACGGCCAGCCCGACCTCGGCGTCACCGGCATGACCGACGTCGTCGACGCGGTCGCGGCCATCACGACGAGCACGCCCGTCTCGGTCATCGTCGACGCCGACACCGGCTACGGCGACGTCACCGCCGTCGCGGCCACCGTGCGCCGCCTGGAGCAGGCCGGCGCCGCGGCGGTGCAGATCGAGGACCAGGTCGCGCCCAAGCGGTGCGGCCACATGCAGGGCAAGGAGGTCATCCCAGTCCTGCAGATGGAGCGCAAGGTCGCCGCCGCCGTGCGGACCCGCGCCGACGCCCTCGTCATCGCCCGGACGGACGCGCTGGGCCCGCTCGGCGTCGACGAGGCGATCGAGCGGGGCAAGCGCTACCACGACCTCGGTGTCGACGCCGTCTTCGTCGACGCGCCCGAGAGCCGCGAGCACCTGGAGCGCATCGCCACCGAGATCCCGGGCCGGCTGATCGTGAACCTCACCGAGTCCGGCCGCACCCCCATCCTGCCGCTCGAGGAGATCGACGCGATGGGCTACGCGATCGCGCTGTACCCCACGGCCGCGCTCCGGCTCGCGGGGCGCGTCATCTCCGAGCTCTACGCCGGGATCCGCGACGCGGGGTCGACCTCCGCGTGGCAGCCGCAGATGATGAGCCTCGACGAGATGAACGCCCTGATGGGCCAGGGTCGCGTCGACGACCTCGAGGCGGCCGTCCTCACCCAGCTGCCCGAGCGGGGCTGACCCGCCCGGGCCCGGCCCGGCACGCGGCACCCACCCGGTGGGCGCCGATCGGGCAGCGGCCGCTCAGACGAGCGCGCGCTCGGGGACCGGCACCCAACCCGTGGAGTCGCGCACGACCAGCTCGCTGACGAAGCGCTGATGCGTCGACGGACGCCGCGGGCTGTCGATGCGCTCGAGGAGCAGGTGCACACCCACGCGCACCATCTCCTCGACCGGCTGGCGAGCGGTGCTGAGGCTGAACGCCTCCCAGGAGGCCATGTCGACGTCGTCGTACCCGACGATCCACAGGTCGTCGGGCACGACGATGCCGGCGGCACGGGCCGCGTCGAGGGCGCCGAAGGCGCTGAGG
>NZ_LMMY01000009.1:373118-375879 GCF_001422865.1 Aeromicrobium sp. Leaf272
AGCCGCCGCGGTGGGAGAAGCGGCCGTCCATGACGAACTCCGACGGGATCTCCACACCGTGCGCCGCCGCACCCCGCACGAAGCCGACCCTCCGGTCGTGGGCGGTGCTCGCGTCGGGCGAGCCCGTGATGAGGCCGGCCCGGACCCTGCCGTTGACGGCGAAGTAGTGCGCCACCCGCGAGGAGACCGACGCGTTGTCGGAGTCGACCTGGTCGCAGCGCACCCCCTCGACGATGCGGTTGACGAGCACGAGCGGGGCCCCGGCGTCCAGCGCGGTGCGCAGGGCGGTGGAGGTGCTCGTGGCCGTGGTGAAGATGAGGCCGTCGACCATCTTCTGGCCGATCGCCTGGATGGCGCCCTTCTCCCCCGCTCCCTGGGAGTCCCACAGGATCATCCGCAGGTCCAGGCTGTCGAGGGTGCGCGACAGGGACTCGATGACCTCGGGGTAGAACGGGTTGGTGACGCGGTCCACGACCACACCGATCGTGCCGCTGCGCTTGAGCCGCATGGCCCGCGCTGCGAAGTTCAGCTCGTAGCCGAGCTCCTCGGCGGCCTTGATGACACGGGCCCGGATCTCCTCGGAGACGCCCGCGGCGCCCGACAGCGTTCGCGAGACCGTCGCCTGGGACACGCCCGCGGCCGACGCCACGTCCCTGCTGGTGACCACGTGGACCCCGTGCCTCTCGTCGGCCTGACCGTCTGACTGCGCGCAGGGTACTACCAGCGCATACGTATCCGCAAAAGATTCGCAGCCGCGCACGGACTCCCGACCGTGGTCCGGGCGAGCCGGGCACCACCCCGCCGGGACAGCAGCCTCGGCGGGCTCAGGCCCGCATCCGCGCGGCCGCCTCGCGGACCGCGCGCACGATGTTGTGGTAGCCGGTGCATCGGCACAGGTTGCCGACCAGTGCCGCGCGGATCTCCTCGTCCGTCGGGTCGGCGTTCGTCGCGAGCAGCTCGCGCGTGGCGAACAGCATCCCAGGCAAGCAGAACCCGCACTGGAACCCGTACTCGTCCCAGAAGGACTCCTGCACGACGTCGAGCTGCTCGGCCCCTTCGACGGGGGCGGACCCTCCGGCGAAGCCCTCGATCGTCGTCAGCGCGGCGCCGTCGACGCTGCCTGCGAGCACCATGCACGACTTCACGCTGCGGTCGTCGAGCGCCACCGTGCAGGCGCCGCAGTCGCCCGTCTGGCAGCCGAGGTGGGTGCCGGTGAGACCGAGACCCTCACGTACCAGCTCGAGCAACGTGAGGCGCGGGTCGAGAGCGACCGCACGGTCCTCGCCGTTGACGCTGAGCCGGAGCGGCGCGTCCTGCGACGCAGCCGTCGGATCGTGGCTCATGGTGCGACTCCTGCCTGCTCGAGAGCTCGTCGGGCGGCGACGGGCGCGACGCTGCGCCGGTAGCCGGCGTCGGCCAGGACGTCGTCCCAGGTCTGCTGCAGCAGCGCCGCCACCTCGGCCGCGAGCGCCCCGGCCCCAGGGGCCACGTCCCGCTCGAGGACGACGGGGATGGGACCGGCCGCGCCGATGGCGACCCGCACACGCCGGCCGTCCGCGTCGAGGACGCACGCCCCGGTCGCGATCGGCCACGAGCTCGCCGCGTGCTTGAGCTTCACGTACCCGTGCGCGCGTCCCGCCGTGCTCGGGAGCACGATCTCCAGGAGCAGCTCGTCCGGTCGCAGGGCGGTGCGGTGGGCTTGGAGGAAGAACGCGTCGACGCCGACCTCGCGCACGCCCTCCTCGCTGGCCAGGCGGAAGCGGGCGTCGAGCGCCGCGAGGCAGCCGGGGACGTCCGACCCGGGTGCCGCCTGGCAGGCGGACCCGGCGAGCGTCGCCGCGTTGAGCAGCTGCACGCCCCCCGTGACGCCGGAGGCCATCGCGACGAGGGTGGGCGCGTGCTCGGCGACCCGCGGGTCCGCCAGCACGTCGGCGTAGGTGGCGGTGGCCGCGAGGACGAGGTCGTCCCCGTCGAGGCGGACCGGCTGCAGGCCCAGTCTTCCGAGGTCGACCACGTGGTCCGGGGACGCCTCGCCCGCGACCATCTCGGGGACGAGCAGGGTGCCACCGCCCAGCACGCGGGCACGTGGCCCGGCCTCGGCCAGCACCGCCACCGCGTCGGCCAGCGCCGTCGGCCGCTCGTGGCGGAACCGGTGGCGGATCATGCGTTCCTCCCCTCGGCCGTCTGCAAGGCGGCCAGGACCGTGGGCGGGGTCAGGGGCAGCCGGTCGAGCACGACACCGAGCGGCGCCAGGGCGTCGTCGATCGCGTTGACCACGGCCGACAGTGCGCCGCCGACCCCCGCCTCGCCGGCGCCCTTGGCGCCGAGCAGGGTGAAGGGGCTCGGGGTCACCAGGTGCTCGACCTCGATGTCGGGCAGGTCCCCCGCGCGCGGCATGAGGTAGCGCTTGAGACGGTCCGTGACGAGGCAACCGTCGTCGTCGTGGACGATCGACTCCATCAGCGCGGCGCCGATGCCCATGGCGACGGCCCCGTGCATCTGGCCCTCCACCAGCGTGGGGTTGATGACCGTCCCGCAGTCGTGCACGACGCCGAAGCGGCGCACCGTCGAGATGCCCGTCTCCACGTCGACGTCGACCACGGCGGCGTGCACCGCGTAGGAGTAGGTCGGGTAGGTCTGCGGCCGACCGTGCTCGTCGGGCACGAACGTCAGGTTGTCGGGCTTGTAGACCCGCGTCGACTCCAGCGCCGGCGTGACGCCGTCGGCGACGCCGAACGCCTGCGAGTACACCGTGAGGGCG
>NZ_LMMY01000009.1:375894-376877 GCF_001422865.1 Aeromicrobium sp. Leaf272
CGGCGGCGAGCGCGGCGGCACTGCCGCCCACGACCATGCTCCGTCCGCTGAAGTTGCCGAAGCCGTAGGGGCAGCGGTCGGTGTCGCCCTGCACCACGGTGATCGCCGCAGGCGCGACGCCGAGCCGGTCGGCGACGATCTGGGCGATGCCGGTGTCGTTGCCGCCGCCGGGCGAGGTGACGCCGGTCAGGACGGTGACCTGTCCGCTCGGCGCCACGCGGACGGTCGAGGTGTCGAAGCCGCCGACCAGGGTGCCGGGCGTGCCGCCGGCCTCCGGCGTCAGCTCGAAGGCCAGGCCCAGGCCGGTGCGCACCGTCGCGTCGGCCGACTGCTCCCGCTGCCCGCGGCGGACGCCCGGCTCGTCGACGAGCGCCCGGACCCGGTCGAGCGCCAGGTGGTACTGGCCGCTGTCGATGTTGAGCCCGGCGGTGGTCTTGTACGGGAAGGCGTCGTCGGCGATGAGGTTGCGGTGCCGCACCTCGGCGGGGTCGAGGCCGAGCTCGCGCGCCACGAGGTCCATGACGCGCTCCATCATGAGGTTCGTGGCCTCCTTGCCGTACCCGCGCGAGGCGTTCCACGGCGACTTGTTCGTCGCCACGATCCGGAAGCGTGCGTCGACGACCTGGACGTCGTAGCCCGTGGGGAAGGCGAGCGCGGTCAGGTAGGCCATGCCCCAGCCGGGCGCGGCGCCGAGGGCGCCGACGTTGGCGACCAGGTCGTCGCGCAGCGCGCGCACGCGGCCGTCGCCGTCGAAGCCGACCGTGACCTCGTGGTGCTGCTCGCGTCCGCCCACGAGCAGGCAGTCGCTGCGCCGCTCGGTCCAGCGCACCGGGCGGCCAGTGATCCGGCTCAAGACGCAGACGAGCGGCTCCTCGGGGTGGCCGTGCATCTTGAGGCCGAACGCGCCGCCGACGTCGGGCACCACGACCTGCACCTGCTCCTCACCGAGGCGCAGGGCCGAGGCCAGCACGGCTCGCAGGGGG
>NZ_LMMY01000009.1:376894-383159 GCF_001422865.1 Aeromicrobium sp. Leaf272
AGCCGCGGGTCTCCATCGGCTGCTGGGAGTAGCGCTGGATCGTCATGGTCGTCGTGAGCACGCGCTCGCAGCGCGTGAGCTCCTCGTCGACGTCGCCCTGGGTGTACGAGCCGGCCATGACCACGTTGTCCGGCCAGTCGGCGTATGCGCGCGGCGCGGTCGACTCGAGGGCCCGCACCGCATCGAGGACGTGCGGCAGCGGTTCGTACTCCACCGAGATCGCGTCCAGCGCGGCCTCGGCGTCGTGGATCGTCTCGGCGACGACCGCTGCCACGGGCTGGCCCACGTGGACGACCTCGCCGAGCGCGAGGCAGCGCACCTCGACGCTGCGCCCGCCAAACGTCGCAGGGTCGATGAAGTGCGGGATCGGGTCGGCCAGCTCGGCAGCGCCGACGCCGTCGAGCGCCGCGACCACGCCGGGGCTCCGGCGTGCCGCCTCGAGGTCGACGTCGACGATGCGCGCGTGTGCGTGCGGGCTCCGCAGGATCGCGAGGTGCAGCGCACCGGCCGGACGGATGTCGCCGACGTAGCGCGCGCGGCCCGTGAGGAAGGCGTCACCGCGCAGTCGTCGGGTCCGTGAACCGACGTGGGTCGGCGCCACCCCCGCGGTCACGGCAGCTGGATCCGCAGCTCGACGCCGGTGCGGCCCGTGACGTGCCGCTTGTCCACGTCGCCCCAGTGGATCTCACCGTTCTCGTCCGGCGTGGAGCCGAGCGCCTCGGTGAGCGCCCGGTGGCTCGTGACCACCATCGTCGCGCCGCTCGACAGCGGGAACGGGGGCTCGTGCCACGTCCCGCGGTGCAGCGTGAGCCCGGCGTCGCCCGGGACCCAGAAGGCCCGCACCTCGTCCAGGCGGGGGATGCCGTTCTCCTCGGGGGCGTCGGGGCGGGCCACGACGCACAGGAACGGGTTGCCGCCGAGCGGGATGAACGCCTGGGCGATCTCGAAGTGCCGCTCCAGGAAGTTGATCCGGTACTCGCGGATGTGCTGGCGGGTCAGCAGGACCTCGACGTGGTGGTCGCTCTCGAGGGAGCCGGCGACGAAGTTGTCGTCGCGGTCGCCGTAGAGGTCGTAGCCGAGCGACTCGCGCCCGGCGGTGCTGATGACCTCGCCGTACGGCGCGAACGCCTCGGCGGTCAAGGGCTCGGGGACGACGGCCATGAGCGTCGTGGGGGCGGTGACGTCGGACATGGGGCTCCTTGCGGATGCAGCGGTCTGAATACGTATTCAGACAGATGCGAGAGGGCCTGTCAAGAGGGCTGACCAGCAGCCGGACGGACCTCGACCCGCGCGACCTGGCGCCCCGTCCGGCGGCGGAGCCTCCGACAGGAGTCGAACCGCGACATCCTCATGACACGTGCGGCGCACTCATATCGAACCTGCACCTCGGGAGGAATCAGAGCCTCCGACAGGAGTCGAACCCGCGACATCCTCATGACACGTGCGGCGCGCTCATATCCACCGCCGAATCAGAGCCTCCGACAGGAGTCGAACCCGCGACATCCTCATTACAAGTGAGGCGCTCTACCAACTGAGCTACGGAGGCGTACCGACCCATCGTAGGGCGACTGCCGTCACAGACAGGGGTGCACGTCCTCCTCTACCGTGGACGACGCCGCCGATCATCGAGGACCCCATGCGCATTCGCACCGTCAGCCTGACCACTGCCTTCGCGGTGATGGCCATGCTCACCGTGGGCACGGTCGCCCTCGTGTCCGCCACGGGTGGCGGCGACCGGTCGAGCGCGAGCGACGCGCCGGCCGGGATCCCGACCACGTCCCTGACGCCGCCCACGACGAAGCCGTCGCCCACACCGCGACCCACGAAGGCTTCCGACGGCACCGACGAGCCGGCCGACCCCAAGCCGTCGGACCGCGCGACGGCGGCACCGTCGAAGGCCCCTCGCACGTCGGCTCCTCGCGCCAGCTCGCCCCGACCGGCGGCCACCACCCAGCGCCCCGCTCCCGCTCCGTCGAGCGCCGCGCCGGAGCCCAGCGCGACTCCCGGCCTGCTCGACGGCCTGCTCGGCCCCCTGCTCGGCGACTGAGCACGAGCCTGCGTCCGGGCCCTCCCGCTGACCCTCCAGGTCGTGCCATCCTGAGCGGGTGAGCGCACCCTTCGCACGCCTGCTCTCGGCCACCGCTCCACTCTCGGCTCCCCTCGCGGCGCTCGACGCCCCGGCACTGTGGGCCAACGCCGACGACCTCGTGCGGCGCGCAGCCGGCGTGCCGATCCGCGTGGCCAGCAAGTCGGTGCGGGTGCGGTCGGTCATCGAGCGCACGCTCGCCCGTCCGGGCTTCGCCGGCGTCATGTCCTACTCGTTGGCGGAGAGCTGCTGGCTCGTCGACCAGGGCGTGACCGACGACGTGCTGCTCGCCTACCCGACCGTCGACCGCGCGGGTCTGCTCCTCCTCACCGAGCGCAGCATCGAGGGCGAGCGGCGCCGGGCGGCGATCACGCTGATGATCGACTCGGTCGAGGCCCTCCGGGTCGTCGACACCCTCGTCGGAGGGTCCCACCCCGAGCTGCGCGTCTGCCTCGACGTCGACGCCTCCCTGCGTCCTGGCGTCCTCGGGGTCCACCCGATCCACCTCGGCGTGCGCCGCTCGCCCGTGCACTCGGCCAAGCAGGCGGGCGCCCTGGCCCGCGCCGTCAGCGCCCACGCGGGCTTCGACCTCGTGGGCGTCATGTTCTACGACGCGCAGGTCGCGGGGCTGCCGGACACGTC
Source organism: Aeromicrobium sp. Leaf272 (assembly GCF_001422865.1). NCBI lineage: Bacteria > Bacillati > Actinomycetota > Actinomycetes > Propionibacteriales > Nocardioidaceae > Aeromicrobium > Aeromicrobium sp. Leaf272. The sequence goes on from NZ_LMMY01000009.1 coordinate 379,623, forward strand.
GCCGGCCGTCCGCATGGTCAAGCGGATCTCCAGCACCGAGCTCGCGCACCGTCGGGGCGACGTCGTCCGCGCCGTCTCGCAGCACGCCGACCTCGAGATCGTGAACGCGGGCGGCACCGGCAGCCTCGAGGTCACCGGGGCCGATCCCGCCATCACCGAGCTCACGGCGGGCTCGGGGCTGTTCACCCCCACGCTCTTCGACGGATACGACGCGTTCGAGGCGCACCCGGCGGCCTACTTCGTGCTCGACGTCGTCCGCCGGCCCGCCAAGGACGTGGCCACGTGCTTCGCCGGCGGCTACACGGCGTCCGGGCCGGCGCAGGCCAACCGCATGCCCACTCCGGTGTGGCCGGAGGGGCTCACGCTCCTCGGCACCGAGGGGGTGGGCGAGGTGCAGACCCCGGTGAGGGGCAAGGCGGCCCGCGGCCTGCGCATCGGCGACCGCGTGGTGTTCCGCCACGCCAAGGCCGGCGAGATGTGCGAGCGCTTCGACGCGGTCACGCTGGTCGACGACGCCGGCCGCGCCGAGACGGTGCCCACGTATCGCGGAGAAGGGAAGAACTTCGGATGAGCGAGCGGTCGGCGGCGCGATGAGCGTCCTGTGGCAGAACTGGGCCCGCAGCGTCCGAGCGCACCCGCGGCGGGTGCTGCACCCGGCGTCGACGCAGGAGGTGGTCGAGGCGGTGCGCGCGGCACGCGCCGAGGGACTGCCGGTCAAGGCCTACGGCGCCGGCCACTCGTTCACGCCGATCGCGGCCACCGAGGGCGTGCTGCTGCGGCTCGACAGGATGGACGCCGTGCTCGGACACGACGCCGCCACGTCTCGGGTGCGGGTGCAGGCGGGCATCTCGCTGCACGCGCTCAACCCACGCCTGCTCGCGCTGGGGCTGGCGCTGCCGAACCTCGGCGACGTGGACCCCCAGTCGGTGGCGGGCGCGGTGTCCACGGGCACCCACGGGACGGGCCACCGACTGCACGGCATCTCCGCAGCGGTGGTCGGGGTGCAGCTCGTCACCGCCGACGGCGACGTGATCGAGATCGACGAGCAGCACCCGTGGTTCGGGGCCTCCCGCGTCACGCTCGGCGCGCTGGGGATCGTGACCGAGTTGACGCTCCAGTGCGTGCCGACGTTCCTGCTGCACGCCCGCGAGGAGCCGATGGCGCTGCCCGAGGTGCTGGACCGGCTTCCCGAGCTCGTCGAGGAGAACGACCACTTCGAGTTCTACTGGTTCCCGCATACGGAGAAGGCGCTCGTCAAGCGCAACAACAGGGTGCCGGACGGGTCCGAGCGCGCACCCGTGGGGCGGGTGCGGCACCTCGTCGACGACGAGCTCCTGAGCAACGGCCTGTTCGAGGTGGCCAACCGGGTGGGCCGTCGCGTTCCGTCACTCGTGCCGCGCATCAACCACCTGAGCGGGTCGGCGCTGTCGGCCCGCGAGTACGTGGACCACTCCCACGAGGTGTTCGTCTCCCCGCGGCGCGTCCGGTTCCGCGAGTCGGAGTTCGCCATGCCGCGGGCGGCCCTGCCCGAGGTGATCGCGTCGCTTCAGCAGTGGTTCGGCGCGGGACACGAGACGGTGTCGTTCCCGATCGAGGTCCGGTTCACGGCCGCCGACGACGTGTGGATGTCGACAGGGCACGAGCGCGACAACTGCTACGTGGCGGTGCACCAGTACCACCGGGTCGACCCGACGGCGTACTTCGCGGCCGCGCAGGACGTGTTCACCGCGCACGAGGGACGACCGCACTGGGGCAAGATGCACACGCTCGGGGCCGACTACCTCAGCGGTCGGTACGCCCGCTTCGACGACTTCGTCGCGATCCGCGACGAGCTCGACCCGCACCGCGTGTTCTCGAACCCCTACCTCGAGCGCGTGCTCGGGTAGGGGCCTCACGCGAGCGACAGGAAGACCTTCTCCAGCCGGGCGACGTCGACGTCCTCGCCCTCGGTGACGCACTTCTGCATCCCCGTGCTCACGAGGGCGAAGCCGCTGCGACTGAGGGCCTTGCTCACGGCGGCCAGCTGCGTGACGACGTCCTCGCACTCCGCGCCCTCCTCCAGCATGCGGATGACGCTGGCCAGGTGGCCGTGGGCGCGCTTCATGCGAAGGGCGACGGCCTTGGTGTCCTCGGGCTCCAGGTGCATGCTCGCATCTTAACCCCCCAGGGGGATGTGTGATAGCGTCCTGGCAGGATCCCCCCAGGGGGATGGAGAGGAGATTCGTCATGACCCACGGAAAGGCCGTGCTCGACGAGCTGTCGCCCCTGCACCGCGCCCTCCGGCGCGCTGTCCCCGACGTCTACGCGGGCTTCGGCGAGCTGCACCGCGCGGCCTTCGCCGACGGCGCCCTCGACGTCCGCACCAAGGAGCTCATCGCGCTCGCGATCGGCGTCGTGGAGGGGTGCGACGGATGCATCGCGTCGCACGCCCAGGCCGCCGCCCGCGCCGGCGCCACCCGCCAGGAGGCCGCCGAGGCCATCGGCGTCACGTTCCTCATGCACGGCGGCCCCGCCACCATCCACGGCCCGCGCGCCTACGACGCGTTCTGCGAGTTCGCGCCCGAGGACGGGCCCGCACCCACCACCCCCTGACCCAGGAGTCCCGACATGTGCCGACCCGTGACCTGCTCCACCTGCTCCAAGACCACCTGGGCCGGCTGCGGCCAGCACGTCGCCCAGGTGCGCGCCATGGTCCCCGACGACCAGTGGTGCGCCGGACATCCCGACGAGCCCCGCAGCGGTGGGGTGCTGCGCCGCCTCCTCGGTCGCTGACGCGTCCTCTTGCCGCGCTCCCCGGCCACGTGCTGGAGTGAGGGATGACCACAGATGAGCACGGCGGGAGTGCCGGGCCGCGGGCGGCCGATGAGCACGGCGGGGGTGCCGGGCCGCGGGCGGCCGATGAGCNNNCGGATCGATCCGCCCTTCGCGGGTGACGAGATGTCGACGCTGCGGGGCTTCCTGGACTTCCACCGCCGCACGCTCGCGTGGAAGCTCGAGGGGCTGACCCGTGACCAGCTGGCCGCGACGCACCCTCCGTCGACCATGACGCTGGGCGGGATGCTCAAGCACCTCGCCTACGTCGAGGACTCCTGGTTCGGGGAGGTGTTCCTCGGACGCGAGCCGTCCGAGCCCTGGCGGAGCACCGACTGGCAGGCCGACGCCGACTGGGACTGGCACTCGGCGGTCGACGACGACCCGGTCGACGTCCTGGCGCTCTGGACGGAGTCCGTCGCGAGGTCCGACGCCGCACTCGAGGCGGCGACCGACGGCCTCGACACCCTCGGCGTGCGCCCCTGGCGCGGCACGGGAGAGCCGCTCTCCCTGCGATGGATCGTCGTGCACATGATCGAGGAGTACTGCCGCCACAACGGCCACGCCGACCTCCTGCGCGAGGCGATCGACGGCTCGACGGGCGAGTAGCGCCACGACCTTCCGGTCCGTGTGGGCCCATGGTTGGATGGATGTGACCAGCACCACATCGCTGCGTCATCGGCGTGTGCCTCACCCCGGCACCGCTCCCACCCATGGCGGACCCCC
>NZ_LMMY01000009.1:383196-387859 GCF_001422865.1 Aeromicrobium sp. Leaf272
CAGACCGACGACGGCCGGATGACCGTCGAGCTGGGCGCCGACCACCCCGGGCTGCACGACCCGGAGTACCGCGAGCGCCGTGACCTCCTGGCCACGCTCGCCCACCGGTGGGAGCCCGGCGAGCCCGCCCCCGAGGCGCCCTACACCGACGCCGAGCACGAGGTGTGGCGCGTCGTGAGCGAGGACCTCCTCGCCAAGCACGAGACCTACGCCTGCCGCGAGTTCCTCGACGGCAAGGCCGCCCTCGACCTCCCGCTCGACCGCGTGCCGCAGCTCGAGGAGCTGTCCGACCGGCTGGAGCCGATCACCGGCTTCCGGTACCGCCCTGCCGCCGGGCTCGTGCCCCTGCGCGAGTTCTACGGCGCCCTCGCCGACCACGGCTTCTGGGCCACCCAGTACGTGCGCCACCACTCCGTCCCGCTCTACACGCCCGAGCCCGACGTGCTGCACGAGGTCGTCGGGCACGGCAACACGCTCGCCGACCCCCGGTTCACCCGCCTGTACCAGGCCGCCGGCCAGGCGGCCCGTCGCGTCGAGACGGCCGAGGCGCTCGAGTTCGTCAGCCGGGTCTTCTGGTTCACCCTCGAGTTCGGCGTGGTGCACGAGCCCGACGGCCTGAAGGCCTTCGGCGCGGGAATCCTGTCGAGCCCCGGCGAGATCGAGGAGTTCCGCGGCATGACGATCAAGCCGCTCGACGTCGTGGCCATGGGCACCACCGACTACGACATCACCCACTACCAGGACGTGCTGTTCGCGGCAGACTCCTTCGCCCACGTGGAGGACGCGGTCGGCGGGTTCTGGGACACCTGCACCGACGACTCGATCAACGCCCTGCGCGCGACCGCTGCCTGACGACTAGCACGGGCCGACCGGACGCCCCAGGACGTCCCACCTCCTGAGCAGGTGCCACGACCCCCTCCCCGCGGTCCACGGTGGACACATCACCACCGCACACCTGGGGAGGACGAGATGACCGTGTCCGTGGACACCACGCTCGAGACGGCCCTGCGCAACGCCATGGCGAACTTCGCCACCGGGCTCACCATCGTCACGACGTCGGCCGGAGGGCGCCCGCACGGCACCACCCTGAGCGGCGTCATGTCGCTCTCGATGGACCCGCCGATGATCCTGCTGTCCCTGTCGCGGACGTCGAGCCTTCTCGCCCGCCTGCAGCGCGGCGGGCGCTTCGGTGTCAACGTGCTCGCGGCCCACCAGGACCAGGTCGCCCTGCGGTTCGCGACGAAGGTCCACGACCGCTTCGCCGACATCGGGTGGCGCGACGACGGCGCACCGCGCCTCGACGACGTCCATGCCTGGGTCCTGGCCGACGTGACCGGCACCGTGCCGGCGGGCGACCACGTGCTCGTGCTCGGCACCGTCGTGTCCGCCGAGACCGGCGACCACCAGCCGCTCACCTACTGGCAGCGCACCTTCGGCACCCACAAGGCGTTCTGATGCGAGTCCACTCGCCGCTCGCCGAGCGATGTCACGACTGAGCCGACCCCGCCACCTCCTCACCACCTCCATCACCTCTCACCAGGAAGGGGCTGCTTCGCCATGCCCATCAGCACCGATCCCCTGAAGTTCGCGTACTGGGTCCCCAACGTCTCCGGCGGACTCGTCACCAGCACCATCGAGCAGCGCACCGACTGGAGCTACGACTTCAACGTGAAGGTCGCCCAGCTCGCCGAGCAGGTCGGCTTCGAGTACGCCCTCAGCCAGGTCCGCTACACCGCGTCGTACGGCGCCGACCAGCAGCACGAGTCGACGAGCTTCAGCCTCGGCCTGCTCACCCAGACGGAGAAGCTCAAGGTCATCGCCGCCGTCCACCCCGGTCTCTGGCACCCGGCGGTGCTGGCCAAGTGGATCATCACCGCCGACCACATCTCCGGCGGTCGCGCGGCGGTGAACGTCGTGTCCGGCTGGTTCAAGGACGAGTTCACCGGCCTCGGCGAGCCGTGGCTGGAGCACGACGAGCGCTACCGCCGCAGCGAGGAGTTCATCCGCGTGCTGCGAGGGCTCTGGACCGAGGAGGGGTTCGAGCACCGCGGCGACTTCTACCGGATCCACGACTTCACCCTGAAGCCTGGACCGGTCGATGTGCCGGGCCGTCCGCACCCGGAGATCTTCCAGGGCGGCAACTCCACGGCAGCCCGCCGCAACGGCGGCTCGGTGGCCGACTGGTACTTCTCCAACGGCAAGGACCTCGACGGCTTCACCGAGCAGTACCTCGAGGTGAACCAGAACGCGTCGATCGCCGGACGCGAGGGGCAGGTGAGGTTCGGCCTCAACGGCTTCGTCGTCGCCCGCGACTCCGAGGCCGAGGCCCGGGACGTGCTCGAGGAGATCATCGCGAAGGCGAACCCCGACGCCGTCGAGGGCTTCCGCCAGGCCGTCCAGCAGGCCGGCAGCAGCACGAGCGACGGCAAGGGGATGTGGGCCGACTCCTCCTTCCGGGACCTCGTCCAGTACAACGACGGGTTCCGCACCGGGCTCGTCGGCACGCCGGAGCAGGTGGCCACCCGCATCGTCGAGTACAAGAAGCGCGGCGTCGACCTGTTCCTGCTCGGCTTCCTGCACTACCTCGAGGACATCGCGTACTTCGGCGAGAAGGTGCTGCCGATCGTCCGGGAGCTCGAGACGCAGGCCGTCGAGGCCGGGACCCTCGGCGAGGACGCCCTCACGTCGGCCTGACACCACGATCCCCCGGCGGCAGAGGCCGGCGGGTGCCCGCCGGGGTGGCGAGACCCCGACGGGCGGCATTCCCCACTAGCGCAAGGAACAGGAGCAAGACTATGACCACCACCGAGAACATCACCGTGCAGGAGGCCGTCACCTCCTCCCCCTGGGCCGACCAGGCCCGACCCACCACCCGCGAGGGCTGGCTCGAGCGAGCGGCCGACGTCGCCGGGATCCTGGCGGCGGACGCCGTCGAGCGCGATCGCGCCCAGGCCGTGCCCACGGCCGAGGTTCAGCTGCTCAAGGATGCCGGCCTCGTCACGCTGCTCGGTCCCGCCGAGCACGGCGGCGCGGGCCAGACGTGGGACCTCGCGTACCAGGTCGTGCGTGAGGTCGCCTCCGGCGACGGGTCCATCGGCCAGCTGCTGGCCTACCACTACCTGTGGGCCTGGGCGGTCCGCCTCGTGGGCACGCCCGAGCAGATCACCGCGGTCGAGGAGCTCTACACGACCGGCAACCTCTTCTTCGGCGGCGCCGTGAACCCCCGTGACGGCGACCTCACCATCCGCGACGAGGGGGACGAGATCGTCTACAACGGTCGCAAGTCGTTCTCGACCGGCTCGAAGGTCAGCGACCTCACCGTCCTCGAGGGTGTCCTCGACGGCACCGAGAAGCACATCTTCGCGATCGTCCCCAGCGACCAGCCCGGGATCGTGTTCCACGACGACTGGGACAACCTCGGCCAGCGGCTCACCGAGTCCGGGGGCGTCACCGTCACGGACGTCCGAGTGCCGTGGGCGGCCGCCGCCGGCTACGTCGACAAGGAGCTGGTCGAGCTGGTCTACGGCACCCTCAACCTGCCGACGATCCAGCTCGTCTTCAGCAACTTCTACCTGGGCATCGCGCGAGGTGGCCTCAAGGCGGGGACCGCCTACACCCGCTCGACCACGCGACCGTGGCCCTACGGCGGCGACGACAAGGCCAGCGCGAGCGAGGAGTGGTACGTCCTGGAGGGCTACGGCCGACTCCAGAGCCAGCTGTGGGCCGCCGAGGCCCTGGCCGACGAGGTGGGCCGGGAGATCTCCACCCTTCTCCACGCGCCGCGCGAGGACCTGACGCCCGAGGCACGTGGGCGGGTGGCCGTGCGGGTGGCCGCGGTCAAGCAGCTCGCGAACGACGTCGCCCTCGAGGTGGGCACGAAGATCTTCGAGCTCACCGGGGCGCGGGCATCCAGCAACAAGGTCGGCCTCGACCTGTTCTGGCGCAACGCGCGGACGCACACGCTCCACGACCCCGTGGCGTACAAGCGTCGCGAGGTCGGCGAGTACGCGCTGCTCGGGAAGATCCCCGAGCCCAGCTGGTACACGTGAGCCCCTCTCCCACCCAGGACCGCTCGGGCGGGTGACCGGTCACGCACCGGTCCCCGCCCGGGCCTAGCACCCCGCTGCCCTTCACGCAGACCAGCCCACTGCTCGACACGCGACCCAGGCGTCGACCGCGAGGTCGACGCTGGTCGCACCACCCAACGAGAGGACCCCTCATGAGCACCACCACCCTCGTCCCGTTCGTCGTCGAGAGCACCGGCCACGGTGTCGCGCAGCAGATCACGGTCGGAGGTGACAACGCCCACGTCTTCCACGCCGACACCTACCCGGCCTTCGGCGGATCCGACGCGGCCCCCAGCCCGCTGGCGTACACGCTCGGCGCGCTCACGTCGTGCAACCAGATCACCGCAACCCTCGTCGCGAAGGACCTCGGCCTCACCCTCGGCGCGTTCACCTTCCACGCCCAGGGCGACCTCGATCCGTCCGTGTTCGTCGGCGGCGCCGAGGGCGACGCGAACTTCCGCGCCGTCAGCGTCGTCGCCACGGTCGAGACCGATGCCGACGAGGCCGCCTTCGACCGGTTCGTGAGCGAGCTCGAACGCCGTTGCCCCGTCACCCAGCTCTTCCAGCGCAGCGGGCTGGACTTCCGGTCCTCCTGG
>NZ_LMMY01000009.1:387870-400285 GCF_001422865.1 Aeromicrobium sp. Leaf272
CGTGAGCACCGTCCCGCCGTCCGAGCTCGTCGTGGCCGTCGCCGAGCACCTGCCGACCATCGCCGCAGGAGCGGGCGAGCGCGACCGGGAGCGGGCCCTTCCGCGCGCGGAGCTCGACCTGTTGTCCGCGCTCGGCGCCCTGGCCGTCACGGTGCCGGCCACCCACGGCGGACCGGGCGGCGGGGCAGTCGAGGCGGCCGAGCTCCTGCGGCTGCTCGCCACGGTCGACCCGAGCGTCGCGCAGGTGCCCCAGAGCCACTTCGTGTACCTGCGACTCGCCGAGATCGCCGGGTCCCCCGCCCTCCAGGAGCAGCTGTTCGGGGACGTCCTCAGGGGAGCCCGCGTGGCCAACGCGCAGTCCGAGCGCACGGGAGCGACCGTCACCGACATCGCCACCCGCGTCCGGATCGACGACCAGGGGTGGGCCGTGGTCGACGGCGAGAAGTTCTACGCCACCGGGAGCGTGCTGGCCGACTGGCTCGCCGTGCTGGCCCGCGACCGTGACGGTGCGGACCGCATCGCGTTCCTGCCGGCCGAGACGCCCGGCGTCTCGGTGATCGACGACTGGGACGCCCTCGGCCAACGCACCACCGCCAGCGGCACGGTGCGGCTCGACGCCGTGCGCGTCCCACTGACCCACGTCGCCGAGCGGGAGGCCGCGGTCGGCGGTCCGCACGGCTACGGGGCCTTCGCCCAGCTGCTGCACGCAGCGATCGACGTGGGCATCGCGCGAGGCGCGCTGACCGACGCGGCGACCTTCACCCGTACGTCCTCGCGGCCCTGGTTCGAGTCCGGGGTCGACCGCGCACAGGACGATCCGTTGCTCGTCCAGCGCTACGGCGAGCTGGAGGTGGCCGTCCGTGCCGCCGAGGCCGCGCTCGACGTCGCCGCACGCGCCGTCGACGCCACGTGGCGAGAGCCGTCCGACGCGGCCGCCACCGAGGCGTCGCTCTCCGTGGCCGCCGCGAAGGTGCTGGGCGACCGAGCGGCCCTCGAGGTCACGTCGGTGGGGTTCGAGTTGGGCGGCACCCGCTCGGCCGCACGCGGCACGGCCACCGGGGCCCACGACCGGCACTGGCGCAACGCACGCACCCACACGCTCCACGACCCCGTGCGCTGGAAGCTGCAGCACCTGGGCCGATGGGCCGTCGCCGGGACACCCCCGCCACGCACGGCGCAGGTGTAGTCGGTGGACGAGTCCGGGATGTGGGACCAGCGGTCCACCTTCTGTCGCGGCGTCATGCTCGTCTCATGAGCCTGACGTTCCACTGGTTCCTGCCCACCACCGGCGACAGTCGCACCCTCGTCGGCGGTGGGCACTCCGTGCCGGCCGACGTGGCGCGCGGCGGTGGCGCCGAGAACACCGCCGGTCGGTACCGCGAGCCCGACCTCGACTACCTCGTCGACGTCGCCCGCACCGCCGAGCGGCTCGGCTTCGAGGGGGTCCTGACCCCGACCGGCACCCCGTGCGAGGACGCCTGGGTCGTCGCATCGGCGCTGCTGGCGCACACCAGCCGGCTGAAGTTCCTCATCGCCCTGCGCCCGGGCCTGATCAGTCCGACGCTGCTCGCGCAGATGTCGTCGACGTTCCAGCGCGTGTCCGGCGACCGCCTCCTGCTGAACGTCGTGGTGGGCGGTGACCCGTCCGAGCAGCTGCGCTTCGGCGATCGCGTCACCAAGGACGACCGCTACCGCCGGGCCGAGGAGTTCCTGCAGGTCTTCCGCGACGCCTTCACCGAGGCCGGCTCGTCGTTCACCGGTGAGCACTACGACGTCGAGGACGCCCGCACTCGACAGCCGGGCACGGTGCCACCGATCTACCTGGGTGGCTCGTCCGCGGCTGCCGGACCCGTCACCGCGCGGCAGGTCGACACCTACCTCACCTGGGGCGAGGCGCCCGACGCGGTCGCCGAGAAGATCGCGTGGATCCGCAAGCTCGCGGCCGACGAGGGTCGCGAGGTGCGCTTCGGCATCCGGCTGCACACCATCAGCCGCGACACGAGCGAGGACGCCTGGGCGGTGGCCGACCGCATGCTCGCCGAGCTGGACCCGACCGACGTCGCGAAGGCGCAGGCGGCTCTGGCGGACAGCGAGTCGGAGGGCCAGCGACGCATGCGCGAGCTGCACGGCGGGGTGGCACCCACGAGCGCCCGGAGCCTCGAGATCCACCCCGGTCTCTGGGCGGGCGTGGGACTGGTGCGCAGCGGCGCGGGCACGGCGCTCGTCGGCAGCCACGGCGAGGTCGCCGACCTCATCGGCGAGTACGCCGACATCGGCATCGAGGAGTTCGTCCTCTCCGGCTACCCGCACGTGGAGGAGGCCTACTGGTTCGCCGAGGGCGTCCGGCCCATCCTGAGCGCTCGGGGGCTCGCGGAGTGACGCCGCGCGCCTAGGCGTCGACCTGGTCGGCGTCGAGGCGGTCGAGCAGGGCCCGGCCGAAGCCGCGACCCATGGTCGCGAGGACCCCGTCCATCGCGGTCCTCACCGCGGGCTTGGCCAGCTTCGCCAGGGGCAGGTCGACCCGGACCTCGAGGTCGATGTCGAGCAGGGTGCCCTGCTCGTGCTCGGTGAGCGTGTAGACGCCCTCGACGCCGGCCCGCTCACGCTCGCCCTCGGGCGGGTCGTGCGTGAAGGACAGCCGGCTCGGCTCGTCGGACTCCATGCGCACCGTGAACGCGGGCGCGATGCTGACGCCGAGGCCGGGCACCTCGTCCATCGACCAGCGCCAGTGGTCGCCGTCGACCTCGATGCTGCGCACGAGCGGCGTCATGTCGGCCACGGCGTCGGGGTCGGTGAGGACCGCCCACACCTGCTCCCGGTCGGCCGTGATGACGGCGGACGACGAACGCTTCGACGAGAACCAGGTCATGCGTCGATCCTGCCCGCAGAAGCACCGGACCGCGCGTCGGCGACGGCAGGCTGGGTCGGCTGCCGGCGCCTCGGTAGCGTGACGCCATGCGTGTCCTCGTCACCGGCGGTGCCGGCTACATCGGTTCCCACACCGTCCTCACCCTCCTCGAGCAGGGTCACGACGTCGAGGTGGTCGACAACCTCGTCAACGGCAAGGCCGAGGCGGTGCGTCGCGTGGGCGAGCTCGCTGGTCGCGACGTCGCTCTGCACGAGGTCGACCTGACCGACCGCACGGCGACGCATGCGGTGCTGGGTCGCGGGTTCGACGCCGTCATCCACTTCGCCGCGCTCAAGGCGGTCGGCGAGAGCACCCAGAAGCCGCTCGAGTACTACGCCAACAACATGGGATCCACGTTCACCCTCCTCGAGGCCATGCGCTCCCACGACGTGCGCACGCTCGTGTTCTCGTCCTCGGCCACCGTGTACGGCGAGAAGGCACCGGTCCCCTACGTCGAGGACTTCCAGCCGCTGGACTCCTCGAGCACCTACGGCCAGACGAAGGTCATGACCGAGCGCATCCTCACCGACGTCGCCGCGGCCGACCCCGCCTGGCGGGTGGCGCTCCTGCGCTACTTCAACCCGGTGGGCGCCCATCCCTCCGGCCGCATCGGCGAGGACCCGCAGGGCACCCCCAACAACCTGGTGCCGTTCATCGCCCAGGTGGCGGTGGGCCGACGTGAGCGGCTGTCGGTCTTCGGCGGCGACTACCCCACGGCGGACGGCACGTGCGAGCGCGACTACATCCACGTCCAGGACGTCGCCGAGGGCCACGTGGTCGCCCTCGACGCGATCCTCGCCGACGAGCCGGGCGTGCACGCCTGGAACCTCGGCAGCGGTCAGGGCACGTCGGTGCTGGAGATGATCCACGCCTTCGAGCGCGCCAGCGGACGCGAGATCCCCTACGACGTCGTCGACCGCCGCCCCGGCGACCTGCCCGCCTTCTGGGCCGACCCGAGCAAGGCCGAGCAGGAGCTGGGCTGGACGACCTCGCGCACCGTCGACGACATGTGCCGCGACACCTGGACCTGGCAGTCGCAGAACCCCCAGGGCTACGACGCCTGACCAGTCACCCCGTCTCGGACACTTCCGGGGTCTCGTCATCCTGTTTCGGACACTTTCGGGGCAAGAACTGGGGCCCACGTGCCCCGCACCTGTCCGAGACGCGGGGCCGGGGCTGCGCTGCTTCGGCCCCCGGGCCGTCACTTCGTTTCGGACACTTTCGGGGCACCAACCGGGGTCCGGGTGCCCCGAAACTGTCCACAACGCAGAGCCGGGAGCCGGGAGGCTCGGTCGAGCCCGGCGCCCCGTTCCGTCGAGGCCCTTGCGGAGGCCGCCTCCACGACGAGCTGCAGCAGCGCAGCCGCAGGCCCAAAAGGGACCTCAGACCCTCCGCTGCGCGATCGCGTACATCGCGATGCCCGCGGCCACGCCGGCGTTGAGGCTCTCCAGGCTCGAGGCCATGGGGATCGAGACCATCTGGTCGCACGTCTCGCCCACGAGGCGGGAGATGCCCTTGCCCTCGCTGCCGATCACGACGACGAGCGGACCGTCGGCGAGGTCGAGGTCGGGCAGAGCCACGTCGCCGTCGGCAGCGAGGCCGACGACCATGAGCCCGGCCTCCTGGTAGGCCTTGAGCTGACGGGTCAGGTTGGTGGCACGCGCCACGGGCACCCGCGCCGCCGCCCCGGCCGACGTCTTCCAGGCCGCGGCCGTCATCTGCGCGGCCCGACGCTCGGGGATGACGACGCCGTGGGCTCCGAAGCCCGACGCCGACCGCACCACGGCCCCGAGGTTCCGGGGGTCGGTGACACCGTCGAGCATGACGATGAGCGGCGGGACGCCCTGCTCGGCAGCACGCGCGAGCAGGTCGTCGGGGTGCGCGTAGTCGTAGGCGTTGAGCTTGGCGGCCACGCCCTGGTGCACGGCACCACCGGTGAGCTTGTCCATCTCGATGCGGCCGATCTCCAGCAGCGACACGTGCTGGTCGGCGGCCAGCTTGAAGATCTCGCGGATCCGCTCGTCGCGCTCGGCGCCCTCGGCGATGTAGAGCCCGGCCACCGGGACCTTGGCACGGAGCAGCTCGACGACGCTGTTGCGTCCGGCCACCCACTCCGGGCCACCGTCGCTGTTCTTGCGCTTGGGGCGCGCGGCCTCGCGCTTGTCGGTGGCGCGCGCCATCTTGTACGCCTTGTGGTTGGGGCGTTCCTCGGCACGCGGCGTGGGGCCCTTGCCCTCGAGGCCCTTGCGGCGTCGGCCGCCGGACCCGGCGGTGGGGTTGCCCTTGCCGGTCTTCTTGATCGCGCCTCGGCGCTGGCTGTTGCCGGCCATCATCGTCCCTTCACGGACCAGCTCTGCACGGACCACCGGGGGCCTTGCGCTGTGTCCTCGATCTCGATGCCGGCCGCAGCCAGCTGGTCACGTACTCGGTCGGCGGTGGCGAAGTCCTTCGCCGCCCGCGCCTCCTGCCGCTGCTCGAGCAGGGCGTCGACGAGCGGCGCCAGGGCACCCTCGGCCGCGCCCGCCCCCGCACCCTGGGCCGACGTCCAGTGCTCGCCGAGCGGGTCGAGCCCGAGCACGTCGAGCTGCGCGCGCACCGTGGCCAGCACGGTGCGCAGCTCGGGGCCGTCGGCCGCCGACGCGAGCAGGGTGTTGCCCTGCGTGACGCCCGCCTGCAGCACCGCGAGCGCCGCCGGCACGCCCAGGTCGTCGTCCATGGCGGCGGCGAAGGCGTCGCCGACCTCACCTGGCTCGACGTCGCCGCCCGCCGCAGCGCGCACGGCCTCGTCGGCCCGCCGCACGAAGCCCTCGATGCGCTCGAACGCCACGGCGGCCTCGGCGAGCGACTCCTCGGTGAACTCGATGATCGAGCGGTAGTGCGCCGCCACGAGGTAGTACCGCAGCGCGATGGCCGGCACCCGCTTGACGACCTCGCTCACCATGAGCGTGTTGCCGACGCTCTTGGACATCTTCGCGCCGCTGAGGTTGAGCATCGCGTTGTGCATCCACAGGCGCGCGAACGGCTGTCCGGCGGCGCGCGACTGGGCGATCTCGTTCTCGTGGTGCGGGAAGCGCAGGTCGAGCCCGCCGCCATGGATGTCGAACTCGGTGCCGAGGTACTTGGCGGCCATCGCGGAGCACTCGAGGTGCCATCCCGGGCGCCCACGGCCCCACGGGGTGGGCCACGACGCCGACTCCGGGTCGCCGGGCTTGTGACCCTTCCAGAGCGCGAAGTCGCGGGGGTCGCGCTTCCCGTCGGCCGGGGCGTCGGGGGCGGCCTGCATGTCGTCGACGCTCTGGTTGCTCAGCTCGCCGTAGTCGGCCCAGGAGCGGACGTCGAAGTAGACGTCACCCGATCCGTCCGCGGCGGGGTAGGCATGGCCGCGCTCGATCAGCGTCTCCATCAGCTCGATCATCTCGGGCACCACGCCCGTGGCGCGGGGCTCGTAGGTGGGCGGGCGGCAGCCCAGCACCTCGTAGGCGGCGTGCAGCGCCCGCTCGTTCTCGTAGGCCACCGCGAACCAGGGCCGGCCCTGCTCCTCGCCCTTGGCCAGGATCTTGTCGTCGATGTCGGTCACGTTCGCGACGATCGTGACGTCGTAGCCGGCGCGCTCGAGCCACCGGCGCAGGACGTCGAACACGACCTCCTTGCGGATGTGCCCGATGTGCGGCGGCCCCTGCACCGTGAGGCCGCAGTGGTAGATGCCGACCTTGCCGGGCACGACCGGGTCGAGGTCGCGCTGCTGCCGGGTGGCGGTGTCGTACAGGCGCAGGCTCACCCCCGGATCCTATCGGCCCGCCGGCACCGTTCCCGCCACGTGGATTCGCCACAACCGCCCCACGCACCCCAGGCGTCACCTACCCTCGGGGGATGCCTCTTCCCCTTCGGCATGCTGCTCGTCGACCGTCCACGGTCGTCGGCGCCGCTGTCACCGCACTCGTCACCTCGCTGGTGCTGCTTCCCGCGGCCCCGGCACAGGCCGCGTCCGACGCCTCCCTCATGACCCGCTGGTCCAGCTCGGCCGAGCTGTCGAAGGGCGCACGGGTGGCGACCACGGTCGCGTCGAACGAGGTGCGGCTCGGCAGCACGACCAACCGCTGGGGCTACGACGACCCGCACACCTCGGGAGGGGCCACGACCTACGAGTGGGGCTCCTGGACCAGCCCGTGGGCGTCCACGGGGTTCAAGGCGAAGGCCCTCGTGCCGTCGTGGAACGCGACCACGCCACGTGGCACCTGGATCCGCGTCGACGCCCGGGTCCGCTCCGGCTCCACCGTCGGCAGCTGGGACAGCGTCGGCGCCTGGGCCTTCAGCGCCTCCGACGTCAAGCGCACCTCCTACCCGGCTCAGTCCGACGACCTCGCGAAGATGAACGTCGACACGCTCATGGCCACCAAGGCCGGTGGCTTCGACGGCTACCAGCTGCGCGTCATGCTCTTCCGCAAGCCCGGCACCACGGGCTCCCCGACGCTGCAGTCCGCCGGCGCCATCGCCTCGACGTTCACGTCGCGCTCGGTGACCACGAGCCGCACGACGATGACGAAGACGGTCGAGCTGAAGGTCCCGAAGTACTCGCAGATGATCCACCGCGGCCACTACCCGCAGTTCGGCAACGGCGGCGAGGCCTGGTGCTCGCCGACCTCCACCTCGATGGTCCTCCGCTTCTTCGGCGACCGGCCGGGCACGCCCGACACCGGCGGCATCGCCGGCGCCGACCCGTGGGTCGACCACGCCGCGACCTACACGTACGACTACGCCTACGGCGGCACCGGCAACTGGCCCTTCAACACGGCGTACGCCGGTCGCTTCGGCTTCGACGCGTTCGTCACCCGGCTGGCCAACCTGCGCGACGCCGAGGCCTTCGTGAAGGCCGGCATCCCCGTCGTCGCCTCGCTCGCGTGGTCGCGCGGCGGTCTGTCCGGGGCGCCCATCTCCTCGACCCCGGGCCACCTCATGGTGATCGTGGGCTTCACCTCGACCGGCAAGGTGATCGTCAACGACCCGGCCGCTCCGAGCAACACCTCGGTGCGTCGCGTGTACGACCGGGCGCAGTTCGAGAAGGCGTGGCTCGGTGGCAGCGGCGCGATCTCCTACGTGATCCGACCGACGAGCAAGAAGCTGCCACCGGACACCGCGCGCTGGTAGTCGGGCAGGATGCACCCATGAGCCTGCCCGACCTGCGCACCGGCATCGGCACCGACGTCCACCGCCTCGTGCCCGGACGCGCGATGTGGCTGGCCGGTCTCGAGTGGCCGGGTGAGGACGCCGGGCTCGAGGGGCACTCCGACGGCGACGCGGCGAGCCACGCGATGGTCGACGCCCTGCTCTCGGCCGCCGGCCTCGGCGACATCGGGTCGCGCTTCGGCACGGCCGATCCCCGGTTCGCGGGCGCCTCGGGCACGACCTTCCTGACCGAGACCGTGCGGCTGCTGGCCGACGCCGGGTTCACCGTGCTCAACGTCGCCGTGCAGGTCGTCGGCAACACGCCCCGGCTCGGGCCGCGACGCGACGAGGCCCAGGCGCACCTCTCTGACGTCGTGGGCGCACCGGTGAGCATCTCCGCCACCACGACCGACGGCCTCGGCCTCACCGGGCGGGGCGAGGGCGTGGCCGCGATCGCCACCGCACTGGTCGCCCGGGCCTGAGCGCGACCCGAGAACGACGACGGCCCCCGCCCGGAAGGGGCGAGGGCCGTCGAGGATCGATCGGCTCAGGAGGCGAGGACCTCGTCGAGCCGCAGCTCGGCCTTGTCCTCGTTGGTCTTCTCCGCGAGAGCCAGCTCGGAGACCAGGATCTGGCGAGCCTTGGCGAGCATGCGCTTCTCGCCGGCCGACAGGCCCCGCTCGTGGTCACGGCGCCACAGGTCGCGCACGACCTCGGCCACCTTGAGCACGTCGCCGCTGTGCAGCTTCTCCAGGTTCGCCTTGTAGCGACGCGACCAGTTGGTCGGCTCCTCGACGTGCTCGGCCCGCAGGACGCCGAACACGCGCTCGAGGCCGTCGGCGTCGACGACGTCGCGGACGCCCACGAGGTCGAGGTTGCAGGCAGGAACACGAACCACCAAGTCGTTCTGGGCAACGATGCGCAGGACCAGGTAGTCCCGTTCTTCCCCCTTGATCGTCCGCTTCTCGATGTCTTCGATGACTGCGGCCCCGTGATTGGGGTACACAACCGTCTCGCCGACAGTGAAAGTCATAAACGCGGCACCTTTCGTAGGTGATCAGTTTAACACGCGCCACGGACGGCTATTCCGGGCGTTCCAGGCTCCCGAGCGGTAGGTTCCGCCCGCTCCGATCGCCGCGGGGCCGGACCCCGGCAGGTCGCCGCGCTCCGATATGATCCGCACGACGACCCTCCCCGACGCAGAAGCAGGTGCCCGGTGCCCACCGTTCGCACGCGCCGTCTCACGGCCGCCAGCATGATCCTCGCCGCCTCGCTCGGCCTCTCGGCCTGCGGCACCGGGGGTGGCGCCGCCACCAACCAGCAGTACCAGCCCGGCATCGGCGCCAACCTGCGCACCGGCGACGTCCAGCTCTACAACGCGCTGCTCGTCGCCGGCAGCGACGACACGCTCGCCTTCTCCGCCGGCGTGCTCAACACGACCGACTCCCCGCAGACGCTCGAGTCGGTCACCATCACGCCGCTCGGAGGCTCCGGCTCCGTCACGGCCGACCCGGCCACCGACGTCGAGCTCGCGCCCCGCCAGCTCTTCACGATCGGTCGGGCCGGTGAGCTCGCCGGCATCGACGGCGCGACCCTCCCGGTCGGCCGGTACGCCGACGTCACCCTGACCTTCTCCGACGCGGGCGAGGTCGAGATCTCCGTCCCCGTCGTCGCACGCAACGCCAGCTACGCCGACGTCGCCGAGACCCCGCCGAGCGACACCACGGACGAGCAGCAGGCCACCGAGGAGGCCGCCGAGGCCGAGGAGAACCCGGCCGGCTGACCCCGCGGTACTCCCGGGACCGGACGGTGACCGGAGGCATCGACGCCTTCGTGCCCTCCCCCGCCCCGCCACGACGACAAGGGCCGCCCACGATCCCCCCGAGGATCGCGGACGGCCCTTCGTCGTGGGGGCCCCGCGGGCGTCAGACGCCCGGTGCCAGCTCGCCGGTGACGAGGTAGACCACCCGGCGCGCCATGGAGACGGCGTGGTCGCCGATGCGCTCGTAGTAGCGGCCGAGGAGGGCGAGGTCGATCGCCGGCTCGATGCCGTGCTCCCAGGTCCCGCCGAGCAACGCCCGGAACAGGTCCTTGCGGAGACGGTCCATCTCGTCGTCGGTGTCCTCGAGCTTGGTGGCGGCGTCGATGTCGCGGTTGGCGACGATGCGCGACGCCGCGTGGATCATCTGGTCGGCCACCGAGGCCATCGCCATGATCGTGGGCTGCAGGGTGGTGGGCACGGCGACGTCGGGCATGCGCATGCGCGCCACCTTCGCCACGTGGACCGAGAGGTCGCCCATCCGCTGCAGGTCGGTCAGCATCCGCAGGGTGGCGACCAGCTGCCGCAGGTCGGTCGCGACTGGCTGCTGGGTGGCGAGGAGGAGCAGAGCACGCTCCTCGATCTCCTCGGTGGACTCATCGATCTGCTTGTCGCCGGCGATCACCTGCTCGGCGAGCGGGCCGTCGGCGTTGAGCAGGGCGGCAGTGGAGGCAGCGACAGCCTTGCGGACGGTCCCGGTCAGCTGGACCAGGTCGTCGACGATCGTGTCGAGCTGCTCGTAATACGCATCACGCATGAGAGGGACCCTAGGAGAAGCCGGTGAACGGATGGCGACGCCTGGTGAACGAGGTGTGAACAGCCGCAGAAAGGCGCACGTCAGAGGGGGTTCGGGCACGGGTGGCTGCTCACGATGGGCCTAGCATCGGGGCGTGGACATCAGTGCGGGTCTCGTCGTCGCCGGTGCCGTGGGCACCGCCCTCGGTGCCGCGGTGACCTTCCTGTGGCTGTTCAGCGAACGCCGCCAGAACGCCGTTCCCGACGAGCCGACTCCCCTCGTGCCCCCGGGCGCGGAGGCCGTGCTGTCGGTCCTGTCGTCGACCACCGTCCTGCTGGGCCCGTCCGACGAGGTGCTGCAGGCGTCGGCCCCGGCCGTGGCGCTCGGCATCGTGCGCGACAACCGCATCGAGTCCGAGGACATCCGCGGCCTCGTCCAGCAGGTACGTCGCGACGGTCAGGTGCGTGAGTCCAACCTGACCCTGCAGCGCCGACGCGGGACCCCCGCCCACGTGCAGGTCCGCGTCGCCCCTCTCACGTCGCGGCTGATCATCGTGCTCGCGCTGGACCGCACCGACCAGCAGCGGGTCGAGAACATCCGCCGCGACTTCGTCGCGAACGTCAGCCACGAGCTGAAGACACCGGTGGGTGCGCTCAACCTCCTGGCCGAGGCCGTCTCCGAGGCCAAGGACGACCCGGAGTCGGTCGTGCGGTTCGCCTCGCGCATGCAGACGGAGAGCGAACGTCTCACCCGGCTGGTGCAGCAGATCATCGACCTGTCGCGCCTGCAGAACGACGTCGCCAGCGAGGACGCGGCCACCGTGAAGGTCGACGAGCTCGTCGCCGAGGCCTGCGAGCACTCAGCCACGGAGTCCGAGCGCAAGCAGATCGAGATCGCGCGGTCGGTCGAGCCGGACCTGATGGTCCACGGCGACCGCGCCCAGCTGCACGCCGCCGTCAGCAACCTGGTCGAGAACGCCGTGACCTACAGCCCCGAGGGCTCCAAGGTGGCGGTGACCGCCGCGCTCGACGGTGACGACGTGCGCATCAGCGTGGCCGACAACGGCATCGGCATCGCCGGGCCCGAGCTCGAGCGGATCTTCGAGCGCTTCTACCGGGTCGACCCCGCCCGCGCCCGCGCCACGGGCGGCACGGGGCTCGGCCTGTCCATCGTCAAGCACGTGGCCGCCAGCAACGGCGGCTCCGTGGACGTCTGGAGCGAGCCCGGCGCTGGCTCCACCTTCACGCTGGTGCTCCCCCGCTTCCAGCACGACCTCGATGAGGAGATCCCGTGACACGAGTGTTGGTCGTCGAGGACGAGACCAGCTACAGCGAAGCGCTGTCGTACGTCCTGCGCAAGGAGGGGTTCGACGTCGCGATCGCCGAGACGGGACCCGACGCCCTGACCGAGTTCGAGCGCAACGGCGCCGACATCGTGCTGCTCGACCTGATGCTGCCCGGGCTGCCCGGCACCGAGGTGTGCCGTCAGCTGCGACAGACGTCAAGCGTGCCGATCATCATGGTGAGCGCGAAGGACACCGAGGTCGACAAGGTGGTGGGCCTCGAGCTCGGTGCCGACGACTACGTCACCAAGCCGTACTCGCCGCGCGAGCTGGTGGCCCGCATCCGCGCGGTCCTGCGCCGCGGCGCGACCGACGAGATCGACGACGACGCCGTGCTCGAGGCGGGCCGCGTGCGCATGGACGTCGAGCGCCACCTGGTGTCGGTCGACGGCGAGACCGTGCGACTGCCGCTCAAGGAGTTCGAGCTGCTCGAGTTCTTCCTGCGCA
>NZ_LMMY01000009.1:400324-404712 GCF_001422865.1 Aeromicrobium sp. Leaf272
CGACACCAAGACGCTCGACGTCCACGTCAAGCGCCTGCGGGCCAAGATCGAGCCCGACCCCGCCAACCCCGCCACCCTCACCACCGTCCGCGGCCTGGGCTACAAGCTCGACGCCTGACCGCCCCTCCCCCGTTCTGACGCGTTCGCGTCGATCCTGCGTCCGCAGACCGACCGCAACGCGTCAGAACGCGGGCCCGGACCGCTCTACCGGCCCTGGTCCGCCGCGGCGTCGAGCGCTGCCTCGGCGATCCGGTGCGACGAGACGCCCGAGAGGTCCGAGGCCGTGGCCGCGAGCTCCTCGAGGCTCGAGCAGACTTGCTGGCGACCGGTCGGCGAGGCCACCGTCCAGACCCCGATCGCCGGGCGCACGGCAAGACCCGTGAGTGCCGTGACGGCCGCCGCTGCTGCCTCCCGACGCTGCGGACCGGCGACCCGCGGATCAGCGGCGACGTGGTGACACGCCCCGCACATCAGGGCATCACGTCGCCGGAGTTGGGGCCGAGGACTTGGCCGACGAACAGGTTGCCGCCCGGGTCCGAGGCCAGCAGCACCGCCGTGGGCGCCACCTCGTCGGGGACGCCGAACCGGCCCAGCGGCAGCTCGGCGCGCTTGGCGACCTTCCACTCCTCGTCGATCCCGTCCACGAGCGGCGTCTCGATCGGGCCCGGCGCGATCACGTTGGCCAGCACGCCCTGGGAGGACACCTCGAGCGCGAGCGACTTGGTCATGGCTATGACGCCCGCCTTGGCCGCCGCGTAGTGGGCGAGGGAGGCGCCGCCCTTGAGGCCGAGCTGCGACGCGACGTTGACGATCCGGCCGTCGCCGCGGGCCAGCATGCCAGGCAGCACGGCGCGGTTCAGCCGGAAGACGCTCGTCAGGTCGACGGCCAACGTCTCCTCCCACAGCGCCGTGCTCATGTCCGCGAGCGGCGCCTGGGTGAGGATGCCGTGCGACACGACGAGCACGTCGATGGCGCCCAGCTCGGCCTCCACCTCTGCGACGACCTCGGCGACGGCCTCCTCGTCGGTCACGTCGAGCACCTTCGCCCCGACCGCACCCGTCGGTCCGACGACGGCGGCCACGCGCGGGTCCAGGTCGGACACCACGACCGAAGCCCCGGCCGCGGCGCAGTGGGTGGCGATCGCGCGGCCGATCCCGGACGCCGCGCCCGTGACGAGGACGCGTCGGCCGGCCAGCAGGTCGGTCTGGGGCACGGACATCGGTGGTCTCCTTCGGGGGGGTGGGTCAGTCGCGCGGGTGGGTGGGTCAGTCGCGCATAGCGACGGTGAGGGCGCCGTCGACGACGATCGCCTGACCGCTGACGTAGGACGCGGCGGGCGAGGACAGGAAGCCGATCACCTCGGCCACCTCCTCGGGCCGGCCCACACGACCCGCCGGGATGTATCCGCCGGCCCGGACGAGGCCGTCCGGGCCGAGCGAGTTCACCGGGTCGCTGGACTGCGGCGTCTCGATGAGCCCGGGGATGATCGCGTTGGCGCGGACGCCGCGCGGTCCGTACTCGACGGCGAGGCTGCGCACGAGACCCAGCACGCCGGCCTTCGCGGTGGCGTAGTGGGCGTGCTCCTGCCAGCCGTAGACGCCGCCGGCGATCGAGGAGACGGCCGTGATCGAGCCCCCCTCGCGCAGGTGTCGGGCCGCGGCTCGTGCGGTGCGCATGACCCCGTGCAGGTCGACCTGGAGGATGTCGTCCCACTGCTCGTCGGTCATCTCCTCGAAGACGGCCTGCCGCAGGATGCCGGCGTTGGCCACGGCGACGTCGAGCCGACCCCAGCGGTCCACGGCCGCCTGCACGAACGCGTCGACGGACTCGGTGCGGCGGACGTCGACCTCCACCACGACGCCCTCGCCGCCGGCGGCCGCGACGTCGGCCAACGTGAGCTCGGGGTCGTGTAGGTCGCCGCTGTAGGTGCCGATGGCGACCCGGTGGCCGGCGCGGGCCAGCACCTGGGCGGCGGACCGCCCGATGCCGGACGCCGCGCCGGTCACGACGGCGACGGGTGCGTCGCTCATGCGACGTCCTCCGCCACCACGAGCTCGTCCGGCTCGGGCGCGACGGTCCGCGCCCCGAGCACCACGAACCCGGACACGATGACCCCGATCGCGCCGACGAGCAGGGCCGACGTCGAGTAGGAGACCGACGCGGCCGTCAGGGCGGTGAGGATGAAGCCACCGATGATGGCGCCCGGCTGGGACATCGCGCCGATGAAGGCGCTGCCCGTCGCGCGGCAGTCGGTGTCGAAGCACTCGGCCTGGAAGAACAGGATCGCCGCGTAGGGGCCGAGCAGGAAGAACAGGCCCATCATGTAGGTCAGCACGACGTACAGCTGGTCGCTCGGGCCGAGCAGCATGGCCGTGAAGAACAGCCCGGAGATGATCCAGCCGACCGAGATCGTGTTGCGTCGGCCGAACCTGTCGCCCGCCCAGCCGTGGGCCAGGTAGCCGAGCGCACCCACCAGGTTGGAGACGATGACGAGCAGCAGGACGCTGGAGGCGTCGATGCCCTTGCCCTTCTCCAGCACGGTCGTGCCGAGGACGGAGAACGTCTGGATCGCGAACCAGTTGAGGATCCACGCCAGCGACAGGACGACGGTGTTGCGCAGGTGCTTCTTGTCGAAGATGCGACGCAGCGGCGCGACGGTCTCCGTGGCGGTGCCGGTGGCGTCGGCGAGCGTGGCCGCCTCGGCGGTGCGGCCCTCCTTGCGCAGGCGGGCCACCTCCTGCTGGGCCTCGAACTGCGGGCTCTCACGGATCTTGCGGCACACGATGGCCACGATGATCGCGGGCACGGTGGCCAGCAGGAACGCGAGGCGCCAGGCGTCGGCACCCCAGACCGACGTCACGACGGCCACGAAGGCCGCGGCCAGCAGCGCGCCGAGCGGCCAGCCGGTCTGCACCATCGAGTAGACGAAGCCGCGGTTGCGCTTGATCTTCTCGTCCTCGGTGACGGCGTAGAGCTCGTTGAGGTAGGTCGCGTTGACCGACTGCTCCGCGAGGCCGAGGCCGCTGATCGAGCGGACGCCGATGAGCGAACCCGCGCCGACCGTCGCCGCCGTGGCTGCCGACGACGCGGCGGTGCCAGCGACGGAGACGATCATGCCGCGCCGTCGGCCGATCTTGTCGACCAGCGGTCCGACGCCGAGCACCACGAAGGCGGTGCCGACGCTGACGAGCGTCGAGACGAGCAGCGCGTGGCTCGTGGTCCAGCCGAAGGACTCCTCGATGCGGGGCAGCAGCGTGCCGAACAGGATGAAGTCGTAGACCGCGATGGTCCACGCCAGGAACGCGATGCCGGTGGCGAGCCGCGTCTCGCGGATCGACACCCGCCGCAGCGCGGGTGCGCCCTGGGAGGGCGACGAGTGGGTGGTGCTTGACATGATGGTGTCCTTCCAGACGGGTCCGACGCGAGCCGGGTTGGGAGATGCCTGGGCCGGGGAGTGTTTCCAGACGCCACCCCGGCCCGGGCGACTACGAGGGAAGATCAGCCCCGCGGGTTGCGGGCGATGAAGTCCTGGGCGATCTCGTCCATCGTCGAGAAGCGCACGCCGTCGTGGCTCTTGATGTGGGCGATGAGCCGCTCGAGCATCAGCAGCACCTGCGGGCGGCCGGCGACGTCGGGGTGGATGGTGAAGGCGACGACGCCGTAGTCCTGCTCGCGGTGGACCCAGTCAAACTGGTCGCGCCAGAGCTCCTCGATGTCGCGGGGGTTCACGAAGCCGTGGCTGTTCGGGCTGCCCTTGATGAACATCATCGGCGGCAGGTCGTCGAGGTACCAGCTCGCGGGGATCTCGACGAGGTCGGTCTCCTCGCCGCGCACGTACGGCTTCATCCACTCCGCGGCCGGCTTGGAGTAGTCGATCCGCGTCCAGGAGTCCTTGACCCGAACGTAGTACGGCTCGAAGTCACGGTGCATGAGCGAGTGGTCGTAGCGGATGCCGCGCTCGACGAGCAGCTCGTTGGTGACGTGGCTGAACTCCCACCAGGGCGCGACGTAGCCGGTCGGGCGGCGGCCCGCGCGGTTCTCCACCAGGTCGAGGGTGTAGTCGAGGACGTCCGCCTCCTGCTCGCGCGACATCGCGAGCGGGNNNCGGGGAACGTCTCGACCGAGTGTCCGGGCCAGAACCAGGTGGTCTTGATCTCCTCGCGCTCGAAGAGGGTGTTGAGGCGGGGCACGCCGACCTCACCGGCGAAGACGCCGCGCGAGATGTCGCCGGGCGAGTCCTCGCCGCCGTAGGAGCCGAGCCAGCCGCCCACGGCGTCGACGTCGACGCCGATCGAGACGAAGATCTCCTTGGTCATGATGGAACCTTTCGGGTGTGGGGGATCAGGAGTAGTCGGCCAGCCGCTGCTGCACGTCGGCGGTGGCGAGG
>NZ_LMMY01000009.1:404738-407590 GCF_001422865.1 Aeromicrobium sp. Leaf272
CGGCGCCGGCGCGCACGAGGTCGACACCGCCGCCGTCTCCGTAGACGGGCTGGACCGGCCCCTCGGGCACACGGCTCGAGAGCGCGACGACGACACCGCCGTCCACGTGGCGCCGGACCGCCCCGACAACGGTGGCGTTGGCGTTGCCGATGCCGGTGGCGGCGAGCACGACGCCCCGCGCGCCCGCCGCGACGGCCGCGTCGAGCAGCGCGGCGTCGGCGCCGGGGTAGAGCGAGACCACGTCGACCCGGGCGTCGTCGAAGGCCGCGGTGGCGGCGGGCAGGGGCTTGAGACGCTCGGGGCGCTGGGTGATGCGGACGTCGCCGTCGGCCACGGTGCCGAGCGGCCCGGCGTCGAGGGCGCGGAACGGCTGGGCGGCGGTCGTGTGCATCTTGCGGGTTCCGCGGGCGGGCAGGATCGTGCCGCCGAAGGCGACGAGGACGCCGCAGTCGCGGGCGTGGGGGGAGGCGGCCACAGCCACGGCGTCGCCCAGGTTGCGGGGACCGTCGCCGTCGGCCACGTCGGCGGAACGCTGCGCACCGGTGACGACCACGGGCCGGGGGTCGTCGTGGACGAGGTCCAGGAGGAACGCCGTCTCCTCGAGGGTGTCGGTGCCGTGCGTGACGACGACGCCGTCCACCTCGGGTCGCTCGAGCTGCGCGGCGACCGCCTCCGCGATCGTGCGCAGCGCCGCGAGGTCGAGGTTGTAGCTGCCGGTGCGCAGGACGTCGACGGCCTCGACGACGACCCCGTCGCCGTGGGCGGTGCGTCCGACGAGGTCCGCCGCACCGTCGGTGCTCACCACGGCGTCGTCGTGGCCGGGGCGCGAGGAGATCGTGCCACCGGTGCTGAGGACGACGACGATCGGCATGGAGTGCACTCGCTTCCTGGGTACCGCCACGATGCCTCCGGACGAGGCGCTGTGACCGGGCTCACCCAGGATCAAACACCACCTCGCTGGTTTACACAACCGTTTGTCGAAAACGATTGTGTAACAGTTGTGTCTCCTGCTCGTGTCCGCACGCCGTGGCCTAGGGTGTGACCACGGCCTGTGAGAGGTCCTTCCAGGGAGGNCGCCTCCACCGTGTCGCGCGTACTGAACTCCCCGGGCGACACCGCCCTGCGATGGGGTTCCGCCACCACGATCGAGCGAATCCGGGCGCACGCGCTCGAGATGGGCTACTCGCCCAACCCGCAGGCGGCCAGCCTGCGCACCTCGCGCTCCGGCCTCGTCGGCGTCCTCGTGCCGCGGCTGCAGGACTTCGTCCTCGCGACCATCTACGAGGGCATCGAGGAGGCCGCGCTCGAGCACGGCCTCTCGACCTTCGTCACGAACTCCCTCGACGAGCCCTCCGCCCAGCGACAGCGCGCACGGATGATGATCGACCGCCGCGTCGACGGGCTCATCTTCGGCGACGCCCACCTCGACCACCAGGTCGTCGACGAGGTCGCCGCCCGCGGCGTTCCCGTCGTCCTCGTGTCCCGGCGCGCCGGGGCGCATGTCTCCGCCACCACCGACGACGTGCTGGGTGGGCGCCTCGCCGGTGAGCACCTCGTCGCCACCGGCCGCACCCGGCCCGCCATCATCGCCGGCCAGGCGTTCGCGTCCACCTCGATCGACCGCACGCAAGGCGCCCTCGAGGCGTTCGAGGCGGCAGGCATCAAGGTCCCGGCGTCACGCGTGGTCCACGGACCCTTCGACGCAGCGGGCGGGCGCGCCGCCGCCGAGCAGCTCCTCGCCGACGGAGAGGTCCCCGACGCCATCTTCGCCACCAACGACTTCGCCGCCATCGGCGCGCTCGGCGCCCTGCGCGACCGCGGCCTCCACGTCCCCGACGACGTCGCGCTCGTCGGCTACAACGACACCTCGCTCGCGTCGGAGATGCTGGTGCCTCTCACGACGATCCGCTCCCCCATGCACCAGATGGGCCGGCGCGGTGTCGAGCTCCTCATCGAGCTGATCGCCGGTCGCACTCCCGAGTCGGTGCTCCTCGAGCCCGAGCTCGTGGTGCGCGAGACGGCCTAGTCACCGCCACCGGTCGCGTGGGTCAGCGACCCTGGTTCGCCACCGCCGCGATGGCGTCGGCGGCGGCGTCGGGGTCGAGGTACTGGCCGCCCTTCGTGACGGGCTTGAGGTCGTCGTCGAGCTCGTAGACGAGCGGGATGCCGGTGGGGATGTTGAGGCCGACGACCTCGTCCTCGCCCAGGCCGTCGAGGTGCTTGACCAGGGCGCGCAGCGAGTTGCCGTGCGCCGTCACGAGCACGGTCCGGCCGTCGAGCAGGTCGGGGACGACGCTGTCGTACCAGTACGGGAGCATGCGGTCGAGCACGTCGGCGAGGCACTCGGTGCGCGGCAGGAGCTCGTCGGGCAGCGCCGCGTAGCGGGCGTCCTTGGCCTGCGAGAACTCGCTGTCGTCGTCGAGCGCCGGCGGCGGGGTGCTGTAGGAACGGCGCCAGGTCATGAACTGCTCCTCGCCGTACTCCTCCAGGGTGGCCTTCTTGTCCTTGCCCTGCAGTGCGCCGTAGTGACGCTCGTTGAGCCGCCACGAGCGCTTGACCGGGATCCAGTGCCGGTCGATGCCGTCGAGCACGATCTGCGACGTGCGGATGGCCCGACGCAGCAGCGACGTGTGCGACACGTCGGGGGCGATGCCGGCGTCGGCCAGCAGCGTGGCCCCGCGGTGGGCCTCCTCCACGCCCTGCTCGTTGAGGTCGACGTCGACCCAGCCGGTGAACAGGTTCTTCGCGTTCCACTCGCTGTGCCCGTGGCGCAGGAGGACGAGCGTGTAGGTCATGGCGACGACCCTACCGCCAGCCCGTCCCTGCGTTTCGGACAGTTCCGGGGCATCCGG
>NZ_LMMY01000009.1:407617-408489 GCF_001422865.1 Aeromicrobium sp. Leaf272
TGGTGGAGCGCCTGCACGTAGTCGTCCTGCGACTGGGTGCCGGCGAGGGTCCAACGGTTCTCGACGACGACGTAGGGGAGCTGCGTCACGCCGAGGGACCGCGCCGTCTCGTCCTGGGTGCGGACCGCATCGGCGTACTCGTCGCTCGCCAGGAGGGCGTCGGCCGTCTCGAGGTCGAGCCCGACGAGGGCCGCCCGGCTCGACAGCACGAGCGGGTCCGCGAGGNCGGCCTCGTCGGCCCAGGTGAGGAGCCGCCACGCGTCGAGGCTGTTGGCCTCGACCGCCTCGGCGAGGTTGAGCTCGATGCCGCTGATGCGGGCCGCCGCGGTCACCTGCGCGTCGACGAGGTCGACCTTGTCGTCGCCCCCGAGCCGCTCGGCCAGGACCGCGCGCAGCGGTCTGCCCGAGCTGGGCGCGTCGGGCTCCAGGAGCCGGGCGCGGAAGGACACGTCGAGCGGCTCCCCCGTGAGGATCGTGAACATCCCGGCCGCGCGCTCGAAGCGCGTCACCCCGACGTACGACCACGGGTCCGTCACGTCGCAGAACACCAGAGCCTTCACGGCACCAACGCTACGTGAGGGCGTCGAGCGATGCCCATCAGGACCTTCGGCCCGTTCCCACTGATTCCGCGGACGCGAGACGCTCGCCTGAAATACGGTGAGCCGTTCAACTTTCTCTGCAAGGATCCCCGGTGAACTCCTCCGTTCCAGCGCGTCTCGTCCGCCATC
Organism: Aeromicrobium sp. Leaf272; assembly: GCF_001422865.1. NCBI lineage: Bacteria > Bacillati > Actinomycetota > Actinomycetes > Propionibacteriales > Nocardioidaceae > Aeromicrobium > Aeromicrobium sp. Leaf272. The sequence continues at coordinate 408,346 of NZ_LMMY01000009.1, forward strand.
TCGTCGTCCTCGTCGCCGCGCTCTCGCTCGCCCTCACGGCCGCACCCGCTGTCGCCGACCCGGACCCCGACCCCGTCCCCGTCGGACCGGTCGCGACCATCCACCACGACGGCGACCTGAGGATCGGCGCGGTGCTGAGTGCCC
>NZ_LMMY01000009.1:408517-409456 GCF_001422865.1 Aeromicrobium sp. Leaf272
CCGTGGAGATCACGGTGCCCGACACCGAGGAGCAGGCCGGAGGGTCCTATCGCTCCGCCCCGACTCCGCGCGTCCTCGGCACCGCCGCCCCCACCATCGACGGAACCCCCCTCGAGGGCGACACGCTCACCGCCGTGCCCGGCACCTGGACGCCCGGGACCACCCACACGTTCCAGTGGTTCGCGGACGGCGACCCGCTCGTCGGGGCGACCGCCGCCACGCTCCCGCTGTCCTCCAGCTCCGTGGGTCGCTCCTTCTCGGTGGAGGTCCGAGGATCGCTCGAGGGCTACGGCTCGGTGACCGAGGCGTCGGCTCCGTCACAGCGCGTGCAGTCGAAGGCCCTGCCCACCATCTCCGGCCTCCTGCTCGTGGGGGCCACCCTCAGGGCCGCGACCGGGACCTGGACCGAGGGCACCGACCACACCTATCGCTGGTTCGCCGACGGCAAGGCGATCACCGGAGCGAGGCTGAGCTCCTTCAAGCTCACGAAGGCTCAGGGCGGTCGACGGATCAGCGTGCGCGTGACCGGCCGCAACGAGAACTTCCCCACCGTGGCAGCGACGTCCGCGTCGACGCTCCGTGTCGTGACCGCGGCCGCAGTGCCCCGCATCTCCGGGGCCGCGGCCAAGGGCAGGACGTTGACCGCCAAGCGCGGGACGTGGATGAAGGGCATGACGGTCCGGTACCGCTGGTACGCCGACGGCGTGGCGATTGCCGGGGCCACTCGCTCGAAGCTCGTCATCCCCTCGTCCGCCGTGGGCAAGCGGATCACGGTGCGCACGACCGGCAGCCGCTCCGGCTACGGGACCGTGACCCGCGCGTCCAGCGCCACCCGCTACGTGCAGCGGGTCGGCAAGGCCACCTTGTCCGGAAGCACCGTCGCCACCCGCCGGATGCGGGTCTCCACCGGCACCTGGACCTCCGGCACGCGCTTCACCT
>NZ_LMMY01000009.1:409465-412882 GCF_001422865.1 Aeromicrobium sp. Leaf272
GTCCTGGAAGGGCAAGCGTCTGCGAGCCACGGTGCGTGGCACCAAGGCGGGGTACAGCACGTTCACGAGCACGACCAGCTCGTCGGCGAAGGTCTCCCTGCCCGGTCGGACCGACCCCGTCTCCTCGTGGAACTGCCCGTCGTGGGCGCCGATCAAGGGCAACGAGAGCTCGATGATCTACCACATGCCGCACCAGCGGTACTACAAGGCGACGAAGCCGGAGGACTGCTTCTCGACCCAGGCCGCCGCCCGGAGGGCCGGGTACCGCAAGGCGAAGGTCTAGACCTCAGTCCTTCGGGCGCAGGTGCTCGAAGGCGGCCAGGTTGGCCGTCGACTCGCCTCGGGACTCGCGCCACGCCCACTCCTTGCGGATGGACGAGGCGAAGCCGAGCTCGAGGATCGTGTTGAACGAGTCGTCCGACGCCGAGAGCACGGCGCCGAGGAGACGGTCGACCTCGTCGGCCGTGACCGAGTGCAGCGGCAGCCGGCCGTCGAGGTAGACGTCGCCCGCGGAGTCGATGGCGAACGCGACGCCGTACAGCTTGAGGTTGCGCTCGAGCAGCCAGCGGTAGACGCCCTCGTGGTTCTCGTCGGGGTTGCGCGCGACGAAGGCGTGCACGCCCAGCGTGTGCCGGCCGACGTCGAGGCGCGTCGTGGTCTTGAGCTTGCGCTCCCCCGGCAGGTCGACCTCGACCACGGTGAGGCCGTGCCGCACGTGGTCGAGCCCGGCCGAGGCCACCGCGTCGAGGATCACCTCGAGCGCCTGGCGCTGGTCGGTCGTCAGGTCGTCGCTCATGTCCTCACGCGTCCTTCGTCGTCCCGTTGTCGCCGGCCCGCTCGTCGAAGGCCCGGGCGTAGACCTCCAGCACCCGGTCGACGGTCGCGTCCCAGCCGAAGCCCGTCGCGTGCGCCACCGCCTTCTGGCCCAGGGCGTCGCGATGGGCCCGGTCGGTGAGCAGCGGGTGCAGCGCGTCGGCGTAGTCCCGCGGGTCGTGGCCGTCGACCAGCACACCGCTCACGCCGTCGGCGACCGCCGTCGACAGACCCCCGACGCGCGCGGCGACGACCGGGGTGCCGCAGGCCTGGGCCTCGATCGCGACGAGCCCGAACGACTCGTTGTAGGACGGCACGCAGACCACGTCGGCGGCGGCGTACCAGCCGGCCAGCTCCGCCTGGGTGACCGCCGGCTCCAGCCGGACGACGTCGGCGATCCCGAGGTCGTCTGCCAGCTCGACGAGCGAGGTCGGACGATCCAGCCCGCTGCCCGAGGCACCGCCGACGACCACCACCTGGAGCCGCTCCCGCAGCGCCGGGTCGCGATCGATCATGACGGCAGCCGCGCGCAGCACCACGTCGGGAGCCTTCAACGGCTGGATGCGGCCGGCGAAGAGCAGCACCGCGGCGTCGTCGGGAAGGCCGAGAAGCGTGCGGGACTCGTCGCGGCGCCCGCTGCGGAACACCTCGAGGTCGACCCCGGGATGGACGACGTCGACCCGGTCCGGCGCGGCACCGTAGAGGTCGACGAGCTCGCGTCGCTCCTCCTGCGTGTTGGCCACCAGCCGGTCCGCGATGCGCACGATCTCCTCCTCGCCCGCGACGCGGCCGATCGGCTCGGCCCGGTCGCCCTCGGCGAGGTGGGCGTTCTTGACCTTCGCCATCGTGTGCATCGTGTGCACGAGCGGCACGTCCCATCGCTCGGCCGCGACCGTCCCGACCTGGCCGGACAGCCAGTAGTGGCTGTGGACGAGGTCGAAGTGGTCGGGGCCGGCCACGACCTCGGCCCGCAGGACGTCGCGCACGAAGCCGCACAGCTGGCTGGGCAGGTCGTCCTTGGTGAGTCCCTCGAACGGTCCGGCCGTCACGTGCCGCACCACCACACCGGGCGCGGCCTCGACCACGGGCGAGAGGTGTCGCGACGTGGCCCGCGTGAACACCTCGACCTCGACGCCGCGCCGGGCGAGGCGACGGGCCAGCTCGAGCACGTAGACGTTCATCCCGCCGGCGTCGCCGCTGCCCGGCTGCTCCAGGGGCGACGTGTGCGCCGAGAGCATGGCCACGCGGCGGGGTCGGCGGGAGGTCGTCACCGGACCATCTTGACGCTCCCCGCCCACCTCCGCAGCGAGAGGGGCGCGCCGTCGACGTCGACACCGGTGCGACGATGGCGTCATGGTCGAGCAGAGTCCCGCCCCGTCCCAGCAGGTTGGCCGCCCCGTCGCCGTCGTCACCGGCGCCAGCAGCGGCATCGGCGCCGCGAGCGCACGGCACCTCGCAGCCGCGGGCTACCGCGTCGTCTGCGCCGCGCGCCGCGCCGATCGCATCCAGGCCCTCGCCGCCGAGATCGACGGCATCGCCGTGCCCTGCGACGTGACCGATGCCGAGCAGGTGCGAGCGCTCGCCGAGGCCGCGGGTCCCGCGGTGAGCCTGCTCGTCAACAACGCCGGTGGCGCCCTGGGCCTGGACCCCGTGGAGCACGCCGACGCCGAGGACTGGCGGCGCATGTACGAGATCAACGTGATCGGCACCCTGCAGGTCACCCGGGCCCTGCTCCCCGCGCTCGAGGCCAGCGGCGCCGGCACCATCCTCAACGTCGGGTCCACCGCCGGGCGCATCGCCTACGAGGGCGGCGGCGGGTACACGGCGGCCAAGCACGGGGTCGCGGTGATGACCGAGACGCTCCGCCTCGAGCTCCTGGGCCGTCCCGTGCGCGTGTGCGAGGTCGCCCCCGGGATGGTGCGCACCGAGGAGTTCGCGCTCACGCGGTTCGACGGCGACGCCGAGCGGGCGGAGGCCGTGTACGCCGGTGTCGACGAGCCGCTCACGGCCGACGACGTGGCCGACGTGGTGGCGTGGATCGCCACCCGACCGCAGCACGTGAACGTCGACCTCGTGGTCGTCAAGCCGATCGCGCAGGCGTCGCAGCACAAGGTGCACCGGACCTCCTGAGAGCTGCGACCCCCGACACGCAGCGACCCCCGACACCTCGAGGTGTCGGGGGTCGCTGCGCATGCGGCGGGTGTCAGTGCACGACGACTGGAGGGCGGTCCTCGTCGGCGAGGAGCTTGGACTCCTCGCGCTTGCGCGGCATGAACGCGACCGGCACGAGCGCCACGACGATGAGCGCGAGCGCCACGAGGTAGGTGCTGTGGAACGCGTCGGCCATGTCCTGCAGGACGGTGGCCTGGAACCCGTCGCCGAGCCGTTGGGCGACCTCCAGGGCCTCCTGCGGCGGTGGGGTGCCGGTCCGCTCGGCCTCGCCGATCGCCTGGCCGGCCGTGACCGCGGCGGAGTCCTTGAACCCGTTGGTCAGCAGCACCGTCATGATGGCGACGCCGATGGAGCTGGCCACCTGCTGCACCACGTTGATGAGCGTGGAGCCGCGGGCCACGTCGTGCGCCTTGAGCGTCTTCAGCGCCGAGG
>NZ_LMMY01000009.1:412918-422018 GCF_001422865.1 Aeromicrobium sp. Leaf272
AGTCCCACGACACCGACGATGATGCCGACGAAGCCGAACGGCACGATCCGGCCGATCGGCATCCTGTCGACCAGGGTGCCGGCGATCGGCATGGTCAGCATGGCGCCCAGTCCCTGCGGCGCCACGAGGAGGCCGGCCTTGAGGACGCTCTCGCCACGAACCTGCTGGAAGTAGGTCGGCACCAGCAGCAGCGCACCGAAGAACGCACCGACGAACAGGAACATGGTGATCGTCGAGACCGCGAGGTTGCGGTCCTTGAACAGCCGCAGGTCGAGCAGCGGGTGCTTCGGCCGGAAGGCCCAGAAGACGAAACCGATGATCAGCAGGGCGCCGACGATCGCAGGCACGAGCACCCGGGTCGACTCCACGGTGCCGGTCTCGGGGATCGAGGAGACACCGAACAGGAAGAGCGCGAGGCCCGGGGACATCAGCAGCATCCCGATGAAGTCGAACGACTCGCTCGGCTCGGCCTCGTCCTTCGGCAGGATGATCTGCGCGTAGACGAGCGCCGCGAGGCCGAGGGGCAGGTTGATCAGGAAGATCCAGTGCCACGAGGCGATCTCGATGAGCCAGCCGCCGAGGATCGGACCCATGATCGGGCCGAGGAGCATCGGGATGCCCAGGATGGCCATGAGGCGCCCCATGCGGTGCGGGCCGGCGGCCCGGGTCATGATCGTCATGCCCAGCGGCATCAGCATGCCGCCGCCGAGGCCTTGGAGGACGCGGAAGGCCACGAGCGACTCGATGCTCCAGGCCGTGGCGCACAGCACCGAGCCGATGGTGAACAGGCCGATCGCGGCCATGTAGAGGCGCTTGGTTCCGAAGCGGTCGGCCGCCCAGCCCGTGAGCGGGATGACCGCGGCGAGCGCCAAGGTGTAGCCCGTCACCGACCACGCGACGGTGGACAGCTCGGAGACGTCGAACGCCTCCTGGAACGTCGGCAGGGCCACGTTCACGACGGTGATGTCGAGGATCGACATGATGGCGCCGAGGACGACGACACCGGCGATCTTCAGGATGTCCGGGGTGATGCGGTCGTCGTCCGGGATGGAGGGTGCCGCACCGACGGCGGTCTGGTCAGACATGGTCTTCCTTCTCTGGCAGTCGCAAGGCGTCGCTCGCGAGGATCTGGCCGAGGACCCTGTGCAGGTCTTCGGCGTGCTGGGGGTCGAGCCGGTCCGCGACGACGCGCAGGGCCCGACGCTTGTGCTCCATCTGCTCGTCCACGAAGTCGAAGCCGTGCTTGGTGAGGCCCACGAGCTTCACCCGACGGTCCTCCGGACTCTCGTGGCGCTCGAGGGCGCCGAGCTTGACGAGCTGGTCGACGGTGCGACCTGAGGCAGCCACCGAGAGACCGATGGCTGTCGCGATCTCGTTGATCGCGAGGGGGCGGTCGGCGTGGGCGACGGTGAACATCGCTCGCGCCTGCGTCATGGAGAGGTCGAGCTCGACGAGCTGGTCGAGGCCCTCGGAGTGCACACAGCTCATGAGTCTCTGGACGAACGCCTCCAGGCGCTCGTGCACCGCTCCGCGTTCGATGGTCACCGGAAGATGCTAACGCACATGCAACCATTGTGATCACGCGATGATTGTGATCTGCATCTAGTTTCGACGCTGGGGCCGCCATGTGGCAGGAGCACGTCCACCGGCCGACTAGACTTCTGGGGGCCCTCCGGCCTCAGCCGGCCCCGGCTCCCCTGTCATCCAGCGCGAGGAACTCCCTGCATGTCCACCCGTCTCGATCTGCGCAACGTCGCGATCGTCGCCCACGTCGACCACGGCAAGACCACCCTCGTCGACGCCATGCTCCAGCAGCAGGGTGCCTACACCGACCACCAGGAGGTCACCGACCGGGTCATGGACTCCGGCGACCTCGAGCGCGAGAAGGGCATCACGATCCTCGCGAAGAACACCGCCGTCCGCTACGCGGGCCCCGGTGCTCCTGAGGGCGGCGTGACGATCAACATCATCGACACCCCCGGCCACGCCGACTTCGGNGGCCCACTGCCCCAGACGCGCTTCGTGCTGCGCAAGGCGCTCGCCGCGAAGATGCCGGTCATCCTCGTGGTCAACAAGGTCGACCGTCCCGACTCGCGCATCGCCGAGGTCGTCGACGAGACCTACGAGCTGTTCCTCGACCTGCTGCCCGAGGACGCCGGTGACGACGCCCTCGACTTCCCCGTCGTCTACGCGTCGGCCCGCGCCGGTCGTGCCTCGCTGAACAAGCCCGACGACGGCGGCCTGCCCGACAACGAGAACCTGGTCCCGCTGTTCCAGACGATCATGGACGCCGTGCCGGCCCCCGAGTACACCGAGGGCGCGCCGCTGCAGGCGCACGTCACGAACCTCGACTCCTCGCCCTTCCTCGGCCGCCTCGCGCTGGTCCGCGTCAAGGAGGGCACGCTCAAGAAGGGCCAGCAGGTCGCGTGGATGAAGCGCGACGGCTCGGTCGAGCGGGTCAAGGTCACCGAGCTGCTCATCACCGAGGCGCTCGAGCGCAAGCCCGGCGAGTCCGCCGGTCCGGGCGACATCGTCGCCATCGCCGGCATGGCGAGCATCAACATCGGCGAGACGCTGGCCGACCCGGAGAACCCGGTCGCCCTGCCGCTGATCCACGTCGACGAGCCGGCCATCTCCATGACGATCGGCACCAACCAGTCGCCGCTCGCCGGCCGCGAGAAGGGCACGAAGGTCACGGCCCGCCTCGTCAAGGACCGTCTCGACGCCGAGCTCATCGGCAACGTGTCGATCCGCGTGCTGCCCACCGACCGCCCCGACGCGTGGGAGGTGCAGGGTCGTGGCGAGCTGGCCCTCGCGATCCTCGTCGAGCAGATGCGGCGCGAGGGCTACGAGCTGACCGTCGGCAAGCCGCAGGTGGTCACCAAGGAGATCGACGGCAAGCTGCACGAGCCCGTCGAGCGCCTGACCATCGACGCGCCCGAGGAGTACCTCGGCACCATCACGCAGCTGCTGGCCGTCCGCAAGGGCCGCATGGAGCAGATGATCAACCACGGCACCGGCTGGGTGCGCATGGAGTTCCTGGTCCCCGCCCGCGGCCTGATCGGCTTCCGCACGGAGTTCCTCACCGACACCCGCGGCACCGGCATCGCGCACCACATCTCCGAGGGCTACGAGCCCTGGTTCGGCGAGATCTCGACCCGCCCGTCGGGCTCGCTCGTGGCCGACCGGGCCGGTGCGGTCACCTCGTTCGCGATGACCAACCTGCAGGAGCGCGGCGTGCTGTTCGTCGAGCCCGCCACCGAGGTCTACGAGGGCATGATCGTCGGCGAGAACTCCCGTGACGACGACATGGACGTCAACATCACCAAGGAGAAGAAGCAGACCAACATCCGCTCGGCGACGTCGGACAACTTCGAGAAGGTCATCCCGCCGAAGCGCCTGTCGCTCGAGCAGTGCCTGGAGTTCTGCCGTGAGGACGAGTGCGTGGAGGTCACCCCTACCCACGTGCGCATCCGCAAGGTGATCCTGAACGCCTCCGAGCGCGCCCGCGCCGCGAAGTCGCGCCGCTGACGCACCTCGCCCGTCGAACGGGGCACCTCCCACCCGGGAGGTGCCCCGTTCGCATGCCTCCCCGGCCGACGACGTGCTCCCGTCCCGGACACGTCCGGGGCGTTCGCGACCTGCTGAGTCACCCGGAAGTGTCCGAGACGGAGGGACGGGTCAGGCCTCCTGCAGGTACTCCAGCTGGGCGCGGACGCTGAGCTCGGCGGCGTCCCACAGGACGGGGTCGACGTCGGCGTAGACGTGCTCGACGACGGCGCGCGGGGTCGTGCGACCGGCCTCGACCGCGGCGCGCACCTGGTCCAGGCGTTCCTGCCGGTGGTCGACGTACTGGTCGAGCGCCGCGGCGGCGTCGTCCACGACAGGTCCGTGGCCGGGCAGGAGGCGACCGGCGGTGCCCTCCTCGACCAGCTGGCGCAGCTTGGCGAGGGAGTCGAGGTAGGGCCCGAGGGCGCCGTCGGGGTGGGCCACCACGGTGGTGCCGCGCCCCAGGACCGTGTCACCGGTGAGCACCGACGGCTCGTCGAGCAGGCGCAGGCAGGCGGAGTCGCGGGTGTGGCCCGGCGTCAGCACCACCTCCAGGCGCAGGCCGTCGAGGTCGATCTCCTCGCCGTCGACGAGGGGCGGCGCGTCCGAGCAGAACCGCTCGGACACCGCACGCGCCGGCGCCCCGGTCCGCTCGCCGAACGTGGCGAAGGCATCGGTGTGGTCGCCGTGGTGGTGCGTGTACAGGACGAGGGCCACCTCGCCGGCGACCTCGAGCACGGCGTCGAGGTGGGCTGCGTCGTCGGGGCCGGGGTCGACGACGACCGACCGGGCGGCGCCGGGCTCCCGCAGGATCCACGTGTTGGTGCCCTCGAGCGTCATGATGCCGGGGTTGTCGGCCCGCACGACCGACGCACGCTCGGTCACCGTCACAGCGTCAGCCATGGGTCTCCTCCTCGATCGGGTTGTCGAGGAACCACTCCCCGTCGACGTTCACCAGCTTCGGCTCGATGGGCCGGATCTCGCGCGACGCGGCCTCGTCCACGACGCCGGCGGGGTCGACCCGCACCAGCTCGCGACAGGTGATCCAGGTCGGCGGCAGCATGGCCGCCTCCCCCGCCTTGACCTTCTCGAGGACCGACGCGATCGGGGCCCACACCGCGCGGTCGGCCTCACCGGGCAAGGTGCCCACGCTCTGCCCCCGCGGGACGGCCGCGACGAAGAACCGGGTGTCGTACCGACGTGGCTCGAAGGCCGGGGTGATCCAGTGCGCCCACGCGCCGAGCAGGTCCGAGCGGAGCACCAGACCTCGGCTGCCCAGGAAGTCGCCGAAGCTCAGCTCGCCGGCGTCGAGGTCGAGCCGGGCCTTCTGCAGCTCCGGGGAGGACGTGTCGGCCACGACCGACCCGGCGTCGGTGCCGGCGAACAGGATCCCGGACTCCTCGAAGGTCTCGCGCACCGCGGCCACCACCAGCGCCCGCGCCGTGTCGGGGTCGCACCCCAGCCGGTCGCCCCACTGGCTCGACGTCGGCCCCGCCCAGCCGACGACCTCGCGGTCGGACTCCTGGAGCCCACCGCCGGGGAAGACGTACATGCCCGGCGCGAAGGCCATCGACGCCTGGCGCCGCAGGAGGTAGGTCTCGGGACCACCTGCACTGGGCCTCAGCAACGCGATGGTCGCGGCGTCGCGCGTCGGCGCGGCCGTGCCGTCCCACGTCGCCACGCGGTCACGGAACGACGCCGGCATGGGCACCCGCACGGTCAGCCGACCTCGACCACGAGCTCGACCTCCACCGGTGCGTCGATCGGCAGCACCGGAACGCCCACCGCGCTGCGTGCGTGCACGCCGGCCTCGCCGAACACGTCGCCGAGCAGCTCGCTCGCGCCGTTGGCCACGACCGGCTGCCCCGTGAAGTCGGGCGTGCTGGACACGAACACCGTGACCTTCACGATCCGCACGACGTCGTCGAGCGAGCCGACGACGGACTTCACGGCGGCGAGCGCATTGAGGGCGCACTGGCGCGCGCAGTCCTGTGCCTCCTCGGCCGACACCTCGCCACCGACCTTGCCCTTGGCGACGAGCTCGCCGTCGACCAGCGGCAGCTGACCGGCGGTGAACACGTGCTGCCCGGACCGCACCGCCGGGACGTAGGCAGCGAGCGGCGGCACCACCTCGGGCAGCGTGAGCCCGAGGTCGGCGATCCGCCGCTCGATGCCGTCGCTCACGACTGGACCGGTCGCTTGAAGTAGGCCACCAGGTTCTCGGGGTTCATGCCCGGCACGATCTGCACGAGCTCCCACCCGTCCCGGCCGAAGTTGTCGAGGATCTGCTTGGTCGCGTGCACCAGCACCGGTGCCGTCAAGTACTCCCACTGCGTCATGCGCCCGACTCTAGCCGCGACCGGTCCGGGTGCGACGGCGCCGTTCTCGGGAGGGGGCGAGCGGCGGCCCTCACATCCTTCTCGTTTCCAGGACAGGAGACCCGGTCGCGTGGAAAGGTCACACCATGTCGATCTTCCCCACGACACGGATCGGCCGCGCCCTCGTGGTGTCGGCCGTCGTCGTCGGCGTGGCCAAGATCGTCCCGTTCCTGCTGCAGGTGTTCTCGCTGACCGGCGACGAGCTCACCGAGCTCCCGCCGCTCACGCCGGCCGGCACCGACACGACCTTCCTGCTGGCCAACCCGGTGGCGTGGTTCCTCGCGGTGGCCGCCGCGGTCTACCTGGTGCTGGCCCTGCGCGACGTGGTCGTGCACCTCGTCAGCCCGCCGCCGCCGCCACGGGCACGGGCACGGACGACCGCCGCGCGCTCGGGGACCAAGCGCACCACCGCCACGACCTCCACCCGGCGCCCACCGTCCGGACGGACGGCGACCACCCGCGCCGCCAAGCCGCAGCCGAAGCCCCGCGCCGCTGCGGCCACGCGGAGCGCCGCGAGGCCCGCACCTCGCACGACGACGAAGCGCGGCTCCACGACCACTGGTCGCACCGGCACCGCACGCCGGCCCGCCTCGCGCCGCTGAGATCCATTCGGCTCGCCGCCTCCGACGACGTCGGTAGGCTCGTCCCGTGACCGTCTGGACCCCGCTGCACGTCGTCACCGGCAAGGGTGGGACGGGCAAGACCACCGTGGCCGCCGCCCTCGCCACCGCCCTGGCCAGCCGTGGGCGGCGCGTGCTGCTGTGCGAGGTCGAGGGACGCCAGGGCATCGCCCAGCTCTTCGACGTGGCGCCCCTGCCGTACGAGGAGCGCAAGATCGCGTCCGGCCTCGACGGCGGCGAGGTCTACGCGCTCGCGATCGACCCCGAGGCCGCGCTGCTGGAGTACCTGCAGATGTTCTACCGGCTCGGCCGGGCCGGCAAGGCGCTCGACAAGTTCGGCATCATCGACTTCGCGACCACCATCGCCCCCGGCGTCCGCGACGTGCTGCTCACGGGCAAGGTCTACGAGACCGCCCGCCGGCAGGGCTCGGACCGCTACGACGCGATCGTCATGGACGCACCTCCCACCGGCCGCATCACCCGGTTCCTCAACGTGAACAGCGAGGTGGCCGGCCTGGCCAAGGTCGGGCCGATCAAGCGCCAGGCCGACTCGATCATGCAGCTCATGCGCGCCCGGTCGACGCAGGTGCACCTCGTGACGGTGCTCGAGGAGATGCCGGTGCAGGAGACGATCGACGGCATCGCCGAGCTGCAGGGCGCCCGGCTGCCCGTGGGGCACGTGCTGCTCAACCTGGTGCGCCCCGAGCTGATCACCGCCTCCACGCGCGAGGCGCTCGCGTCGGGGAGCCTCGACGACGCAGCCGCCGCGGCGGCGCTGGAGTCGGCGGCCCTGCCCGGCGACGCCGCAGGACCGCTCCTCGCCCAGGGGCGGGCGCACGTCGAGAGGCAGCAGCTCCAGGAGGAGCAGCGCGAGGTCATCGGCGACTGCGGGCGTCCGCTCGTCGAGCTTCCGCTGCTCGGCGACGGTGTCGACCACGGCGCGCTCTTCGAGCTGGCCCGGATCCTCGACGACTCGATCGACCTGAAGGGCGGCACGGCATGAGCGGGCGCTCCTCCTCCACCGCCAAGGGCGGCGCAGCGAAGCGTCGCTCGCGTCAGCCGGCCCGCGGCCTACCCGGGTCGGCGGCGGGCCGCATCGACGTCGACGCGATGCTGGCGGACCGCACCGTCCAGATCATCGTGTGCTGCGGGTCCGGCGGCGTGGGCAAGACCACCACGTCGGCGGCGCTCGCGCTGCGCGCGGCCGAGCAGGGCAGGCGGGTGTGCGTGCTGACGATCGATCCCGCCCGGCGGCTCGCGCAGGCGATGGGGCTCACCGAGCTCGACAACACCCCGCGACCCGTCGCCGACGTCGACACGTCGGCCGGTGGGTCGCTCGACGCCATGATGCTCGACATGAAGCGGACCTTCGACGAGGTCGTCGAGGCGCACGCCACCGCCGAGAAGGCGCAGCAGATCCTGACCAACCCCTTCTACGTGGCGCTGTCGAGCTCGTTCGCGGGCACGCAGGAGTACATGGCCATGGAGAAGCTCGGCCAGCTGCACGCCGCAGCGAGCGACGACCCCGAGGTGCCCGACTGGGACCTGATCGTCGTCGACACGCCCCCGTCGCGGTCGGCGCTGGACTTCCTGGACGCCCCCGAGCGGCTGTCGAGCCTGCTCGACGGACGGTTCATCAAGCTGCTGCTCGCGCCCGCCAAGGGTCCGGCACGGCTGCTGAGCGCGGGCTTCGGCATCGTCACGAGCGCGTTGAACAAGGTGCTCGGCGCCCAGGTGCTCACGGACGTGCAGACGTTCGTGGCCGCCTTCGACACCCTGTTCGGCGGCTTCCGCCAGCGCGCCGAGGCCACCTACTCGCTCCTGCAGGCCGACGGCACGGCGTTCCTCGTCGTCGCCGCACCCGAGCCGGACGCGATGCGCGAGGCGGCCTACTTCGTGGAGCGGCTCGCCCAGGAGGACATGCCGCTGGCCGGGCTGGTCGTCAACCGGGTGCACGAGCGCGCGCCCGGCGGCCTGACCGCGGCCGACGCCGAGAGCGGGGCCGGTCGACTCCGCGAGTCCGGGACCGGCGCCTACGACGAGGCCGTGGCCGAGCTGCTCGACGTGCACGCCGACCGCGAGCGGGTCGCAGCGCGCGAGGAGAAGGTGCAGCGTCGGTTCACCGGCAGCCACCCGAGGGTGCCCACGGTGCCCGTGGCCGCGCTCCCCACCGACGTGCACGACCTCGACGGCCTGCGACGCATCGGCGAGCTCATCGCCGGGCGGTGACCCACCCGTCCGGGCCGAGGCTCGGACGCCGGACGGCTACGAGCTGACGGTACTGCTCAGACGGCCGTGCTCAGGCGGTCTGCTGCAGGATGCTGCGCCACGTGGCCACGTTCGGCCGACGACGCAGCAGCGCACGACGCTCGCGCTCGGTCATGCCGCCCCAGACGCCCCACTCGATCCGGTTGTCGAGCGCCTCCGCGAGGCACTCGGCCCGGACGGAGCAACCGCCGCAGACCTGCTTGGCGCGGTTCTGCTCAGCGCCCTTGACGAACAGTGCGTCGGACTTGCCACGGCACGCGGCCTGGCCGGCCCAGTTCTGGTTCC
>NZ_LMMY01000009.1:422061-428485 GCF_001422865.1 Aeromicrobium sp. Leaf272
TATGAGTAGTCCTAAGGGACTATGGTCCTGTCGAATCCAGGACCTTCCGGGACCACGGCGCCCTCGACGTCGCGTCCCGCGATCCTCAGGAACGTTCCGTATCCTGGGCCACATGCCTTGGGACGACCTCACCGACAACGTCCGGCGGATCGCCCAGACGCCGCCCCCCACCTCGAGCCGCGCCTCGCTCGTGGGGACCATGATCGTGCTCGCCGTCGCGGCGGGCGTCCTCGTGGCCGCCGTGGTCATCCCGGGCACGGCGTTCGTGGCGGCCACCGCCAACGACGTCACGCGCGACGTGGTCGAGCTGCCACTGGAGCTCGACGACGTGCCCAACCCGCAGACCACCCGCCTCTACGCGTCCGACGGCACCCTCCTGGCGTACTTCTACGAGGAGAACCGCCAGGACGTCCCGCTCGACCAGATCGCGGGCACGATGCAGAACGCGATCATCTCCATCGAGGACAACCGGTTCTACGAGCACGGCGCCCTCGACCTCAAGGGCACGCTGCGCGCCCTGGTCAACAACGCGTCGGACGGCCAGACCCAGGGCGGATCGACGATCACCCAGCAGCTGGTCAAGCTGACGCTGGTGCAGCAGGCCACCACGAAGGAGCAGATCCGCGCGGCCACCGCCAAGTCCACGGCCCGCAAGGTGCGCGAGCTCAAGCTGGCGATCAACTACGAGGAGTCCCACACCAAGAAGGAGATCCTCGAGCGCTACCTGAACATCGCGTACTTCGGTGACAGCGCCTACGGCATCAACGCCGCCGCGTACCACTACTTCTCGGTCTCCCCCGACCAGCTGACGGTCAAGCAGGCCGCCACGCTCGCGGGCCTCGTGAAGAACCCCGAGGAGTTCAACCCGCGGGTCTACCCCGAGCGCGCCCTCCAGCGACGCAACACCGTGCTGCAGGTCCTCGCCACCCAGGGCAAGATCACCCAGTCCCAGGCCGACGAGCTGATCGCCTCGCCGCTCGACCTCAAGCTCACGCGCTTCCCCAACGGCTGCGTGGAGTCCGTCGCCGCGTTCTCCTGCGACTACATCCGCCAGTACCTGCTCGACGAGGAGGCGCTCGGCGCCACCGTCCAGGAGCGTCAGGCACGCCTCGAGCGCGGCGGGCTCACCATCAAGTCCAACATCGACGTGCGCATGCAGAAGGCCATCAACAAGGCCGTCAAGAACCGCGTCGGCGCGAAGGACAAGGCCATCGGCTCCCTCGCGCTCGTCGAGCCCGGCACCGGCAACGTGCGCGGCATCGCGCAGTCCAAGCCGATGGGCCGCGACAAGAAGGCCGGGCAGACCTACCTCAACTTCTCCGTGCCGGCCAAGTACGGCCAGTCCGGCGGCTTCCAGGCCGGCTCGACGTTCAAGTACTTCACCGCGATCGCGGCCCTGAAGGACGGCATCCCTCCGTCCAAGTCGTACCGGTCGCCCCAGACGATGAAGATCCCCACCGGGACCTACTACGACTGCGAGGGACGCGGCACCGGAACCTGGGACGTCAAGAACTCCACCGGCTCCGGCACCTTCAACATGGTGACGGGACTCCGGCGGTCGGTGAACACCTACTTCGCCCAGCTCGAGAAGGACGCCGGCCTCTGCAACACGGTCAAGGCGGCCGAGTCGATGGGCATCACGGTGCCGGAGACGAACCAGGTCCCGTCCTTCACCCTCGGTGTCACGTCGGTCAGCACCCTCGACATGGCCGCCGCCTACGCCGCGGCTGCTTCCGGCGGCGAGTACTGCGCCCCGCGCCCGGTCAACGAGGTCCTCGACGCCAACGGCGAGTCGCTCAAGAAGTACCCCGAGCAGTGCGAGCGGGTCATGAGCAAGGACGTCGCGGCGCAGGTCAACGACATCCTGCGAGGCCTCCAGCAGCCCGGCGGCTTCGGCTTCCAGAACGGCACCGGGCTCGGCATCGACTCCGCGGCCAAGACCGGCACCACGAACAGCAGCCAGGCCGTCTGGTACGTCGGCTACACGCCCGAGCTGGCCGCCGCCTCGATGATCGCGGGCGTCAACAGCAAGGACAACCCGGCGAGCCTCGTCGGCGTCACGCTCAAGGGCGCGCCCGTGAGCTTCTCCCAGGCCGGCGGCTCCTCGCTGTCGGGTCCGATGTGGAAGGACGCCATGGGGACGATCCAGGACTACCTGAGCCCCGAGCGCTTCGACCCGCCGCCGCGGCGCCAGGCCGCGCGCAGCACGGGCGGCAGCAACGACGACGACCGCGCCGACGCCCCGACGACCACGCGGCGCGACACCGAGCAGCAGCCCGCACCCCGCGGCAACGGGAACGGGAACGGCAACGGGAACGGCGACCGCGACTGACCAGCAGCGAGCAGGGGTTGCTCGTCGCGGGACCCGGCACGTGGGCGGTGAACCGCGTGGGCGGTAGGAGGGTCGCGCTCTCACGGGTCGGGAGGTAGGGCGCGCGCGGATACCGAGCCGGTACCTGCGTGCCACCTGCGTCCGAACCGCCGGCGACGCGCGCCACCTACCTCCCGCCGTGCCGGCACCGCGCCCGGCCCGGCGCCCTCCCTCAGGCGCCGAGCGCCTTCTTGACCTCGGCGGCCACCACGCCGCCGTCGGCGCGACCCTTGACCTGCGGCTGCAGCGCGCCCATGACCCGGCCCATGGCCTTCATGCCGTCGCCGGCCACGCCGAGCTGCTCGATGGTCGACGTGACGAGCGCGCGGACCTCGTCCGCCGACAGCTGCTCGGGCAGGTACTCGGCCAGGACGGCGGCCTCGTCGCGCTCCTTCTGGGCCAGCTCGGGACGGTTGCCCGCCTCGAAGGCCTCGGCGGCCTCGCGACGCTTCTTGGCCTCCGACGTGAGCACGGTCAGCACGTCGTCGTCCGTCAGCTCGCGGGCCTCCTTGCCGGCCACCTCGGCGTTGGTCACGGCGGTGAGGACCATGCGCAGCGTGCTCGAGCGCAGGGCGTCGCGGGCCTTCATCGACGCGGTGAGATCGGAACGGAGGCGGTCCTTCAGGGCTGACATGACCACATCCTCTCACCGCGGGCGAGCGCCGTTCGGCCACGCACCTAGGCTGGGAGCATGAGGGCATCGGTGGCGGCTCGGCCCGTGGTGGTGGGAGCCGGTGTGATCGGTGCCGGCGCGGCCGCTCTGGGCTACGCCTGGTGGGAGGCGCGGTGGTTCGCGCTGAGGCACGTGTCCGTGCCGGTGCTGCCCTCGGGCGCCCGCCCGCTCAAGGTCCTGCACCTGTCCGACGCGCACCTGACGCCGGCCCAGGGGCGCAAGGCCGACTGGCTGCGGTCCCTGGCCGACCTCGAGCCCGACCTGGTGGTCAGCACCGGCGACCACCTCGCCCACCACGACGCGGTCCCCCCGCTGCTGGAGGCCTACGGGGAGCTGCTGGAGCGCCCCGGCGTGTTCGTGTTCGGCTCCAACGACTACTTCGCCCCGGTGCCCAAGAACCCTCTCAAGTACCTGACCGGTGGCACCGGGACCCAGGTCGGGGGCACGTGGGAACGCGCCGCGACCCTCCCCTTCGAGGACCTGCGCGAGGGCCTGGCCGAGCACGGCTGGCTCGACCTGAACAACGCGACCGGGTCGCTCACCGTCGACGGGCGGCGCCTCACGTTCGCCGGGGTCGACGACCCGCACCTGGAGCTCGACGACCTCGCGGCCGTCCCGCCGGCCGCGTCCCTCGGGGCCGACGCCGACCTCGCGGTGGCCGTGGCGCACGCGCCGTACCTGCGGGTGCTCGACCACGCCTCCCGCCAGGGGTACCCGCTCGTCCTGGGCGGGCACACCCATGGCGGCCAGCTGTGCGTGCCCTTCGTGGGCGCACTGGTGACCAACTGCGACCTCGACCGGGCCCGCGTGAAGGGCCTGAGCACGCACCAGGTCGCCGGCTCGTCGCCGTCGTGGCTGCACGTGTCGGGCGGGCTCGGCACCTCACCGTTCGCGCCGGTCCGCTTCGCCTGCCGACCCGAGGCCACCCTGCTCACCCTCACTGCGATAGACTCAGCGGGTTCGTCCTCCTAGCGAGGACAGCGCCGGGGTGTGGCGCAGCTTGGTAGCGCGCGTCGTTCGGGACGACGAGGCCGCAGGTTCAAATCCTGTCACCCCGACCCAGCTCCTTCGGGATCCGAAGCCCCTGGACCACCACGGTCCGGGGGCTTCGTCGTGCGTGCGCTCCCCGACCCGGACGACGTGCGCTGTGACACACTGACACCATGGTCGAGGAGGGCACGACGCAGGCCGACGGTGCCGGCAGCACCCAGCCGCGCGTGGTCAAGAAGATCGTCAAGAAGACGGTGGTGCGCCCCGGTGCCCCCGCGTCGAGCACGGCTCGACCCGTCCGGCCTGCAGCGCCCAAGGCCTCGGCCGTCTCGCGACTCAAGGGCAAGGACTCGCGCGCCACGGATCCGTCCGACGACGAGGCCGTCGAGCAGCCGGTGACGGCACCGCAGCCCCAGCGCAGCGGTCCGCGCACCACCATCGACGTCGGGGCCGCCCTCGGGAGCGCACGCGGACGTGCGACCGACGCCCTGCACGGGACCGGCGACCTCGCGCGGCGGTTCGGCTTCGCCGTCCGCGACCGCAGCGAGGACGCCGTGTGGGCGGTGCGCGACTACCGACTCCCCACCGTCCCACCGTTGCGCGCCTCCCTGGTCACCGGGCTGGTCGCCGGGCTGCTGATCACGGCCGGCGGCTGGGCGTGCCTCAACCTGTTCAGCGCGGTGCGCGGCACCTCGGCGGGAGGCGCCTTCTGGGGCGGCCTGGCCGTCCTGGTCGTGGTCGGCCTCGCCTACGAGATCGGCTCCCGGCTGCTCATCGCGTTCGGCGTGCAGCAGGCGCGCGCGGTCCTCGCGCTCTCCGTGATGCTGGTGGCCGTCCTCGTGATGCTGCTGTTCCTGGAGCCCGTCGACGGGCCCTGGGCGTGGTTGATCGTGCCGGGCCTCATGACCGCCACGGTTCCGCTGGTGCAGCGACTCCTGGTGTGGACCGCGAGCGACGTCCGCCCGGACGACGATGCCGTGCGTTGAGCCGCCACCCCGTACTCCAGGAGCACTCCGCATGACCGGTACCGATCGCAGCCCCGAGGTCCTGTGGCGCCCCGACCCCGACGCCGCACCGCGCATCTCCGACTTCGCCCGCACGGTCGGCACCGACCCGCACGACTACGACGCCCTGTGGCGCTGGTCCGTCGCGGAGCCCGACGCGTTCTGGCAGGCCGTGTGGCGGTTCTTCGACGTTCCCGGCGACGGGGAGCCCTCCCCTGCCCTGGCCGACGCCTCCATGCCGGGTGCGGTCTGGTTCCCGGACGTGCGGCTCAACTACGCCGAGGCGATGCTGCGGCTCCCCGGCCGGGCCGACGACGACGTGGTCGTCGTGGCGCGCTCGCAGTCGCGGGCCGACGTCCGGCTCACGGCGGCGCAGCTGCGTGACCAGGTGGCCCGTGCTCGCGCCGGGCTGCAGCGCGCCGGCGTGGTCCGTGGGGACCGGGTCGCCGCCTACGCCCCGAACGTGCCCGAGACCCTCGTGCTGCTGCTCGCGGCAGCCAGCCTCGGAGCGGTCTTCAGCTCCTGCGCCCCCGAGTTCGGGGTCCAGAGCGTCGTCGACCGCTGGAAGCAGACCGAGCCCACGGTCGTGCTGGCCGTCGACGGCTACCGCTACGGCGCGAAGCCGGTGGACCGGCGCGGCGAGGTCGCCGACATCGTCGACGCGCTCCCGAGCGTGGAGACCCTCGTGTGGCTGCCGTACCTGGAGCCCGGGGCGCCCGCGCCCGCGATCGACGGCACCGCCACGACGACGTGGGACGAGCTGCTGGGTGAGCCGGGCGAGCTCGCGTTCGAGCGGCTGCCGTTCGACGCACCGCTCTACGTCCTCTACTCCTCCGGCACGACCGGCCTGCCGAAGCCCATCGTCCACGGTCACGGTGGCATCACCCTCGAGCACCTCAAGTCGCTGGGCCTGCACCACGACTTCGGCGCCGACGACGTGTTCTTCTGGTTCTCCACCACGGGCTGGATGATGTGGAACCTGCTCGTCTCGGGCCTGCTGACCGGCTCGACGATCGTCCTGTGGGACGGCAACCCGGCCCACCCCGACCTCGGGCAGCTGTGGCGCGACGCCGACGAGCTGGGCGTCACGTACTTCGGCACGAGCGCGCCGTTCCTGCTGCAGTGCCGCAAGGAGGGGATCGTGCCGCGCGAGATCGGCGACATGTCGACATTGCGCGGCGTCGGGTCCACCGGGGCACCGCTGCCGGCCGAGGGCTTCCGCTGGGTCTACGACGCGGTGGGCGACCATGTGCACCTGCAGTCCGTCTCGGGTGGCACCGACGTGTGCGCCGCGTTCGTGGGCGCCTCCCCCACCGTCCCCGTGTACGCCGGCGAGATCTCGTGCCGCTGCCTGGGCGCGGCGGTCGAGTCCTTCGACGAGGACGG
>NZ_LMMY01000009.1:428505-428731 GCF_001422865.1 Aeromicrobium sp. Leaf272
GGCTTCTGGGGCGACGACCACGGCTCGCGCTACCGGGCCGCCTACTTCGAGGACATCGAAGGGGTGTGGCGCCACGGCGACTGGATCACCATCACCGAGCGCGGCACCTGCACCATCACCGGCCGCAGCGACGCGACCCTCAACCGCGGCGGCGTGCGGCTCGGGACCGCCGAGTTCTACACCGTCGTCGAGAGCCTGCCCGAGGTGAACGACAGCCTGGTCGTGC
>NZ_LMMY01000009.1:428778-434977 GCF_001422865.1 Aeromicrobium sp. Leaf272
CGGCACCGACGTCGAGGCCCTGCGCACGAGCGTGGCCCGAGAGCTGCGCACCCGGCTGTCGCCGCGCCACGTCCCCGACGAGCTGCACGTGGTGAGGGCGCTGCCCCGCACGCTCTCGGGCAAGAAGCTCGAGGTGCCGGTCAAGAAGATCCTGCGTGGAGTCCCGGCCGACGAGGCCGCCACGCGAGGCGCCCTCGCCGACCCCTCGGCCCTCGACGAGGTCGCTGCGGTCGCCGCATCGCGATGAGCCCCGAGCGCAAGGTCGTCCTCATTGGCATGCCGATGGGTCTGCTCATGACCGGGGGCGGGGTGCTCATGGCCGCGACGGCGTCCGGAGGCGACGCGCCGATGGGCGCGACGGTCGGGCTCATGGGCGCGGCCTTCCTCATGGCCGTCGTCTACATCCTCCTCCCCCGCCGCCCGGTCACGCCGAGGGTCGTCGACGGGAGCATCGTCATCGACGGCAGTCCCTGGCCGTGGCGGTTCCTCTGCGTCCTCACGGTCGGCACCACGGCGGCGGCGGTGCTGGCCACCGTCGCGCTGGGGGACCCCAGCGTCCTCGGTGACTCGTCCGGGCGCCGCTCGCCCGTCGTCCTGCTCGGCCTGTGGCCCGTGGGGGCCTGGCTCTGGTTCGTCACCGTCCGCGGCCGGACCCGGCAGCGTGTGACGGTGCGCGGCGACGTCGTGACCCTGCACGAGGGCCGGCGCAGCACGCAGGTGCGCGCCACGCGGCGACGCGTCCGGGTGGGCAGCGGCGACACCGCCCGCTCGCAGTCGGTGGTCGTGCGCGCACCCGCCCGAGAAGGCGAGCTCGTGCTCGCGAGCCGGTCGTTCGGCACCACGCCCGAGCACCTCGTCGACGCCCTGAGGGCCGCGCTGCCGGAGTGAGCGGGCCAGGCGTGGCCCGCACCGACCAGGTGCGCCTGGTCACGACGGGCCATTCCTGCGCAAGACTTGCTCACGGCCGTCGCACCACTCCTACGCTGAGCGGGCCCGCGCTCCGCCGGGCGCCATCTCCGTGAACGGACCGGTCCCATGCGCAAGCTCCTCGTCCTGCTCGTCGCCGCCCTCGTGGGCGTCGGCTCCACCCTGACGCTCGTGGCGCCCGCCCAGGCCGCGACGGGCGTCACCATCCGCACCATCGCGGACCCCAGCGCCGCGCCGGGCAAGACAGCGACCATCAAGCCGAGGTACTCCACCTCGGGCAAGGTCAAGGTGACCTACGCCCGCCTCACGGTGCGCCAGGGCAAGAAGGTCGTCGCCCGTGACAAGGCGTCCGTCGCCCTCAAGATCGCCGCGGACCCGAAGGTCTACTCGGTCACGACCGTCGTGAAGTACAAGGTCAAGAAGAAGGGCAAGTACGGCAAGACGATCACCAAGAGCAAGCGCCAGGACCTGTTCGCCTTCGCCTGCGCGACCGCCACGGCGCTCAAGACCATCACGTACAGCGACGCGCCCGGCGCCGGTACCACCTCGAGCGCCGTCGGGAAGGCGATCGGCAACCCGCAGGCCGGTGACGGCATCGCGCTCGGTGAGCTGTACGAGGGCGGCGACGAGGCCACCAAGGCCGAGGTCGAGGGTCTCTACGGCAAGGGCTGGACGTCCACGGACGTCCTCGTGACGCTCGGCTACGCGCGTTGCGGCACGACGCCGACCGCGTTCGCGATCGAGTACCTGATGGCCGGCGAGACCGAGCCCCGCGCGTACCAGCTCGCGGCCGAGTAGCCCCGGCGCGAAGGCCCCGCACCGCTCGACGGCGGGGCCTTCGTGCGTGCGCCGGGTCAGCCGGGCGGTCTGGAGTAGCGCAGCAGCACCGGCGCCACACCGCTGCCGTCGAGGAAGAAGTCGGCGGTGGTGCTGCCGTCGCGTTGCCAGCCGCGGCGCTCGTAGACAGCCTGCGCGTCGCGGTTGTGCTGCATGACGACGAGCCGCATCGGGACACCGTCGGCGTCGGCCCACGCCTCGGCGACGTCGAGGAGGGCGCGTCCCGCGCCCGCGCCGCGCGCGTCGACCGCGACGAAGAAGCGGGTCAGCTCCCAGGCGTCGTCTGCACGCACGAGAGCGACCTGCCCGACGACCCGTCCGTCGAGCTGCGCCACCCACGCGACGTCGGTGCCGTCGAGCAGCCACTCGGCTGTCACCCGCGAGGCGCGGACGGGGTACGCGTCGCGCTGGTGCACTCCCGCGAGCGCAGCGACCAGCGCGTCGGCGTCGGCGGGCCGGCGGGACCGGACCAGAAGATCGCTCACACCCACCTCAGCCGAGGAGGAGCTCGGCGATCTGCACCGTGTTGAGGGCCGCGCCCTTGCGCAGGTTGTCGCCGCTGACGAACAGCACGAGTCCCTTGCCCTCCGGCGCCGACTGGTCGGCACGGATGCGCCCGACCAGGCTCGGGTCGGCGCCCGCGGCCTGCAGCGGCGTGGGCACCTCGACCAGCTGCACCCCGGGCGCGCTGCCCAGGATCTCGGTGGCCCGCTCGGGGGTGAGGTCGCCCTCGAACTCGGCGTGGATGCTCAACGAGTGCCCCGTGAACACGGGCACGCGCACGCAGGTGCCGGCGACCCGGAGGTCGGGCAGGCCGAGGATCTTGCGCGACTCGTTGCGCAGCTTCTGCTCCTCGTCGGTCTCGTTGCTGCCGTCGTCCACCACGCTGCCGGCCATGGGCAGCACGTTGAACGCGATGGGCGCCACGTAGACGTCGGGGTCGGGGAACGCGACGGCGCTGCCGTCGTAGGCCAGCTCGTCGGCCTTCTCGACCACGGCGCGCGCCTGCCCGTGCAGCTCGCGCACGCCGGCGATGCCCGACCCCGAGACCGCCTGGTACGACGCGACGACCAGGCGCACCAGCCCGGCCTCCTCGTGCAGCGGCTTGAGGACCGGCATGGCGGCCATGGTGGTGCAGTTCGGGTTGGCGATGATGCCGCGGCCACCCGGACCGTCGCCGGCGGGGATGGCCTCGGGGTTCACCTCGCTGACCACGAGCGGGATGCTCGGGTCCTTGCGGAACGCCGAGCTGTTGTCGACCACGGTCACGCCCGCGTCGGCGAAGCGCTGCGCGTGGGCCCGCGAGGTGGTGGCACCGGCGGAGAAGAGGGCGATGTCGAGACCCGATGGATCGGCCGTCTCGGCGTCCTCCACCGTGATCTCGCGGCCGGCGAACGGCAGCACCGTGCCGGCCGACCGGGCCGAGGCGAAGAAGCGGACCTCGTCGGCGGGGNCGATGCTGGCGCGACGGCTCATCGTCCGGTCCCTCCGTAGACCACGGCCTGGACCTCGTCGGTGCCCAGGTCGAACGCCGAGTGGGCGGCGCGGACCGCCTCCTCGACCTGGCTCTCGGCCACCACGACCGAGATGCGGATCTCCGACGTCGAGATCATCGCGATGTTGATCCCGGCGTCGGCCAGGGCCTGGAAGAACGTGGCCGTGATGCCGGGGGCCGAGCGCATGCCGGCGCCGACGATGGAGACCTTGCCGACGCTGTCGTCGTACTGGAGGCGCTCGAAGCCGACCTCGTCCTTGAGCCGCGCCAGGGCGGTCATGGCGGTCTGGCCGTCGGCCCGCGGCAGGGTGAACGAGATGTCGGTGAGCGCCGTGGCGGCGGCCGACACGTTCTGCACGATCATGTCGATGTTGATCTGGGCGTCGCCGAGCGCGCGCAGGATCGCCGCGGCGTAGCCGACCTTGTCGGGCACACCGACGACGGTGATCTTGGCCTCGGAGCGGTCGTGGGCCACTCCGCTGATGATCGCTTGCTCCATGGTGGGGTCCTTCGTGACGTCGTCGGCCTTGATGACCCACGTGCCGGGCTTGTCGGAGAACGACGACCGGACGTGGATGGGCATGTCGTTGCGGCGCGCGTACTCGACGCAGCGCAGGTGCAGGATCTTGGCGCCGTTCGCGGCCATCTCGAGCGTCTCCTCGTAGGAGATCTGCGGGATCTGGCGGGCGTCGGGGACGATCCGGGGGTCGGCGGTGAAGATGCCGTCGACGTCGGAGTAGATCTCGCAGACGTCGGCCCTGAGGGCCGCGGCCAGGGCCACGGCGGTCGTGTCGGACCCGCCACGGCCGAGCGTCGTGATGTCCTTCGTGGTCTGCGAGACGCCCTGGAAGCCCGCGACGATGGCGATGGCGCCCTCGGCGATCGCCTTCTCGATGCGACCGGGCGTGACGTCGATGATCTTGGCCTTGCCGTGCTCGGCGTCGGTGATCACGCCGGCCTGGGAGCCGGTGAACGAGCGGGCCTCCTGGCCGAGGTTGCCGATGGCCATGGCCAGCACGGCCATCGAGATCCGCTCGCCGGCGGTGAGCAGCATGTCGAGCTCACGGGCGGGCGGCAGCGGGGAGACCTCGTTGGCGAGGTCGATCAGCTCGTCGGTCGTGTCGCCCATGGCCGAGACGACCACGACGACGTCGTGACCGGCCTTCTTGGTGGCGACGATGCGCTGGGCGACCCTCTTGACGCTCGTGGCGTCGGCGACGGAGGAGCCACCGTACTTCTGGACGACAATGCCCACGACGATGTCCTTGAGGTGCGGGGGTGGGGTGGACCGTGCCAGGGCGACGCTGACCGGGCAACGTCGTCCATGCTACCGGCCTGCGACAGGCCGCCTCCACCGTCGTTCCTGCCGTGGGACCGCGAGATCGCGCCGAGGGCGTCGGCGCGATCTGCTGCGGGTGGGTCGTGCCTTGCGGCTGCGGTGTTTCGGGTGGGTCTTCGCCTGCTGCTGCGCCGCTGTGGCTGCGAGTCGACCTGCGCTCCGAAAGGGCCTCGACCGGCGGCGAAGTCCGGGGTCGGGCGAGCGGTCGGAGCGCGGCTCGGGGGA
The DNA here is from genome assembly GCF_001422865.1 of Aeromicrobium sp. Leaf272. Taxonomy (NCBI): domain Bacteria; kingdom Bacillati; phylum Actinomycetota; class Actinomycetes; order Propionibacteriales; family Nocardioidaceae; genus Aeromicrobium; species Aeromicrobium sp. Leaf272. The sequence goes on from NZ_LMMY01000009.1 coordinate 433,602, forward strand.
CGCAAGATTCTGCGTTCGTGCGCGAAGGGTCGAAGGATGCTGCGTTTGCTACGGGANTCCGGTGCGGAACGCAGCATCGTTCGGATCGCTGTGCGCGAAGGCAGATTCCTGCGTCCGCCCGGGCCCTTCGTGCGTCGGGTGGGCAGAGATTCTCCCTTCGCGCGGGACGGTCCACGAGAAGGGAGAATCCCTGCCCTCCAGGTCCCCAGTTCGTCGCCACGATGCTTCCTTCGCGAGGCACGGTCCACACAAAGGAAGAATCATGCGTGGATCCCGCGCAGATGAAGAATCGTGGCCGCGCCCCGCAGACCCACCCGAGGCGAGACCCACCGCTCCGGTCGAGGCCCTTTCGGAGCGCAGGTCCACTCGCGGCCGCAGCGACGCACCACCACACGAAGCCCCACCCGCAGCGACGCAGCAGCCAGGACGGTCCCGCCGAGGCAGCGCAGCAACACGTGAGCACCCCCCGCGAGACGACGAACGGCGCGGACCCGACACCTCCAGGGGAAGAGGGTGCCGGGTCCGCGCCGTGCGCGGTTCCTCCGGTCAGGAGGTCTTGAGGGTCAGGCCATAGGCGCTGAGGATCTCGTTGACGGGCTGGAAGTACGTCGTCCCGCCGACCGAGCAGTTGCCGGAGCCACCGGAGGTGACGCCCTGAGCCTGGTTGCCGGAGATGGCCGATCCGCCCGAGTCGCCCGGCTCGGCGCACGCGGTGGTGCGGATGAGGCCGGTCACGGAGCCCTCGGCGTAGTTCACCGTGGAGTTGCGGGCCTGGATGGTGCCGCAACGCCACCCGGTCGTGGAGCCGGAGCGGCAGATCGACGACCCGATCGCCGCGTTGGAGGATCCGCGGACGGCGACGCTGCCGCCACTGTAGTTGTTCACGGTGCCGGTGATCGACGCCGACGAGCGGATGAACGCGTAGTCGTTGCCAGGGAAGCTCGAGCCGGCGAACGTGCCGCTCGGCGACGAGGTGGTGCTGCCCGTGGTGCCGCAGTGACCGGCGCTCACGAAGCCGCCCGTGACGGCGAAGCCGATGGAGCAGCGCGCGCCGCCGATGTAGTAGGCGTCGCCACCCTGGTAAAGCGGCTGCGGACGCTCGGGAGCGGCCTCGGCCTGGAACGCCTCTGCCGGCACCCCGGCCTTCTCGGCGAACGTCTCGGCAGCGGCGACGTCCTGCGTCGGAAGGACGACCTTGTTGGACTCGGCGTCGACGTACCAGCCGGCCACGGTGTCGGGAGCTGCGCTCTTCTTCGCGTTGAGGTCCTTCATGTAGCCGTTCAGCTCCGCCGACGACCGCTCGACGGTGCGCGCCTCGGCGCCCTTCGCGGTGACGGCGTCGGCGGCGGCGGCATCGGTCACCGCGACGACGAGGG
>NZ_LMMY01000009.1:435004-438644 GCF_001422865.1 Aeromicrobium sp. Leaf272
AGTCCGAGGTCGCGCTCCATCGCGCCGAGCATGCTGACCTTGGGCGGGGCGTCGTCGGGTGACGGCGCGGCGCTGGCCTGCTGGCCGAGCGCCGTGGCCAGCACGGCGGCGACGGCCAGGGAGCCGAAGAGGGTTCGCTTGGGAGTCTTCACGGTGGATCTCCTTCGTCGTGGCGGCACGCTGGGGTCGCCAGGGTGCAGCCGTCCTGCGGAACGGACGGCTCGCCGCCACGCCCCACGCTGTCGTCCGGAGACGGGTTCGCCTCCGCAGCCCCCCCGAGGGGTTGGCAAGAACGTACTGTCAGTTCAGCCCTGGAGGGTCATACCGGAAGAGTCATACCGCGGGGGTGATGCCCGGGTCGTGCTGCTCGCCGAAGCCCGGGTTCCGCCCCAACCAGTCGGCGTAGACGGCGCTGCGCGCGACGAGGTCACCGTGCGCCATGCGGACGGTGAGCAGCAGCTCGTCGGCGAAGGCAGCGCCGACGGAGTCGGGTCGCCAGCCGACGAGGTGGCGCCAGCTCAGGGGCACTCCGGCGAGCGGCTTGGTCACCAGCCCCGGGAGGACCCGCGTGGGCTGGCACAGCGCCACGGCCGTGCCGGACGCCACGAGGTCGATGCAGCTGGCCGCGTCGGCGACGTAGAGGCTGCGCGGTGCGAAGCCCTCGCGCGCGCAGGCAGCCGCGAAGCACTCCTGGAAGCAGCCGTCGCCCGGGGTGGCGGCCCAGCCGGTGGTGGCGAGGTCGGCGAGCGCGACCTCGTCGACGTCCGCCAGCGGGTGGTCCTGCGGGAGCATCACGAACACGGGGTCCACCGAGAACGTGCGCCACACCTGGCCGCGCTCCCCCGGCGTGCTGTCGCCTCCGCAGATGCCGACCACGGCGAAGTCGAGGCGCCCGTCGTCGAGCTCACGGGCCAGCTCGTCGGCCGACCACGAGGCGGTCGTGGAGACCTCGAGGTCGGGGTGCCGCTCCTCCAGCCGCTGGATGAGGGGCGCGAGGATGGCCGGCGACGAGGAGCCGATGGACAGGTGCTCGGGGGTGCTCCGCCCCCGTTCGGGGTCGTTCAGCCGGGTGGCGTCGTCGAGCAGGCCGGTCATGGCGGGCAGCAGCATGCGGGCCCGGGCGATGACCAGCTCGCCCAGCGACGTGGGCCGCACGCCGCGGTGGTCGCGGTCGAACAACGGGCCGCCCAGGGCACGCTCGATGCGGCTCAGCTGCGCGGTGAGCGCGGGCTGCGCGACACCCAGCTCGGCGGCGGCCTTCGTGACGCTCCCGGCGTCGGCGATGGCACACACGACCTTGAGGTGTCGCAGCTCCAGCTCCACTCGGTGAGTCTACCGGCGCCGCGGCGATCGGCGTCCTCGGTGCAGGCGTGCCCGAAGTCGGACAAAGTCCTCTGTTCTCGCCTCAGGAGCGGGTCACCTGTCGTACGGTCGCCCCAGATCATCACGACCCGGGGGAACCATGACCGACTCACCGACGTACCCGCGCTACCCGTCGCAGGACGACGTCCCGGAGGGCGTCGCGCAGTCCGGCGCGACGGCTGCTCCCGGCCAGGCCGCTCCGCACCCCGTGGCGCCCACGGGGTACGCCCAGCCGCTCGGCCTGCTGACCGCACTCACCGTCGGCGTCGCCGCGCTCTACACCGCGTTGCTGCTGCCCCGCTTCTGGCTGGCGCAGGACGCCGTCGAGCGATGGGAGCGCCAGGAGGCGGACGGCGGTCTGGCCTGGGACCTGTGGACCCCGTACGAGCTGGTCGACGCCGCGAGCTTCCCCGTCCTGCTCGGCGCCTACGTCATCACGTGCCTGTGGTTGTGGCGCGTCCGATCCAACCTCGAGGTCCTGTCGCCGACGTCTCCCCACGCGCGGCGGCGCGGGTGGGTGTGGGGCGGATGGCTGGTGCCGATCGTCTCGCTGTGGTTCCCCTACCAGGTGGTGCGCGACGCCCTCCGGGTGCGATCCCACCGTCCCTCGTCCGGCGCCCGCGTGGGGTGGTGGTGGGGTGCCTTCCTGCTGGGCTGCCTCGCCACCGGTGTCGAGAGCGTGTTCGTCCCGGTCGACGAGATCGACACGGCGTCCATCCAGCACCTGCCGGCGTTCGCCGCCGCGACGACCGTGCTGTTCGTCGTCGCGTGCGCCCTGTGGATCCGCGTGGTGCGGGCGATCGCGGCCGACCAGGCCGAGCTCCTGGCAGGGACCGAGGCGCGCTGACGTTCAGCCGGCGATGGCGGTGCGGCCCTCGAAGGCGCGCCCGAGGGTGAGCTCGTCGGCGTACTCGAGGTCGCCGCCGACGGGCAGGCCGCTGGCGAGCTTGCTGACCCGCAGGCCGAGGGTGCTCAGCATGCGGATGAGGTAGGTGGCCGTGGCCTCGCCCTCGAGGTTCGGGTCGGTGGCGATGATGACCTCGGTGACGGCGCCGTCCTGCAGGCGGCCGAGCAGCTCACGGATGCGCAGCTGGTCGGGGCCGATGCCCGCGATGGGGCTGATCGCGCCGCCCAGCACGTGGTAGCGGCCGCGGAACTCGCGGGTGCGCTCGATGGCGACGACGTCCTTGCTCTCCTCCACGACGCACAGCACGGTGACGTCGCGGCGGGGGTCGGTGCAGATGCGGCACTCGACGTCGACCGTCACGTTGCCGCAGATCGCGCAGAAGTGGACCTTGTCCTTCACGTCGACCAGCACGGCCGCGAGGCGACGGACGTCCTCGGGGTCGGCGTCGAGCAGGTGGAAGGCGATCCGCTGGGCGCTCTTCGGACCGACCCCGGGCAGCTGCCCGAGCTCGTCGATGAGGTCCTGGATGACGCCGTCGTACACAAGGAGTGAGTCTAGGCGCCCCGGCGGCCGCGGGCCCGCTCGGCGCGCGGCCGTGCGTCGTCGAACAGGCGCCCTCGATCGGACGACGCGGTCAGACGAACGCGTTGATGCCCGTCTCGGACCGACCGATCAGCAGCTTCTGCACCTGGCTGGTGCCCTCGTACAGGGTCATCACGCGAGCGTCACGCAGGTACTTCTGCACGGGGTACTCGTCGATGAAGCCGTAGCCGCCGAACGCCTGCACGGCCAGGTTCGAGGCACGCACCGCGGCCTCGGACGCGAACAGCTTGGCCTTGGAGGCGGCGGTGCCGAACGGCTCCCCGCGCTGCATGAGGTCGGCGGCGCGCCAGGTGAGCAGCCGCGCGGCGTCGGCGTCGACGCTCATGTCGGCGATCATCTCCTGCACCAGCTGGAACGACGCGATCGGCCGGCCGAACTGCTCGCGCTCGCCGGTGTACTTCACGGTCTCCTCGAGGCAGCCCTGCACGATGCCGACGCAGCTCGCTGCGATCGTGACCCGGCCCTTGTCGAGCGTCTGCATGGCGATCTTGAAGCCCTTGCCCTCCTCGCCGAGCAGGGCGTCGGCCGGGACCCGCACGCCGTCGAAGGACAACGCCGCGGTGGCCTGGCCACGCAGGCCCAGCTTGCCCTTGACCTCGGTGGCCTCGAAGCCGGGCGTGTCGGTGGGCACGAGGAACGCCGACACGCCCCGCGGGCCGTCGTCGCTGGTGCGGGCGAAGACGAGGGCGACGTCGGCCCAGGTGCCGTTGGTGATGAAGATCTTGGAGCCGTCGATCACCCAGTCGTCGCCGTCGCGGCGGGCACGGG
>NZ_LMMY01000009.1:438672-439249 GCF_001422865.1 Aeromicrobium sp. Leaf272
CGATGTCGGGCAGCCAGCGCTGCTTCTGCTCCTCGGTGCCGTGCTGCAGGACGGACGTGCCGAACAGGCCCGACGACACCGAGACGATGCCGCGGATGGCCGAGTCGGCCCGGCCCAGCTCCTCGGCCGCGAGCACGTAGGTGACGTAGTCGCCGCCGACCCCGCCGTACTCCTCGGGGATGGTGAGACCGAAGAAGCCGATCTCGCCGAGCTTGGGGATGATCGCGAGGTCCACGGACTCGGCGCGGTCCCACGCGGCACGGTGCGGCACGACCTCGCGGTCGAGGAAGTCACGCGCAAGGGCGCGGAAGCTCGCCTGCTCGTCGGTGAGGGTCAGGTCCATGCGACCGATGCTGCCACGCAGTTGACGCGTCGGCTGGCGTGCGGGTCGGCGAGAACGACACCACTCGGCAAGTCCGTCGACCCCACACGGGTGGACCGACCTCAATCGCCAATCCAGTGGAGTGCGGAACCGGGACGCCGGGAGCACTCCTCCGCCAGGGTCCGGAGACGCAGAAGTCCTCTTCGCTCCGGCCCGTCGGTCGCCAGAGCCGTCGCTCGAACGCACTCGCTGATC
>NZ_LMMY01000009.1:439255-449947 GCF_001422865.1 Aeromicrobium sp. Leaf272
GCAGACCGTCTTTCGCCTCGTTGTACGGATACCTATCGATGAACCGGTCGAAGTCTCCGGCGGCGTCGAAGATGCCACCCGATGGGTCGGGCAGCCCAGCGACCACATCGCCGGTCTCGTCGCGCAGTTCGACGTAGATACCCACGCACACCATTGTCCCGGAGGGCGCGGTTCACGCCTGCGCAGCTGTCTCAGGACCGTTGTGACAGGAAGGTGGCGAGGAGGTCGTGGCCGCGGGTGGTGAGGATCGACTCGGGGTGCCACTGCACGCCCTCGACGGGGTGGGAGGTGTGGCGCAGGCCCATGACCACGCCCGAGGCGGTGCGGCTGGTGACGACCAGCTCGGGCGGGAGGCTCGACTCCTCGGCCACGAGGGAGTGGTAGCGCGCCACGGTGAGCGGCGAGGGCAGGCCTGCGTGCACGCCCAGCCCGTCGTGGTGCACGAGCGACGGCTTGCCGTGCACCACCTCGGCGGCGCGCACCACCCGCCCGCCGTAGGCCTCGGTGATCGCCTGGTGCCCCAGGCACACCCCGAGCAGCGGCGTGGTGGGGCCGAGCCGGCGCACCACGTCGACGCTGATCCCCGCGTCGGCCGGCTCCCCCGGCCCGGGCGAGAGCACCACGTGCGTGAGGTCCCCGGCCTCACGGGCGTCCACCAGCTCCTCGACGGTGACCGCGTCGTTGCGCACCACCTGCGCGTCGGCGCCGAGCTCGCGCACGTACTGGACGAGGTTGAAGACGAAGGAGTCGTAGTTGTCGACGAACAGCACCCGCGCGCGGGTGCCCCGTCGGGGTGCGAGCGGCCGCTCCTGCTGCGCCGGAACGCCGGCGGACAGGTCCTCGGCGACCCGCCGGGTCACCGGACCGGGCGCCTCCCAGGCGCCGACGCCGACGACCTCACGCACGGGGACCGCCCCGCGCAGCGCGTTGGTGACGAAGACCTCCGACGCGGCGGCCAGGTCGGTGGTGGTGAGCCGACGCTGGTGGAGCAGGACACCTGCGGCGAGCAGCGCGTCGACCACCCGGGCCCGCTGGGTGCCCGGCAGCACGCGCCCGTCGAGCGGCGGCGTGTGCACCCCGTCGTCGAGGACGCAGAAGACGTTGGTGCGCCCGCCCTCGAGGACGGAGCCGTCGACGTCGAGCACCAGCACGTCGTCGGCAGCCTCGCGCGAGGGGGCGGCGGAGAGGTCGAGGGGTCCGCGGTCGACCCACTTGTCGGCTCCCCAGCCGCCCGGCACGACCACGGGCGACAGGCACCAGGTGGCGGGCGCCTCGACGAGGGGGGCATCGACCATGCGGACGCCCACCGGCACCGGGTCCTCACCGACCCGCTCGGGCTCGGCCGGGACGGCCTCGATCCGCAGCCGGTGCCGCCCGGCGCCCAGGGTCGCTGCCCGCCGGGCGACCGCGTCGTCGAGACCCTCGCGCACGGTGGTGCCGTAGACGGCGCGCACGCTCGCGTCGAGCCGCGCCAGGTGCGCCTCGACGTCGACCGCGCGACCGTCGCGGACGAGGACGGTGGTGAACACGCCGCGGCGTGCGTCGGCGGCCGACCCGACCGAGCCGTGCACGGGTGTGGGCCGGGGACCGACCGCGGGAGCCACGTCGTCGGTGAGGGTGCCTCCGATCGCCGCAACCACCGGCGCGGCCTTCACGAACACCTCGGCCAGCTCCGCCGCCGGCTCGGAGTCGGCGACGATCCCCCCGCCGACGCCGAGCCACGCGCGACCTTCGGCCACCTCGACGGTGCGGATGACCACGTTGGTCTCCAGACCTGCCAGGGGGCTGAGGTGCCCGATGGCGCCGGTGTACGCCTCGCGGCCGGTGACCTCCAGCGCGGCGGCCACCTCCATGGCCCGGACCTTCGGGGCACCGGTGACCGATCCCGGAGGGAAGGTGGCTCGCAGCAGCTCGGCGTCGCCGACGCCGGGGGCGAGACGACCGACGACGTCGGACACCAGCTGCCACACCGCATGCCGCTCAGGACGCACCAGGGCGGGGACCCGCACGCTGCCCGGGGCGCTCACCCGGCCGAGGTCGTTGCGCATGAGGTCGACGATCATGACGTTCTCGGCGCGGTCCTTGGCCGAGGCCACGAGCGCTCCGACCGTGGCGGCGTCCTCGCGCGCGTCGAGACCCAGCGGCGCCGTCCCCTTGATGGGCGAGGTGAGCACCTCCTGGCCGGTGCGCCGCAGGAACAGCTCGGGCGAGAAGGACAGGACGGCACCGTCCGGGCTCTCGACGTAGGCGCCGTAGGCGGGTCGGAGCCGTTCGGCGCCGGCACAGAAGACGTCGAGCGGATCGCCCTCGAACGAGGCCTCCAGCCGGGCGCACAGGTTCACCTGGAACAGGTCGCCCGCGTGCACGTGCTCGACGGCGCGCGCCACGGCGGCCTCGTGCTCGGCGGGCGACGGCGTGAGCGTGAACGCGCCCACCCGGTGCTCCCGCGAGGGCGGGGGCGGTCCGTCGAGCAGGTCCAGCACCGGTGCGACGTCGGCGTCGCCCAGCCACTCGAGCCACCACGTGCCGCGGGTGCGCCGCAGCACCCAGGCGTAGAACGCCAGCTGGGCGTCGGGACGCGGCACGGGGCGCGACCTCGGCTCCGGGACCCGCTCCACGCGGCCACCCAGCCGGTAGCCCCACAGGCCGATCCACCCACCGCCGAACCCGGCACCGGCGTCGTCGACGACGACCGGGAGGGGCAGGTCGAACGGGTCGTCGACGTCGGGGTCGAGCACACGGACCGGGTCGCACGCCACGAGCGCGTCGCCCTGGTGCCACGAGCCGACCAGACCCACGACCCGGTCGCGGCCGCGCAGCCGCCGCAGCACCGCGAGGGGGTCGTCGTCGAGGTCGAGCCGGCGGCGACGTGCCACCAGGGCGGATCCTTCGGCGGCACCGTCAGCCGTGGTCGATCTCATCGATCACCCGGGCACCCAGCTCCCGGCTGAGCAGCTGCTCGGGATCGGTGCCCTGGTCGACCACCGGGTCGTCGGGGTGGGCGGACGCGTCGGGGTCCTCCGGCGGGGCCATCGAGGCCGGCTCGCGCATGGCCTGGCGCACCGACTCCGGTGCGCCCACCCCGCGGCCGGCGTCGCCACCGGTGGCCGGAGCGGCCTGGGCCGGCGGCGTGGGAGCCGCAGCCTGGGGCGATGCCGGCGCGGGGTTGCTCGCCGCCCGCGGGTCGGCCGAGGGGTCGACGATGGCGTCGATCCGCCACTGCACCCCGATCACCTGCTGCAGCGCCTTCTGCACGTACTCGGCGGAGCCGCTGGCCATGAAGGAGTCGCGGGCGCCGCTGTTGACCAGGGCGATCGTGAGGGTGGTCCCGTCGAGCGCCTGCACCTGCGCGTTCTGGCTGAGCATGATCCAGGTGAATCGGCGCAGGCCCTTGACCACCTCGAGGATTTCGGGCCAGAGCCGACGCACGTCGGCCACGCTCATCCCCCCGGCAGGTGGCGAGGCCGGCTGGGCCTCGGCGGCGGCCGGCTCGGGCTCGCGGGTCGGAGGCTGCGACGGGGCCGGCTGGGTCGCGGCCGGAGCCGCCTGCTCGGGCGCCGGGCGATGGGGCGCCTCCTGCGACGGCTGCGGCGTCGACGGCGGGGGTGGCTGGTGATCCGGCTCCGGCGGCTCCTCGACGTCCCAGGGCGGCGCGTCGTCGACGGGGGGCCGGGCCGGGTCGGGGGCGGGCGTCTGCCGGGCGGGGGCGCCCTGTGCCGGAGCAGCCTGCGCGGGGCCGGGCTGCGCAGGTGCAGGCTGGGCAGGTGCAGGCTGGGCAGGTGCAGGGGCGGCCGCGCTCGGCTGGGCGTCGGCCGGGGCGTCGGCTCCCGTGGCGGGGACCCCGCCCATGGAGAGTCGCTTCTCGAGCCGGTCGACGCGGGCCACGACCCCCGAGGCGTCGGAGGCCGGCACGAGGATGCGGGCACACATCAGCTCGAGCAGCAGCCGAGGAGCGGTGGCACCGCGGAACTCGGTGAGCGCCGCGTTGACGAGGTCGGCCATGCGGGTCAGGTCGGCCGGGCCGAACGACGTGGCCTGGCTCTGCAGCCGCTCGGCGCGGTCGCCGGGGACGTCGAGCAGACCGGTGGCCAGCGCGTCGGGCACGGCGCGCAGCACCACGAGGTCGCGCAGGCGCTGCAGCAGGTCCTCGGCGAAGCGCCGCGGGTCCTGACCGGACTCGATGATCTTGTCGACGACGCCGAACACGGTGCTCCCGTCACCCGCGCCGAACGCTGCGACGGCCTCGTCGAGCAACGAGTCGGGGGTATAGCCGAGCAGCTGGACGGCGAGGTCGTAGGTGACGCCCTCGGGCCCGGCGCCGCCGAGGAGCTGGTCGAGCACGCTCAGGGTGTCGCGCACGGAGCCGGCGCCGGCGCGCACCACGAGCGGCAGGGCCGCCGGCTCGAGCCGCACGCCCTCGGTCTCGCTCAGCTGGTTCAGGTAGTCGCCCAGCGCCTTGGGCGGCACGAGCCGGAAGGGGTAGTGGTGGGTGCGCGACCGGATGGTGCCGATGACCTTGTCGGGCTCGGTGGTGGCGAAGATGAACTTGAGGTGCGGCGGCGGCTCCTCGACCAGCTTGAGCAGCGCGTTGAAGCCCTGCGGGCTCACCATGTGCGCCTCGTCGATGATGTAGACCTTGTAGCGGCTGCTGATGGGCGCGAAGAAGGCCCGCTCGCGCAGGTCGCGGGCGTCGTCGACGCCACCGTGGCTGGCGGCGTCGATCTCGATGACGTCGACGCTGCCCGGCCCGCCCCGGGCGAGGTCGCGGCAGCTCTGGCACTCGCCGCAGGGGTCCGAGACCGGCGCCTGCTCGCAGTTGAGTGCTCGGGCGAGGATGCGGGCGCTGGTGGTCTTGCCGCAGCCTCGAGGCCCGGAGAACAGGTAGGCGTGGTTGACCCGGTTGGCCGCGAGCGCGTGCCGCAACGGGTCGGTGACGTGCTCCTGACCGATCACCTCGGCGAACGTCTCGGGACGGTACCGGCGGTAGAGGGCGAGAGGGGCATCCACGCGCCTGAGCCTAGGACATGGCGCCCACATCGCCGAGGCCGTCGTGGAGGGTCCCGGCGGACCCGGTGCGCGCCCGACTCCCTGTGTCGCCCGAACGACGTCGAGAGGCAGGCCCTAGCTGCCTGGGCCGAAGGCCTCGTGCATCTGGACCGCCTGGTCGTAGGCGTCGTCGACGGCGGAGAGGAGCTGACGGGCGCGGGTGGAGCGCAGCAGCGCGAGCCGGTCGTAGGGACCGAGCGGGCAGGCGTCCGCGAGGTGCCAGCAGGCGGCGAGCAGACCGTGCGGAGGCGGTTCCGGCGCCATGATGCCCAGACGCAGCGACGCGGCGACCGCACGGTCGTGCACGGCGGCCACCTCGGCGCGGTCGACGTCGGGCACCAGGTCGGGGAGGTCGCGCACCCGGGCCCGCGGGTACGGGTCCTCGGGAAGCCAGCCCTCCACCTCGACGCGGCGTCCGCCCTGCACCACCATGCCGACGTCGGACTCTCGCGGCTCGGCCTGGACGATGCGCCCGACCGTGGCCGTGGAGAACCGCGCGTCCCCGCCGCCGGCCTCGTGGCCGCGCTCGATGAGGACGAAGCCGATCTCGGGCTCCTCGGCCTGCAGCACGTCCTGCAGCATCTCCAGGTAGCGCGGCTCGAACAGCCGCAGCGGCAGCAGCCCGCCCGGCAGCAGCACGGTGCCGAGCGGGAACATCGGCATGGCACTCACGGGGACAGGTCTACCCCACCGGGGCGTCCCCCGCAGACGACACGATCGCGGTGGCTCGCAGCCAGGCGTCAACGGCGTCGTAGGCGGCCTCCCGCGGCTCCTTCAGCGAGAGGAAGACGTCGTGGCGGGCGTCGGGGATCGGCAACGACGTCACGGCGTCGCCGAGGCAGCCGACCCACCGAGCGATCTGCTTGACGTCGAGCACCGCGTCGGCGCGGTCGACCTGCTCGCTCCACGAGCGGGCGAACCGGGTCTTGTCCGAGCGCAGCACCAGCGACGGCACGCCGACGTCGAGGCCGCGGTGCAGACGCGCGTGTCCGGCCCGGACCGCACCGAGCCACCCGTAGGTGACGCGGAAGCCGTCGAGCGGCTTGAGCACGGTGTCGTAGTCCCACTCGCCGTGTCCGCTGACGTGCAGGCTGCTGCCGTACGCGTCGGTCGGCGGCAGCTTCATCACGTCGAACGGCTTGATCCGTCCGACGCCACGGATGGCGAGCGTGCCCACCGTCCGCATCCACGGCTTGCCCTGCAGGTCGAACCATGGGCTGTTGAGCACCAGCCCGCTGATGCCCGCGCCGCGCGAGCCCCCGGTACGCTGGTTGAGACGGTGGAGCCACAGCGGCAGCACGAGCCCTCCCGTGGAGTGGCCCGACAGCAGCACCGGACCCCCGGGCACCTCCTCGCGCACCACGGCCAGAGCACGGTCCAGCTCGGCGTCGTAGAGGGCGAGGTCGGTGACGTGGTGAGCCGTCTGGCCCTCCCGACGCGAGCGGCCGCACTTGCGCAGGTCGAGGGCGTAGAACGCGAAGCCCCGGTCGACGAAGAACTCCGCGAGCTCCTTCTGGAAGAAGTAGTCGCTGAACCCGTGGACGTAGAGGACGGCTCGCTCCGCGGGCACGGATCCGGTCCAGGTGCGGCGCACGAGCGTGGCGAACACCTCGCCCTGGCCGTCGGGGTCGTCGCCCAGCTCGAACGTGCGCTGCTCGTAGCCCTCGCCCAGCATGTCGGGCTGCCAGTCGCTCATCGTGCCTCCTCGGGGTCCGAGGAGACTCTAGAGGACCGGGCCCACCCCAGAGGCGTCGTTCGTCGAGGCCGGCTGTGCGGAACAGGGGCGGCGCGGCCCGGCCCCGCACTGCGTGAGGCGGGCCGGGACCGCGTCACCCACCTCTCACGTACCCGGCGAGCACGGAGTCAAACCTCACGTGTCGCGGCACCTACCCGGGGTACGTCAGGGTCATGAGGATCCCCACGCCGTGCGGCCCGGTCAGCCAGGCCGTGCACGACCACCTGACGATGCTGCGCCCGCTCCCCGACCTCCTGGACGCACCGGCACCGACCACCCGTGACCACGCCCTAGCGCTCTGGACGCTGTACGAGCTCGCGTACCGCGGCTTCGACGGCGTCGACCCCGACCTGGAGTGGTCGCCGGAGGTGCTGAGGCTGCGCAACCGTCTGGGTCGTGACCTCGAGGCCTGGCTGCGCGAGGCGTTCGCGGCCTCCACCGGCCCCCGCGACCTCGCCGGCCTCGTCGAGGCCGACGGCGACGTCCCCGGCGTCGCCCGATTCGTCCGCGAGAGCGCCGACGCCGACGACGTCCGGCGCATCCTCGTCCAGCGCAGCATCTACCACCTCAAGGAGGCCGACCCGCAGTGCTTCGTGCTCCCGCGGCTCGGCAACGCCGCGAAGGCCGGGCTGGCCGAGCTGCAGTACGACGAGCTCGGCGACGGGCAGGCGGACCGGCTGCACGCGCACCTGTTCGAGCAGGCGATGGAGGCGGCGGGGCTCGACCCGACCTACGGCGCCTACGTCGACGACGCGTCCGAGGAGACGTTGACGCTCAGCAACGCGATGTCGCTGCTGTGCCTGCACCGACGCCTGCGGCACGCGGCCCTGGGCCACCTGGCGGCCTTCGAGGCCACCAGCTCGCTCCCGAGCGCCGACATGGTGCACGGCCTGCGCCGTCTCGGCTTCGACGAGACGGTCGCGCTCTACTACGACGAGCACGTCGAGGCGGACGCGGTGCACGAGCACCTGGCCCGCACGCTCTGCGAGCTCGAGACCGGTGGGGACCCGCAGCTCGAGGACGAGGTCGGGTTCGGCGCCTTCGTGTGCGTCTTCGTCGAGGAGCGCTGCGCCGTCGACCTCCTCGGTGCGCCGGTGCCGGCATGAGCGACCGCAGGGAGGCGATGATCCGCGGGGCGCAGGCCGGCCCTCGCCTGGTGCGCGGCCTCGGCTTCGTCGTGGCGCCCGACGGGACGGCGGTGCAGGCCCAGCGGCCGGTGGTCGCCCTGTGCCGCTGCGACGCCACGGCGCGCGGCCCCTGGTGCGACGGGACGCACAAGCTGATCGCCCGACGTGCCGCGGCCGGCCCCCACCCGTGAGGGGGAGCCGGCCGCGCGCGTCCCTCAGAGGCTGGGGTCGAAGACGACCTTGACGGCGCCGTCGTCCTTGCGCTGGAAGATGTCGTACGCGCGCGGCGCGTCCTCCAGCGACAACCGGTGGGTGGCGAAGGACTCGAGGCCCAGCGGGTCGTCGGCGCGCTCCGCGAGCGGCATCAGGTCGTCGACCCACCTCTTCACGTTGGCCTGTCCCATCCGCAGCGTCACCTGGCGGTCGAAGAGCTGCTGCATGGGCATCGGGTCGTGCGTGCCCGTGTAGACGCCCGACAGCGAGACCGTGCCGCCGCGGCGCACCAGCTGGGTGGACAGGTGCAGCGCGGCCAGCCGGTCGACGCTGGCCGAGGTCATGGCCTGCTTCGCCAGGCCGTCCGGAAGGAGGCCGACGGCCTTCTGCAGGGCCGACGGAGCCGGCGATCCGTGCGCCTCCATGCCGACGGCGTCGATCACGCCGTCCGCGCCACGACCCGACGTGAGCTCGAAGACCTTCTCCACCACGTCGTCATCCTCCACGTGCAAGGTCTCCACACCACGCTGCCGCGCACGCTCCAGCCGCTCGGGGACCAGGTCGATGCCGATGACCCGGATGCCCTGGTGCAGCGCCAGCCGCGCAGCCATGTCGCCGATCGGGCCGAGCCCGACGACGACGAGCGTGTCGCCCTCGTGCACGTCGGCGTACCGGACGGCCTGCCACGCCGTGGGCATCACGTCGGACAGGTAGACGTATCGCTCGTCGGGCAGGTCGGGACCCACCTTGATGGCGCCGTAGTCCGCGTGCGGCACGCGCAGGAACTCGGCCTGCCCACCCGGGACGCTGCCGTACAGCTCGCTGTAGCCGAAGAGGGCCGCGCCGGTGCCGTGCTCGCGGACCTGCGTGGTCTCGCACTGCGTCTGCAGTCCCTTGCGACACATGAAGCAGTCACCGCAGGCGATCTGGAACGGCACCACCACGCGGTCGCCGACGGCGAGGTTCGTGATGCCGGCGCCGACCTCCACCACCTCGCCCATCGTCTCGTGACCCAGGACGTCACCGGTGTTCATGAAGGGACCCATCACCTCGTACAGGTGCAGGTCGGAGCCGCACAGGCCGGTCCTCGTCACCTTCAGCACGACGTCGCCCGGATCCTCGATGCGAGGGNTCCTCGCGTCGGTGGTGTTCCTCCGACGCGTACCCGCCGGGCGCGAGACCATGCGTGGCATGGCCCGACCGGGAGCGGGTACATGCTGGGCACAGACCTCGACCACGAGCGGGACAACGCCCGCCCCGAAGGAGCACCCATGCCCTCCCCCATCTCCGCGATCGTGCCGGGCGGCTCGCCGATCGCGCACCACGTGCACACGCACCTCGCCGGCTCGGCCGCAGGCATCGACCTGTTCGACCGCAGCGCCGACGCGCAGCTCGATCCCGACATCGGGAACACGGTGCGCGAGATGCACGGCGAGCTCGTGGACGAGCGACGCCGGTTGCGCCGCATGGCCGACGACCTCGGTGTCGGCGAGTCCAAGGCGCTCACGCTCGCCGCCCAGGCCGGCGAGCGGCTCGGACGCCTGAAGCCCAACGGCTCCCTGACGCAGCGGACCGACATGACCGACCTCGTCGAGCTCGAGGCGATGCGCACGGCCGTCGCGGGCAAGCGCGCCGGGTGGCAGGCGCTGCTGTCGGTCGTCGACGTGCACCCGGCGCTGGACCGCGCGGAGCTGGAGGACCTCGTGGCCCAGGCCGAGTCGCAGCAGGACCGGCTCGAGCAGGCTCACACCCAGGCAGCGGCCCGGGCGCTCGTGCGCTGACCGGCGGCCGGGTGGGTGTCCGCCCTCCCCGGCCGCCCCGTCCAGGTCAGGACGACGCGTCGTCGCCCTCCTCGCCACCGTCCTCGTCGTCCTCCAGCTCGGAGGCGTCGAGCGACGGCTCTGTCGGGGGAAGGTCGGCGTCGGGCTCGGTGTCGGGCGACGTCGCGGGGTCGACCGGTGCGTGGTCGTTGGTCCCGGGACCGGACTGGGGGCTGCTTCCGAAGGTGCTCATGTCCCAGGACTACCCGCGATCGGCCTGCTTCACACCTCGACGACGCACCGACGAACCCGGCGCCTCGCCGAGGGGTCAGCCGTCGAGCGGTCCGATGCGCTCGCGCACCCGCTGCAGCACCGCCGTCAACCGGCGCGAGACCTGCATCTGCGAGACCCCGAGCTCAGCGCCGATGTCGCGCTGCGTGCGGTCCTCGACGAAGCGCATGTGCAGCAGCCGACGGTCCTGCTCGTCGAGGGAGCGCAGCGCCGGCATCGCCGTCTGGAGCCGCTCGACCGCCTCGTGCCCGGGATCGAGCGCTCCGATCCGCTCGTGCGCGAAGGTGCCGTCGGCGGGCGACGGCACGTCGAGTGACCGGGGCGCGAAGGCGTCGTGCGCGGCGTCGGCCTCGCGGACCTCGGCCACGCCGATCCCGAGGCGCTCGGCGACGTCCTCGGCGCTCGGCTCGTGCGTGCCGGTGCTGCGCAGCTCGTCCCGGGCGGCCGTCACCGACATCTGCAGCTCCTGGAGCGAGCGCACCGGCCGGATGGTCCAGCCGCGGTCACGGAAGTGTCGTCG
>NZ_LMMY01000009.1:449968-450607 GCF_001422865.1 Aeromicrobium sp. Leaf272
CAGCTCGCCCAGGACCGTGGGCACGGCGTAGGCGGCGAAGGAGCGGCGTTCGGGGTCGAAGCGGCGGATCGCCTTCACGAGGCCGAGGCGCGCCACCTGGTCGAGGTCGTCGTCGGCGATGCCGCGGCCGCGGTAACGGCGCGCCAGGCGGCCGGCCATGGGGATGTAGTCGGACACGACATCGTTCTGCAGCTCGCGACGTCGGTCGGCGGGCGCCTCGGCCGCTCGTCGCAGCCGCTCACCAGTGGCGACGTCGGGATCCTGGACCGCGCTGGCGGTGGGGGCGGGGAGAGTGGTGGTCATGCACATGCCTCTCGTCGAACGAGATCGGCTGCTGACTCAACCTGTCCCCCACGGAACCACGGTTCGGGAGGTCGTTCAACTCGAACGGGTCGTGGGCGCCACGAGCGCCACCACGCCGCTCGATCCCTCCTGCCCCTCCTCGCGCACCTCGACCACCTCGAGGCCCACCCAGGTGAAGGGCCGTTCCAGCAGCTCCACCTGCTCCCGGCTGCCGAGCTGGAGGAGGAGCCGTCCGGTCGGCTCCAGGTGCTTGGCCGCCACCCGGACGCATCGGCGGGCCACCTCGAGTCCGTCGATCCCGCCGTCGATCGCCCAGAGCGGGTCGGCGGGATGCTC
>NZ_LMMY01000009.1:450631-457828 GCF_001422865.1 Aeromicrobium sp. Leaf272
GCACGGCGTCGAACTGGCCTTCGCGGACCTCCACGTCCTCGGTCACGCGCTCGGCGTTCACGCGGGCGAGCTCACAGGCTCGGGGAGCCGCGTCGACCATCACCAGTCGACGTCCGGTGCCGTGGACCGCCGCGAGGCCGATCTGGCCGGCCCCGGAGCACAGCTCGAGCACGCCACCCTCGGGGAGGGAGGTCAGCAGCTCGGCTGCCCAGCGCGACTGGGCGTACGTCCATGGTCGCGGCAGCAGCACGGTGTCGTCGACGTCGATCGACAGGGGACCGAACGGCACGGTCCGCACGGTCGGGGCGGGGGCGGTCTGTCCTGGGGAGTCCACGTGCGGGACGTACCCGGAGCCGGGCACCTGAATCCTGCCGGGGTTGCGGATCGTCGACGCCCGGGTCAGGCTGGAAGCAGGTTGAGCAGCAGCCGTCGTCGCCCCGACTCGGGAGGTCGACATGGCTCAGACCATGCGCACGGGCTCGCTCATCCAGGATCATCTGCCACTCGCGGCACATCTGGCTCGCCTCTACCGCGGCCGCGGCGTCGAGGACGACGACCTGCTCCAGGTCGCCCGCCTCGCGCTCGTCAAGGCGGCGGAGCGCTTCGACGCCGACCGCGGAGACTTCGCGCCGTACGCGGCCAGCACCATCCGCGGCGAGATCAAGCGGTACTTCCGCGACCACGCCTGGAGCGTGCGCCCACCACGTCGTCTCCAGGAGCTGCAGGCGCGCATCGCGGCGGAGACCGTGGTCGGGTCCTCGTGGACCGAGAACNNNCCACAGGAGATCGCCGCGCAGCTCGGCGTGCCGGTGACCGACGTGCGTGAGGCGCTCGCCGCCGGCGGCTGCTTCACGGCCGACACGCTGGACGACGGCATCGGATCGGCGGCACTCACGGAGGACGGGTACGCCCGGGTCGACGCCTGGCTCACGGTCCGGTCGTTGCGCACCACGCTGACCGACGACGAGCGACGCCTGCTCGCGTGGCGCTTCGTCGACGAGCTGCCCCAGCGCGAGATCGCGACCCGGCTCGGCATCAGCCAGATGCAGGTCTCACGTCGTCTGTCGACTCTGCTGGCGCGGCTGCGCCGCGAGGTGGGTGACGTCGCGGCCTGACCTCGCCCGCACCGAGGTCGGCGGTCCCTGAGGTCGCGACAGTGCGCAGGGCAGGGCAGGGATTCTCCCTTCTCGTGGACCGTTCCACGACAAGGGAGAACCCCTGCCCCTACGGGGCCCCTGGTCGTCGCCAGGATTCTCCCTACGCGAGGCACGGTCCACGAGAAGGAAGAATCCTGCGTGGATCACGCGCAGATGGAGAATCGTGGCCGCGCCCCGCAGACCCAGCCGGGCCGAGAACCCCCGCTCCGGTCGAGGCCCTTTCGGAGACCACCCCGACTCGCAGCCACAGCGACGCAGCAGCAGGCGGCAGCGCCGCCGCACGGGAAGGCCCGGCGGCAGCGACGAGCGACGAGGCGATCGGCGAAGGTCAGGGGGTGAGCAGCTGGTCGACCGGGGCGTAGTCGTCCGTCAGCTCGGTCGCGTCGCCCACCCAGGCGTCGAGGTCGTCACCCTCGGTGACCTCCCACCCCACCTGGCGCTCACCCAGTCCGGCGCGCACCGCGTCGACGTCGACGGGTCGCTGCGAAGCCGCCACCACGATGTTGCCGCCGCCCGGTCCGGGGCCGTCGGCCGGCCAGCCCAGCACCGCCACGTGCGGCCAGCGCTCCTGGACGGTCCGCACCTCGGCGCGGGCGAAGTCCAGCGAGCCGTGGTCGATCACGTTGAGCACGTAGACGCCGTCGTCGTCGAGGGCCTCGTGCACCTCCTCGGCCATCTCACGGGTGGTCAGGTGCCACGGCACGCTCACGCCGCCGAAGGCATCACCGACCACGAGGTCGAGGCTGCCGGGCTCGACGTCGCGCAGGCCGAGCCGGGCGTCCTCGACCCGCACCTGCAGGGCGTCGCTGGTCTCGAGCCCCAGCTCGTCGCGGTCGAGCTGCACCACGCCGCCGTCGATCTCCGAGACCACGCTCGTGGTGCCCGGGCGCGTCGAGGCCAGCCACCGGGGCATCGTCACACCACCGGCGCCCAGGTGGTGCGCGGCCAGCGGCTCCGACGCCGGGAACATCGCGTCGATCACGGCGGCGTAGCCGCGGGTGTAGGCGAACTCGAGGTACTCGGGGTCGGAGAGGTCCACGAAGGAGTGGCGCAGGCCGTCGAGCACGAGCAGGCGGCCGTCGGGGGTGGATCCCCCCGGCTCCACCGACGCGCAGTGGTAGGTGGTCTCGACCTCGCAGCCGCCGGGCGCTAGGGCCGCGGTGCCACCGACGAGCACCGCGCCGCCGACGGCGAGTAGACCGAAGCCCGGCCCGCGCAGACGCAGCTCCAGCACGGCGGCGGCCACGGCCAGGAGCACCCCGAGGCCGACCAGGATCACGCTCACCCGCACGTGCGAGATGAGCACGAAGCCCGTCAGCACGGTGCCGACGATGGCTCCCACGGTGCCGATGCCCGAGAGCCGACCGACGACCGTCCCGGTCTCGTCGAGGGTGCGCAGCAGCAGCTTGGTCACCATCGGCGTCACCGCCGAGAGGAGGGCGCCCGGCACCACGATCGTCGCGGCTGCCACCAGGTACAGCAGCCCCACGGACTCGGGATCGGCCACGCTGCGCACCGCGAACGGCGTGGCGGCGATGACGACGCCCGAGATCGCGAGCAGCGGCGCGAGGGCCCGGCGCGGGTCGATCGTGTCGGCGGCCCTGCCGCCGGCCCACGAGCCCGCCGCGATGGCCGCCAGGGCCAGACCGATGACCGTGGTCGACGTCTCGAGGGTGAGGCCGAGGTAGGGCGCGAGCAGCCGCAGCGCGACGATCTCGACCACCAGCACCGCGGCGGACGAGCCGAACACCAGGCCGCCCGCGGCGAGGTCGCTCAGCGGTGGCGACCCGCTCCCGGGGGCGGGAACGGCGCTGGAGGACTCTCCGTCGGTCATGCCGACAGTCTTCCAGCCGTTCCCACCCCCGCAGGGTGGACGGCGTCCCTCAGTGGTCGCGCAGCTTCTCGATCAGCTCGTCCTTGCGCAAGTCCGAGTAGCCCTCGAGACCGAGCTCCTTGGCCCGGCCGCGCAGGTCGTCGACCGTCCAGTCCTCGTAGGAGCCGGACTCGCCCCCGCGCTTGCCGACGGTCTTCTCGCCGTCGCGGGCGGCCGCGTTGGAGATCCGGGCGGCCTTCTCCTTCGAGGCTCCGTCGTCGCGGAGCGCCTCGTACATCTCGGGGTTCTTCAGCGACGGCTCGTCGCTCGCGTCCTTGCCTGCCGGCATGGCGCACCTCCTGTCGTCGTCCGGTTCTCTCGTTCGATGGTGGCAGCGTCCCGTCAGAAGACGGGTTTGCCACCGGTCACGCCCAGCACCGTGCCGGACACGTAGCTCGCGTCGCGCTCCGACGCCAGGAACACGAAGGCGGGAGCCACCTCGGCCGGCTGGCCCGCGCGCCCCAGTGGGGTGTCGGATCCGAACTGCTCGATCTTCTCCGTCGGCTGGGTGGCGGGCTGCAGCGGCGTCCAGATGGGGCCGGGTGCCACCGCGTTCACGCGGATGCCGTCGGCCCCGAGCTCGGCGGCCAGGTTCACCGTCAGGTTGTTGAGCGCCGCCTTGGTGGAGGCGTAGTCCAGCAACGACGTCGACGGCTCGTAGGCCTGGATCGACGTGTTGTTGATGACGTTGCCCCCGCGCTCACGTAGGTGCGGCACTGCCGCACGGGTCAGCCAGAACGCGGCGTAGAGGTTGGTCTTCAGCACGCGGTCGAGGTTCTCGTCGGTCAGCGCCTCGATGCCCTCCTCGCGCGCCATCTGGTAGCCGGCGTTGTTCACCAGCACGTCGAGACCGCCGAGCTCTCCGACGGTCTGGGCGACCACGTCGTCGCACGCCGCGCGGTCGCGCAGGTCGGCCTCGAGCGCCAGGACGCGGCGGCCCGCCTCGGCGACCAGGCGGCCGGTCTCGGCCGCGTCGTCGCCCTCGTCGGGCAGGTGCGTGAAGGCGACGTCGGCGCCCTCGCGGGCGTAGGCGATGGCGACGGCGCGGCCGATGCCGGAGTCTCCGCCCGTCACCAGGGCGACCTTGCCCTCCAGGCGGCCGTGGCCGACGTAGGACTCCTCGCCGTGGTCCGGCTGGGGGTCCATCGCCCCCGTGCTGCCGGGCGGGTCCTGCTGCTGGGCGGGGAAGCCGTCACTCATCGGATCCCCTTCTCGTCGGGGGCCGGCGTCGGCTCGAGGGGGACCTCGGGCACGTCGTCCGGATCGTCGGGCTCGATCGGCTGCACGTCGGGCTCGGCTCCCGGGTCGGATGCGGGGTCCGCGTCCGGCTGGGGTACGGCGAACGGGTCGTCAGGAGCGATGGTCATGGTGATTCCTTCCGTTGTCGTGCACACGTCGACGTTCGCGTGGATCGTCAGACCTTGCATCTCGGGCTCGTCCTCGAGGACCGCGCTCGCGCCGTCGGGCGTGGCGGGCTCCAGGACCATGAGCCGCAGACCCGGCGCGTCCTGCGCGGTCGTCCACGCCGCCACCCGGGAGATGGCGGCCAGGACGCCGGGAGCGGCCAGCTCCCCGCCCGCGCGACGAGCGTGGGCGTCGGGCCCCGTGGAGTACCGCAGCACCACGATGAAGCGGCGCTCCGCCACGCGGTGCCAGAGGGACTGCACCTCGGCGTCCGGCTCGACAGCGGCCGGCACCAGGCACAGCACGGCGTCCGTGGCGGGGTCGTCCTCGAGGTCCCGCAGGTGCGCCACGTCCTCGGCATGAGCGATGCTCAGCACCAGGGCCGATCGTCGGCCCTGTTCCAGTCCGATTCGGGTCGTCATGGGCGCGATGTACCCAGGACCGGGCGGGTCATGCGCCGACGTGCGCGACCGATCGCGCGTGCCTACGCTCGCGCCATGACCTCCTCCACCACCATCGACCTGGGCCGCCCCGTCTCGGGCGACGTCATCGAGCTGATCCTCGACGACCACCGCCGCTTCGAGGACCTGCTGCGCCAGCTGCGCAGCACCGCGTCGGACCGCGACGCCGTGCGTCAGGCGTTCTCGGCCTTGCACGTCGCCCACGCCGAGGCCGAGGAGCGCCACGTGTACCCGCAGCTCAAGAAGCGGCGGGCCGTGGACGCCCACGAGGCCGACCACGGCGAGCACGAGCACGCCGAGGGCAACGAGGCCCTGCTCGCGGTCATGGAGTGCGCCGCCACCGACACGCAGAAGTTCGACGACGCCGTCGAGGAGCTGACCCGACTCGTCAGCCACCATCTCACCGAGGAGGAGCTGACCATCCTCAACCCGGCGCGCGAGGAGCTCGGTCCCGAGGTCCTCGCGAAGCTCGGCGAGGCCTTCGCGACGGAGCGCAACGAGCAGATCGACGCGGACTGCGGACGACTGGACAACCTCCGACGCATCGTCCGCGAGGCGCGGCGCGAGGGTCTCATCGACGAGGACTGACCCGGCGTGGGTCGGACCACACCGGTGTGGTTCGCTACCCCTCGGTTGAGCAGCAGCCGACGACCTCACGCACCAGGAGGTGGTCGCGCTGACCCGTCCTGCTCCACCCCCGTCGCCGTCCTCGCCCGAGGCCTCGGGCTCCACGACCGCCGGGCAAGGCCCCTCGGCGTCCTCGACCTTTCGCGTCCAGCCACCGCCCACCGAGTCGGTGGCGCACCGCATCGCCTCGCTCGCGCTCGCCGTGGTCCCGTGCGACGCCGCCGCCGTGACGGTGCCGTCGGCCTCGGGCCGACCGGCGCTCGCGGCGACGTCACCCCAGGCGATGCAGGCGCTCCGTCTCCCGGGAGGCCCAGGAGCCGGTTCCTCGCTCGCCGACGCCGGGCCCGTCGGCCACGTCCACGTCCGTGACACCGCCAGCGATCCGCGCTGGCGCGACTGGGGTCGCGACGTGGCGATGCTGGGCCACCGGTCGGTCGTCGTGGTGCCGTTGTCCAGCCGCAGCGGCGAGCCCGGCCGCCTCGACCTCTACGCCGAGGACCCCGACGCGTTCGACGACGAGGCGTGCCTGCGCGCCACCGAGCTGGGAGGACTCGCCTCGGTCGCGCTCGGCGTCGCCCACGATCGCGACGGGTTGCGCCGCGCCCTCGACGCGCGTGGCGACATCGGCATCGCCGTCGGCGTGCTCGTGGAGCGCTACGGACTGACGGTCGACGCCGCCTTCCAGGTGCTCGTCCGCCACTCGCAGCACCGCAACGTCAAGCTTCGCGACGTCGCGCGTCGGCTGGTCGAGGAGGGCGACCTCCCGGACGAGGTGACCTCGCAGGCCTGACGCTCAGTCGATCCCGGGCAGGCTCCGCGTGTGGACCAGGTCGCGCGCCACCTGCGCCAGCTTCACGTTGTGGTGCTGCGAGTACCGCACGAGCACCGCGAAGGCCTGGTCGGCGTCGACGCCGAAGCGCTCCATGAGGATGCCCTCCGCCTGGCCGATCACGGTGCGACTGGCGAGGGCCTCCTGCAGCGACGCCCGTTCCTGCGACGAGGCGATGGCGATCGCGGCGTGGCTCGCGAGGTGACGCGCTGCCTCGCGGTCGGCCTCGTCGAACGCGTCGACCGAGGAGCCGTAGAGGTTCAGGGCACCGAGGCCGCGGTCGTCGAGGTTCAGCTGTACGCAGAACATCGCCCGCACACCGGCCTCGACCACCTCGGGACGCCAGCGCGGCCAGCGCTCGTCGCTCGTGAGGTCGGGGGCGTCGATCTCGTCGGCGTCCAGCGCATCGACGCACGGACCCTCGTGGAGCCGGTGCTGCAGGTCGTCGGCCCGCGCCACGAGCTCGCTGGTGGGGGCCACGGTCTCGATCCGGCCCCGCGCACGGACCAGCGAGACACCCGCGTCGGAGGCGCCGCGGACCAACTCGAGCGCCAGCGACGTCAACCGCTCGGCGGTGCGCTCCGCGGTGGGCTGCGTCGCCAGCTCGCGGGCCATCGCCGCGAGCCGGTCGTCGAGCCCGTCGTCCACCTGTTCCGCCATGTGAGGATCCTCCTGGAGGGAGGATACCGAGGCGGGCCCCGGCCGGCCGCGTGAACGACCTGGCCACCCGCGCAGGGCCTCCGCACCACCCGGCACCATGGTGCTCATGACGGACTCCAAGGACGTGCAGCGCACGCTCGACCTCGCCCTGAGGATCGGCGAGATGCTGCTGTCCAACGGTGCGGG
>NZ_LMMY01000009.1:457848-467201 GCF_001422865.1 Aeromicrobium sp. Leaf272
GTCGACGTGACCTTCACGTCGCTCACGCTGAGCCACCAGGAGAGCGTGGACGACCTGCCGATCGTCATGCGCCGGCACGTGACCCACCGCGAGGTCGACTACGCCGACCTGACCGCCGTCGACCTGCTCGTCAACGCGCTGCTCACCGGCGAGATCGACCGCGAGGAGGCCGCGTCGCGCGTGGCTCGGATCGCCTCCACCGGCCACCCCCGGCCGCGTTGGGCGATCACCGCCAGCTGGGGCCTCACCGGTGCGGGCGTGGCTCTCCTGCTGGGCGGCGACTGGATCGTGCTCGCCGTGGCCGGTGTCGCCGGCGCCGCGATCGAGGTCCTGCAGCGACGGATCGAACGTCTGCGGCTGCCCTTCTTCTACTCCCAGGTGGCCGGAGCGCTCCTGGCCACGCTCATCGCGGTGGCCGTGGCCGCGACGCCCGCCGAGGTCAACCCGTCCCTGGTCGTGACGGCGGCGATCATCATGCTGCTCGCCGGACTCGGCTTCATCGGTGCCATCCAGGACGCGCTCACCGGCTTCTCGATCACCGCCAACGCCCGGATCATGGAGGTGATGATCGCGACCATCGGCATCATCGTCGGCGTCTCCGCCGGTCTGCAGGTCGGCGAGTGGCTGGGGGTCGACTTCGCCCTGGACCCGGGGGCGTCCGGACTCTCGCAGCTGCCCCAGGTGATGGCGGGGGCCGGCGTGACCGCCGCGGCCTTCGCCCTCTCGGCCTACTCGCCCAAGCGCATCGTGGTGCCCATCGGTCTGCTCGCCGCCGTCACGTCGGGCGCCTACGCCGCACTCACCCAGGCCGACGTCGGCCGGCCGGCCGCTGCCGGCGTGGCCGCGTTCGCCGTCGGCTTCGTGGGCTACTCCGTGGCCCGCCGGTTCCGGGTGCCGCCGCTCGTGGTGGTCGTCTCGTGCATCGTGCCGCTGCTGCCGGGTCTGTCCATCTTCCGGGCCCTCTCGCTGCTCGCGGGCGAGAACCTGCTCGGCCTGCTCTGGATGATCACCGCCGGCGGCGTCGCCGTGGCGCTCGCGTCCGGTGTGCTCCTCGGCCAGTACGTCGCGCAGCCGCTCGGGCGGGAGGCGCGTCGGCTCGAGCGTCGACTGGCCGGACCCCGCCTCGTCGGGCCCCTGCGCGCTGCCGCCGCGCGCCGTCAGAAGGACTGAGCGAGCCCGGCCCGGGGGCCGTCGTTCGTCGAGCCGTGGGACCCGGCACCTGGCAGGGTGTCGGGTGCAGCGCGTATCGTGACGATTAAGCAAGCGCTTACCCACCCGGAGAGTCCCCATGAAGCTTCGTCTGTCCGAGGAGGACGCCGCATTCCGCGAGGAGATGCGCACGTTCTTCACCACCCAGGTCCCGCAGCACATCCGCGACACCGTCGCCGCCCGGCGCGAGCTCAGCAAGGAGCAGATCGTCGAGGCGCAGCAGACGCTGAACGCCGCCGGTCTCGCCGTGCCGAACTGGCCCGTCGAGTGGGGCGGCAAGGACTGGACCCCGCTGCAGCGCCACATCTGGCACGAGGAGATGCAGCTGGCCTGCGTCCCCACGCCGCTGGCGTTCAATGCGTCGATGGTCGGCCCGGTCATCGCGGCCTTCGGCTCCCAGGAGATCAAGGAGCGGTTCCTCCCGGCCACCGCCAACCTCGACATCTGGTGGTCGCAGGGCTTCTCCGAGCCCGACGCCGGCTCCGACCTCGCCTCGCTGCGCACCACGGCCCGTCGTGAAGGCGACGAGTACGTCGTCAACGGGCAGAAGACGTGGACCACGCTCGGCCAGTACGGCGACTGGATCTTCACGCTCGTGCGTACCGATCCCGACGCCCCCAAGAAGCAGCAGGGGATCTCGTTCCTGCTCATCGACATGACGTCGCCCGGCCTGACCGTGCGTCCCATCGAGCTCATCGACGGTGGCCACGAGGTCAACGAGGTCTTCTTCGAGGACGTGCGCGTGCCGGCCGAGAACCTCGTAGGCGAGGAGAACCGCGGCTGGGACTACGCCAAGTTCCTGCTCGGCAACGAGCGCGTCGGCGTGGCACCCGTCGGCTCCACGAAGCGCTGGCTGGCCGCGGCGAAGGAGATCGCGGGCGACCGCCTCGACTCCGACCTGCTGCTCGCCACCCGCGTCGCGGACCTGGAGAACGAGCTGCTCGCCCTCGAGCTGACGGCGCTGCGCGTCGTGGCCCACTCCGCCGACGGCAAGCCGCACCCGGCGTCGTCGGTGCTCAAGCTGCGCGGCACCGAGCTGCAGCAGGCCGTCACCGAGCTCTACGTCGACCTCGCCGGCCCGCTCTCGCTCGCGTCCGGCGCCGGAGACGGCTCCGACGTGCCCGACTGGGCCCGCGTCAGCACCCCGCAGTACCTCAACTTCCGGAAGGCGTCGATCTACGGCGGCTCCAACGAGGTGCAGCGTCAGATCATCGCCAAGACCATCCTGGGACTGTGAGGCAGCCATGGACTTCACCCTCGACTCCGAGCAGACCGCCCTGCGTGACGCGGTGCGCGGCCTGCTGAGCAAGACCTACGACTCGTCGGAGACCCGCCGCGAGGTCACCAAGACCGACCCCGGTTTCTCCGAGAAGACCTGGCAGCAGCTCGCCGAGCTCGGCGCGCTCGGACTGCCGTTCTCCGAGGAGGACGGCGGCTTCGGCGCCGGACCCGTGGAGGTCGCGATCGTGGCCGAGGAGATCGGACGCGTGCTCGCGCCCGAGCCGTACCTCGAGACGATCCTGGCCGCCGGCCTGGTGGCCGACCTCGGCTCGGCCGAGCAGCGCGCCGACGTCATCGGCCGCGTGGCCGAGGGCGCCCTGGTGCTCTCCTTCGCCCACCACGACGTCGGCGACGCCGTCGTGGCCGCCGAGTCCGCCGGCACCTGGACGCTCACGGGCGTCAAGGAGCCGGTGCTGCACGGCGAGCGCGCCGACCTGCTGGTCGTCACGGCCCGCACCGACGCCGGCGTCGGCGTGTTCCTCGTCGACGCCTCGGCCGGTGGCGTGGACCGGATCGGCTACCGCACGCACGACGGCGGTCGCGCGGCGCGAGTCGCCTTCGACGGTGCCACGGCCACGCCCTTGGGCGACCCGGCCGCCGACGCGTCCGACGTCGTGGCCAGGAACGTCGCCCGTGGGCAGATCGCCCTGAGCCACGAGGCCGTGGGTGCCATGGACGTGGCGCTGCGGACCACGACGGAGTACCTCAAGACGCGCAAGCAGTTCGGCGTCCCGCTCAACACGTTCCAGGCGCTCACGTTCCGCGCGGCCGACCTGTACGTGTCGGCCGAGCTGGTCCGCAGCACCGTCACGTGGGCCACTCTCGTCCTCCAGGACGACCCGGACCGGGTCCTCGAGGCGGCGGCGCGTGCCAAGCTGCAGGTCTCGCGCGCCGGCCGCCACATCGGCCAGGAGGCGATCCAGCTGCACGGCGGCATCGGCATGACCGCGGAGTACTCCGTCGGCCACTACACGAGCCGTCTGACCGCGATCGACCACACGCTCGGCGACGGCTCGGAGCACCTGCTCACGCTGGCCCGCTCGGTGGCCGACCACGGCGTCGTCGACCCCATCGGCTGACGGGCGAGGCGCGGCTCGACCCACGATCCAGCCGCACGTGGCGCAGATCCTTTTCCGGCGCCGCGTGCGGCTGTCGTGCGTCGGGGGCCGCCCGTGGCCGCAGCGCGCCACCGACGCACTCGACGGCCCCGGGATCCACCCAGCTCCACCCGGCGAGGCGGGGTCCCACCTCGTACCGTGGTCAGGAGATGAAGCCCTCCGCCCGACGCTGGCTGCTCGTGGCACTGGCGTCGGCCCTGCTGGCCGCGGCGCCGGTGCTCCCCCGCCTGCTCCCGGCCGAGGCCTCCGACGTCTCGGCGGACCGACTGCTCGAGCGGGTCGTCGCGTCACGCGACCTGGGGTGGTCGGGCGAGGTGCGCAGCCGCGGCACGCTGCAGATCCCCGAGACCGACTCGTTCGCCGGGGTCGCCGACCTGCTGGGCGACACCAGCACCCTGCGCGTCTGGTGGCGGTCGGACGAGCAGTGGCGCGTCGACCGCGTCCGCGCGAGTGGCGAGACCGACCTGGTGCGCGAGGGTGACCTGCTCACCACCTGGCGCTTCGAGTCCGAGCGCGCCACCTCGTCCCCCTACGCCACCGTCCGCCTGCCCGACGCCTCCGACCTCGTGCCGTCACAGCTGGCCCGGCGCCTGCTCGCCGGGGCCGACGCCACCGAGCTGTCCCGCCTGCCGGAGCGACGCGTGGCGGGGCGGTCGGCGCCCGGCCTGAGGCTGGAGTCGGCGGACGAGCAGTCGACCATCGATCACGTCGACGTCTGGGCGGACGCCGAGACCGGTCTGGCGCTGCGCGTCGACGTGGTCGGCACCGCCTCGGACCTGCCCGTGGTGTCCACCGCCGTCACCCGGTTCGACCCGTCGACCCCCGATCCCGGCACGACCACGTTCACCGCTCCCCCGGGCGCCCGCGTGGGCTTTCGCGACGCGATCGACGTCGCCGCGGGCGCCAACGCCTTCGCACCGTTCGTGCTCCCCGACGCAGTCGCCGGCATCGAGCGTCGCGGCGACCCCGACGAGCTCGGAGCCGTCGGCGTCTACGGCCGTGGGCCCACCGCCCTCGTGGCGGTGCCGCTCCGCCGCGGTCTCGCCGGCCAGGTGCGCGAGCAGCTGAGCGCCTCGTCGGCCGTGCGCACCGACGTCGGCACCTCCCTGGAGATCGGGCCGCTGTCCGTGCTGCTCACCGAGGGTGGCCGTGGTCGGGGCACCTTCCTGCTGGCCGGGACCGTGACGCCCGAGGTGCTTGCGGACGCCGCGGCCGAGCTGGGCGATCAGGTGGGGCGGCGATGATCAGGACCCGAGCGCTGACGAAGCGGTACCGCGGCGTGCCGGCGGTCGACGGCATCGACCTCGACGTGCGAGAGGGCGACGTCTACGGGTTCCTCGGGGCCAACGGCTCCGGCAAGACCACGACGGTGCGGATGCTGCTGGGCCTCGTCCTGCCCACCTCCGGGGAGGCCGAGGTGCTCGGCGAGGCGATGCCTGCGTCGGCCGCGTCGGTCCTCCCGCGCGTCGGCGCCCTGGTGGAGGGACCCGGCGCCTACCCGCACCTGTCGGGGCGCAGGAACCTCGCCACCTTCGACGCCGCCGGGCCCGACGCGCGGCGACGTGGACGGTCCGGTCGCATCGGCGAGGTGCTCGAGCAGGTGGGGCTGGACCCCGCCGACCGTCGGCCCGTGCGTGCGTACTCGCTCGGCATGCGCCAACGCCTCGGCCTGGCCGGCGCGTTGCTGCGTCGGCCGCGGCTGCTGGTGCTCGACGAGCCCACCAACGGACTCGACCCGCAAGGGATCCGCGAGATCCGCGAGCTGCTGCTGGCGCTGAACGGCGAGGGCACCACGATCTTCCTGTCCAGCCACCTCATGAGCGAGATCGAGCAGATGTGCACCCGCGTGGGGGTGCTCGACCGCGGCCGACTGGTGCTGCAGGACCAGCTGGAGACCCTTCTGGCACCGAGCGAACGCGTCGTGGTGGGCACCCGCGACGTCGCGCGTGCCCTCGCTCTGCTGGGCGAGGCCGTGGAGTCGTCCGTCGGAGAGCGCCTGGTGGTGGTGTCCGACGACCCGGCCCGGGTGAACGCACGTCTCGTGTCCGCCGGCGTCCGCGTCGACTCCGTGGGGCCGTTGCGCGTCAGCCTGGAGGACGTCGTGCTGCGCGCGAGCGAGGCGTCATGATCCGGGTGGAGCTGGCCGCGATGCTGCGGCGCCGACGCACCTGGGTGGTCATCGCGATGTTGAACGCCCTGCCCGCGCTCGTGGCGGTGCTGCTCGCGACCACGCAGCTGGGACCCCGTCCCGGCACCGGGCCACCGTTCCTCTCCGCCGTCCTGAGCGACGGCACGCTCTTCCCCCTTGCTGCCCTGGGCATCGTGCTCCCGCTGTTCCTGCCGGTCGCGGTGGCGGTCGTGGCCGGTGACGCCATCGCCGGCGAGTCGCAGACGGGCACGCTGCGCTACCTGCTCGTCCGCCCCGTGGGCCGCACCAGGCTGCTGGTGGCGAAGCTGGTGAGCGTCGTGGCCTTCGTGCTCGTGGCCGTGCTGGTCGTGGCGGTCGTCGCCTACGTCCTCGGACGGCTGCTGCTCGGCGACGGAGATCCCAGCGGCACGGTCACCAGCGTCTCCGGCTCCACGCTCAGCCAGGCGGAGATGATCCAGCGGACGGTCCTGGCGCTCGGCTACGTGACGTGGATGATGCTGGGCGTGGCCGCCCTCGCGCTGCTGCTCTCCACGATCGTGGAGTCCGGGCTGACCGCCGCGCTCGGGACAGTGGCGGTGCTCATCGGCTCGACGGTGCTCCTCGGGCTCGAGGCCGCCGACGTGCTGCAGCCGTACCTGCCGACCCGGTACTGGCTGGCGTTCGTCGACCTGTTCCGCGACCCCATCCGGTGGACCGAGGTGGTGCGGGGCGTCGCCGCTCAGGCCGCCTACCTCGTGGTGTTCCTCGGGGCGGCCTGGGCCAACTTCGGCAGCAAGGACGTCAACAGCTGACGTCGGTCGGCGCGCGGGCGGCGTCCCGACCGAGCACCGAGGCCACCGTCGCGAGCACCGCGGCGTCACCGGGAAGCGCGCGGTGCGGGGTCGTCGAGCCGGGGCACAGCCGTTGCACCCGCAGGTTGAGAGCGCCGTCGAGCATCGCGGAGTCCGTGGGGACGACCACCCGGTCGGCGTCGGACCGCAGTGCGACCCACTCGGGTCCGTCCGGCGTCTCGTCACCGGCGTTCAGGCCACGCAGCAGGTCGCTGTCGGGCACGAGCTGCTCGCACGCGGTGGGGCAGCTGCCCGCGATCTCGACCGCCAGCGCGGCGACGTCGGTGCCGTGGTGGGGCGAGCCGATCGTCAGCACCCGTCGAGCCACGTCCGCCCCGCCCTGGTCGCGCACCCACAACCGGGCCACGACACCGCCTGCGGAGTAGCCGACGACGTCGACCGAGTCCGCGCCCGTGCGCTCGAGGGCCGCTTCCACCGAGCGGCCGAGTGCGGCCGCCTGGGCGCGCAGGTCTCCCCTGCCGTCGCCCTCGGGCTCGAGCACCTCGACGTCGCGGCCGGCCGACCGGAGCGCGTCGCGCAGGGGATCGAGGGACGCCACGCGTCCGCCGTACCCGGAGACCAGCAGCACGGGCCCGAGCTCATCCTGCGACGCGGGATCCGTGGCGTCGAGCGTGCGGACGACCCCGATGCCGACGGCGACCAGCACCACGGCCACGAGCAGCGCCGCCCCCGCCAGCAGGGTGCGCCGCCGCTGCGGCGCGAGGTCGTCGAGCACGACCCCATCCTCGCCGACGACCCCTGAACATGGCGCGGGCGCGAGGAAGCTCCTGGAACGTGAGGACCCCTCGCGCACCCGCTAGAGCCCACTGACCCTTGCTGCCTTCCGGCCCTGGGGGATTGGGTGAGATAGCGCCACGCGAGGGGCTGCGGCCAGCATACGGGGGCCGACCCGGTGGGTTCCAAGCGGGATGCGGCGGGTACGCTCGTCGGCGGAGGATTCGCATAGTGGCCTAGTGCGCTCGCTTGGAAAGCGGGTTGAGTGAAAGCTCTCAGGGGTTCGAATCCCCTATCCTCCGCCACCGGGCAAGGAGCCGCGCTGGAGCGCGGCCCTTGCCCGTCGCGCTGGTGACACGAGGAGCGAGCCGGCGGAGGCTTGCCTTCAGCGGCAGTGTCGAAGCCCGCTCGAGCCCCCACGCACGAGTACGGCTCCATTCTCGTTGCGCTGGTGACACGAGGACCGAGCCGGCGGAGGCTTGCCGTCAGCGGCAGCGTCCCGCCCGCGCACGGCGCAGCCCCACCCCTCCACGACCCACTCGTGCACTACGCTTGGTGTTCCACTCAGGAATATCGCAGGAGAAGCCGTGCGCAGCGTCGTCCTCTACCAGCTGCTCTCGCTCGACGGCGTCGCCGAGGAGCCGGGCGACTGGATGTTCGAGGCCGGCCCGGAGATCTTCGACAACCTGGCCGCTGTGATCGAGCGTCAGGACACGGTCCTCCTGGGCCGAGGTACCTACGACTACTGGTGCGACTACTGGCCCACGAGCGACGTGCAGCCCTTCGCCGACTTCATCAACGGGACCGAGAAGCACGTCGTCACCTCCACGCCCCTGACGGGGTCGTGGCAGAACTCGACGGCGGTGCACACCGACGCCGCCGACCACGTTCGCTCGCTCGCCGCACAGGACGGCGGCGACATCGGCATCCACGGCAGCATCGGTCTGGCCCAGTCGCTGCTCGCGGCCGGTCTCGTCGACGAGCTACAGCTCGTGGTGGTGCCGACGGTGGCCGGACGCGGGAGGCGTCTGCTCGAGCCGGGTTCGCCGACCCGACGACTTGCCCTCGTCCGCTCCGAGCGGTCCTCCTCCGGCGACCTCCTGATCACCTACGTCTTCCGACCGGACGACTCGACGCCGTCCTGACCATCAGCCCGCCGCGCTCCCCACGACCGACAGCAGCTGCAGCCGCTCGTGGCTCTCGCTGCCGGGGACCGCGGTGTAGACGAGCAGGGAGTGCGCCTGCCGCGGGTCCTGGAGGATCTGGCAGCTCAGCTCGAGACGGCCCACCGTCGGGTGGTCGTACCGCTTGAGCTCGTGCGGCATGATCCCGACCTGGTGCTCGTCCCACAGCGCCCGAAACTCCTCGTTCTCGGCCGCCAACGCAGCGGCGAGGCGCGCCGCCTTCGACGTCGGCCCGCGCCGGGCCATGATGCCGCGCAAGCCGGAGACGTACATCCGGGAGAAGTGCTCGTGGTCCTCGGGCGGGTGGAGGTCCCGCGCCCCGGGGACGGTGAACCAGCGGTAGCCGATGCTGCGCTCCGGCCCGCTGAACCGCCGCAGGTCGCCGACGAGCGCGACACCGAGCGGGGTCTGGCGCAGGGTCTCGCCGAGCTCGGTCACGATCTCCGCCGGGGTGTCGACGAGCCGGTCGAGGATCCGCAGCATCCCCGGGCTCACGTGGTCGCTCTCGGCTCCGCGCTCCGGCGGCCGGTGCCCGGCGAGGTGGAACAGGTGGTCGCGCTCGTCGAGTGACAGGTGCAGGCCCTGGGCGATGGCCGCGACCATCTGCTCCGACGGCTGTGGTCCGCGCTCCTGCTCCAGCCGGGTGTAGTAGTCGGCCGACATGTGGCACAGCACCGCCACCTCCTCGCGGCGCAGCCCCGACGTCCGCCGTCGCTGCCCGCGCGGCAGGCCCACGTCCTCCGGCTGCAGCGCCTCGCGGCGCACGCGGAGGAAGTCCGACAGCCCGGTCCGATCGATCATGGCTCCATCGTGCCCCGTGGCGGTCCGCGCATCCACGGATCGTCGG
>NZ_LMMY01000009.1:467246-470706 GCF_001422865.1 Aeromicrobium sp. Leaf272
AGGACCTACGACATCGCCGTCCCCGACCTCACCGGTCGGCGCGCGGTCATCACCGGCGCGAGCGACGGGATCGGGCTCGTCATCGCCCGGACGCTCGCCGCCGCCGGAGCCGACGTGGTCCTGCCCGTCCGGAACCGCACGAAGGGAGAGGCGGCCGTGCGGACGATCCGCGGGCGGCACCCGGGGGCTCGCCTGACCCTCCACGACCTCGACCTCTCGTCGCTTGCGTCGGTCGAGGCCTTCGCCGCCACGATGCGTGCGGAGGGCGAGCCGATCCACCTGCTCGTCAACAACGCAGGCGTCATGACGCCGCCGGAGCGCCAGACCACGCAGGACGGCTTCGAGCTCCAGCTCGGCACCAACCACCTCGCTCACGTCGCGCTCACCGCCCACCTGCTCCCGCTCCTCGTGGACGGCGGGGCACGGGTGACGTCGCAGGTCAGCGTGGCGGCCAGGAGCGGCGTCATCAACTGGGACGACCCCGGGTTCGAGCGCGCCTACGACGGCATGCGCGCGTACCGGCAGTCCAAGATCGCCCTGGGTCTCTTCGGCCTCGAGCTCGACCGCCGGAGCCGGGTCGAGGGCTGGGGCATCACGAGCAACCTCTCCCACCCGGGCGTGGCGCCGACCAGCCTGCTGGCGGCCCGGCCCGAGGTGGGNGGCACTCCCGAGAGCGCGGCGCTGCCGGCGGTGCTCGCGGCGACCGCGCCGGACCCGGCGCCCTTCTACGGTCCGCAGGGCCTCGGGGGCACCGGTGGCGCCCCGGGTCCGGTGGATCTCTGGAAGCCTCTCAGCGACCTCGGCGACGCCACGCGTGCGTGGGACCTTTCCGAGGATCTCGCCGGAGTGGTGTTCGCGCGGGGATGAGTCGTCGGGCTCGGCTCAGTTCGCGGACTGGTAGGCCTCGATGAGCGACGACGGGACGCGGCCACGGGCCGGGACGTCCAGGCCCTGCTCCTGCGCCCAGGCTCGCACGGCCTTGGCGTCGACGCCGGAACCGCCGCCCGAGGAGGAGGTCCGGGTGGTGCGACCGGCGGCGCGGCGGCCGACGGCGATGTAGGGAGCCACGGCGTCGGCGAAGGCCTGGCGCTCGGACTCGGTGAGGTCGACCTGGTAGCCCACTCCGTCGAACGTGAACGACACCGTCGGTGCCGGGGTGTCGATCTCGTCGCCACTCAGGTCGGAGTAGAACTTTTCCACGGTCTTTTTCGCCATGCCGGAACCATATCGCCCACCACCCGATAATGCGGGCATTTCCCGAGAGCATTCAGGACCAAAGTCATGAATAGTTTCGGAATGCGCCGAATTTCACGGGGCGGCGACGAAACCGCGGTCGCTCAGCACCGGCACGACGCTGCTGGCCCCGACCTCGGCCGCCACGGCGACGTCGTCGGACCAGCCCGCTGCGACGAGCTCCTGGCCACTCGCGCAGGCCGTCAGGTGGGCGGCCTCGCGACCCTGCACGAGGCGGTACGCGTCGGCCGCGGCGGCAGCCTCCGGTGACAGGCCCGGCCACTCGAAGTCCTCGAGCGCCGCGAGCACCGCACCGGCTCCCCACAGGTCCTCGAGCGCGGGTCGCAGCGAGCCGTCGCTCCACCGTTCCCCCGCGGCGACCACGGCCACGACCGTGTCGTCGGCGTCGTGCTCCCGCGCGATCCAGGCCGCGACGGCAGCCGCGTTGCGCAGGCTCGCGCCCACCACCGTGGTGGCCGAGCCCGCGAGTGCGTGCGCCACGGCCGACCCGTTCGGTGACGGCAGCACCAGACGACCCGGCAGCGGGACCCGCAGCAGCCGCGCCGGCGAGAGCGTGGGCTCGTCCGGGCCCGCCGAGGCCCGGTCGGCGGCCAGCACCGCGCCGGTCTGCGCCGCGACCTCTGCCGCGTCGGCGCGACCGGTCGGGTACGGCACCACGACGCTGCCGCGTTCCACCGCCACCCCCAGCGCCGTGGTGAACGACAGCACGTCGACGACGACGGCGACGTCGGCTCCGTCGGAGATCGCGCGGCCGCCGACCGGACCCCAGTCGAAGCGGACCGTGTGGCCCGGCTGGTGAGTCGTGAGCATGGGCCCAGTGTGCCGGGCAGCGGGAACCGTCAGGGCCGACGGCGGCGTGCCAGGACCACGGCGCCGACCACGAGGACGCCGAGCACGAGGACGAAGACGATGATCTCGACCCACCCGATGGCGTACCCGGTGGAGGTGGCCACGTCGTCGGCCTCGCCCGGGGTCGCGACCAGCTCGGCCTCGGCGCGGGTCTGCTGCGTGCTCGGCGTCTCGACCGTCACGTCCTCCCCGTCCGCGAGCAGCTGGTACCGCAGGGCGAGGAACTCACCGGGCACGACGTCGTGGTCGCGCACGCCGGTCTGGGCGTACGACCACTCGCCGCCCTCGTCGGCGGTGAGGAAGGCCCAGTACCCGTCGCCGGAGAGCGAGGCGCCGCACGTCTCCTGGGCCGCGTCGGGCCGACCGTCGATCCGGCAGACGAAGGGTGCGGACCCCTGCGTCTCCTCGACGTCGAGACCAGCCGCCTGGAGAGCGTCGTAGGCAGTGGCGTCGCCGGCGAGGTCCGTGGCGCAGCGGACGAGCTGATCACCGTCGAGCGTCGCGGGCTCGACCACGACCACGACGTCGTCGGACCCGCACTCGCCCTCGGCGGCCGCCTGCGCAGCGGACGGAGCGGCTACCAGGGCAGCGGCGCAGACGACGACGGACAGCAGCTGGTGAGCGTGGCGGAGCATGTCGTCCATCGTCACAGACGACGAGCCCGCCTCAGGGCTGCGGGACCGGTTCGGCCGTGCGGCCGTACCGAGCACGCCGGGCAGCCCGGCGCAGGGTCACCAGCACGGCGGGTCCGAGCGTGGCCACGAGCAGCGCGTTGGTGATCGCGCGACCCGTGTCCCAGCCCCAGGTCGACGTGACGAGGTTGAACACCAGGAAGCGGTGCAGGTTCTCCAGGATCGGGGCACCCGGCACCAGCTGCAGCGTCTCGCCTGCGCCGGGGGTGGCGATGCCGAGCTGGAAGGGCCACGACGACAGGTTCATCAGCATGCCGAACAGGTACGCCACGACCACGGCGTAGACCACGAGCATCGCGATCTCCGCCCGTCCCGTGACCCGCCGTGGCAGCAGGCCCGCACCCAGTCCGATCCACGCGGCGCACATCATCTGGAACGGCAGCCACGGCCCCACGCCCGACGTGAGCAGGGCCGACGCGAACAACGAGGTGCAGCCCAGCACGAAGCCGAACCCGGGCCCGAACACCCGCCCGGCGAGGACGAGGACGAAGAACACCGTCTCGATGCCGGCCGTCCCGGCTCCCAGGGGTCTCAGTGCCGCGTTCACCGCCGTCAGCACGCCGAGCATCGCCAGCGCCTTGGCGTCCATGCCGCCCTCGGTGAGCTCGGCGACCACCACCATGACGACGATCGGCAGGAGCGCCATGAACAGGAACGGCTGGTCG
>NZ_LMMY01000009.1:470732-482164 GCF_001422865.1 Aeromicrobium sp. Leaf272
GCGACGCGACGCCGAGCACGAGCGCCGAGCGCAGGCCCAGCCGCGCCGTCATCGTCGACCCCTGTCCCGGGCCGACGCGTGGCCGCACCCATCGGTGGATCCGCAACCGCAGCCGCGGCGCTGGGGTTGAGGATCCACCGATGCGGGGCCCCGTGCGGTCCTGAGGTTGAGGATCCACCGATGGGGGGAGGTCATGGGAGGGCTCCCTCGACGTCGGCGACGGTGAGCCAGTCCGACCCCAGGACCTTGGAGACCTGGGGGGCGAAGGCGGGCGACTCGGCCAGGACCTTGGACACGCCTCCGGCCGAGACCACCTCGCCCTCGGCGAGGACGACGACCGCGTCGGCCACCTGGGCGACGAACTCCACGTCGTGGGTCGACACCACGACGCCGCGACCCTCGGCCGCCTGGGCGTGCAGGATCGCCGCCAGCTGCGCCTTCGCGGCGTAGTCGAGGCCGCGCGTCGGCTCGTCGAGCAGCAGCACGCGGGGCGACGTCGTGAGCACGATGGCCAGCACGAGGGCGAGCCGCTGGCCCTCGGACAGGTCGCGAGGATGGTGGGCCCCGGCGATGCCCGGTGCGAGCCGGTCGAGCAGTCCGCGGCAGCGC
The DNA here is from genome assembly GCF_001422865.1 of Aeromicrobium sp. Leaf272. Lineage (NCBI taxonomy): Bacteria > Bacillati > Actinomycetota > Actinomycetes > Propionibacteriales > Nocardioidaceae > Aeromicrobium > Aeromicrobium sp. Leaf272. The sequence goes on from NZ_LMMY01000009.1 coordinate 471,342, forward strand.
CCCGGCTCGGCGTCCGCGTGGGTGTCGGCCGCCGCGCACTCGTCGTCGACGGTCTCGAGGTACAGCAGGTCCGATGCGGTCTGGGGCACGAGCCCCACCAGCGCACGGGCGGCCGCCGGCGACAGTCCGGCCGGGTCGAGCCCGTCCGCCCCGACGGCCACGGAGCCGCTCGCACGCTTCAGGCCGCCCTGCAACGCCCACAGCAGCGACGACTTGCCCGACCCGTTGCGACCCATGAGCGCGACCACCTGGCCGGGGTCGACCGTCAGGTCCACGCCGCTGACCGCGCGGTGCCGGCGGTAGTCGACCGAGATGTCGCGCGCCCGCAGCACCGGGGGTCCCGTCTGGGCCGACGGCGTCCTGGTCGGCGCGCCCGCGAGGCGAGGACGCAGGTCGCCGGCCCGACGCCGCGCGTCGCGGACGGTGAGCGGAAGCGGCTCCCACCCGACGAGCCTGCCCAGCTCCACCAGTGGCGGCGCGACGGGACTCTCGCGCAGCAGGTCGGCCGGCTCGCCGTCGCGCACCCGACCACCCTCGACCACGACGAGGCGGTCGGCGAAGGGGATCACCCGCTCCATCCGGTGCTCGGCCACCACCACCCCGAGCCCGACGTCGGCCACGAGCCGGGCGACCGTGGCCAGCACGTCCTCGGCAGCCGTGGGGTCGAGCGCCGACGTCGGCTCGTCGAGCACCAGCATCCTGGGGTGCATCGTGAGCACGGCGCCGATCGCGACCCGCTGCTGCTGGCCGCCCGACAGCGTGCGCAGCGCACGACGTCGGAGGTCGGCGATGCCCAGCAGGTCGAGCGTCTCCTCCACCCGACGCCGCATGGTCTGCGGGTCGAGGCCGAGCTGCTCCATGCCGTAGGCCAGCTCGTCCTCCACGACGTCGCTCACGAAGCCCGACAGCGGGTCCTGCGGGACGTACCCGACGAGGTGGGCCAGCTCGCGCGGTGGTGTGCCGACGATGGACGTGCCGTCCACGCGCACGTCGCCCTCGAGCAGACCGCCGCTGAAGTGCGGGACGAGGCCGTTGAACAGGCCGAGCAGCGTCGACTTGCCCGACCCCGTGCGTCCGCACACCAGGTGCAGCTCGCCGTCGGGCAGCACCAGGCCGACGTCGCGCAGGGTCGGCTCCGCCGTCCCGGTCCCTGCGGCGTCGTCGTAGGAGAAGGTCACGTCACGCAGCTCGAGCACGGTCCACCTCCTCGGCGTCGCGCCCCGGGCCACCGGCGCGCTCGGCACCGCCGGCGACGTCGGGCGCCGGCGGCGGGGTGAGGAAGGCCGGGAGCACACCGACCAGCAGCACGAGCACGAGCGGGACGCCGATGGTGGGCCACCGCTCGAGGTCGGGGACCACCACGTACGGGTCGAGGTCGAAGGCGCGGTCGACCCCGACGGCGACCACGACGCCGCACAGCGCCGTGAGGACCTCGGGCCGACGCCACCGGTCGGGCCGGTAGCGGGTGCGCTGCACGCGCCGGCCGGCCGACCACAGCGCAGCGGCGGCGAGCAGGACCCCGAGCACGAGCACCGGCCCGGCGAGCAGACGGGGCGCGGTTCCGTCGAGGTAGGCGTACGCGCCGACGCAGAGCGCGCCGAGCCCGGTGAGCATGAGCACCCCGGTCAGGAGCCGCTCCCGCGGGGTCGCCGTGCCCGACCGCCCGTAGCCGCGCGCGTCCATCCCGGCCGCCAGGGTCATCGACCGCTCCAGGGCGTCCTCCAGCACCGGCACGACCACGCGCCGGAGCCGGCCGACTCCCTTGCCGGCGTCGCCCCGCAGTCGACGCGCACGGTTGACCCGCTGCACGCTCTCGGCGAGCTGCGGGAAGACCGACAGGGCCACGACCACGGCGGTGCCGACCTCGTAGAACGCGGGGGGCACGGCGGCGAGGAGGCGACGAGGGTTCGCCAGGGAGTTCGCGGCTCCCACGCACAGGATGATCACGGCCAGCCGCATGCCGTCGTAGAGCGCACCGAGCAGCGCCGTCGACGTCACGTCGCCCAGGAGCTGGATGCCGCGGGCCGCGTCGGGCAGCGGGATCTCGGGCAGGTGCAGCACGATCGTGTCGCCCTCCAGCGCACCTCCGCCGAACAGGATCCGGTACACGACCCTCAGCACCACGACGAACAGCGCGAAGTACACGTAGAACCGGAACGACATCGCCCACGGCGCCTCGCTGCGACGGGCCATCACCACCAGGACCACCACCGCCGCGATCAACGCGAGCACCAGCGGGTTGAGGGTGAACGACGCCGCCGCGGCGAGACCGAGCGCCCAGAGCCACCAGGCTCCGGGATGCAGGTCACGAGCGGGAGCGGTCATCGCCGTTCCGCGGCAGGGCAGGTCAGGGCGCGCTTCCCCTCCGCCGCCACGCGACGATCCCGGCGGCACCGAGCAGCACCAGCACGGCCGCGACACCGACCAGCGTCGGCCACGGCGACCCGGCGTCGGCCGACGTCGCGAGGGTCTCGTCGTCGGATGTCGTGCCGTCGTTGCCTCCGGCTCCGTCGGAGGGCGTGGCGGCGCTCGCCTCGCGCTCCTCCTCGGCCTTCTGCTCAGCCTTCTTCTCCGCCGTCTCCTTGGCCTTGGCCTTGGCGCTGGCGGAGGCCTCCGCGGACGGGACCGCCGACGTCGGCGCAGCCGTGGGCGCCTTCTGCGTGGGCCGGCTCGACGGCTTCGGAGCCGGGGCCGCGGCCGCCTTGCCCACCGGGGAGACCCCGGGCTGGGCCCTGCCGCTCTGGCCCTGCCAGCTCCAGGCGACCCAGCCGCCCTTCGGCACGGAGACGCCGCCGACGCCGGCCGTCGCGTAGCTCCAGCTGCCGTTGCCGCTGGAGACCCAGAGCGACCAGTACGCGTCGGGCGGCGAGGCCTGCACGCACCCGGCGTTGGCCGGCTTCGTGTTGACCTGGCAGACGAAGCCCTGCTGACGGGCGGCGTAGCGGAGGGAGACGCCTGCGGCGTCGAACGCGGAGGTGGCCTTGCGACCACCGCCGGGGACACACGTCGTGGAGGCACCCCCACCCAGCTGGTGGTAGTCGACGACCACGGTCACGCCGTCACCCTTGGCGCAGGCCGCAGCCTGCGCGGGTGCGGCGAGGACGACCGCACCGGTCGCCGTCCCGAGGAGGACGGCGACCAGCGCGGCGAGGAGTCGCCTGGTCACTTGACGACGGTGAACGACGCGATGCCCTGGCGCGTGTTCACGATGCCGCGGACGTAGACGTTCTTCTTGCCGGTCGACGAGCCGACCGGGAACGTGTAGTCGATCGTGCCGTCGGCGCGGGCGTTGACGTTCTCCAGGATGTACTTCCCGCCGTAGCCGATGCGGACGGGCTCGCGGGAGGCCAGGCCACGGGCGGACACCCGGATCCTGCCGTTGCGCTTGACCGTCTTGACGTTCGTCGTCGCGACGAACCGCTTGGTGGTCGTCAGGACCCGCAGCGAGGCCTCGCCCTGGCGGGCGTCGCGCTCGCCGTACACATACACGGGGCGCACGCCCGGCGACGGGGCGGTCGCCGAGATCGTGGCGACGCCGTCCGCGTCCGCCTTGCCGGCCCTGGCGATCGAGCCGTCCACCGAGTAGACGCAGTAGCGCTCGCCGTTGGCGAGCCCGGTGGCCGTGAGAGTCACCGGCGCGCCGGCGGCGACGTAGCCGCTGGGGGCGGTGACGGTGAACGTCGCCTTGGGCCGCGGGGTCGGGTCGTCATAGGACTGCAGCGCGGTGATCGCCGGAGCGGTGGCGCGACGCCACTGGTCCGCGGTCTCGACCTCGATGCCGTCGTCCTCGGCCGTCGCGATGGCGGCGTCGTCGTAGCCGACGGCGCCGAACTGGCCGTCGAGCTCCGTGCCGCACGCGCTGTAGGCCGTGACCTGGCGCTGCGCGATCCATGCAGCGGCGTCGGCAGCGGCCTGCTCCTCGCCGAGCTTCTCGAGCGCCACGGCGGCGACCGCGGTGCTGTTGGTGTTGGCGGTCTCGGTGCCGGGTCCGCCGGCGAAGGCGCCGGTGCTCGCGTCCTGCTGGCCGCTCAGCCACGCCTCGGCCTCGTCGAGCGCCGTGTCCACGGCCTGGGTGCCGCGCTGAGGGAGCAGCGCGTCGACCGCGATCGCGGTCGAGTCGGTCTGGGCGTCGTCGCCCGAGCAGGACGTGTCGGTGGCGGTGAAGTCCAGGCGGAACCCGCCGTCGGCGCACTGCTGCTGCAGCAGGAAGGCCGTGGCCGAAGCCGCCTCGCCGGACCCGGCGGCGTGGAGGCCCTTGACGGCGAAGGCCTGGCCGAACACGTTCGCGAAGTTGCCGAAGGCCGACTCGTCGGCCAGGCGACCCGTGCCGTCGACACGGGCCTCGGTGGCCGCCACCAGGTCGGTGCCGCCGAAGTCGGCGGTGTTGCGGTCGGCGGCCTGCACGGCCACGAGCGCCTTGGCCGTGGAGCCGGCGTAGCTCTCCCCGCCGGTGCCGATGTAGCTGCCGAGGTCGTCGGCGAGGGCGTCGGCGATGTCGGCGACCTTCGCGTTGTACCCGCCGACGGCGTCGAGGGCGAGGAGGGTGTCGAGGGTCAGGCCCCAGTCGACGAAGTCGAACTGCTCGTTGTAGAGCACGCCGTCGACGACCTGGCCCGACAGCCAGTCGGCCGCGTTGACCGTCTGCGGGGTGCGCGACGTGTCGGCCTGGGCGGCCGGGACGGCGAGGAGGCCGGCACCGAGGGCGGTGGCGGCGGTCGCGACGAGGCCGCGACGCAGGGACTTCTTCATGGGGTCCTCACCCGCTGCAAAGGCATGAGGATCCCGAGGGGACCCGCTGCGACCACGACAGCGTGATTGGTCAGGCGCCCGATGCGGCGTTCCGGCTCCCCTCGCGGAGCGAGGGCTACGGTTGCGGGTCAGCGCCGGATTCGGACCGGCTTCCCCGCACTCGGGCACGTGGAGTTGTGTGTCGAGTGACAGGCGGACCGTATCACTCGCACCAGCCCTGCGTCCCGGCGTCGCAGGTGCGACGAGGGTCTCAGACGAGGGGCTCGTCGGCCACGACCACGCCGTTGGCGTCGGCGTAGACCCACTGGCCGGACCGGATCGTCGCGCCGCCGAAGGTCACCGCGACGCCCACGTCGCCGAGGCCGCGCTTCTCGGTCCGGACGGGGCACGGGGCGATCGCCTGGACGCCCAGGTCGAGGTCCCGCAGGATCTCGACGTCGCGCACGGCGCCGTGGATGACCAGCCCGGACCACCCGTTCTCGACGAAGCGGGCGGCGATCACGTCGCCGAGGAGGGCGCGGCGCAGCGATCCACCGCCGTCGACGACGAGGACGCGGCCGTCGCCCGGCTCGTCCGCGAGGCGCTTGACGTGCGAGTTGTCCTCGAAGCAGGCCACCGTCTCGACGGCGCCGCTGAACGCCTCACGGCCACCGAAGCCGCGCAGCAGACCCGGCTGGACGACCATCAGCCGATCCGGGTGGTGGGTGTCGCAGAGGTCGGGCGTGGTCCAACTGGTCATGGGTCCTCCATCGGTCGACTCAGCAGGACGCTACGCGTGCGCCGCGGCCGACGCCCGGCCACGACGTACGCAACGCACTCAACGCCTCAGGAGACGGCGGAACCGATCGCCAGGAACGCGACGAAGGCAGCCACGAAGAGGACCGTGCGGAGCAGCCCGGTGCGCAGCAGGCGCGACTCGACGGCCGTGAGCCGGCGGGGTGCCGGACGGCTGGAGCCGGAGTGCGCGATGTTCGCCATGCCTCAGACACTACCAGGCATGAGACAACATGGAAGTTCGGTCAACCGAACTTTCGCGGCGCCCGTCCTGCGGCTGTCCGCCGATACCCTGGACGTGTGCCCGACGCCCCCTCCACCTCGACCCAGGCCCCCTCGGCGCTGTCCTCCTCGATGCAGGACTACCTCAAGGTCATCTGGACGAGCCAGGAGTGGGACGACACCCCCATCTCCTCCAAGGCACTGGCCGACCGCTTCGGCGTGACGCCCTCGACGGTCTCCGAGGCACTCAAGAAGCTCGCCGCCCAGGGGCTCGTCGACCACCGGCGCTACGGGGCGGTCACCCTCACGGCGTCGGGTCGGACGGCCGCGCTCGCGATGGTCCGCCGCCACCGGCTCGTCGAGACGTTCCTCGTCGAGTACCTCGGCTACGCGTGGGACGAGGTGCACGACGAGGCCGAGGTGCTGGAGCACGCCGTGAGCGACGACTTCGTCGAGCGGCTCGCGGAGCGGCTCGGCCACCCCGAGTTCGACCCCCACGGCGACCCCATCCCGACGGCCGACGGCCGACTGCCCGCGCTCGACGCACGCCGGCTGGTCGACGTCGAGGCACCCGCCGACCTCGTCGTGGTGCGCGTCTCCGACGACGACCCGGCCCTGCTGCGCCACCTCGTCGAGCTCGGGCTCGTCCTCGGGGTCCGTGTGCACCTGGTGGAGCGGCACGACTTCGCGGGCACCCTGGCGGTCCGGATCGACGGTCGCACGCTCGACGTCGGGCACGTGGCCGCGGCGGCGATCTTCGTCTCGGCCGCCTGAGACCCGCTGCACGGCACCACCCGGCGTCCTGGCCGACCGACCTCGCGCGGACCGCTGCGGCGGAAGCGACCCACGAGTAGCGTTTCGTCCATGAGCCTGTCCGAAGAAGTCCGCATCGCCCTCGACGGCAAGTGGCGCCACGTGCGCGAGCAGTCCCGCAGGGAGCTCGCCGAGATGGACCTGGCGTACGACCTCGACCTCGACATCGACGCCGCTCGCGAGCGGACGCTGCGCCAGCTCGAGGGCCTCGTCGACACCGGCGTCCCCGCAGCCGGCTTCCGCACCGAGCACGGCGGCGGTGGCGATCCGGGCATGGCCGTCACCGGCATCGAGATGCTCGCCCAGTTCGACCTCTCGCTCATGGTGAAGGCCGGCGTGCAGTGGGGACTGTTCGGCGGCGCGGTCGAGAACCTCGGCACCGAGCGCCATCGCGACCTCATCCCGCGGCTCATCTCGCTCGACCTCGTGGGCTGCTACGCCATGACCGAGATCGGCCACGGCAGCAACGTGCAGCACCTCGAGACCACGGCCACCTTCGACGCGGACACGCAGGAGTTCGTCGTCGACTCCCCCACGCCGTCGGCCACGAAGGACTACATCGGCAACGCCGCCGCCCACGCCACCGTCGCCGCGGTGTACGCCCAGCTGGTCACCCGGGGTGAGAACCACGGCGTGCACTGCTTCATCGTGCCGATCCGCGACGAGAAGGGGCAGACCTGCGACGGCGTCGAGATCGGCGACGACCGCCACAAGGGTGGTCTCGGTGGCGTCGACAACGGCCGTCTCTCCTTCCACCAGGTGCGGATCCCGCGCGAGAACCTGCTCAACAAGTACGGCGACGTGGCCGAGGACGGTACCTACTCCTCGCCCATCGAGGACGTGAACCGACGGTTCTTCACGATGCTCGGCACGCTCGTGCGCGGGCGGATCAGCGTCGGCGGGTCGGCGCTCGCCGCCGCCGAGGTGGCCCTCAGCATCGCCGGACGCTACGCCCTGGAGCGGCGCCAGTTCGGCCAGGACGGCGAGCCCGAGGTGCTGCTGGCGGACTACCGCGTGCACCAGCGCCGCCTGCTGCCGCTCATCGCCCGTTCGTACGCCTACCGGTTCGCCCAGAACCAGCAGGTCTCGCGCATGGACCGGCTGCAGCGCTCGACGGAGCCCGACCTGCAGGAGCAGCGCGAGCTCGAGGGCCGCGCCGCCGGCCTCAAGGCGATCATGACCTGGCACGCGTCGCGGGCGATCAACGAGTCGCGCGAGATGTGCGGCGGCGCCGGCTACCTCGCCGAGAACCGCCTCACGGTGCTGCGCGGCGACATCGACGTGTTCACCACCTTCGAGGGCGACAACCACGTGATGCTCCAGCTGCTCAGCAAGGAGCTGCTCACGTCGTACGCGAAGGAGGTCGGTGGGCTCGACGCGGTCGGCATGGTGCGGTTCGTGGCCGAGACCGTCGCCGAGACGGTCCGCGAGCGGACGGCCGCGAGCCAGCTCATCCAGCGGCTCATCGACGCCGCGCCCACCGGTGGCGACGCCCACGACCTGCTCGACCGCGGCACGCAGCTGAGCCTGTTCGAGGACCGTGAGCAGCACCTGATCGAGACCGCCGCACGACGGCTGCAGCGAGCCGCCAAGGCCGAGGGCGACGAGGCCTTCCGCATCTTCAACGAGGCGCAGGACCACCTGATCCGGTGCGGACGGGCGCACGTGGACCGGGTGGTGCTCGAGGCGTTCACCGCCGGCATCGCGCGCTGCGAGGACCCCGACGCCGCCGACCTGCTGCGCAAGGTCTGCACGTTGTACGCGCTGAGCGTCATCGAGGACGACCTCGCCTGGTTCATGGCCCACAACCGGATCTCCGACCAGCGCGCCAAGGCCGTGACCCAGCTGCTCAACGAGCAGCTCGCCGAGCTCCGCCCGCACCTGCTGACCCTCATCGAGGGCCTGGGCGTGCCGGAGGAGACGCTCGGCGCCGCGATGCTGCTCAAGCAGTGACCCCTCGACGCCTCGGCGGCGCCGTCGCCGCGACGGTCCTCCTCGCCACGTCGACGTCCGGATGCACCTCCCCGGACGTCGACGTCGAGGGCGTCGCGCGCTGGCAGGACCGCACCGACGACGCGTTCCGGTCCGCCCTCGAGGCCGTCGGTCCGCGGATCGCGCTGTCACCGGACGACGAGCTGGCCGGCCTGGCGGACACGCAGCGGTGCGACCCCGACGACCTGAGCCGGGTCCGGCACCGGGTCGACGCGAGGCTCGAGCTCTCCGAGCCGGCACCGCCCGACCTCGCCGACCGGGTCCGGGACGCCGTACCCGCCGAGTACGAGGTGGAGGTCGGGATCAGTCCCGACTCCGTGCTGCTCGGCGTGGTCAGTGGCTGCATCGACGTGCCGAAGATCCAGGGCGTCGACGTGTTCCTGGAGGGCCGCTACCGCGTCGACCCCTGACGCTCGGACCTGGGCGCTCGGCGGTGGGACGTCAGACCACGAAGGCGATCGCCAGCACCATCGGCAGGCTGACCAGTGACGCGATGCTGGTGACCACCGTCATCGACTTCAGGGCGCCCTGGGTGGTCAGGCCGAGCAACGACTTGAACATCCAGAAGAAGTTGGAGTTCACCGTCAGCGCGAACATCGCACCGGAGGCGATCGCGAGGCCGATGGCGATCGGTGCCACCTCGATGGAGGTGAGCACCGGGCCGATGATGCCCGCGGCGGTGATGGCGGCGACCGAGACCGAGCCGATGGCCAGGTGCAGGACGGCGGCGATGAACCAGGCGAGCAGGACGCTCGTGACGACGGCCGCGCCCTCGCTGGCCGAGAACAGCCCGGCGAGCGTGGCGTCGAGACCGGTGGCCTCGATGACGGCGCCGAGCGAGCCGCCGATGCCGGTGATCAGCAGGATCTCACCCGTCGTGTGGAAGCCGGTCTTGAGCGCCTTGTCGGTCCGCTCGGTGCCCGCGGCCGCGCGGGCGAGGACGTAGGCACCGAGCAGTCCCACGAAGAGGGCGACGTTGGCGTTGCCGATGAAGGCGATGAACGCGTTGGAGAAGTCGAGCAGCTCCGCGAACGCACCGAAGGCGATCATCACGAGCGGCACGAGGATCGGCAGCAGCGACGTGAACAGCGGCACCTCGACGTCGTGGAGCGTGTCACGCTCGCCCGGGCCGGTGCCGGCGGTGTTCTGCTCGACGCCGTCGTCGTAGTCGAGCGGGTCGTCCTCCGCCTCGTCGGCCTCGGGCTTCCACCAGCCGGCCCGCAGCATCAGCCCGAACAGGNGTCGAGGAGTCCCGCGATCGAGACCGCCGCGAGCCCGGGGATCACGAAGACGTAGCCGGCGAAGATGCCGGTGCCGATCGCGCCGGCGAGGTGCGCGAGCCCGCGCGGTCCGATGTGCGGGGCCGAGGAGCGCGCGATGGGCGCGGCGAGCACGACCTGGACGTCGACGTAGATGGACGGGAAGACGGTGGAGAGCGCTCCGGTGAGGGCATAGGGCAGACGCTTCGCGCCCACGACCTTGAGCAGCGCGTGCACGAGCTTGCGGAAGGTGCCGAGCGAGTGCAGCAACGCCCCGATGAGCACGCCGAAGCCGATGAGCAGACCCACCTCGGCCATGATCGAGCCGAAGCCCTCGGTGATCGCCGTGATCGTGTCCGCGAACCCGACCCCGGCGGCGAGGCCGAGGTAGAGCGAGGCGATCACCAGCGAGATCACCGGATCGACCTTCACCCAGATGATCAGCCCGACGACCAGCACGATGGCGATGGCTGTGTGGACGACCTCCACGTCGATCCCCCCTCGTTCGATGTGGGCCTCACCCTAGGCGACGTCGGCGTGGACGTCGGGCTGCGACTGCGTCGGCGCGCTGGTCTCGGCAGGTCCTCCCCCGACTGCGTTGCTTCAGCCGAGCGCTCGACTGCGGCTGCGCCACCTCGGCTGAGCGCTCGCCTGCGGCTGCGTCGCTGTGGCTCCGAGTCGGGGTGGGCTCCGAAATGGGCCTCGACCGGAGCGGTGGGACTGGTCCCGGTTGGGTCTGCGGGGCGCGGCCACGATTCTTCATCTGTGCGGGATTCACGCACGATTCTTCCTTCGCGTGGACCGTGCCTCGCGAATGGAGAATCGTGGCGCCGACATGGCGCTCTGGAGGGCAGTGATTCTCCTTCTGCGTGGAACGGTCCGCGCAAAGGGAGAATCCCTGCCCACCCGGCGCAAGAGAGGCCCGCGGTGGACGCAGAATTCTGCCTTCGCGTGCAGAACCCCGAGCGATGATGCGTTCACGACGGGATCCGACCACGAACGCAGCATCCTTCG
>NZ_LMMY01000009.1:482246-482324 GCF_001422865.1 Aeromicrobium sp. Leaf272
AACGCAGCAGCAAGGCCCGCCCCAGCCGGAGCAGCGCAGCCGCAGGTCGGCTCGCACCCGCGGCGACGCAGACGCAGG
>NZ_LMMY01000009.1:482380-484470 GCF_001422865.1 Aeromicrobium sp. Leaf272
GTGTAGGCCGCCTGCTGGTCGTCGGCGTCGAGCTCGGCCACGCCGAACTGGACGTCCATGAGGGCCTCGGTGGCCGCCTCGACCACGCGCTCGCCCTCGGGCGTGAGGATCGCGAAGGTGCGCCGCCGGTCGGCCGGATCGGGCTCGCGGACCACGAGTCCGTGCGTCTCGAGCCTGTCGATCGCGTTCGTGACCGACGTAGGATGCACCATGAGCCGTTCGCCGATCTTGCTGAGGGGCAGGCGCCCCTCCCGGCTGAACGAGATGAGCCGAAGCACCTCGAACCGGGCGAACGTGATGCCGTGGGGCTTCAGCGCCGCGTCGAGCCGGCCGATCACCAGCTGCTGCACCCGCATGATCGACGTCGCGAGCCGCATGGCCGTGGCGTCGCCGATGCGCTCCTCCCACAGCTCCCCGGCCCGTTCCAGCGGGTCGAACGCGAGCCGCGGCGTGGGGGGCACGGAGGTCATGGGGTCAGTCTACCCAGGGTGGACGATTAGTTGGATGTCCGACTATTGTGGTTCCTATGGCTGATCTCCACGTCCCGTCGAACCCGGTCCGACTCGTCACCGCGTCGGCGCTCTTCGACGGCCACGACGCCTCGATCAACATCATGCGGCGCATCTTCCAGAGCCAGGGGGCCGAGGTGATCCACCTCGGGCACAACCGCTCGGTCAAGGAGGTCGTCGACGCCGCCATCGAGGAGGACGTGCAGGGCGTCGCGGTCTCGTCGTACCAGGGCGGGCACGTCGAGTACTTCGAGTACCTGGTCGAGTCGCTGCGCGAGCAGGGCGCCGGCCACGTCCGCGTGGTCGGTGGTGGCGGCGGCGTCATCGTGCCCGAGGAGATCGCCCGGCTCCGCGAGTCCGGCGTCACGATCTTCTCCCCCGAGGACGGGCAGCGCCTCGGGCTCGTGGGCATGATCAACTCCGTCGTCCGCGACTGCGACGTCGACCTGACCACCCTCGGCGACTTCGACGTCGACGCGGTGCTGGCCGGCGACCGCTCCGCCGTCGCCCGAGCCATCACGCTTGCCGAGACCGGCCGACTCGCCGACGCCGACCGCCAGCGCCTGCAGGACGCCGCGGCCGCACNNNTGCGCGTGGCGGTCCTCGCCGTCGACCCCACCCGCCGTCGCGGCGGCGGGGCTCTGCTCGGCGACCGCATCCGGATGAACTCCCTCGACGGGGAGCGGGCGTACTTCCGGTCGCTGGCCACCCGCGGCTCCCACGAGCTGCCCGACTGCCTCGACGACGTCGTCGCCGTGCTCAAGGCCGCCGCGTTCGACCTCGTGGTCGTCGAGACCCCGGGCATCGGCCAGGGCGACGCCGCGATCGTGCCGCACGTCGACACCTCCATGTACGTCATGACGCCGGAGTTCGGCGCCGCGTCGCAGCTGGAGAAGATCGACATGCTCGACTTCGCCGACGTCGTGGCGATCAACAAGTTCGAGCGCCGCGGGGCCAAGGACGCCTACCGCGACGTCGGCCGCCAGCTGGTGCGCAACCGCGAGGCCTTCGGCAAGAAGCCCGAGGACATGCCGATCTTCGGCACGTCGGCCGCCACCTTCAACGACGACGGCGTGACCGCGCTCTACCAGCACCTGCGCGACGCCCTGGGCGAGCGCGGGCTGCCCGTCGCCGAGGGCGTGCTGCCGCCCGTGGCCGTGCGGTACTCGAGCGGGATCCAGGCCGTCGTGCCCGCCGACCGCGTGCGGTACCTGTCCGAGATCACCGAGACGGTGCGCGGCTACCACGCCGAGACCGAGCGCCTGGCCGACGCCGCCGACCGGGCCCAGCGCCTCGAGACCACCGCGAGCGAGCTCGCCGAGGCCGACCTGGACGCCTCGAGCGTCACCGAGCTGCTCGAGACCGCCCGCAAGGCCGTCCCGCACGACGTCGCCGACCAGATCGAGCAGTGGCCGGCCGTCGTCGAGGCCTACTCCGGCGACGAGCAGGTCGTGAGGGTCCGCGACAAGGAGATCGTCACCCAGCTCACGCGGGAGTCGCTCTCGGGCACCAAGGTCCCCCGCGTCTCGCTGCCCCGCTTCACCGGCCACGGCGACCTCGTGCGCTTCTGGCGGCGCGAGA
>NZ_LMMY01000009.1:484481-484929 GCF_001422865.1 Aeromicrobium sp. Leaf272
GGCGCGCATGTTCGCCGGCGAGGGCGACCCGTTCCGCACCAACCGTCGCTTCAAGCTGCTGAGCGAGGACGGCGACGCCACCCGCCTGTCCACCGCCTTCGACTCGGTCACGCTGTACGGCCGCGACCCCGACCCGCGGCCCGACGTCTACGGCAAGGTCGGCACGTCGGGCGTCTCCGTGGCGACGCTCGACGACATGGAGGCGCTCTACGACGGCTTCGACCTCGTCTCGCCGTCCACGTCGGTCTCGATGACCATCAACGGTCCGGCGCCCACGGTGCTGGCCTTCTTCCTCAACACCGTCGTCGACCAGCAGGTCGCCCGCTTCCGGGAGAAGGAGGGCCGCGCGCCCTCCGAGGCCGAGCACGCCGAGCTGCGCTCGTACGCCCTCAAGAACGTCCGCGGCACCGTGCAGGCCGACATCCTCAAGGAGGACCAGGGCCAGAAC
>NZ_LMMY01000009.1:484966-486022 GCF_001422865.1 Aeromicrobium sp. Leaf272
TACCACATCGCCGAGGCCGGGGCGAACCCCATCAGCCAGCTCGCCTTCACCCTCGCCAACGGGTTCACGTACGTCGAGTCGTACCTGGCGCGCGGCATGGACATCGACGACTTCGCGCCCAACCTGTCGTTCTTCTTCTCCAACGGCATGGACCCGGAGTACTCGGTGCTCGGCCGGGTGGCACGACGCATCTGGGCCGTCGCGATGAAGGAGAAGTACGGCGCGAACGACCGCAGCCAGAAGCTGAAGTACCACGTGCAGACGTCGGGTCGGTCCCTCCACGCGCAGGAGATGGACTTCAACGACATCCGCACCACGCTGCAGGCGCTCATCGCGATCTACGACAACGCCAACAGCCTGCACACCAACGCCTACGACGAGGCCGTCACGACGCCGAGCGCGGAGTCCGTGCGCCGCGCGCTCGCGATCCAGCTCATCATCAACCGCGAGTGGGGCCTGGCGATGAACGAGAACCCGCTCCAGGGCTCCTTCATCATCGACGAGCTGACCGACCTCGTCGAGAACGCCGTGCTGGCCGAGTTCGACGCCATCAACGAGCGCGGCGGCGTGCTGGGAGCCATGGAGACGGGCTACCAGCGCGGTCGCATCCAGGACGAGTCGATGCTCTACGAGCACCGCAAGCACGACGGCTCCCTGCCGATCATCGGCGTCAACACGTTCCGTCGCCCGGAGTCGGAGGTCGAGGCTCCGACGGTCGAGCTGGCCCGCGCCACGGAGGCCGAGAAGCAGTCGCAGCTCGACCGCGTGCACGCCTTCCAGGACACGCACCGCTCCGAGGCCGAGGCAGCGATCGACCGCCTCAAGAAGGCTGCGGTCGAGGGCGACAACGTGTTCGCCGTGCTCATGGACGCCGCCCGCGTCTGCTCCCTCCAGCAGGTCACCGAGGCGTTCTTCGAGGTCGGCGGACAGTACCGGCGCAACGTCTGAGCAGGGTCTCGAGCGCCTCCGTCACGAACCCACGGAACGGCGCTCGAGCCCCTCCTGCGCGCCCCTCCCGACGCGCGCCCGTGCGCCATCTGCGCTACCAAGGAGGGG
>NZ_LMMY01000009.1:486064-488706 GCF_001422865.1 Aeromicrobium sp. Leaf272
GCCGTCGTGGTGGCACTGCTGCTGCTCGCCGTGGTGGTGTCGGTCGCCCGCAAGAGCGCCGAGGCCAAGCGCCGCCACCGGCTCGAGCAGGAGCAGCGGGACCGGCAGAAGGCCGGCACGCTCCGCGACGAGGCGCGTGAGGCCGCCGTGGCCGCGCAGCACACCGAGGCCGGCGCCGCCGTGGCGCGGGCCGACGCCGACGAGGCACGCCTGGAGGCCGAGCGCCTGGAGCGCCACGCCGTCGACCTGGAGAACGAGGCCACCGAGGTGCAGGGCGCGGCCGACGACCGGCTCGCCGAGGCCGATCGCCTGGACCCCGACGTGCCCGAAGCCGGGCGGGACCACCGAGCGACCGACCAGAGCCCGGTCGACGAGGCGCCCCTCACCCCGAGCACCGAGGCGCCGGCCGACCCGACGACGCACGGCTCCCACGTCGCGGACGACCACGGCGTGACCGATCGACCCGCCGTCGACCCGGACCCGTTCGAGACGCCGGGCGAGCACCGCACTCCCCCGCCCAGGTCCTGATCATCGGGACGGTGGCGGCGCGCTCATCGAGTCGCGCCGCCCCGGGACCCGGTCTACGTTCGTGACCACGCCTTCGGTCGTCGACCTGGCCCCATGACAAGGAGCTCGCCATGAGCACGCACGACCACCAGCCCGCCGCCTCCGAGCCGAGGCACGCCGACACGACCGCGGACGGCGACCGCGCCACCCCGGTCGTCGACCGCAAGGAGGTCGTCGAGCGGCAGAAGGAGCGCTTCGGCGGGGTCAAGATCGTCTGCGCGTTCTTCGGCTGGGTCACCGCCACCGGCATGACCGTGCTGCTCACCGCTCTCGTCGCCGCGGCCGGCGCCGGAGTCGGCCTGGTGTCGGGCGCCGACGTCACCGACGCCGCCGCCGACCAGGGACTCTCGGCCGAGGAGATCGGCTGGGCCGGCGTCGCGCTGGTGCTCGTGGCCGTCCTCGTGTCCTACTACAGCGGCGGCTACGTGGCCGGCCGCATGGCGCGCTTCGACGGCATCCGGCAGGGCATCGCGGTCTTCGCGTGGGCCGTCGTCGCCGCGATCGTCGTCGCGGTCCTCGGAGCCGTGGCCGGGACCCGCTACGACGTCCTCGACCAGCTCAACGCCTTCCCGCGCATCCCGAGCGACCTGTCCGACCTGAGCCTCGCCGCCGTCGTGCTCCTCGTCGGTGTGGTCGCGGCCGCACTCGTCGGCGCCATGCTCGGTGGACTGGCCGGCATGCACTTCCACCGCAAGGTCGACCGCGAGGGCCTCGGCCGCTGAGCCGGACCGACCCCGGGTGCCGCGACCCACGTCGCGGCCCCGGGGTTCGTCGCGCCCGGCGCCCGATACGGTCGGTCAGGTGACGACGCACCCCACCTACGCCCAGGTCGCAGCCCTCCCGACGGTGCACGAGCACGTGGTGGGGCCCGAGCACCTCGACGAGAACCGCCACATGAACATCGGCCACTACTTCACGTTCGGCGGGCACGCGCTCTGGGCCCGCCACCAGGACGAGCTGGGCATGCCGGACACCTACATCACCGAACGGGGCCTCACCACGTTCACGGCGGAGCAGCACCTGCGCTACCTCGGCGAGTCCCTCGAGGGCGACCGGATCGGCGTGAGCGTGGTCATCGTCGACCGCAGCGACAAGGTGCTGCACGCCGCGGCGTTGATGACCAACCACACCCGGCAGGAGCTGTCCTGCGTGATGGAGGCGGTCTCGGTCCACGTCGACTTCGCGACCCGTCGACCGACGCCCTTCCCCGACGACATCGCCGCCCTGCTCGACGCAGCGATCGCCACCGACCGCACCGACTGGGCGCTCCCCCTCAGCGGAGGGCTCGGCATCCGCCGATGAAGGACGACCTCGGCCACGACGTCGACGTGCCCCGCGAGGCGCGCCGCGTGGTGAGCCTCGTGCCGTCGGTCACCGAGGGTCTGGCCGCTGCCCGCCCCGAGGCGCTCGTGGGCGCCACCGACTGGTGCACCCACCCCACCGACCTCGACGTCACGCGTGTGCGAGGCACCAAGAACCCCGACCGCGCCGCGATCGAACGGCTGCGACCGGACCTGGTGGTGGCGAACCAGGAGGAGAACCGCGAGCTCGACGTCCGACGTCTGCGTGAGGCCGGCGTGCCCGTGTGGGTCACCCGGATCGAGACCGTCGACGAGGCGCTCGGGTCGCTGCGACGTCTGTTCGACGACGCGCTCGGGTGGGGTGTGCCCGACTGGCTCGGCGCGGCGTCGGCTGCGTGGGAGGCGCCGGCCCCGGCGACGCGCGGCACCGTGGTGGTACCGATCTGGCGCGACCCGTGGATGGTCGTCGGCCCCCGCACCTTCACCGCCGACCTGCTGCGTCGGCTCGGGTGGACGGTGTCGGTCGGCGCGGCGCCGGACCCGACCTCGCGGTACCCGCACGTCGAGCTGGCCGACGTCGACACCCCGGACGTCGACCTGGTGCTGCTGCCCGACGAGCCCTACGTGTTCGGACCCGACGACGGTCCCGAGGCGTTCACGTCGGCGCCGACACGGCTCGTGTCGGGTCGGCTGCTCACCTGGTACGGACCGTCGCTGGTCGAGGCGCGGACCGCCCTCGACCTCTGAGTCACGGAAATCTCACGCCTGCACGGG
>NZ_LMMY01000009.1:488766-488874 GCF_001422865.1 Aeromicrobium sp. Leaf272
ACGCGGCGCTCGGCCTTCTGCTTCTCCAGGGGGGTGATCTCGAGCTTGTGCTTGGACACGACGTACGGCGTCTCGCCGACGATCGCGTTGTGGCTGCCCGAGAACAGG
>NZ_LMMY01000009.1:488936-491188 GCF_001422865.1 Aeromicrobium sp. Leaf272
GCAGGGCCACCCAGATGATCCAGGCCGGGAAGCCCGTGAGCTTGGGCATGTAGGTGATCTCCGCGACGGCCGACGACTTGCCGATCGTGGCCATGGTGCCCTTGTCGGAGTACTTGAACGGCTTCACCCGGTCGGCCTTGCCCTTGAGCTCGGCCTTGATCAGCTTGGCCACGTGCTTGCCGCCCTGGATCGCGGGCTGCGCGAGCTGCGGGAGCGGGTCGGGGCCGATCGCGATGTCACCGATGGCGAACGTGTCGGCGCGATCCTTGACGCGCAGGTGCTCGTCGACCTCGATCCGGCCGCCGCGGCCCTGCGGCACGTCCCAGTCGAGCACCGTCGGGTGCGCCGTGACGCCCGTGGCCCACACGACGATGCCCGCCGAGAGGAACTCGCTGTGGCCGTCCGTCTCGACGACCACACCGTCCTCGCGGACCTCCTTGACGGCCGTGTTCAGCCGCAGGTCGACGTCACGCTTGAGCAGCGACTTCTCGGCGTAGGCACGGAGCTTCTCGTCGAACGGGCCCAGGACGTTCGGGGCCATCTCGAGCAGCGTGACGTGGATCCGCGCGCGGTCCAGCTCGGGGTAGGTGGTCGGCATGTCGTTGTTGCGGAACTCCGCGAACGCACCGGCGGTCTCGACGCCCGTGGCACCGCCGCCCACGACGATGATGCGCAGGTCCTCGTCCTGGCCGTTGATCGCGAACTCCTCGAGGTTCTCGAACAACCGGTCGCGCACCTGCAGCGCCTGCGAGCGCTTGTAGAGCGGGAGCGAGAACTCCTCCGCACCGGGGGTGCCGAAGAAGTTGGTGGTGACGCCGTTGGCGAGCACCAGGTAGTCGTACGTCACCGAGACCTCGCCGTGCAGGCTCAGCACCTTGGCCTGGTGGTCGATGTTCGTGACGATGCCCTTCACGAAGCGCACGTTCTTCTGGTCGGCGCGCACCGCACGCAGGAACCAGGTGATGTCGCCGGGGTTCAGCGACGCGGTCGCGACCTGGTACAGCAGCGGCTGGAAGGTGTTGTAGGTGTGCCGGTCGATGAGGGTGATGTCGACGTCGGCGCGCTTGAGCTTGCGGACGAGCGACAGGCCTCCGAATCCGCCTCCGACCACGACGACGTGGGGGCGCTTGCGGGCGGGAACGACGTTGCTGCTCATGCCTCAGACTCTACTCGCGCCGCTCCGGGGGCCGCCTCCCGACGAGGGGGTCAGTGAGCCCGGTCACGCCCGCGTGAGCCAGGCGCGCGCGTCGGGGCGACGCAGCTGCACGACCACGACGACGGCCGCAGCCGCCGTGACGATGCCGAGCGGGAGGAAGAAGACGGACACGCCGACCGTCAGGGCCGCGACGATCCTCAGGGCGACGACGCCGGCAGACATCCGCTTGGCGGTGGCGATCGCGGCGGCCAGGCCGACGGCGCTGAGCACGAGCCAGACCGTCGACGACAGACGCAGCAGCCCGATGACCTGGTCGGCGTCGACCCCGGCGGAGCGGAGCCAGTCCTGCGCCATCCCGGGCTCGGACAGCGCGGACCGGTAGGCGTCGGCCCCGATCGTCGACACCAGCAGGGCGATCAGGCCGAAGAAGCCGACCACGGCGCACGAGACGACGGTGGTGACCACGGCGACGGTGACCGATCGCGGTCGAGCGGCGGAGGCCGGGCGCGACGGCACGGGGTGCGACGGGGCGGGGGTCGCGGACTGCTCGCCGTCGGACGGGAAGGCCGCAGGAGCCCCTGCCTCGGGCGTCGACGACGGCGGCACGGCGGCGAAGGGATCCGCTGCGCCGGTGCGGGTGGCCGTCGCGAGAGCGGGCACGGCCCGCCCGTTCACCTGGTCGAACCAGCGCCGCGACTCGGCCGTCCACAGCGACCATCCGCACACGCCGGCGAAGGCGGCCGGGAGCAGTCCCGGGAGCCCGATCGCCGCGAAGACCAGGAACGCCAGTCCGCACAGGATGGTCAGCATGATCCGCGACGTCCGATGACCTCGGGCGGCGTAGAGCGCGAAGACGGCTCCGGAGGCCGTGAGCACGACGCCGACGTAGGCGGCGTACCGAAGGGCGTCGAGAGCCTGGTCGAGGCCGATCCCGGCCTCCTTGAGCGGCTCGGTGGCCAGCGCCTCGCGCACCGCGTCCTGCAGCTCGATGGAGCCCCACGACGACAACGTCGAGACCAGATTCACGAGCAGGAGCGCCGACCCCACGCCCACGAAGATGCAGGTGAGGGTCAGGGCCTGAGGTCTCGGCGGGCGG
>NZ_LMMY01000009.1:491239-496832 GCF_001422865.1 Aeromicrobium sp. Leaf272
AGCGCGTCGACGGGGAGCCCGTCGGCGCCCACCTCGCGGTCGACCCGCACCGTGTCGCCGTCGCGGACCTCGCCGGCCAGCAGCGCCTTCGCGAGCCGGTCGCCGATGGCCTGCTGCACGAGCCGGCGCAGCGGACGGGCCCCGTACGCCGGGTCCCAGCCGGTGAGCGCCAGCCACTCCTTGGCGGCGTCGGTCACGTCGAGCGTGATGCGCCGCGCCTCCAGGCGTCGACCGAGCGAGGCCAGCTGCAGGTCCACGATGTGCGTCAGCTCCGCCGTGCCCAGCGGCTCGAACGTCACGATCTCGTCGAGTCGGTTCAGGAACTCCGGCTTGAACGAGGCCTTGACCACGTCCATCACTGCGCTCCTCTTCGCCGCGTCGTCCAGCGCCGGGTCGGCCAGGAAGGCCGAGCCCAGGTTCGAGGTGAGGATGAGGATGACGTTGCGGAAGTCGACCGTCCGGCCCTGCCCGTCGGTGAGCCGGCCGTCGTCGAGCACCTGCAGGAGGATGTCGAAGACCTCCGGGTGCGCCTTCTCGACCTCGTCGAGCAGCACCACCGAGTAGGGCCGACGTCGGACCGCCTCGGTCAGCTGGCCGCCCTCGTCGTAGCCGACGTAGCCGGGAGGGGCACCGACGAGCCGCGAGACGGCGTGCTTCTCGGCGTACTCGCTCATGTCGATGCGCACCATCGCGCGCTCGTCGTCGAACAGGAACTCGGCCAGCGTCTTGGCCAACTCGGTCTTGCCGACGCCGGTGGGACCGAGGAACAGGAACGACCCGGTCGGGCGGTCGGGGTCGGCGATGCCGGCCCGGCTGCGTCGCACCGCGTCGGAGACGGCGGTGACCGCCTCGCGCTGGCCGATGAGCCGCTTGCCCAGCTCGTCCTCCATGCGCAGGAGCTTGCCCGTCTCGCCCTCGAGCAGACGGCCCGTGGGGATGCCGGTCCACGCCGCGACCACCTCGGCGATCTCGTCGGCCGTGACCTCCTCGTTCACCAGCCGGTCCTCGCCGTCGCCGGACTCGCGCGCCGACTCGGCCTCCTGGGCCGCGGCCAGCTGCGCCTCCATGGTGGGGATCTCGCTGTAGAGCAGCCGCGCGGCCGTCTCGAGGTCGCCGTCGCGCTGGGCGCGGTCGGCGGCGATGCGCACCTCGTCGATGCGCTCCTTGATCTCGCCGACGGCGTTCAGGCTCTGCTTCTCGCTCTCCCACCGCTGCTCGAGCGCCCGCAGGGTCTCCTGCTTGTCGGCCAGCTCGCCACGCAGCTTGTCGAGGCGGTCGCGGCTCGCGTCGTCGCTCTCGTTCTGCAGGTGCAGCTCCTCCATGCGCAGGCGGTCCACCGCGCGGCGCAGCTCGTCGATCTCGACCGGGCTGGAGTCGATCTCCATGCGCAGGCGCGACCCGGCCTCGTCGACCAGGTCGATGGCCTTGTCGGGCAGCTGGCGACCGGGGATGTACCGGTCCGAGAGAGCCGCGGCCGCGACGAGCGCGGCGTCGGCGATGGCGACCTTGTGGTGGGCCTCGTACCGCTCCTTCAGACCACGCAGGATCGCGATGGTGTCCTCGACCGACGGCTCGCCGACGAGCACCTGCTGGAAGCGACGCTCCAGCGCCGGGTCCTTCTCGACGTTCTCGCGGTACTCGTCGAGCGTGGTCGCGCCGATCATGCGCAGCTCGCCGCGGGCCAGCATCGGCTTCAGCATGTTGCCGGCGTCCATGGCGGAGTCGCCGGTGGCGCCGGCGCCCACGACGGTGTGCAGCTCGTCGATGAAGGTGATGACCTGGCCGTCGGAGGCCTTGATTTCCTCGAGCACGGCCTTGAGCCGCTCCTCGAACTCACCGCGGTACTTGGCGCCGGCCACCATCGCGCCGAGGTCGAGGCTGATGAGCCGACGGCCGCGGAGCGACTCCGGCACGTCGCCGTCGACGATGCGCTGGGCCAGACCCTCGACGACGGCCGTCTTGCCGACACCGGGCTCGCCGATGAGCACCGGGTTGTTCTTGGTGCGACGGCTCAGCACCTGCACGACCCGACGGATCTCGGCGTCGCGGCCGATGACGGGGTCGAGCTTGCCCTCGCGGGCCACGGCCGTCAGGTCCACGCCGTACTTCTCGAGCGCCTGGTACGTGTCCTCGGCGTCGGCGCTGGTGACACGGGCCCCACCCCGGACGGTCTCGAACGCGGCACCGAGGGCGTCGGGCGTGGCGCCGTGCGCGGCGAGCACGTCCTTGGCGGACGAGGCGACGGTGGCGACGCCCACGGCGAGGTGCTCGGTGGAGATGTACTCGTCACCCAGCTCGGCGGCGAGGTCGGCGGCGCGCTGCAGCACCTCGTGCGTGCTGCGGGACAGCCCGGGGTTCTGGACGCTGGTGCCCGATGCGGACGGCAGCGCGTCGACCGCTGCCTTGAGCTCGGACCTCACGACCGCGACGTCGACGCCGGCGGCCTGCAGCAGGGGTGCGGCGGTGCCGCCGTCCTGGGCGAGCAGGGCCGTGAGCACGTGAGCCGGCTCGATGGCCGGGTTCCCGGCGGCTGCGGCCTGCTGCATCGCGGCGGCCAGCGCCTGCTGGCTGCGGGTGGTGAGGTTCGAGAGGTCCATGGGCTGCTCCTGGTGCGTCCTTCCGTCGGCGCGGTTCGCCGTACATCAGGTACAACATCATGAGAGTTGAGTCCATTCCACTCAACTTTGGAGTCCATCCGTTTCGGACACTTCCGGGGCATTCGGGACCCCTCGACCGCCCCACAACTGTCCGAAACCGGCGTTCTCGGCCGAGCGCCGCGCCGACGCAGCCGCACGTCCCCACGGAGCCGCGCCGACGCAGCCGCAGGTCCACCCGGAGCCGACGTCGGCGCAGCCGCAGGTCAGTACCCCGAGAAGTAGTCCGTCCGCACACCCGCGCAGCGGGAACGCAGGGCGGACCGGACGCCGGCGACCATCGCGGGCGGGCCGGACACGTACGCCGTGCGCGAGGCCGCGTCGGGCACCGCCTCGTCGATCGTCTCGCCGGTGACGAACGGGGCCGCCACGTGGACCCAGCCGTCGGGCAGGTCGCCCGGGGGCTCCGGCGAGACCAGCACCACCCGCACGCCGGTGGCCACCAGCTCGTCGCGGTACGGGACCGCGTCGCCGTCGGGCACGCCGTAGACGAGCACCACGTCGCGGGCCTCGCCCGAGCGCAGCTGGCTCAGGAACGGTGTCACCCCGATGCCGCCGGCCACGAGCAGGAGCGACTTCCCGCCGCGTCGGCTCGCGTCGCGCGGCCACACGAAGTCTCCGTGGACCCCCGTCGCGCGCACCCGCTGTCCCGCGTCGAGGTCCACCAGCGCCCGCTTGAACGAGGACGCGGGCTCGGGCACCCGGATCGCGATGCGCAGGTCGTCGGACTGCGGGGGCGAGCTGATGCTGAACACCCGCCGCACGCCGCGGCGGTCGGCACCGGCGTGCGGGAGGTGCAGCTCGAGGTACTGGCCGGGCTCGAAACGCACCCGGCGGCGGGGGCGGAAGGTGACCTCCCACGTGTCGCCGGCCAGCCGACGCGCGCCCGCGGACTCCAGCACCACGCCGGTCCGCCGGGCGAAGGCGAACGCCACCACGTTGCCCAGCACGATCGCGAGCTCCGGCGTCATCGAGAGCGGCCCCCACGTGGGCGGGGTGACGTCGAGGACCGACGCGAACGTCGGGAATCCGAGGAGGACGCCCATGACGGCGGCCACGACCAGCTGCTGCCCGCGCCGCGGCGGCAGGGTGAGCGGCTCGCTCACCATGAACCCGGCCATGAACAGGATCGGGTAGGAGTACAGCGCCGTCTGCCAGGCCTGGGACAGCGGCGTGCCGAAGCCCGCCGTGAGGCCGGTCAGCACCAGGGCGAACGCGACCACCGCGAACACCACGCCGACGTCGAGCCGACGGGTCCGCCAGAGCACCAGCAGCGCGCCCACGGCGACGAACGGGGCCAGCGCCTCGGTGGCCGCGGTCTGCCACAACGCGTTGATGCTGGACTCCCGACCCACCGCCCATTGCGCGACGACGACGAGCAGCGCGCCGGCGGCGGCCGGGTTGAGCACGTGCCGCCCCCGCCAGGCCAGGAGGTACTTCGACGCGTTCGCCAGCACCGCCGCGGCTGCGAGCCAGGCGAGGTTCGCGGCGCCGACGCCCGCGCCGTCGCCCCCGGCCGCCTCGGGGAGCGGGGCGAACAGGAAGAACAGCAGGAGTGCCGTGATCACCGCCGACTCGTCGTGCGGCTTCAGGCGCCACACGAGGCCGAGCAGGCGGTTCGACCCGACCGAGGCGACCAGCAGCACCGCGAGCGCCACCAGGTTGCCGACGGTGGAGAGCCCCTCGATCACGCCGGTCGCCGTGAACACCACGTACACCGCCGCGACCACGGCCAGGACGATCGTGACGAGCCGGTACATCGTGACGCGGCCGAGGAGCCCGTCGATGCTCGGACGAGACCGCGTCGTCGTGCTTCGAGTCATGTGAACAGCTCCCCAGGGAGGTCGGGCGACCGCAGGACGCGACCGTCGGCGTGGATGCGGACGAAGTGGTGCGGGTGCAGGTCCATCAGGACCTCGGGATCGGCGAAGAAGTGCGCGGTGGCCAGGCCGTCGGCCTGCATGCAGGAGTGCTCGACGAGGGTCCACGTGGCCACCACGTCGTCCGTCGGGAGACCGGTGCGACCGTCGACGACGTGGTGCAGGCCGTCGCCCCAGGTCCGACGGTTCACCGCAGATGCGCAGAGGGCCTGCTCGGGCTCCAGCTCCAGGACACCGATGGCCTTCGTCGGGTCGGCCGGGTGCTCCAGCGCGACCCTGATCGGCGCCGAGCCGCGGTGGTAGAGGTCGCCGCTGGCGTCGACGGTGAACGCGTTCAGCCCACGGTTCTCCAGGACGACCGCCACGAGGTCGACGAGCAGGCCCTTGCCTGCCGCCCCGACGTCGAGCAGCAGCGGACGGTCGGTGCGGACGGTCCCGTCGACGTCGGCCACGACGGCGCCGTCACGCCGAAGCGCCGCCCAGTCCTCGGGCACCGCGTCGGCACCGGTGGGCCTGAGGGAGTAGTCGGCGTCGTAGCCGAGCGCCACGAGCGAGCGGCCCATCAGGGGCGTCACCGCACCGTCGGTCGCGGCGTGCAGGCCGTCGTAGAGGTCGAGCAGGAGCGCGGCGGACTCGACGTCGCGCCAGGTCCCCGCCTGCTGCGACATGGCCGTGACCACGGAGTCGCCGCGGAACCGCGACCACGCCCGGTCGAACCGCTCGATGACGGCGAGCACGTCGACCTGGACGCCCGGAGCCAGCGGCTGCGCGGTGTCGACCGCCCACCGCGTCCCGATGGCCTCGAACGTCCAGGTCGCCATGCGTCGGACCCCGGTGGGGCTCAGGCCTGGGCTTCGGACTTGATCTGGTCGACGGCCTCGTTGAAGCCGCCCGACGTGAGGGACGAGCCTGCGACCTTGGAGACGTCGATGTCGTCGATGTTCTTGCCGACGATCTCGTCGGCGATGCCGCCGGCGAACTTCTCCTGGTACTGCTTCGAGGTGCCGGACGCCTTGGGCGTGACCGTCACGTCGTCGATGACGCCGCCGTCGCCGAGGG
>NZ_LMMY01000009.1:496840-503203 GCF_001422865.1 Aeromicrobium sp. Leaf272
CGCTGTCGTCGGCGGCCTCGCTGGTGGCCGAGCTCGAGGAGGACGAGCCGGCGTCGGAGTCGGCGTCGCTCCCGCACGCGGCGGTGAAGAGCAGGGTCGAGGTGGCCGTCAGGGCCAGGAGGGCCTTCTGGTGGCGGCGCAGGGTCATGGGTCTCTCCAGTCAGTCGGGCTGGGACGCGGATGTGGTTGCGTCGTCAACCAGCCCAACGGACCCGACCTCCGCGAGGTTCCATCCTCGCGCACTCCACAGCGGGAGCACAGCACCCGGGACCCCGCACGGTCTTGACCTTCTCCACGGGTCCGTGCAAACTACTTTGCATGACAAACTGCTTTGCGGACGCATCATGACCGACGACGACCGCACCCCCGACCTCGCCGAGAGCTGGGCGCTGATCGAGTCCGAGCGCGAGCGCGCCCGACGTTCGGTCCGCGTCGACGAACGGGTGGTCTACGGCGTCTGGGCGCTGGCCTGGGGCGTCGGCTACCTGGCCCTGTTCGTGTGGGCCGGCCCGGAGGGGCAGCCGGGACTGCCCGGACCGATCGTCTTCGGCGTGCTCATCGTGGCCGCCATCGTGGTCACGGTCGCGCACATCGAGGGCCGGACGCGCGGTACCGGCGGGCCCGACGCCGAGACCAACGCGATGCTCGGCTGGGCGTGGCCCCTCGGCTTCATCGGCAGCAGCCTCACGGCGGGCGCGATCGGACGCGCCGGCATCGAGGGCGACGCCGCGGCCATCGTCTACAACGGCCTGCCGTGCCTCGTCGTCGCGTGCCTCTACATGGGCACCGGCGCGGCCCTGCGCGACCGACGCCAGCTCGTCCTCGGCGGCTGGATCGCGGTCACCGTGGGGATCGCCTCCTTCGTCGGCGGCGCACACCTGTACCTGGCCATGGCGGTGCTCGGCGGCGGCGGGTTCGCCGTCGCGACCGTGGCGGCGGCACGCGACCGGGCGGGGCGCCCGTGAGCGAGCTCGACCCCGTCATCCACGCGCAGGCCCGCCTCCGGGTCACGGCCTTCCTGGCCGTGCTCGAGCCCGGCGAGACGCTCACCTTCCCCCGCCTGCAGAAGGAGCTCGGCATGACCGCCGGCAACCTCTCCACGCACCTGCGCAAGCTCGAGGACGCCGGCTACGTCGAGCAGACCAAGACCATCAACGGACGCAGCCCCGTCACCTACGTCGGCCTCACCGACACGGGCCGCACGGCCTTCGAGACCTACACCCGCACGCTCCGTCAGCTCATCCAGGGGGACTCATGACCAGCACACCCGTCCTGACCATCGACCACGTCAGCCGCTCGTTCGGCGACCGACCCGCCGTCGACGACGTCAGCCTGGAGGTCCGTGCCGGGCAGGTCGTCGGCCTGCTCGGACCCAACGGTGCGGGCAAGACCACGCTGCTGTCGATGGTCTCCGGGCTGCGCACGCCCGACACCGGCACGGTCCGCGTGCTCGGGCTCGACCCCCGTCGGCCGGCACACCGTGCCGTGATCGGCGTGACGCCCCAGGAGACCGGACTGCCCGAGTCCCTCACCGCCGCGGAGGTCGTGCGCTTCGTGGCCGACCACCACGCGGACCCGCTCCCGACCCTGGAGGCGCTGGACCGGTTCGGCATCGCCGAGCTCGCCGACCGGCGGTGCGGGGGCCTGTCCGGTGGGCAGAAGCGACGCCTCGCCTGCGCGCTCGCCCTCGTGGGACGCCCCGCCCTGGTCCTGCTCGACGAGCCGACGACCGGGCTCGACGTCGACGCCCGGCACGCTCTCTGGCGGGGCATCCGCGCCCACCGCGACGACGGCGTGGCCGTCCTGCTGACCAGCCACCACCTCGAGGAGGTCGAGGAGCTGTCCGACCGCGTGGCCGTCATGGCCGAGGGGCGGGTGCTCGTCGACGACACCCTCGAGCGTGTGCTCGGCCGGGTCGACGTGGACCGGCTCTCCTGGTCCGGCACCACGGGCCGCGTGGCCGAGCTCGACGGCGTGGTGGACGTCCAGGTCGACGGTGACCAGGTGGTCGTCCTCGCCCGCGACGCCGACCTCGTCGTCCGGGCCCTCGTCGACGGCGCCGCCGACTTCGCCCGACTGCGTGTCCGCGGCGCCTCGCTCGAGGACGCCTTCACCCACCTCACCGCCGCCTGACCCACCCAGCCCATCCAGCGTCCACGGGGGACCCCATGACCACGACCACTACCGCACCACGGCGCACCGCACCCGCGCTGCGCATCACCCTCGCCCACACCCGGCTGTCCGTCCTCGAGGCGCTGCGCGAGCCGATCGTCATCGTGAGCACCGTGGCCTTCCCGGCCCTCGTGCTGCTGTGCTTCGTCGTGCCGCAGCGCGCGGTCGCGGGCGACCCGTCCGCAGCGACCGCCGCCACCGGCCAGATCGCGCTCTTCTCGATCGTGTCGGTCTGCCTGTTCACCTACGGCGCCGGCATCGCCGAGGACCGGCAGCGACCCTTCGACACGTTCATCCGGTCGCTCCCCGCCGGCCCCGTGGCGCCGTTGGTGGCCCGGATCGTCACCGGCGTGGTGCTGAGCGCCCTGGGCCTGCTGCCGGTCGCCGTGATCTCGACGTTGCTCACCGACGCGGACGTCCCTCTCCTTCGCCTGCCATGGGTGGGTCTGACGCTGCTGACCTGCGGCGTCCCGTTCCTCGTGATCGGCTTCGCCATCGGGTACTCGCTGCGCCCGAAGGCCGCGCTGGCCGTGGCCCAGATCGTGCTGTTCCCGCTCGCCTTCCTGGGCGGGTTGTTCGTCCCGCCCGAGACCTTCCCGTCGTGGCTCGACGCCGCCTCGCAGGCCACGCCCACCCGAGCGGCGCGCGACCTCGTCGTCTCGTCGATGACGGGGTCGGGCGGCGAGGCCACCCAGCTGCTGGTCCTGCTCGGCTGGACGCTGGCCGCCGGCGCGGTCACCGTCTGGGCGTTCCGCCGCGACGAGGGTCGTCGCTTCCGCTGACCGGGCGAGCCGAGCCCCCGATCACCGGACGACTCGCCGGGCTCGGCCGCGCTCGACGTGGGCGATCTCGCACCGCGGACGACTGCGCAGGGTTGGTGCGGAGAACTTAGGATGGCCTCATGCACACCGCATGATCCGGTCGGTGTGCCCGCAAGCCCCCAGGAGTCACACTGATGAGCAGGAAGCTCAGGGTCGCGATCGTCGGCGCCGGCCCCGCCGGCGTCTACGCCGCCGACATCCTCACCAAGTCCGAGGTCCCCGCACCCTTCGAGGGCGCGAGCGTCGACCTCCTCGAGCGCGACCCCACGCCCTTCGGGCTGATCCGCTACGGCGTCGCGCCGGACCACCCGCGCATCAAGGAGATCGTCAAGGCGCTCAAGCGCGTCATGGCCAACGACGACATCCGCTTCTTCGGCAACGTCGCGTTCGGCGACGACCTGAAGCTCGACGACCTGCGTCAGTTCTACGACGCCGTCGTGTTCGCCACCGGCGCGCGCCGCGACCGCGATCTCGACATCCCCGGCATCGACCTCGACGGCTCGCACGGTGCCGCCGACTTCGTGTACTGGTACGACGGGCACCCCGACGTCGACCGCGAGTGGCCCTTCCAGCCGCACCAGGAGTCCGTCGCGGTGCTCGGCGTGGGCAACGTCGGCCTCGACGTCTCGCGCATCCTGGCCAAGACGGCCGAGGAGCTGCTGGTCACCGAGATCCCCGACAACGTCTACGAGGGCCTGAAGAAGAACGTGACGAAGGACGTGCACGTGTTCGCGCGCCGCGGTCCCGCGCAGGTCAAGTTCACGCCCATGGAGCTGCGCGAGCTCAGCCACTCCCCGACCATCGACGTCATCGTCCACCCCGAGGGCTTCGAGCTCGACGAGGGCTCCCTCGAGGCGATCCGGGCCGCGAAGAGCCAGAAGCTCGTCGTCGACGTGCTGCAGAACTACCTGGCCAAGGAGCCCACGGGCGCCCCGCACCGCATCCACATCCACTTCTGCCAGAACCCCGTGGAGATCCTCGGCGAGGACGGCAAGGTCGTGGGTCTGCGCACCGAGGTCACCGAGCTCGACGGCACGGGCAACGTCCGCGGCACGGGCGAGCTCGTGGACTGGCCGGTCCAGGCCGTCTACCGGGCCGTCGGCTACTACTCCGACAACCTGCCCGGCCTGCCCTTCGACATCACCGCCGGCGTCGTGCCCAACGACGGCGGCCGGGTCGTGGAGATCGACGGCTCCGCCCTGCCGGGTGCCTACGTCACCGGCTGGATCAAGCGCGGACCGGTCGGCCTCATCGGCCACACCAAGTCCGACGCGGCCCAGACGATCTCGATGCTGCTCGAGGACGCTCCCACGCTCGCCCAGGCGGCGCAGCCGGAGCCCCAGTCCGTCGACGCCTACCTCGACTCGCGCGGCCTGGAGTACACGACGTGGGAGGGCTGGGAGAAGCTCGACGCCCACGAGATGGGCCTCGGCGAGGCCCACGAGCACGAGCGCGAGCGCGTGAAGGTCGTGCCCCGTGAGGACATGGTCAGCATCGCCCGCTCCTGACGCAGCCCCGAGCACGAGGGGTCGGCCGCACGCGGTCGGCCCCTCGTGCCGTGTCCGGGGTCAGTCGGGCTGGAGGGCGAGCAGCTGCAGGTGGCACGGGCCGTCCGGCGAGGACGTGGGGATCTCGTCGAGCCTGAACCGCACCTTCGTCCCGGCGGCGACGTCGACCAGCCGGCGGGTGGTGGCCGGTCCCGCGCCGTCGGCCGGCCCCACCTGGGCGCTCACCTGGTAGCTGACCGGGTTCTTGGTGGGGTTCGAGACGACGCCGACCGCAGCCCAGACGCCGTCGTCGTCGGGGTTGCACCGGACCCCGGAGAGCAGCTCGGGCACGGGCGTTCCCGCCGGCAGGCCGCCGGCCGTGGGCGAGGCGGTCGCCGTGGGCTTCGTGGCGGGCTGGGGGTCGTCGCCGCTGCAGCCCGCCGTCAGCACCGCGACGGCCAGGATCGGGGCCAGCAGGGCCGGACGACGTGCACGCATGGCCCCATCCCACCACGTCGACCCCGCTCGTCCGGCCGCACCACGCGCCTGCATCACACCTGAGGGTCGCCTCACGTTCGCACGTCGGCGTCCCGTACGCTGGAGATCGTTGGACGTCCGAGCAATCGAGGGTGAGGAAGAGACGATGACGATCGCGCGACTGGGTGTCGTCGGGGGCGGACTCATGGGGTCCGGCATCACGGAGGTCGGCGCCCGCGCGGGCCTGTCCGTGGTCACGGTGGAGGTCGACGACGACGCCGCCAAGCGTGCCGCGGAGCGGGTCGAGGGCTCGCTGCGCCGGGCCGAGAAGCGCGGCAAGATGACGCCTGAGGACGTCGCGGAGACGCTCGAGCGGGTCACGTTCACGGCCGACCTGGAGGCGCTGGCCGACCGCGACCTGGTGGTCGAGGCCGCCAGCGAGGACGAGCAGACGAAGCTCGAGCTGTTCCGCACCCTCGGCTCGCTCCTGGAGTCCGACGACGCCGTCCTCGCGTCGAACACGTCGTCCATCCCGATCGTCAAGCTCGGCGCCGTGTCGGGTCGCGCCGACCGCGTGATGGGGGTGCACTTCTTCAACCCGGCACCGGTCATGAAGCTGGTCGAGCTCATCCCGTCGCTCACCACGAGCCCCGAGACGCTGCAGCGCATGCAGTCGTTCGTCTCCGAGACGCTCGGCAAGGAGCCGATCGAGGCCACCGACCGGGCCGGCTTCGTGGTCAACAGCCTGCTCGTGCCGTACCTGCTGTCGGCGATCCGCATGTACGAGGCGGGGTACGCCTCGGCGGCCGACATCGACTCCGGCATGGTGCTCGGGTGCGGGCACCCGATGGGCCCCCTGGCGCTGGCCGACCTGATCGGTCTCGACACCGTGCGCGCCATCGGCGTCTCGATGTACGACGAGTTCAAGGAGCCCCTCTACTCCCCGCCCCCGGTCCTCGACCGCATGGTCGACGCGGGCCTGCTCGGCAAGAAGTCCGGCCACGGGTTCTACCCCTACGATCGCTGAGTGCCCGACGACGAGATCATCCGCCCGCGCCTGGCTGACCTCGCCTGGCCGCGGCGCACGTCGCGCCTGACGCTGCGTCCGCTCACCGTCGACGACGTCGACGCGGTGCTCGCGTACCGGTCCGACCCCGACGTCGGTCGCTGGCTCGGGCGTCCGGCCCGCTCGCGGGAGGAGGTGATGGCCTCCCACTTCACCGAGCAGGACCTCCCGCACTCGCTGGCCGTCGAGATCGAGGGCGCCGTCGTCGGCGACATGATGCTGGTGGTGGAGGACGCCTGGGCCCAGCGCGACGTCCGTGAGCAGGCTCGGGGTTCCGTCGCGGTGCTCGCCTGGGTGCTGTCGCCGGTCCACCACGGTCGCGGCCTCATGACGGAGGCGG
>NZ_LMMY01000009.1:503227-505327 GCF_001422865.1 Aeromicrobium sp. Leaf272
CGCCCTCAACGAACCGTCGTGGCGCCTCATGCAGCGCGTCGGCATGCGCCGCGAGCTGCACGGCGTCCGTGACAGTCTCCACCGCGACCTCGGCTGGGTCGACACCCTCGGCTACGCCCTCCTCGCCGACGAGTGGCGCGCGGCCCGCTGAACGGTTCGGACACGTCCGGGGCGTTCCGACCCGGGTCCGTGACCCGGAAGTGTCCAGGACGCGGGTCCGGTGACCTGCGACGGCGGTGCAACACCGGGCGTTGCATGATGGGCGTGACCCGCGTCATACGCTCTGGAGGCCCTCGTGATCGTCCCGTTCAGCATCCGCGACTTCCTCGACCGCGCCGTCACGGTCTACCCCGACCGGGTGGCGGTCGTCGACGAGCCGGACCAGCCTGCGGCGTCATGGGGTGAGCTGACGTACGCCGAGGTGATGCGGCTCGCTCAGGCGCAGGCCGCGCGCCTCGACGAGCTCGACGTCCCGGTGGGTGGTCGCGTGGCGATGGTGTCGCAGAACGCCGCCCGGCTGTACACGTCGTTCTTCGGCGTCTCCGGCTGGGGGCGCGTGTTCGTGCCGGTGAACTTCCGGCTCGCGCCGGCCGAGGTGGAGTACATCGTGCAGCACAGCGGCGCGGAGGTCGTGATCCTCGACCCGGGCCTGGAGCACCTGCGCGACGCCTGCTCGGGCGCCAAGCACGTGTTCGTCGTCGGCGAGGACGACGAGGCGGTGTGGGGCTGGAGCCCCGCCCCCGGCGGGGGTGCCGGGCAGCGGGCGGCGGAAGGTACCGGCCAGCGGCCGGAGCACGGCGCCGAGCCTCGCGCGTGGGAGCCCGACGAGAACGCCACCGCCACGATCAACTACACGTCGGGCACCACGGCACGACCCAAGGGCGTGCAGCAGACGCACCGCGCCCTCTGGACGAACGCCACCGTGTTCGGCTGGCAGGCCTCCGTCAGCGACCGCGACGTCTACCTCCACACGCTGCCGATGTTCCACTGCAACGGCTGGGGCCAGGTCTACGGCGTCACCGGCATGGGCGCCAAGCACGTTGTGCTGCGCCAGGTCGACGGCGCCGAGATCCTGCGCCGCATCGAGGACCACCAGGTCACGTACCTGTGCTGCGCCCCCGCGGTGCTGTCCGCCGTGCTCGACGCACTGAAGGACTGGGACGGCCCCACCGGTCGCGACCGCGTGCGCTGCGTCGTGGCCGGGGCCCCGCCGCCCACCCGCACGATCGAGCGCGTGCGCGAGGAGCTGGGCTGGGAGTTCATCCAGATCTACGGCCTCACCGAGACCGCGCCGCTGCTCACGATGAGCCGGATGCGCGAGGAGTGGGACGACCTCGATCCCACCGAGCAGGCCCGCAACCTCGGCCGCGCCGGCGCCCCCGCGCTGTCGACGTCGATCCGCGTCGACGACTCCGGCGAGCTGCTCGCCCGCAGCAACACCGTGCTGGAGGGCTACTGGGAGAATCCCGACGCCTCCGCGGAGTCACTCGCCGGCGGGNACGTCATCATCTCCGGCGGCGAGAACGTCTCCTCGATCGAGGTCGAGGACGCCCTCGCCTCCCACCCCGCCGTGCGCGAGGTGGCCGTGATCGGCATCCCCGACGAGAAGTGGGGCGAGCTGGTGACCGCACTCGTCGTGGTCGATCCCGACGCCGGCGTCGACGAGGCCGCCCTCATCGCCCACACGCGCGAGCACCTGGCCGGCTACAAGTGCCCCAAGCGCATCGAGTTCCGCGAGGAGCTGGCCCGCACCGCCACCGGCAAGCTGCAGAAGTTCAAGCTGCGAGCCGAGTTCTGGGAGGGTCAGGAGCGCCAGGTCAACTAGCGTCCGGCGCCGCGCCCGAGGCGAGTCGGTTGAGGTCGATCGGGCCCCACTCCTGCTCGACCCAGAGGCCGACGAACACGGCGCGGACGAGGGCGACGGCTGACTGGGCGCGACGCTCGAACTCCGCGTCGTCCACGTCGTCGAAGGCCAGGGCGATCAGCACGTCGTCGATGGCACCGATGATCCGCAGGGCGGTCTCCCCGTCGAGCTCGACCTTCTCGGTGCCGTCGTCGGCGGCAGAGAGACGCTGCAGCATGGTGGCGTAGCGACCCTTC
>NZ_LMMY01000009.1:505378-506908 GCF_001422865.1 Aeromicrobium sp. Leaf272
CCGCCTTGTGCGGGTAGACCTCGTAGAAGGCTCGCTTGGACATGCCCGCCGAGGCAACGATGTCGGCCACGGCGATCTCGCCGAAGGGACGCCGGGCGAGCACGTCCTCGAGACCGGCGAGGATCCGTTGCGCGATGTCGGCCGTCCTCGCGAGGCTCGCGTCCTGGTCCTGCACCGTTCCCCCACCCGCTCTTCCTGGAACTCCGCTTGACATCGGTACACACGCGTACCATCCTGGGTACGCAAGCGTACCAAGAGTTCGCCCCGACGTGCGTGGCGTGCGACTCGAGTCCAGGGGCGAGTCGCGCGCCGGCCGGTCCGGTGAATTCTTCTCGTTCGCCGGACTGGGGCCAAACTTGCGCATAGGCTCCTCACGCCCGCCGATCGTCGGGCACCTCTCGACATCCAGGGGCCCCCTTGTCCAGCTCGCCGCGTCCTGCCCTGCACCTGTTCGGCCGCATCGGGGTGACCGCGGTCGCCGCGTTCGCCACGGTCGCCACCTCCGCGCCTGCGGCTCTGGCCGCCGAGGGCGACCTGGCCCCGGAGACCTCGGAGCCGACGTCGACGTCCGAGCCGGCCGACGCGGCGCCGACCTCCGACTCGACCGCGCCGGAGAGCACCGAGCCCGCCGGCGACACCGAGTCGACCCCGCCCCCGGCGGACGAGACCCCCGACGAGACCCCGGACGCCCCGGCCGAGCCCGCCCCGAGCGAGCAGGACAGGGACGGGACCGAGGCCGATCCCGCGCCGAGCGCCGCTGCGGAGGGTGAGGCGGAGGGCGAGGCCGACATCGAGGCCGCCGACGAGCTCGGCTCCCAGCAGATCGCCATCACGATGGCCCTGAAGGCGGGCGACTTCTACCCCGACGACGTGGGCAGCCAGTACGTGTACGTCGCCATCTACCAGGGCGACGAGTACCTGCGCTCCGCCAACTGCAGCGCTCCTGTCGAGACCGTCGAGGCCGGCACCGAGGTCGCCTGCCTGAACGAGTCGGACGCATCACCCACCGTCGAGCTCGGCCCCGGCGAACGGGCCGTGATCGAGTACTACGACGGGACCCAGTACCGGAACGTCTACGTCGATCCGTGCCTCGCGTCGGAGTGCTCCGCCGATCCCGTGGCCGTGGACCTCGTGCGCGAGGGACCCGCACCGTCCGCGCCGAACCGGTCCTTCTCCGCCCGTCCGGGAGAGCCCGTCACGTTCGACGTGCTCGCCTTCGACTCGATCGACGACCCCGACACGACCGTGTCCATCGCCTCTGCGCCCCTGCACGGCACCGTGCGGGTCACCGACGACGGCCTCCAGCGGCTGGTCTACACGGCGGCCGAGGACTACGCGGGAACCGACACCCTCACCTACACCCTGACGAACAGCAACGGCAGCTCGACCGGCACGGTCAACATCACCGTCGCCGAGGACGCCGTGACCCCGAGCTTCGGGAGCCGCAAGTACCGCATCGGCACCCAGGTGGCGAGCGGCGCCTTCGTCCCCGAGGGCACCACCACCGCGGGCAGCACGATCACCATCACC
>NZ_LMMY01000009.1:506935-513114 GCF_001422865.1 Aeromicrobium sp. Leaf272
GATCTTCCCGCCCGACGGGCCGTTCTTCCCGCCGCTCGGGCTCGCCGCGGCGGCCGAGGGCCCCACCGGCCTCAGCTCGTGCCCTGGCGACATCACCGGGATCGGGTCGTTCCTGCGCCTCTACACCGCCCCTCCCGGCGCCCGCGTCGAGATCACGCAGTCGGCCGTCCCCGACGGCCAGGCGCTGCTGCCCGACCCGCGCACGGTCGTCGTCGAGCCGTGCGACCTGAACCTGACGCCCGGGTGCGACACCGAGGAAGTCACCCTCACGGCGACCGGCTCCATCCTTCCGGTCACGCGCCCCGACACGGCCACCGCCGAGCAGGGCGGCCCCGCCATCGAGGTGGACGTCCTGGCCAACGACGACAGCGAGGACCCGGACACCGGTCTCGAGGTCACCCCGCTGCCCGAGGGCCGCGGCACGGTCGAGGTCGTGGGCGCGGCCGAGACGCCCGTGCCCGAGCCGACCGAGGGGGTCGGCACCCTGGCCGTCCCCTCCGCCGGCACGCTGCGCCTGCGGTACACCCCGCCCACCGGCTTCAGCGGCACCGTCCCCGTGCAGTACACGGTGACGAACTCCAACGGATCGACGACGGGGACGTTGACGATCACGGTCGAGGCGGCAGACCCCGTGGACCCGGTCGATCCCGGCGATCCCGGCACCGACGACGGTGACTCCGGTGACACCGGCGATGGCGACTCCGACGTCGCGCCGGCCTCCGCCTCGAGCGGCACGCGAGGCAGCACCGCCGCACAGGTCAGGACGCTCCCGGCCACCGGTGGTCCTGATGCGGCCCTCGCGCCCCTGGGTGCCCTGCTGGTCGCCGCCGGTGCCGCCGCACTGACCCGGGCCCGCCGCCGACCTGCCGCCTCGCGTGGCCACTGAGGGGCCGCCACCGGGTGAGCCGGCATGGCCGTACTGGTACGTCCGTGCACTCGGACCGGGCTCTGCGCCGCTGTGGTCCGCCGTGCTGCAGTCGGGGCGGCACGGCGACGGGACGCGCCTCGCGCTGCCGGAGGACGAGGCGCTCGCCGAGATCGAGGGTGAGCCGCTCGTCGCGAGGGCCCAGCACGGTCCCGCCGGGACGGTCGTAGCCATCGAGGTCACCGCGGAGGCCGCACCCAAGGCACCTCCGCTGTGGTTCGCCGAGCTCCGTGAGCCGAGCAGCGAGCCGCCCGCCACGGTCCTGCTCGCGTTCACCGGCCACGGCGTCGCA
Source organism: Aeromicrobium sp. Leaf272 (assembly GCF_001422865.1). Classification (NCBI taxonomy): domain Bacteria; kingdom Bacillati; phylum Actinomycetota; class Actinomycetes; order Propionibacteriales; family Nocardioidaceae; genus Aeromicrobium; species Aeromicrobium sp. Leaf272. The sequence goes on from NZ_LMMY01000009.1 coordinate 508,153, forward strand.
CCCGGCAGCCTCCTCGACCGACAGGCTCTCCGCCAGGTCGACGTGACGAGCGAGGACCAGCTCGGCGCCTACCGCTGGTACCCGTCGTCGGGCTTCGTCGACCAGATCTACGTGACGCCTCGGTGGCGACGTCGCAGCATCGGGACGGCTCTCGTCGCCGCCGCCTCGAGCGTGGTGCTCGCACGCGAGTGGCCGCGCATGTGGAGCGACGGCCAGCGGACGGCGGACGGCGACCGGATGCGGGCCGCCTCGCGCTGGACCGACCGGACGGACGATCTCACCCACCTGATGCCGCCGATGACCCCGTTCGACGAACGCTGACGACAGCGGTCGCACACCCTCCTGCGCGAGGGTCCTGTGGTCGGCCGCGCTCAGACGACGAGACGCAGCCGTCGCGACGACCGGCCGACCGTGAGCCGCTGGCCGAACGACAGCGTCACCGCATCGGCCTCGATGCCGTCGCCGAAGCACACCAGCGCGTCCGACTCGACCGTGACGACGAGCGATCCCTCCGCCTCGAGGACACCCTCGGTCACCGTGACCCCCGTGGCCGGCGACGGCCACGCCTCCCGGACGAACCAGCACAGCCTGGCGTCGGTCGCCGCCGGCAGGTCGAGCGGGCTGCGGCGCTCCTCCCACGCCGAGCGCAGCCAGCCGGTGGCCCCCGTCCCGGTGCCGACGAGGATGCCCGACGACGACTGCCGCTCCACCTGGTCGCCGCACTGCAGCACGTAGCGCGCCGACTGGTGACCGGCGTGCCCGACGAACACCTCGTTGAGGGCCGAGATCATCTGTCCGTCGTCGGTCCGGGCCTGCACCATCGTGCGCTCCTGGACCTGCCGGTCCGCGCGCGCCAGGGCCGCCAGCACGGTCACGACGTCCTCGGGCCGGTGCGGGACGAGGACACCAGGGTTCCAGGCGGGTTCGGGGTTGACGCCCACGACCGGCTGCCCGTCGAGGTACTTGGCCGCGTTCGCCACGAGCCCGTCCTGGCCGACGGCGACCACGACGTCCTCGGGACCGAACACGAAGCGGTCGAGCTCGCTGCGCTCCACCTCCGCACGCCGCCAGTGCAGCGGGATGGCGGCCGAGACGGCCGAGCGCGCCCGGGCGAGGGCCTCGTGACGGTGCTCCACCTCGACGATGTCGCGGTCGCGGGAGGCCAGGAAGAAGGCCGCCTGCTCACGTGTGGCGTGACGTGCCACGAGCTCGTCGAGCTCGGACCGCCGGTGGACGACGACGGCCCTGGGCCGCAGCGTCACGCCGGACCGGGCTCCTCGGCCGCCACCCGGTCGTCGCGGTCACCGAGCCGGTCCAGCAGCGGCGCGAGCAGCTCGGGCGTGACGGTCAGGTGGGTGAGCGGCGGCAGGTTGCCCGCGAGCTCACGCGCGGCGATCGCGAGGATCCGACCCTGGTCGATCTGCGCGTACGACGCGAACGCGGCGGACTCCGCCTCGGCCCGCGCCTCGCCCACCGTGCGCTCCTGGTCGGCCTCGGCACGGGCGAGGACGCCCTGGCGCTCGGCCTGGGCGGCCGCCGTGATGCGGTCGGACTCGGCCTGCTCGGTGGCGCGCCTGCGCTCGTTCTGCCCGCGCTGGGCCACGAGCTCCTCCTCGCGGCGGGCCAGCTCGATCTGGTTGGTCAGCTCGTTCTCGGCGATCGCGCGCTCCTTCTCCACCGCCATGGCGCGCCGCTCGAAGGTGGCTCGGTCGGCCTGCTGCTGCACCGCCTCGCGGGTGGGCGTCTGGAGGGCGCGCTCCAGGTCGGCCTCCGCACGGATGGCGACGACGCGGACGTCGGTGACCGCCAGGCCGCGCTCGACGAGGCGCTGGTCGCCGGCCAGCTCGTCGGCCACGCGCTGACGCACCGGGGAGATGCCGTGCGAGAGCGCGTCGGTCAGCGAGGTGCTCGCGAGGTGGTCGAGCGCCGGCTGCTGCGCCAGCTCGGTGAGCAGACCGCCCAGGCGCTCGAGGGGTCGCGCGTTCCATGCGCCGGTGCGCGGATCGATGCCGAAGTCGATGCGGGTCGCGGCCACGGCCGGGTCGACCACGCGGTAGGTCACCGTCGCCTGCACCGAGACCACCTGGAAGTCACTGGTCCGGGCGGTGAATTGCAGCGCCTGCTCGCGGTCGTCGAGCGGCACCTCGGCGAGCGCGGCGGTGCTCGGACGGAACCAGAAGGAGATGCCGGCTCCGGACTTCGTCGGTCGTCCCCCGCTCAGCTTGAGCACGAACGACGTCGGGTCCGACCTCAAGTGGTTCAGGAACGGACGTCGGGTGATGTCGGCCATGGGTGCCCCTCGCTGTCGGCTCGACTCGGCCCGCTCAGTCTGCCGCACCCGGTCCTGGGCGATGCTCCCGGTTCAGAGGGGGCGCAGGCTGGTGACCTGCCAGGACCCGGAGTCCGACCTCTTCGCCGTGACGGCGAGCTGGGCGGCCGACACGTTCGCCTGGTCCTCGCCGGCCCGACGGCTCGACTGGTCGACGTAGACGAGCAGGCTCGCCCGGTCCCCCTCGAGCTCGGTGACCCCGGCGGCGCTGACCTTGGCGGTGAGCACCAGCTTCTGCCCCGGCGCCTGCTCCTGCAGGGCGGCGAAGAGCGTCGCGTACTCGCTGCGCGCCTTGCCCGCGAGCATGGTCCTCGCCGACTCCTCCGTCGGCGTCGGGTCGGCGTGGTCGTAGGTGAGCACCCGCTCGAGCGCGACCGCGACCTGCGACTGGACCTCCGTCGTGCCCTTCTCGTCGACGAGGGCGGCGTTGTCCCCCGCCGGGCCCGACGTCAGGTCGACGTACTGCCACCACCCGACACCGCCCGCCACGAGCGCGAGGACGGCCACGGCGACCACGACGATCCGCTGTGCGCCCCTCATGAGACGTCCACCGCGAGCTGCTGGAGGTCGCTGACCTTCCACGTGCCGCCGGAGCGCTGGAGCGTAGCGGTGAAGCGGTTGCGCTTGACGACCGGCTCGGCGTCGACGTCCGCGCCGTCGCGGACGGTGGTCTCGACCGACGCGATGACCTCGGCGGTGGCACCGTCGACGTCGAGCACCGCTGCCTCCACCACGCGACCCTTCGAGATCTTGCGCTGGTCGGCGAGCAGCTCGCGGTCCTTGGCGTCCAGCCCGGCGAACTGGTCGTGGAGCGTGCCGGTGGTGACGGCCTTCCAGCCGTCGAGGCCGGCCTGGACGTCGCGGTAGTCGAGGCTGTTGAGGGTGGCGACGTCGCTCGTGGTCGCGATCAGCACCGCGTCCCGCGTGCGCGCCAGCTGCAGGTCCTCGCTGTGCGCGGCGGTCCACCACGCCACCGACCCGCTCAGCGCGACGACCAGGCCCAGCGCCACCAGCACCCAGCCGAGGACCCACGGCTCCCGCTTCTGCGCCCCCGGTGCCGGCGGGCCGGCCTCGTCCGGTGGCACGGCGTCGTCCGTCATCGACTGCTCCCCCACGTCCTCGCGCTCGGCGAGCGCGTCCTTCGTGCTCATCGTGCACCACCCATCAGGTCGGACAGCGAGTCGGCCATGCGGACGTCGGCCGTGACGGCCGGGCCGTCGGGTGCGGTCGCCACCGACGCCTGGCGTCGGGGCGTGCCCTTAGGTCCGCGGACGTTGGAGGCCTTCGCCGACGAGCGGCACCCGGCCTGCAGGTTGAACGAGGAGCCACCCGACGTCTGCGACCCGGGCCGCGGCGTGGTGCCCCCGTAGCCGGTGGTGCACGGCAGCGGCGAGAAGTACGACTGCGAGAGCGCGAGGTTGATCCCCCGCGAGCCGGTGACCGTCCATCCGATGCTGAACGCCTTGGGCGCGGTCACCAGCGCGTCCTGGACGCCCCCGGCGTTGATGCCGAACACCTGCGCGGGGGTCACCAGGTTGGCGAGCACGACTCCGAGCGGTCGGCCGACCTCCTGGAACAGCACGTCGATCTCGCGAGCCGCGGCGGGCGTGTTGTCGATGAGCCGACGCAGGTCCCCGTCGGAGGACTCGAGCGTGGAGGCGATGGTGGCGAGGTCCGCGCTGAACGAGCGGATGCTCTGCGACGACGCCTCCTGCGTGCGGAGCACCCGGTCGGAGTTCTCGATCAGGCCCCGCGTGGCGACGAAGTTCCGGTCGGCCGCCGCCTGGAACTCCTGCGAGCTCTCCAGCAGCGAGCCGAAGTCGAGCGCGACGCCCTGGGAGGCCTCGTAGCCCTCGTCGATCACCGACGTGAGCGCCTCCTCGGGCACGGAGGACACGAACTTCTCCCCGGACCGCAGCACCCGGTCGATGCCCGGAGGCTGGGACTCCTCGCCCGCCGACAGCCGGTCGCCGTCCGCCAGGGCGGCTCCCCCGGTGGTCCCGCCCTGCAGGTCCACGTACTGCTCGCCGATGGCGGAGCGGTTGACGACCTTGGGCGCGGCGTCGGCCGGGATGCGCGGGGCGTCGCCGTCGATGGACATCGTGATGCGCACGCCCTCGTCGGTGGCCTCGAGGCTGTCGACGCGGCCGACGGGCACTCCTCGGTAGGTGACCTGGCCGTTCTCGAAGGCGCCTCCGGCGGAGGGCAGGGCCGCCGTCACGGTGAAGCCGGTGGAGAACGGGTTGATGCCCACGTACGTGGCGCCGAGGTAGGAGGTGGCGACCAGCCCGAGGACCACGAAGGCCACGATCTGGGCTCTGATGCGTCCGGTCAGCATCACTGCTCACCCTCTCGAGGAGTCGTGGTCGGTTCGACCGAGGGCGACGGGGAGGGCGACGGGCTCGGCGAGCCGTCGGGGGTGGGCACCGTGGCGCTCGGCACGGGGATCGTCGGTGCGGGTGACCCCGGGGCCGGGGAGGACGTGGGCGGCAGCAGGCTCGGCGGCACGTCCTGCTCGTCCTCGGCCGCCTCGAGCCGCTCCTCCAGCAACGCCTTCGGATCGAGTCCCTTGCGACGCGCGCCGCTCATCGGGTCGTCCGGGTAGTTCGGGTCCTGGACCTGCGCCCAGGCGC
>NZ_LMMY01000009.1:513120-523608 GCF_001422865.1 Aeromicrobium sp. Leaf272
GTCGCCCTCGATGGCCCCCATGACCGAGTCCGGGAAGGGGTACGTCAGCAGGATCTCGAGCGACTCCGGGAGGTCGCGCCCGGCACGCGCCAGGTTCTCGAGGATCGGGTCGAGCGCCTTCAGGTCGGCGACGATGTCGTCCTGGGAGGCGTCCAGCGTCTTGACCGTCACCGTCGAGAGCCGGTCGAGGGCCGACAGCATGGCCACGAGGTCCTCGCGCTGGTCGACGAGCACCTGCATGCCGGGTGACAGTCCCTCGAGGGCCGAGACGATCTTGTCCTGGTCGGCCTCCAGGTTCTCCGACAACCGGGCGAGCCCGTCGATGGCCGCGGTGATCGACTCCTTGCGGTCGTCGAGCGTGGTGACGAACGTGTCCATCTCCCGGAGGAACCCCCTGATCTCCTCCGGGCGACCCGTCGACACCTCCTGCAGCTCGCGGGAGATCTCCTGGAACTGGCCGATGCCGCCACCGTTGAGCACCATCGACAGCGACCCGAGCACCTGCTCGACCTCCGCCGCCTGGGACGTGTCGGCCAGACCGAGCCGGGTTCCGTCGGCGATCGGCCGACCGGCCTGCGGCGTCTGCGGCCGGACCAGGGCGACGTACTTCTCGCCCAGCAGCGACGTCTGCTGCAGACGGGCGACCGTGCCGGCCGGCAGCTGCGCGTCCCGGTTGACGAGCAGGGTCACCCGCGCGCTCCGTCCGTCCGGGTTGAGCCGGATGCGGTCGACGCGGCCGACCGCCACGTCGTCGACCTTGACGCTGGACTGGGGCACGAGGTCGAGCACGTCGTCGAAGTCGGCCGTGATGCGGATCGGCTTGGAGCCGACGTCGGCGCCGCCGGGCAGGGGCGTGTCGTAGACCCCGCCGCCGAGCACGCCACAGCCGGACAGCGCGGCGAGACCGGCCACCACCGCGGCCACCAGCAGGCGCCTCATCGGCCCGCCCCTCATCGGCCCGCCCCTCATCGGTTCACCTCCGGGAGCAGGGCGGGCGCGTCGCCGCCGTCCTTCCAGATCGAGGCCTCGTTGAGGTTGCCGCGACCGGTGAGCGCCTTGAGGTCCGGGTCGTACGCCCGCAGGAAGTTCTGCAGGACGAGCGGGACCAGCCGGACGGTCTCCTCCAACGCCTCGCGCTGGTTGACGAGCACCCGGGTCGGACCCTGCAGGTTCTCGACGCTGGTCCTCAGCGCGCCGCGGTTGTCGCGGATGAAGTCGTCGACCAGGGCGAGCGCCTCACCGAGGTTGTCGATCGCTCCTGCCAGGTCCCCGCTGCTGTCGGCCAGGTAGTCGTTGACCTCGGCGAACTGCCGGTTCACGTCGGCCACGGCGTCGTCGTTCTCCACGAGCATGTCGTTGAACTCCCTGACGTTCGAGATCGTGGCGAACAGGTCGTCGCTGGAGTCCGCGAGGGTTCCCGAGGCGTCGCCGAAGTCGCCGATCAGCTGGTTGATCTTGACGCCCTGGCCCCGCAGGTTGCGGTCGGCCACGTCGAGGAAGCGCGACAGCGCGCCGTCGCGGTTGGCGCCGTCGGGACCGAGCTTCTCGCTCACGTCGGTGAGGCTCGCGTAGAGGTCGTCGATCTCGACCGGCACCGCGGTGCGCTCCATCGGCAGCACGGCGCCGTCCTCCAGCGTCGGGCCGCTCGTGTGCGGCTTCGTCAGCTGCACGAAGCGGTCGGACACCAGCGTCGGCGCGACGATGACCGCGGCCGTGTCGGCGGCCGCGGCCTGGCCCGGGTCGAGGCGCATGGTCACGGTCACGCCGGCGGGGCCGGGCGCGACGTCGGTGACCGTGCCGACCGGCACGCCGAGCATCTGCACGTCGGAGCCGGCGTAGAGACCCACGCTGGACTCGAACACGGCCTGCACGGTCGTGCGGTCGCGCGCAGCGGTCGCACGCCAGCCGACGACCGCCACGACGGCGAGCGCGGCCACGAGGGCGATGACGAGGCTCCGGCGTCTCACTGGCCCCCTCCCTTCTTCGGTGCGCAGTCACGGGCCACGTCGTTGCGCAGCTCGGGTGCGCCGCTGGCGTCGAACAGTCCGCAGATGTAGGCGTCGACCCACGGACCGTTGCCGGTCGCCGACGCGAGCGTGCGGTAGTACGGACCGAGGCGCCGCAAGGAGGCCTCGAGCTTGCTCTGGTTGGCCTGGAGGATCTCGGCCACGTCGTCGAGCTTGGCGAGGGCCGGCCGCAGCTGCTCCTCGTTGTCGCGCACCAGGCCGGTGAGCTGGGTGCCCAGCCGCTCGGTGCCGTCGAGCAGCGCCTGCACCGTCTCGCGACGGGACGCGAGCTCCTCGAGCAGGCTGCTGCCGTCCTGCAGGAGCTTCGCGAACTCGGCGTTGCGGTCCTTGAGGGTGCCGCTGACCTCACGCGTGGAGGCCAGCAGCGCGGCGAGCTCGTCGTCGCGCTTGGCCACGACGCGCGAGAGGTCGGTCAGCCCGGCGACGGACTCGCGCACCGCCTTCGGCGTGTCCTCGAAGGTGTCGGACAGGACGTCGAGGCTGGTCTCGAGCTGGGCGGTGTCGATCTCGCCGATCGTGTCGGAGAGGTCGGAGAACGCCGCGTTGACGTCGTACGGCGTGCTCGTGCGCTGCAACGGGATGGGCCCGTCGATCTCGCCGGCCCCGAGCGGGTCGACGGCCAGGAACTTCTGGCCCAGCGTGGTCTTGACCTTGATGGCCGCCCGCGACTGCGGTCCGACCCGAACGTCCTTGGCCCGGAAGGTCACGACCACCGTGTCGCCGTCGAGCTCCAGCCCCGTCACCTCGCCGACCTTGACCCCGGCCACGCGGACCTCGTTGCCCGGCTTGAGCCCACCGGCCTCGGCGAACTGCGCCTGGTAGGTGCTTCCTCCGCCGATGATCGGCAGGGCCTGGGCGTTGAAGGCGAGCAGGAAGACGATCGCCATGGTCAGCAGCCCGACGACGGCGATCACGACGCGGTTGCGCTCCGCGAACGCCGTCGGGAAGCGGGGAGCCTTGCGTGTCCGGGTCATGCGGTGCACCTCTTCGCGACGGGCTGGGCTCCGAGGTCGCCGAAGTAGCCCTCGGGACGCGGGATGACACCCGTGATCTCGCACTCGTAGAAGTTGATCCAGGACCCGTAGGACGCCGTGCGTCCGATGCGGTCGAGCTTGCCCGGCAGGGTGTCGAAGAAGCGGTTCAGCACGTCCTCGGCGTCCGCCAGCTCCCCGGACAGCGAGCCGAGCGAGGCGATGGAGTCCTTGAGCGGTCGGCGCCCCTCCTCCAGGAGGTCGGCGACGCTGCTCGTGAGCCGGCCCATGCCGTCGAGGGTGTCGCCGATGGTCTCGCGGTCCTCGGCGAGACCCGAGACGAGCTGCTGCAGCGTGATGATGGTCCGGTCGAGCTCGTCGGACCGCCCGTTCACCGTGGTGAGCACCGACGTGAGGTTGTCGATCAGCTCGCCGATGACCTGGTCCTTCTCGGCCAGGGTCGACGTGAGGCTGGCCGTGCTGGAGAGCAGCCCCTCGACGGTGGCGCCCTCGCCCTGGAACACGGCGATGATCTGCCCGCTGAGGGCGTTGACGTCCTTCGGGTCGAGGAACTGCATGAGCGGCTGGAAGCCGTTGAACAGCATGGTCAGGTCGAGGGCCGGCCGCGTCTCCTCCAGGCCGAACGTGTGACCGGTCGGCAGCGTGTCGGTGTCCGCGACCTCCGGCGGCTCGAGCGAGATGTACCGCTGGCCGACGAGGTTGCGGAAGCGCAGCTGGGCGGTGGTCCCGCGGGGCAGCCGCACGGCGTCCTGCACGGTGAACTCGACCCCGGCCACGCGGTTGTCGTGCACGGCCACCTCGGTCACCGTGCCGACCTTCACCCCGGCCATGCGGATGTCGTCGCCGCGGTTCAGGCTCGTGGCGTCGGAGAACAGCGCCGTGTAGCTGCTCGACGAGCCGGGCGTCGAGTTGCGGATGGTCCCGGCCAGCGCCACGGTCGCGAGCACGGTGACGACCGTGAACACCAGGCTCTTGAGGACGAGCGTCTTCATCGCAGCTCCACCTTCGTGCCGCGCAGCGTCGGACCGACGAGCAGGCTCGCCCAGCGCGGGTAGTCCTGGGGGCTCATGCCCTGGCTCGGCGCGACCAGCTCGGCGATCAGCTGGTTCTCGGCCGGCGAGTTCGCCTCGCCCAGGCCCGCCGACGCCACCGCGGACCCGCGCGGGTCGTAGGCGGGCGGCTGGATCGCCTCGGGCTCGGACCTCGTGGTCGCGGACGACGCCCGCGCGGTGGCTCCGGTGGGGACGTAGGGGCACGACGGCTTGCCACCGCCGCTGAACGACGGGGTGTCGCGCCCGGGCCGGTAGCCGCTGCGCGGCGGGCTGACGTTGAGCACCACCTTCAGACCGGGCTGGTCCGTGCCCTTGCCGAGCACCCGGTCCATCCGCGGGATGAACTGCCGGGCCGACCGCAGCAGGCACGGGAACGTGCGCGCGTAGGGCGCCGCGGCCTCGAGCGCCTTGCGACTGTCCTCGGCCAGGATCTCGATGGTGCTCGCGTTGCCGGCCACCCAGCCCCGGCTCTCGTCGGCCGACGCGATGACCCGCTCGTACACCTCGGTGAGCGCCTGGCCCTTGGCCACCAGGGTGCCCGAGGTGGTCGTGAGGTCGTCGAGTGCCGTGAGCAGGTCGGGAGCGGCGTCGGCATAGGTCTCGGCCACGGTGCCGAGCCGGTCGAGGTCCTCGGCCAGCAGCGGCACGCTGGGCTGGAGCCGCTGCACGTACTCGCCCCACGCCTGGAGCGTGTCGCCCAGCTCGCCGCCGCGGCCGCGCAGCATCGTCGCGAGCTCGTTGAGGGTGGACTGCAGCTTCTCGGGCTGGATGGACTGCAGCAGCGGGAGCAGCTCGTCGAGCACCTTCTGCAGCTCGATCGCCTCCGCGGACGCGTCCTGGTCGATGACCGCGCCGGCCTGCAGGTGGCCGCCGGCCGGGGCCGTGGTCTGCAGCTCGACGTAGCGCTCGCCGAACAACGTCTTGGGCAGCAGCCGGCCGGTGGTGTCCGGTGCCAGCCGCTCCAGGACCTCGGGCTGGAGCGCGAGCGTGAGGACGGCGCCGTCGTCGGCCGTGGTGATCTTCGAGACCTCGCCCACCGGGACGCCGTGCAGCTTCACGTCCGATCCCTTCTGCAGGGCGTTGCCGACCGCGTCGGTGCGCAGCTCGACGTCGGAGCTCGGCACGAACGCCCTGTTGTAGGCGAGCACCGCGCCCCCGACGAGCGCCACGACGACGAGCCCGTAGCCCAGGCCGAGCAGCACGTCGACCCAGCGCGGAGCGCCTCGGCGCGCGCTCATCCGGCGATCCGCACGGTCGTGGTGGTGCCCCACAGGGCCATCGACAGCACGAGGTCGAGCACCGCGACGGTGACGATGCTGCGGCGCACCGCCGTGCCGACCGCGATGCCGACGCCGGCGGGCCCGCCCTGCGCCATGAACCCGAGCCGGCAGTGGATGAGGATGATGAGGACGGCGAAGACCAGCACCTTGGCGAACGACAGCAGGATGTCGATCGGCGGCAGGAACAGCGAGAAGTAGTGGTCGTACGTGCCGGCCGACTGCCCGTACAGGTGGACGGTGACCATCCGGGCGCCGAAGTACGACGTGAGCAGGCCGATCACGTACAGCGGGATGATCGCGACGAAGCCTGCGACCACACGGGTGGTGACGAGGTAGGGCACGCTCGGCACCGCCATGACCGTGAGGGCGTCGACCTCCTCGTTGATCTTCATGGCACCCAGCTGCGCCGTGAAGCCCGAGCCGACCGTGGCCGACAGCGCGAGCGCGGCCACGAGCGGCGCGATCTCGCGGGTGTTGAAGTAGGCGGAGATGAAGCCGTTCAGGGCCGACGTGCCGATCTGGTCGAGGGCCGCGTAGCCCTGCATGCCGACCACGCTGCCGACGAAGAGCGTCATGCCGAGCATCACACCGATGGTGCCGCCGATGACCGCGAGGGCCCCCGAGCCGAAGCTGACCTCCGACAGCAGCCGGAGGATGTCGCGCGGGTAGCGCCGGACGGTGGCCGGGATCCAGGCCAGCACGCGACCGTAGAAGCGCAGCTCGGCGCCGGCCGCGGCGACGGCGTCGATCGGCCGGTCCCACCAGCGGGCGGGTCGGTCGTCGATGCCGAGCTCCTCGGGCGTCGGCTCGGGCCGGGGCGTGCGCCCTCCGGCTCCGGGCCCCTGGGGCGGTGCGACCGTCATGTCAGGCTCCCTTGCCCGGGACGAGCTGCAGGTACAGCGTGGTGATCACGAAGTTGACGAAGAACAGCAGCAGGAACGTGATGACCACCGACTGGTTCACCGAGTCGCCCACGCCCTTCGGGCCGGGAGCGGTGTTGAGCCCCCGGTGGCAGGCCACGATGCCGGCGATGAAGCCGAACACCACGGCCTTGAGCTCGCCGACCCACAGGTCGGAGATCTGCGCCAGCGCGGTGAAGCTGGACAGGTAGGCGCCGGGCGTGCCGCCCTGCACCATGACGTTGAAGACGTAGCCGCCGACGACGCCGACGACCGACACCAGGCCGTTGAGCAGGATCGCGGCGCCGATGCAAGCGAGCACGCGCGGCACCACGAGGCGTTGCACGGGGTTCACGCCGATCACCCGCATCGCGTCGATCTCGTCGCGGATGCGGCGCGAGCCGAGGTCGGCGCAGATGGCTGCACCACCCGCCCCGGCGATCACGAGGCTCGTGACGATCGGAGCCGCCTGCTGGACGACCGCGAGCACGCTCGCCGCACCCGTGAACGACTGGGCACCGACCTGCACCGTGAGCGTGCCGAGCTGGAGGGCGATGACCGCCCCGAACGGGATGGCGACGAGGATCGCGGGGATCCACGAGACGCTCACGACGAACCAGAACTGCTCGAGCGCCTCGCGCGCGGCGAAGGGCCGGCGGAACGTGGCGCGGGTGGTGTCGAGGGCGAGGGCGAAGACGTCGCCGGTGGCGGTCAGCGACCGCGCGACGGCACCCGACGTCGGGTTCGGCGGGACTCGGTGGGTGTCGTCGTCGTCGGCCACGTAGAGCGGTGCGTTGCCCGCGCTGACCCGCTCACGGTGGCGCACGGAGCTGGGTCGAGCACCCCCCGAGCGGGGCTCGAGCTGGCGGGGCAGCACCTCGATCGCGCGGGCTCCGCCGTGGCGCAGGGGGCCACCCGCGCCGTAGTCCACGGGCTCGTCGAACAGGTCGATCGTGCGGTGGTCGTTCTCCTCGCTCATGCCGATCGGACCCTCTGGGTCGCCGCTCATGAACTGGCTGACGACCGGGTGGTCGGTGAGCAGGAACTCCTCGCGCGGACCGAACATGACGAGCTCGCGGCGGTAGAGCATGCCGAGGTTGTCGGGCAGCGTGCGCGCCAGCTCGATGTTGTGGGTGACCACGAGCATCGTGGCGTCGGTGGCGGTGTTCACGTCCACGAGCAGCTGGGCGAGGTTGGAGGTGCGCACCGGGTCGAGGCCGGAGTCGGGCTCGTCGATGAGGATGATCTCGGGGTCGGTCACGAGCGCGCGGGCCAGGCCGGCCCGCTTCTTCATGCCGCCGGAGATCTCGCCGGGCACCTTGTGCTCGGTACCGAGCAGGCCCACCATGTCGAGCCGGTCGAGGACGACCTGGCGGATCTCCTCCTCGCTCATGCGGGTGTGCTCGCGCAGCGGGAAGGCGACGTTGTCGTACACGTTCATCGAGCCGAAGAGCGCACCGTCCTGGAACAGCACGCCGAACTTCTTGCGCAGCTCGAGGCGGTGGGCCTCCTTGACCGACACCATGTCGACGCCGTCGATCAGCACCTCGCCGCGCTCGGGGTCCACGATGCCCATGAGGGACTTGAGGAAGACGGACTTGCCGGTTCCCGAGGGGCCGAGCAGCGCGGTGATCTCCCCCGGCGGCAACGTGAGGGTGACGTCGTGCCAGATGTTCTGGCGCCCGAAGGACTTGGTCAGTCCCCGCACCTCGACGCTTCCGCCCATGCTCTTCGCCCCTCCGTCGTCCTGCAGGCCCGACGCATCCTGGGTGCGTCACGACCGTGGCCGACCGTAGGTGTGTCGCAGGCCACGCCGCCAGGCCCAGGGCCACAGAGGGTGCCTGCCGGTCATTTCTTGTCAGCCGCGTGACAACTTTCGTCGGGCCCGCGCTGCGGCGGCCCGCGAGACGTCGCGCCGCTACCGATGAGTCGCACCCTGGAGCCGGACACGAGCGCACGACCCGTGTCCGGAGCGCGCCCTAGCGTGGGCCGGACACCCCTCCCCGGCGCGACGACGAAGGGACCCTGCATGGACGATGACCACGCCCGACCCCGCTGGCTGCACGAGCCGTGCCCGTCCTGGTGCGCCTCGACGCACCGGGAGGACGACGCACCGGAGGATCGTCACCACGAGGGCACGCCCCACTACCTGCCCGTCGTGATCGGCGTGCGGGAGCAGGGCAGTGCGCGACCGCGTCCGCTGACCACCGACCTGCTGGTCGTGCGCACCCGGCGCTGCGGGGAGCCCGAGGAGTGGGTCTTCGTCGGCGAGCCCGACCAGCGGCGTCAGCACCTGGTGCTCGCCCCGGACAGTGCGCGACGGGTCGCGACGGCGCTCCAGGCCCAGCTCGACCGGTGACCGGAGGGACCGCCGGATGCTACTCATCGGTCTGTCGACCGATGAGTCGCACTGCGCCACGCTGCACGCGTGAGCCAGCCACTGCAGCAGATCCTCGGCCGACGCCTGCGCCGGCACCGTGAGTCCCTCGGCCTGAGCCAGGAGAAGTTCGCCGAGCAGCTCGGCTACCACCGCACCTACCTCGGATCGGTCGAGCGTGGCGAGCGGAACCTGACGCTCGTCAGCCTCGAGCACCTGGCCGCGCGCCTCGAGGTCGACCCGTTGGACCTGCTGCGCCCCTGACCGGCTCCCCGACCCGCGCAGGAAGTTGTTACCCGCGTCACAAGTTCCCGATCGATTCCGTGGCGGCGGTCCGTCGAGCCTGGACTCCACGCGACGCCTGCTCCTTGACTGTGCTCGAGGGAACGTCCGCGCGGCCTCGGGCTCGCGGCACGAGCAAGGGGGAGACACATGACTGCAGTGGCACACGAGCGCGACGCCCGTCCGACGGAGTCCGGCCGGGAGCGCCAGCTGCTGCGGGAGGTCCTGGGCCTTCCGCAGATCGACGCCGCGGTCGTGGCCGGCTACCGACCGCGCTCGGTGGAGCTGACCCGACGCATCGTCACCCGCATCCGGGAGGAGGTCGCGGGGTTCTCGGCCGACGCCGATCCCGTGATCCACAAGGGCATCGACGAGGCGATCACCCGCGCGGTGGCCGTCTTCGTCGACACCGTCGCCGGAGCGCCCACCTACGGCACCGAGATCTACACCTTCTACCGCTGGCTCGGCAGCTACCAGGCCGCGGCCGGCCTCAACCTCGACGCCATGCGGGCCGCGCACCACATCGCCACGCAGGAGTCGTGGACGGACGTGCGCCTCGCCGCGACCGCGCTCGGCCAGTCGGCCGAGGTCGTGGGGGCGCTCGGCGACGGCCTCATCGCCTACCAGACGGCGCTGTTCGAGCACGCGTTCACCGGCTTCGTGGAGACGAGGGCCCGCGCGACCCAGGTACGCGAGCAGGGCCGTGCCGCCATGCTGGTGGCACTGCTGGACGGCACGGGACCGGCGGGGCTGCGCGAGGTCGCCGGCCGATGTTCGTGGGTGCTGCCTGAGCGCATCGTCGTCGCCGTGACCACGCACGACCAGGCCTCGACGTCGATCGTCTCGGCCTGCCAGGAGGCGCTGTCCGGCGTCCACCAGGACCGCCTCATCGTGGTGGCCGACCCCGAGACGACCACCCGTCTGGCCCGTCACCTCGCGGGACGCACGGGCACCGACGTCGCCCTGTCGTGGCCGGTCGACCCGAGCGAGGTGCACCGCGCGGTGCGGTGGACCAGCCGCGGGCTGTCGCTGCTGCAGGACGGCGTGATCGAGGCCCCGGAGGACCACGTGCTCGACTGCGAGCTGCACCAGTCCCGGCTGTGCGAGCACGCCGACCCGGCGCTGCGTCGGCTCGCGGACGAGAAGGTGCTGGCGCCCCTGCTGGCCCAGTCGCCCAAGCGCCGGGTGGCCCTGGCCGAGACGATGCTGCTGTGGCTGCAGACCCGCGACAGCGCTCCCGCCCTCGCGGCGCGGCTCGGCGTGCACGACCAGACGGTCCGGCACCGCCTGCGCCGGCTGCACGCGCTCTTCGGCTCGCGCCTGGACGAGCCGACCCAGACCCTCGCCCTGCTGTCGGCCCTGGAGTCGAGCATCGTGGCGTGGCGGCGCGCGGTGTAGCTGCCGAGTGCATCTCCAGCGCGCGAGGTGGCGCGAGCCCCGGAGGCTGTCGTCTCGGCAGATCGGATGGCGTTCCCGGGCTCGCGCCACCTTCATGATACCGATCGGTAGCGGCCTGGGAAGGGCTTCGTCCCCAGGCCGCCCCGCGTCCTCGTCAGCTGATGTTGATCGCACCGTCGGG
>NZ_LMMY01000009.1:523649-524448 GCF_001422865.1 Aeromicrobium sp. Leaf272
CCGTGAGGTTGCCGGTGAACCCGGTCTCCTCGATGGCGAGGCGCTGCGTTCCCTCGTCGAACGTGAACCGTGCCGAACCGGTCACGGTGTACTCGCAGACCGCGTACGACGACACGATCGTGACGTCGTCGAGGCGGCCGCGCACCTGGTCGGTGGA
This sequence comes from Aeromicrobium sp. Leaf272, assembly GCF_001422865.1. Taxonomy (NCBI): domain Bacteria; kingdom Bacillati; phylum Actinomycetota; class Actinomycetes; order Propionibacteriales; family Nocardioidaceae; genus Aeromicrobium; species Aeromicrobium sp. Leaf272. Next base: position 523,807 of record NZ_LMMY01000009.1, read on the forward strand.
GCCGGACGTGGCTGGTCCGGTGACGTGGAGTGTCGCTGGTGCCGTCAGCCTCGTGTTCATGGCGCCGAGGGGCCACGTGCATCCCTGGAACGACATGGCTCGAACGGTGAGGACATCGGTGACGCCCGTCCCGCCATGCACCTCGGAGACCGGACTCGACGGGATCTTCGCACTGGTACAGCCCCACGCGAGCGCAGGCGCCGCCCACGAGACGGACCCCTGAGTCGTCGCGCTGAACGGGTGAGCACTGGGAGCACTGGTGCCTCCGACGGCGACCGTCACGCTGTTCCCCGTCGCTCCGGCCGGGCCGACGCCGACGGCCAGGCACAGGGCTGCGGCGGTGCCGGCGAGGAGCCGGCGCACAGTGGTGTTCCTCATGGTTCTCCTTCGATGCGTTGACGATGCACGTCGGCCCCGCGCCCAGGGGGACGCGGGGCCGACGAGGTCAGGGCGTCACTCCGCGACGACGCCGTTCGTCACGGTGATGTCGACGGTGTTGCCGGAACCGGGCACGAGGCTGTTGATCAGCGGCGTGTTGATGCCGCAGTTCTCGAACTTGCCGATCGTGTAGGTGCCGACGAGCTCACCGCCGTTGATGAGGTCGAAGCCCTCGTCCGGACGCGTGCCGACCGGGATGGACAC
>NZ_LMMY01000009.1:524542-524656 GCF_001422865.1 Aeromicrobium sp. Leaf272
GGCCTGCGTCTGGGTCAGGTTGATGTGACCGGTGAGCGGGGCCGCCTCGATGAAGTCGACCTTGGCCTTCACCGGGAGGAAGCCGGCGATCTTGAACTCCGTCGACGTGCCCGG
>NZ_LMMY01000009.1:524755-527444 GCF_001422865.1 Aeromicrobium sp. Leaf272
CCGAGGGCGACGTCGGAGTTCGTCTTGGCGATGTGGGAGGTGCCCTGGGCGTCGTAGGTGATGGTGACGATGGTGGCCGCGTGGGCCGCGACGGGGACGAGCGCGACGGCGGCGCCGGCAGCGGCCACGGCGGCGCGCTTGCGCCAGCGGGGCGCGAGGGTGATGGACATGGGTGCTCCTTGAGGGCTGGTGGTGCGAGGGGTGGTCGTTCGGGTGAGGTCAGGGACGGGTGGGGCCGAGCGTGGGCTCGGCCCCACCCGTGATGGCCCGCCGTGTGGTGCAGCAGGCCGGGACGCGTCAGCTGACGTTGATCGCGCCGTCGGGCGACGTCACGTCGAACGTGCCCGTGAAGTTGGCCGCCTGGCCGTTCTGGACCTGCCCGAGGCAGCCGACCACGTTCGACACGCGGAGGTTGCCGGTGAAGCCCGTCTCGCTGACCTGCAGACGCTGCGTCGACTCGCTGAACGTGCCGTTGGCCTTGCCGGTCACCGTGAAGCGGCAGACGGCGTTGGCGACGTTGGCCGTGATGTTGTCCACGTGGCCGGCGACGACGTCGGAGGTGCCGGACGTGGCCGCGCCCGTCCCGTGCAGCTTCCACGAGCCCACCGTCGTGACCGCGAGCGAGCCACCCGGGCCCGTGCAGCCGACGAAGTTGATCTTGTTGATCGCGGCGATGTCGACGATGCCGGTGCCGCTCGCGACGGTCGAGACCGGCGAGGTCGGCACGTTCGCGCTCGTGCAGCCCATGGACAGCGTCGGGACCGCGAAGCTGAGGCTCCCGGACGACGCTGCCGTGATGGTGTGCGTGCCGGCCGCGGAGCTGCCGCCGACACCGACCGTGTAGGAGCTGCCGGTGGCGAGGGCCGGGCCGGCGGCGACGACACCCGCGAGGGCGACGACTGCTCCGCCGAGTGCTGCGTGCTTGATCTTCATGATGGTTCCTTCCGATCTGCCGATGGATGTGTGACCGCGGTCACCGTCCAAGTAGGCCCACGGAAGTCACCCTCCAGACAAGCGGGGAAGCCCGCCCGAGCCGAGATGCTGGCCGCGATTGTCACCCACATGACAATTTCCCGACCCGAGTGACGACGGGGGAGGCACGTGCCACCACTCAGTCGCGGCAGGGCACGGCCCGTGGCCGTTGTCACGCAAGTGACAAATTTGACCTCAACATCGCTCTCCCTCGCGATCGACATTGCTTTTCGGGGCTCGGCTTGTGACGGTGCTCGCATGAAGACCCCTCTGCGCCGACGTCGCGAGCTGACCGCCCTGCTCACGGTCGCTCTCGCTCTCGTCGCCTCGATCGTCGGTGTCGCCTCCGCCGACGAGAGGACAGGGATCTACCCAGGACTTCCGTTCATCGAGTGCCCCGACGAACTGCCGCCGAGCGACTACGACCCCTGCTCGACGCCCGACTTCGCCAACCGATACGGCTGGATCAACGGCGTCAGTCTCGGGAGAACTGGTTCGCCGAAGGCGAAGCAGTGGGCACGCATCCCTCTCATGACCATGGGCAACAACATCCTCATCGGGAACAGGGTGGATGGCGAGGACAGGGAGTACACGATCGACATCCGGACCTTCCTTGTCTCTCCCAAGGGCTCGGACCGGAACTACGGTCGCTCGCCTCTCATCCCTGTTCGGACCGTCGCCTTCGGCTCCATCCCGGTCGAGGNCAAGGTCGAGCCCGCCGCGCTGGCCGCCGACGTCGACGTCCAGATTCGGTCCCTGAAGGTCGACGGGAACGACGTCGGCCTCGACGACTCCTGCGGGACGGGAACACGTTCCCGCCTGTCGGTCACGTCCAAGCCTCTCGACGTCCTCGAGGAACCCGGCTACGTCGGCCCCAGCTTCTTCGGCAAGTCGTTCGACACCTTCGACCCTGCCGAAGCGTTCTACGGGCTGTACGGAGGCACTCTCGAGGGTTCCATCGACATCGCTTCGCTCGAGGGCTGCTCGACGCGCAGCGGCGACGACGTCTCGCCGGTACTCACCGCGGCGCTCTCGGGGCCGGGCAACCCGGTGACGCTCCAGGTCGGATCCTTCAACTGCGTGAAGTACACCGACGACTTCTCGATGGCGCTGCCACCACAGCCTGGCGCCACGACGCCCGAGGAGATCGGGTGTGCCCAGAACTACTACGAGACACCCGACGAGTCCGTCACGAATCCACGTGTCCGCACAGTCCCACGCCCCCTCGACTTCCCCGACGAGGCGCCACGGCAAGTGGAGTGAACGACACGCCCAGAGTCGGCGGCCGTGCCTCGCCACAGCGAATGCCCGGGCACGATCAGCACCGAGAACACATTCGACAGTGGGCCTTCGTCACCCGTGATTGTCACGCACGTGACAAGTTCAGGGCCGCACGCCACCGACACCCTCATCGGCCCGTTCGTCTGCGGCACAGTCGCCTCGGGGGCTCGGTCCGGCGCGGACCGTGCAGGCACGACGGGAGGACAGGGCCCTGAGCACCACCACGCACCACGACGGATCCGGGGTGCCCGGCGGTCCCGTCGTTGACGCCGACCCGGCAGCGGGGTAGAACTCGGTGCAGCCACACGAGTCATCGGATCGGGGAGCCGGCGATGGAACCTGGACCGCACGGGTCCGCGCGATGACGCTGTTCGCGGACCGTTCCACGTCCGACCTCGTCGCCGCCCACGCACGCCGCGTGCGTCGCGTCGTCCCG
>NZ_LMMY01000009.1:527452-532555 GCF_001422865.1 Aeromicrobium sp. Leaf272
GCCGCGCCGTGGCCGCCGAGGCCGTCTCGACCGCACTGCACCGCTTCCTGGACGAGCTCGACGGCGCCCCCCACCGCGACCGGGGCGTGGACGACGTCTTCCGCTCCCTCGGGCGGCGAGAGGCCCGGGCGGAGCGGACGCTCGACGAGTTCCAGGTCGGGCTGGCCGTCGCCGTGCGCATCGGCTGGGCACGCTTCCAGGAGCTGGCCGAGGACGGGACGACGTCGGCCCTCGTCTCCGACGGGCTGCTGGCGTTCGTCGGCCACCTGCAGCGACAGGTCGAGGCCGGGCACGAGGAGGCGCGTCGACAGCGGGCCGCCGACCCGAACCGCGCCCGTGCGGCGCTGGCCGAGCAGCTGCTCACCGGGACCGTCCAGCCCGGGACCGACGAGGTCTGGCCCATCCCGGCCTCCATCGTGCTCGCCGTCGCCGAGCTCGGTGGCGAGCGTCCCGACCTGACGGTCCTGGCGCAGCGCGCCCTCCTGGTGCGTCACGACGAGACCGTCGTGGCGATGGTCGACTCCGCCGACCGCGCCTGCATGACCAGCGCCCTGGTGGACGCCGGCGTCACGCGCGTGGCCGTGGGCTGGGAGGTCGATCCCTCGGAGGTCCCGTCGGCGTTCCGGTGGGCTCGGCGTGCGCTCGACCTCGTGCGCCGCGGCGTCGTCCCCGACGCGCAGGTGGTCGACTGCCGGGAGCATCGCACCCAGATCTGGCTGCACGCCGAGCCGACCCTGCGCCAGCAGCTGGGCCAGGAGCTGCTCCGTCCCCTCTTCGCGGAGACCCCCAACTCCCGCGAGATCCTCTCCGAGACCCTGCTCGTCTGGCTCGAGACCCGCGACAGCGCGCCTGCGATCGCCGCCCGCCTCGGCGTCCACCCCCAGACCGTCCGCTACCGCTGGAAGCGCATCAACGAGCTGTTCGGCGAGGCCATGCACGACACCGAGTTCCTCGTGCAGCTGACCATGCTCCTCAAGGCCAGCGTGCCGCTGTGGAAGGCCGGCGACCAGAGCGACTTCGAGCGGTTCCGGGCGGAGGACGCGTCGTGACCGCGCACGCGGCAGCCGCCTCGTTCTCCGCGCAGGCGTCACGTCGTTGCCTGGTGCTCACGTTCGCCGTCGGCCTGGTGCTGACCGCAGGCACGGTCGGCGTCTCCACGGTCCCTGACCTGCGCTTCCAGGGCTGGCCGTGGACGCTCGTCGGGGTCGCCGCCCTCGCCTTCGTCCTGGCCGCGCCCGTGCACCAGCGGTCCCTGGCCGAGCTGGCGAGGCGGCGACCCGGGGCTGCCACGCTCGGCAGCCTCGGCCTGGTCGTCGCGCTCGTCGTCACCCTGTACGAGGCGCTGGCCGAGGAGCGGCCCACCACGGCGATCGCCGTCGTCGCCTCCGCAGCGCTGCTCAGCCTCGTGTCGCTGTGGCGAGGTGACGAGAGCATCGTGGACGCACCCGCCTGGTTCGTCCTGTCCGTCGTCACCGCGGCCACGGTGGCCGCCGCGGTCTGGGCGGTGGTCGAGACGCCCGGTCGTGGTCTCCAGGTCGCCGCCCTCGTGCTCGTGTCCGCCGGACCGGCCGGTCTGCTCGCTGCCGGGCCGGCGGCCCTGCGGGTCGCGCGCCGCCGCATGGCCCCGCACGACGTCACCTTCCCTCACCCGGCGGCGCTTCCCCAGGTGGCGGCCGCCGACGTCGCCCTCCTCGACAAGGACGGCACCGTGACCACCGGTGCCCTGCGGGTGACCTCGATCGATCCCGTGGAGCCCGACCACGAGCGCAACCTGCGCTGGTTCGCCGGCGCCCTCGAGCACGAGCAGGAGGGGCGTGTGGCACGCGCCGTCTCGCGACTCTCCGGTCGCGGTCGGGTCACCGAGCTCCAGCGCCACGGCGACGTCGGCGTGTCGGGCCGGGTCGACCGACACCCCGTGCGCGTCGGTGATCTGCCCTGGCTCGGCCTGCCGGCCCAGGGGGGCGTCTGGACCACCGTGGGCGTCGAGGTCGACGCACGCGTCCTCGGCACGCTGACCGTGGGTGACGACGTCCGGGCCGACGCCACCGAGGGCGTCCAGGCCCTGCGCGACCTCGGCCTCGAGGTCGCCCTCCGATCCCCTGACACCGACGCCCGCACGCGCGAGGTGGCCGCACAGGTGGGCATCGAAGACGCCGCCGGCGACCTGGACGCCGACGGCCAGCGCGCCACCGTCGCCGCGTGGACGGACGCCGGTCGACGGGTGCTGCACGTGAGCACCGGCTCGACCCTCACGTCCGACCTGGGTCTGGCCGACCTCGACGTCGGCCGGGTGTCGCGGGCCGTGGGGGCCGCCCGCGGCGCGGTCGGGTCGGCTCGTCGTGGTCAGTCCGTCGCCCTGGCCTGGAGCGTGCTGGCCGGCGCGGTCGCGGCCGCAGGGCTGCTCGGTCCCGGTCTGGCCGGCATCGCCGCCGGCGTCGGCGTCGCCGCCACCGTGGTCGTGGCAGGCGGCTGAACCTCGACGGGTCTTGTCATGCGCGTGACAAGAATCGGCCGCGTTCGCGGCACCGGTGCCGTCGTGCGTTGACGCGGTGCATCTACCGCTGTGACGGTGCAGCCATGGCGTCGACGGGAGCGGTGCGACCCTCCCTCCCGCACCACCCGTCGAGTGGCCTCCCTGACGGGGCGGGGTTGCGCGGCCGGCTCGAGAAGCTGGTGCGCAGCTCCGTCCCGCGCGCGACCGACGCGTGGGTGGACCTCGCGCTCGCCTGCGCCGACGCCTTCGTCACGCACGGCGGCGACCCGGTGACCGCCGGTCGCAGTGTCGCGGCGCGCTGCCTCCACTTCGGCGAGACCCAGGCCCAGGCCGGGATGACCGACGACGAGCTGACCGCCATCGTCCAGGCCGTCGGACGTGGCCTGCGGCGACACGTCATCCCGGCCGTGGTCCGCGAGCAGGACCTTCCCGACGTCGAGACGTTGTCGCGTGCCGTGCAGGAGCTGCTGCTGCGCATCGTCGGCCACGTCCGCCGGGGCATGCAGGCGGTGCTGCGCCTCCACGCCCTCAGCCCGGCCCACCGTCGGCGAGCCCTCACCTCGGCGCTCTTCGGCGGGTCCGACGGACCGGGCCTGCGCGGCCTGGCCATCGCCTGCGGGATCGACCCGAACGCCCGCCTGACTCCCGTCGTCGCGACGGCCTCGGGCGCGGTCCTCGACGCCGAGCTGCGCGGACACGACGACGTCCTCGCCGCCCCTCGACCCGAGGAGGCAGCCGCGCCGGCGGCGTGGTCCGACGACCGCGTCCGCACGCTCGCCGGCGCCGACATCGCCCGGGGACCGTCGGTCGACCTCGTCTCACTGCCCGAGGCGGTCCGGCTGGCCCGCGCCACGGCCGCCGTCGCCGAGCCCGGGAGGCCAGTCACTGCGTCGGTCGACGTGCTCGCCCGGCTCGTCGTGGCGTCGTCGCCGGTGCTCGTCGACCTGCTCGTCGACCGGCGGCTGGCCGCGTTGGCGGACCTGCCCGCGTCGCGTCGGAGCTCCCTCGCGAGCACCCTGCTCACCTGGCTGGAGCACGGCCGCCCGGCCAACGAGGTCGCCCGCCTCATGGGCGTGCCGGCCCAGACGGTGCACACGCGGCTGGGCACCGCCAAGCGTCTGCTCGGCGACCCGCTCACCGACCCCGACGTCCGTCTCGAGCTGCTGATCGCGCTCCGCGCGGCCGTCCCCCGGTGGGAGCGCGAGACCCGCTGACCCGACCGCTCAGCGAGCGGGGCGGCGCCAGATCGAGATCTGCGCCTGCTGCGCCAGCACCGGCAGGTTCTGCACGGTGCCGAGCGCGTGGTGCGCCGCGGCGAGCTCGGTCTGCAGCTCGGCCACCTTCTGCTGGAGCGCCATCACCTGGTTCTCCAGGGCGATGACCCGCTTGACGCCCTCGAGCCCGAGACCCTCGGCGCTCAGCTGGGCGACGGTGCGCAGCAGCTCGATGTCGCGCAGCGAGTAGCGGCGGCCGCCGCCGCCGGTGCGGCCGGCCTCGACGATGCCGAGCCGGTCGTACGTGCGCAAGGTCTGCGGGTGCAGGCCCGAGAGCTCTGCCGCGACGCTGATGACGAAGACCTTCGCCTCGGGTCCGGGTGGGACGAACGGGCTTCCCGTCATGAGCTGGGCACCTCCTCGAACAGGCCGTCACGCGGGGTGACGGTGCCGCGCGCCTCACGCAGGGCCTCGACCGCCGCGCGCTGAGCGTCGTCGAGGTCGGTGGGGACCTGCACCTCGACGGTGACCAGGAGGTCGCCGCGGGTGCCGGCCTTGGTGGTCGCGCCCTTGCCCTTGGCGCGGAACGTGCGACCGGTGGGCGTGCCCGCGGGCACCTTCAGGCGCACGGGCGGGCCGTCGAGCGTCGGCACGCTGATCTGCGCGCCGAGCACGGCCTCGTCGAACGCGACCGGGACCGTGATCGTCAGGTTGTCGCCCTTGCGGCCGAACATGGTGTGCGGCTCCACGTGCACGACGAGGAACAGGTCGCCGTCGGGGGCGCCGCCCTCGCCGCGACCGCCCTTGCCCTTCAGGCGGATCTTCTGGCCGTCCTTCACGCCGGCCGGCACCCGCACCTGCAGGGTGCGGCTCGACGGCGCGCGACCGCTGCCGCGACAGGTGGAGCACTCGTGCTCCACGACGAGACCACGGCCGCGGCACTGCGAGCACGGCTCGGTCATGGCGAACACGCCGCCCGACGCGCCGGTCTGCATGCCGCTGCCCTGGCACTTGGTGCACACCTTGGGCACGGTGCCGGGCTTGGCGCCCGTGCCGTGGCACGTGGGGCACGCCTCGTCGCTGGTCATGCGCAGCGGGAGCGTGGCGCCCTCGACCGCCTGGGCGAAGGTGATGGTGGCCTCGGTCTCGAGGTCGTCGCCCCGGCGGCCCTGCGGCTGACGACGTCGGCCGCCGCGCGACCCGCCACCGCCGAAGATGCCGCCCAGCAGGTCGCTCAGGTCGAAGTCGGCGGTGGTCCCGCCGCCGCCGTAGGTGCCTCCGGGCTGGCCGAAGCCACCGCCACCGAAGCCACCCTTGAACTGGCCGAACAGGGTGCGCTGCTCGTCGTACTGCTTGCGCTTCTCGGCGTTGGACAGCACGGCGTAGGCCTCGGAG
>NZ_LMMY01000009.1:532574-539453 GCF_001422865.1 Aeromicrobium sp. Leaf272
CGAGCTTGCGGTAGGCCTTCTTCACGTCGGCGGTCGACGCGTCCTTCGACACGCCCAGCGCCTTGTAGAAGTCCTTGCTCGCCCAGTCACTCGGGTTGCTCACGGCTCACCCCTTCCTCTCCTGATCGATCGGTGGTCCGGTCGGGCAGCAGCACACGGCTGCTGCCCGACCGCCCTTCACTCGTCCTGGTCGCCCGCCGGCGCCTCGCCCGAGGCGGGCTCGATGACTCCGACCTGCGCGTGGCGCAGGACCTCGTCGCCCATCCGGTAGCCCGTGCGGACCACGGGACCGACCGACGTGACCTGCACGTCGGGCGACTCGCCGGCTGCGAAGAGCGCCTCGTGCAGACGGGGGTCGAACACGTCGCCCTCGGCACCGAAGCCCTCCAGCTTGTGCGCCTTGAGCGCCTGGTGGAGCGCGTCGGCGACGGCCTTGAAGCCGCCCGTCAGCTCACCGTGCTGCTCGGCCCGACCGATGTCGTCCAGCACCGTGAGCAGCGAGCGGAGCACCGCGGCCTCGCCCTGCTGGCGCGACTGGGCGCGATCACGCTCGACCCGCCTGCGGTAGTTGACGTACTCGGCCTGCAGCCGCTGCAGGTCGGCGGTGCGCTCGGCGAGCTGCTGCTCCGGCGTGGGCTCCGCAGCCTGCTCGGGCTCGGTCGGCTCCTCGGCTGCTGCCGCGTCGACGACCTCCTCCTCGTCCGCGGGGACCTCGACGGCCTCGTCGACAGCCTCGTCGACGGGGGCCTCCCCGGAGGTCTCCTGCGAGACCTCCGGGTCAGCGCCCTCGGTGGGGCCGTCGGGCCCAGCCGTCACTTCTTCTCCTCGTCGTCGACGATCTCGGCGTCGACGACGTCGTCGTCGGAGTCGGCGTCGGCGTCACCCGTGGGTGCGTCGGTGCCGGCGGCCTGCTGCTCCGCGGCGGCCGCGGCGTACATCGCCTCGCCCATCTTGGAGCTGGACTCGCCGAGCTTGGTGACGGCGGCCTGGACGGCGTCGTTGTCGTCACCCTCGAGCGCCGCCTTGAGCGCGTCGACGTCGGCCTGGACCTCGCCCTTGACGTCGTCGCCCACCTTGTCGCCGTTCTCGGCGAGGAACTTCTCGGTGGTGTGCACGAGCGCCTCGGCCTGGTTGCGCGTCTCGACGGACTCGCGACGCTTGCGGTCCTCCTCGGCGTACTGCTCGGCGTCCTTGACCATCTTGTCGATGTCGTCCTTGGACAGCGCGCTGCCGCCCGTGATGGTCATGGACTGCTCCTTGCCGGTGCCGCGGTCCTTGGCCGACACGTTCACGATGCCGTTGGCGTCGATGTCGAACGTGACCTCGATCTGCGGGACGCCACGCGGCGCCGGGGGCAGGCCGGTGAGCTCGAACGTGGCCAGCAGCTGGTTGCCCGCCGCCATCTCGCGCTCGCCCTGGTACACCTGGATCGCCACGGACGGCTGGTTGTCGTCGGCCGTCGTGAAGACCTCGCTGCGCTTGGTCGGGATCGTCGTGTTGCGCTCGATGAGCTTGGTCATGACGCCGCCCTTGGTCTCGATGCCGAGGCTCAGGGGGGTGACGTCGAGCAGGAGCACGTCCTTGACCTCGCCCTTGAGCACGCCGGCCTGGAGCGCGGCGCCCACGGCGACGACCTCGTCGGGGTTGACGCCCTTGTTGGGCTCCTTGCCGCCGGTGAGCGTCTTGACCAGCTCGCTCACGGCGGGCATGCGGGTGGAGCCACCCACGAGGACGACGTGGTCGATCTGGTTCACCGAGATGCCCGCATCCTTGACGACGTTGTTGAACGGCGCCTTGGTGCGCTCGAGCAGGTCGGCCGTGATCTTCTCGAACTCGCTGCGGGACAGCGTCTCGTCGAGGAAGACGGGGCTGCCGTCCTGCACGGTGATGTAGGGCAGGTTGATCGACGTCGAGGACGAGCTCGACAGCTCGATCTTCGCGCGCTCGGCGGCCTCGCGGATGCGCGGCATGGCCATCTTGTCCTTGGTCAGGTCGATGCCCGTCTTGGACTTGAAGGTGCTGACGATCCAGTCGACCACCGCGTTGTCCCAGTCGTCACCACCGAGGTTGTTGTCGCCGCTCGTGGCCTTGACCTCGATGACGCCGTCGCCGATCTCCAGCAGGGAGACGTCGAAGGTGCCGCCGCCGAGGTCGAAGACGAGGATGGTCTGCTCGTCGCCCTTGTCGAGGCCGTACGCGAGCGCGGCCGCGGTGGGCTCGTTGATGATGCGGCTGACGTTGAGGCCGGCGATCTCACCGGCCTCCTTGGTGGCCTGGCGCTGGTGGTCGTTGAAGTACGCGGGCACGGTGATGACCGCGTCGGTGACCGTCTCGCCCAGGTAGGCCTCGGCGTCGCGCTTCAGCTTCTGCAGGATGAAGGCGCTGATCTGCTGGGGGTTGAACGACTTGCCGTCGACCTCGGTCTTCCAGTCGGTGCCGACGTGGCGCTTGACCGAGCGGATCGTGCGGTCGACGTTCGTGACGCCCTGGCGCTTGGCGACCTCGCCGGCCAGGACCTCGCCGTCCTTCGCGAACGCGACGACGGACGGGGTGGTGCGAGCGCCCTCGGCGTTCGCGATGACGGTGGGCTCTCCGCCCTCCAGGACGGCGACGACGGAGTTCGTCGTTCCGAGGTCGATTCCGACGGCTCGTGCCATGGGGGTTCCTCCTGCTGATCGGGTGCTGCTGCGGGGTTCGTGAGCTCGGGGAGCCGTTGCCGAAGTGCTGGCAACTGACTTGAGTCTGATCGTATCAACCTTGGTGGAGCCCGCAGTATTCCGTCCCCCGACCGCCGATATCTGGGCCCCGAGCCTGTCCGGGGCTCGAGAGGAGGACGAAGGNNNNCTCCGTACGCGGTGAGGTCCTCGGTGGTGTGGGCGTCGCAGACGAGCGTGACGTCGTAGCCGCGCACGAACGCCCCGTGCAACGTGGCGCGGATGCACGCATCGGTCTGGGCGCCGGTGACGACGACTCGCCCCGCGCCGCGTTCGGCCAGGACCGTCTCGAGCTCGGTGGCCTCGAAGGCGTCGCCGTAGTCCTTGTGCACCACCGGCTCGCCGGCACGTGGCTCGAGCTCGGGGACGATCTTCCACCCCTCGGTGCCCGTCGCAGGACCGTCGTCGTCGGCGAGGGAGTCCTGCACCCACACGACCGGCACGTCGGCGGACCTGGCTCGCTGCACGAGCTCGGCGATCCGGCCGACCACGGCATCACGCTCGTGGGCGTTCTCGACGACGTCGTTCTGCACGTCGACGACGAGGAGGGCGGTGCGTGACCTGTCGGGGAACTGGCTCATGTCCCGACGCTAGACCCGCGGGACGACGTTTCAGGACGCCGGATGCAGATCAGACCGTGGGTGGAGGCGTGGCGCTGCAGGAGCACCTAGGGTCGGGTGGGTGAGCACGCCAGCGGACCGTCCGGGCGGTCGTCGACCGTGGCGGCTGGGTCCGCGCGCCACCCAGTGGTTCGACGCAGCCCTCGTGGCCGGGCTCCTCCTGCTCGTGGCCGCGACGCTCGGGATCGACCAGCCGCTGTACGTCACCGCGCTCAGCGGGCTGCAGGTGCTGCCGCTCGTCTGGCGTCGACACCGCCCGGCCATGGCCTTCGCGCTGGTCTGGGTGTTCAGTGGCGTGCAGGCCCTGGTGCACGACTACCCTGCGATCGGCCAGCTCGCCTACCCCGTGGCGATGTACTCGCTCGCTCGCTTCGGGCGCCCCCGCGACGCCTGGGTCGGGCTGGGGCTCAGCGCCGTCGCGACGGGGGTCGCCACCTACGTCTGGGTCATGGCCGGGCGCTACGACGGCCTGCCGCCCACGGTCGAGCAGGAGCCCCTGAGCCTGCAGCTCTTCGCGCCGTACGCCCTGAGCATCGGGGCGATCGTGGTCGCCGCGTGGGCGCTCGGCACCCAGGCTCGCCTGCGACGCGCGTACGAGGCGGCGCTGATGGAGCGCGGCGAGCGGATGGCGGCCGAGGCGGAGGAACGCACGCGCGCCGCAGCCGCCGAGGAACGCACCCGGGTGGCACGAGAGATGCACGACGTCGTCGCGCACGGCATCACCGGCATGATCGTGCAGGCCGACGGTGCGCGCTACGCGGCGGAGCAGGACCCGGCCGTCGCGGTGCGCACGCTCGGGACCATCGCCTCGACCGGCCGCGAGGCTCTCACCGAGATGCGGCGCCTCCTCGGCCTGCTGCGCGGCACGTCGGACCCCGAGCTGGTCCCTCAACCCGGACTGGGCGAGCTGCCGGCCCTCCTGGCCGCCGACGTCGAGGCCGGCCGGGTGCGGGCCACGCTGCCGGACCCGACTCCCACCGTCCCCGACGGTGTAGCGCTGACGGTCTTCCGCGTGGTGCAGGAGTCGCTCACCAACGTGCGCAAGCACGCCGGACCCGACGCGACCGCGGAGGTCCGGGTCCGCGAGGACGGGGCCGACCTCGTCGTGACGGTCGCCGACGACGGCCACGGCGCAGCCGGATCGCCGACGTCGGGCGGCCTGGGGCTGGTCGGCATGCGGGAGCGCGTGGCCGTGCACGGCGGCACCCTCGACGTCGGCCCGGCACCCGGTGGCGGCTGGCAGGTGCGTGCGAGGATCCCCCGGTGAGCGACGCGACGGCACCCACCCGCGTGCTGCTCGTCGACGACCAGCAGATGGTGCGTGCCGGGTTCCGGATGCTGGTCGACAGCCAGCCCGACCTCGAGGTCGTGGGCGAGGCGGGCGACGGCCAGGCGGCGCTGGACCTCCTCGGCGCGACCCGCGCCGACGTCGTGCTCATGGACGTGCGCATGCCGGTGATGGACGGCGTGGAGGCGACACGTCGGATCCTGCAGGACGACCGCGAGACCGCGCCCCGGGTGATCGTGCTGACCACCTTCGACCTCGACGAGTACGCGTTCGCGGCCCTGCAGGCAGGCGCGTCGGCGTTCCTGCTCAAGGATGCCGCGCCACCGGACCTGCTGGCCGCGATCCGAGCCGTGCAGGCCGGTGACGCGGTCGTGGCGCCGTCGACCACCCGACGTCTGCTCGACCACTTCGTGCAGCCGTCGGGCTCGCGCAGCGTGGTGAGCGAGGCGACCACCCGGCGGCTCGCGGAGGTGACCGACCGCGAGCGCGAGGTGCTGGGCCTCATCGCCCGCGNCGGCCGACTGCTCGCCAAGACCGACTCCCGCGACCGCGTCCAGCTCGTCCTGCTCGCCCTCGAGGCGGGGCTGGGGTAGGCGGGGGCCGCCCGGGGGACGCAAGATTCTGCGTTCGAGTGCGGCGACCCGAACGATGCTGCGTTCGCGTCCGGATCCCGTCGTGAACGCAGCATCCTTCGCCTTCCCTCACGCGAAGGCAGAATCCTGCGTCCTCCTCGGGTAGGGAGGTAGGCCTCGCACCCCATACGGACCCGATGAGGTGCGAGACCTACCGCCGACCCCGCGATGCGGTGCGTCACCTACCTCTGACGGCTCGGACGGGGCGAGAGTCCACCCACGGGCTGACGCCAGGACCATCCCTCGCTCCGACGACTCGGGGGGTGCCTGATCCATAGCGTCGTCGGCATGACGATCACAGCACAGGCAGCCGTCGCGACCGCCGCGTCGGCGCGCGACCTGACCAAGACCTACGGCACCGGCCCGGCGGCCGTGCACGCCCTCGACGGCGTCTCCCTCGACCTCGCGCCCGGACGCTTCACCGCGATCATGGGGCCCTCGGGCTCGGGCAAGTCGACGCTCATGCACTGCCTCGCCGGGCTCGACCGGCCGACACACGGCACCGTCTCGGTCGACGGCGTCGAGCTGACCAGCCTTGATGACGACCGACTCACCCGATTCCGCCGCGACCACCTCGGCTTCGTGTTCCAGGCGTTCAACCTGCTGCCGATGCTGACCGCCCGGCAGAACATCGTGCTGCCGTTCGAGCTGGCCGGCCGACGCATCGACGCGAACGTGCAGGACGACATCGACACCGTCGTCGCGGTCCTCGGGCTCGGCGACCGGCTCGACCACCGTCCGAGCGAGCTGTCCGGCGGGCAGCAGCAGCGCGTCGCGATCGCCCGCGCGCTGGTGAGCCAGGCGTCGATCGTGTTCGCCGACGAGCCCACCGGCAACCTCGACAGCAACGCCTCGGCCGAGGTGCTCGCCTACCTGCGACGTTCCGTGCGCGAGCTGGGCCGCACCGTCGTGATGGTCACCCACGAGCTCGACGCCGCCGCCTACGCCGACGACGTCGTGGTGCTGGCCGACGGTCGGATCCGCTCGCACCTCGTGGACCCGTCGCGGGCCGAGCTCGCCTCGGTGCTGGCCGCCCGCCCCGACGCCGACCTGACGCGGGCCGAGGGAGGCGCCCGATGAGGACCGTGATGCTCGCGTCGCTGCGCACCCACACGCGCCGCTACGTCGCGGCGCTGCTCGCCGTGACCATCGCCGTGGGGTTCGTGGTGGCCACCAACGCGATCGCCTCGGCGGCCAAGTCCGGCCTCTCCGCCGGGATCGACGAGGCCTACCGCGGCGCCGACCTGGTCGTCGGCGACGACTACGGGATCGGCACCGACGACGTCGCCCCCGTCCTGGAGACCGCGGCGCGCCAGGGGGACGCCGCGGCGGTCATCGGGTCGTCGTTCGAGCCCGTCACCCACGACGGCATCGGCCTCGGCTCGGACACGTCCATCGGCACGGTGAGCACCGACGAACGACTGCTGCGCCAGCGCATCGTCAGCGGTCGGGCCCCGACCAGCGACGACCAGGCGCTCGTGGACGAGCGCACCGCCACGGCGGCGCGACTCGGCGTGGGCGACGAGCTGGTCGTGGGCAAGGGCGAGGAGGCGAGCACCGTGACGGTCGTCGGCATCGCGAAGCCGTCGTCGTACCTCGCGGCCGACGTCTACGTCCCGTGGGGC
>NZ_LMMY01000009.1:539465-541346 GCF_001422865.1 Aeromicrobium sp. Leaf272
GCGTACGTGGACGCGCGCGTGATCGCCGTCAACCAGGGAGTCGACGTCATCAGCTACGTGCTGCTGCTGTTCGCCGCCATCGCCGGCTTCGTGGCGGTCCTGGTCATCGCGAACACCTTCACCATTCTCTTCGCGCAGCGCACCCGCGACCTCGCCCTGCTGCGCTGCGTCGGCGCGACCCGGCGCCAGGTCGTCCGCTCGGTCCGCGTCGAGTCCCTCGCCGTGGCGCTGGTCGCGTCGACGGTCGGCGTGCTCGCCGGCGCCGGGGCGGGCTACGGCATCGTCGCCGCGGTGCGCGGGGTGACCGGAGGTCGTCTGCTGGGGACCGTGTCGTTGTCCCCCACCTGGATGGTCGCGGCCTTCGTCGGCGGCATCGTCGTGACGGTCACGGCGGCCTGGCTGCCGACCCGACGCGTGGTGCGGGTCAGCCCGCTCGCCGCGCTCCGGCCGATGGACGCGGACGTGCGCACCCGTGCGGGCAAGGGCCGCGTCGCCCTGGGTGTCGCGGCCGTGCTCGCCGGCTCGGCGGCTCTCGCCCTCGCCGTGCAGCAGACGTCCATGCCACCCCTCCTGGCCGGCGGCATGCTGTCGTTCGTCGGCGTGCTGCTGCTCGCACCCGTGCTCGTGCCGGCGATGCTGGGAGTGGCCGGACGTCTCCTGGGCCGCACCGGTCTCGCCGCCCGCCTCGCCACGGCCAACGCGGTGCGCAACCCGCGCCGCAGCGCCGCCACCACGGCGTCGTTGCTCGTCGGCGTCACCCTGACCACGGCGGTGCTCACCGGCATGGCCAGCGCCCGCGGAGCCATGGACGACGAGCTGAAGGTGCAGTACCCGGTCGACGTCGCGCTCACCGGTGACGGACCCGTCTCGGCCGGCACGCTCGAGTCGGTGCGAGCGACTCGCGGCGTCCAGGACGCCGAGGCCGTGCCCGGCGTCCGCGCGACGCTCGAGGGCGTTGGCGAGGTTCCCGTGCTCGCGCCCGACGCCGCCGCCTCGTCGGTGGCGCGAGGTCGTGGGTTGGTCGAACCCGGTCGCCTGGAGGTGTTCATCCCGCCGGACGTCTCGGCCGACACCGAGACCGGGTTCCCCGAGACGATGACGCTCGAGCGCGCCGGCCGCACCGTGGACGTCGAGCGGGTGCTCGTGGGCAGCGAGTGGGGGCGGTCCGTCGTGGCCGGGCCCGGCGTGCTGGAGGCCCTCGGCGGCAGCATCGAGCCGCAGGCCGTCTGGGTGCGAGCCGACGACGGCGTGGACGTCGACGAGCTGAGCGGCAGCCTGGGCGCCGTCGCCCGCGACGCCGACCTGGAGCTCACGTCCACCCTCGCCCAGCGGGGATGGGTCGAGAAGCAGCTCGACGTGCTGGTGTGGTCGGTCCTCGGCCTGCTGGCCGTCTCGGTCGGCATCGCCCTGGTGGGCATCGCCAACACCGTCGGCCTGTCGGTCCTGGAGCGCGGCCGTGAGCACGCGTTGCTGCGGGCCCTTGGCCTGACCCGGCGCCAGCTGCGCCGCATGCTCGCCGCCGAGGGCTTGTTGCTGGCGCTCGTCGCCGCGGTCCTGGGTACGACGGTCGGCGTGACCTACGGCTGGCTAGGGACGCTCGCGGTCGTGCGGACGGCTGTCGCCGACGTCTCCCTCGTCACGCCGTGGGACCAGCTGCTGGCCGTGGTGGTCGTGGCCGCTCTGGCGGGTCTCGTGGCCTGCGTCCTGCCCGCCCGACGGGCGTCGCGGGTGGCTCCGGCCGAGGGCCTGACGCTCGACTGAGGCATCGGCGTGACGGAGGTCCCGGAGGTCCGGGACCTCCGTCACGTATTCGAACGTGTGCTTGTTTCCTGTCTGATCTACCCTCTAGAATGGGGGTAGACCAGCAGGAGGAAGCATGAG
>NZ_LMMY01000009.1:541389-541860 GCF_001422865.1 Aeromicrobium sp. Leaf272
CGTGGGACGGGCTCGAGACCGGTGAGGTCCGGCGGCTAATCGGTGAGCTCGGCCGCCTGGAGTCCCAGGTCGCGGCGCACAAGATGGCCGCCGCACGGGTGCTGGAGAAGGCCCGCAAGGCCGCAGCCAACGGCGACGGCCCGCGGACCGGGACCGGCACCTCGACGGGCGCGACCATCAGCTTCGACTTCGGCGGGGACCGCAGCGGCGCCGACGCGCTGGTGAACACCGCCGAGCGGATCGAGGAGCAGACCACCCTCATCGAGAACGCGCTCGCCGCCGGAGTGATCAGCACCAAGCAGGCCGACCTGATCTCCCGCACCCTGGCCAAGCTGCCCGACGACGTCACCGCAGAACGGCGCGAGCGGTGCGAAGAGACCCTCCTGAAGGATGCGCAGAAGCTGACCCTGAAGGACCTGCGCCGCAGGGCGGCGCGGATCACCGAGACCTACCGCAAGACCGTCGACGAGG
>NZ_LMMY01000009.1:541949-542041 GCF_001422865.1 Aeromicrobium sp. Leaf272
AGAAGGTCGGAACGGTCAACGCCGCCACCGGCGAGCACGACGAGGTGGGGTTCGGGCAGTCCTACCCCCAGCGCCTCGGGCACGCCTTCGCC
>NZ_LMMY01000009.1:542094-542546 GCF_001422865.1 Aeromicrobium sp. Leaf272
CCGTGAATCTCGATCTCGACACTTTGATGGGCGGCGTCAAGGCCGCCGGGCTGTCGGACGGCACCCGCATCAGCGCCGGCGAAGCCCGCCGGCTCGCCTGCAGCGCCCAGATCGTCCCGATGGTCCTCAACGGCAAGCCGCTCCCCCTCGACCTTGGCTCCGCCAACCGGTACTTCAATCGGTCGTCCCGCCGGGCGATGGAGAAGAGAGACGGCGGATGCACCACACCCGGTTGCGACCGTGACGCCAGGTGGACCGAGGCTCATCACCTGAATCCGTACGCGATCTCCAAGACCACCGACATCCGCGACGGGGCACTGCTCTGTCCGTTCCACCACCACCGAGCACACGACCAAGGCTGGGTCGGGAGGATCAACCCCGACGACGGCCACGTCGAGTGGAAGCTCCCAGGATCCGACGCCTGGCAACGGAACCAACGCTGGCGCCCCTGA
>NZ_LMMY01000009.1:542560-543697 GCF_001422865.1 Aeromicrobium sp. Leaf272
GCCGCCCAGAGTGGTCTCGACACCCCTCCCCTCGGTGGCGCTCGTGGAGGCACTCGACCATCGGCAGCCGGCAGGGTCGGACGGCCCGGTCATCGGTCGAGCTGTGACCACCAGTCCGGCACGAGCCGGCCGTAGATCGCCGTGAAGGCCGCCGCGTCCGGGTCGGGCAGGTCGATCCACGACCGGATGACGCCGACCGTCCCGAGCGCGATGAGGCGTAGGGCCGCGTCGGCGACGACGTCCGGGTCGGCGCCGGGGACGTCGGTGGGCAGCGAGAGGCGGCCCTGCTCGAGCAGCTGCCGCGAGGACCCGAGGAAGTGCTCGCCGAGCATGGCGTGCAGACCTCCGGCTCCCGCGTCGTCGGCCAGACCGCGGCGGTACACGGGCAGGTGCCTCAGGACGTGCTCCAGGACCCGTCGTGTCGTCTCCACCACGGCCGCGTCGGTGCCTCGGCCGGGGTCGTGGAGGAGATCGGCGCGCAGGCCGTCGAGCTCGGCGAGGAGCGCGGCACGCAGCAGTCCGTCCGGCGTGGACGCGTGCTCGTAGAACGTCGAGCGATGCACGTCGGCACGGCGGGCCACCTCGGTGACGCTCAGCTGCTCGACGGGCGTCTCGGCCGCGAGGGCAAGGACGGCAGCGAACAACCGGTCACGGCTACGTCGGGCTCTCGCGTCCACGGGACCCCTCCTTACCGACGTCGCCGGGACCGTCCCGGTCTCGTTCGTCACACCGCTGGGCAAGTCTATCCGACAGTTGTAGGATGAGATTTGTCCGACAGGTGTCGGACAGAAAGTGAGGACATCATGGCCACCTACGACGTCGCGGACCGTTCCGCGATCGTGACTGGCGCCGGCTCCGGCATCGGCCGGTCCGTGGCCCTGCTGCTCGCCGCGAACGGAGCCTCGGTGCTCGTCCACGACCTGCGACAGGACTCGGCCGACCAGGTCGTGAAGGAGATCGAGACCACCGGCGGCACCGCGCGCGCCTTCGTCGGCGACGCCGCCGACCCCGCGGTCGCCCAGGCCGCCGTCGCGGCAGCCCAGGAGATGGCACCGCTGCGGATCGCCGTCAACAACGCCGGCATCGGCGGTGCCGCCGAGCCCGTCGGCAGCTACCCCGTCGACAGCTGGGAGAAGG
>NZ_LMMY01000009.1:543729-544377 GCF_001422865.1 Aeromicrobium sp. Leaf272
CGGCATCGCCGGCTCCTCGGCCTACGTCACCACGAAGCACGCGCTCGTCGGCCTGACGAAGAACGCAGCACTCGAGCACAGCGCCGACGGGGTCCGCGTGACGGTCGTCGGCCCCGGCTTCATCAGCACCCCGCTGCTCGAGGCCAACCTCGACGACGATGCGCAGGCCGCCCTCGCCGCCAAGCACGCGACAGGCCGCCTCGGCACCCCCGAGGAGGTCGCGTCGCTCGTGGCGTTCCTCGCCTCGGACGCGGCCACGTTCGTGACGGGCAGCTACCACCTGGTCGACGGCGGGTACGCCGCCCAGTAGGCAGCGCGGCCCGGGCCGGCGTCGCACGGTCGACCGAGCCCACGATCGCCGGCGCGACGTGTCGTCATCCCCTGGAGAGGCGTCGTGCCGGCCCCGCCCTCACGCGTCGCCGCGTGCTCGTAGGACGTGGACCGCCTTCGCGTCGGAGTCCCAGTGGCGCAGGGCGGCAGGAGCGCCCGCGAGCTCGGACGGGATCCCGGCCAGGAGGTCGAGCGCGTGCGCGAGCTGCTCGTCGCCGAGACGACGGGCGAGCGTGACGTGCGGCGTCCAGCGCCCGGGCAGCGTGAGGTCGGGCCGATCGGGCGCGTCGACCATCGCCGCGTCGACGGCCGCGTGGG
>NZ_LMMY01000009.1:544382-560537 GCF_001422865.1 Aeromicrobium sp. Leaf272
CACCAGCAGTCCCCCGAGCCGGACCTCGTCGGGCAGCTCGACGTCGGCCAGGCGCTCGATCGTCGCCACGCCCAGCGCCGACGCGACACCCAGCGTGACGTGCGGGGCGTTGGTGAGCCCCAGGTGCAGCGCCTGGCTCGGCAGCCCCGCCGCCGACAGCAGGCCCCACTCCTCGCGCACGGCGGCGTCGAGGTCCTCGTCGAGCGTCAGCTCGATGGTCTGTGGCACGGTCCCGTCCTCTCCGGGCCGACCGTAGTTCAGCCGGCCCAGAAGCCGCGGCCGGGCCAGCCGCCGAAGCCGCCGTCGAACCCAGCGCCACCGCCAGTGCCACCGCGGCGGGAGCCGAGGTAGGACTCGACGACCGCGACGCCGAGGTCGTCGAGCTCCGGAGCCACGACGGTGCCGTCGACCTTGCGCGCCATCTGGTCGATGAAGCGCGCCAGGCCCGGGTCCTCCCCCAGCCTGAAGAAGGTGGTCTTCGCGCCCAGGCGCATCGACGCCTCCAGCTCGCGGACGCTCAGCGCGATCGTGACCGGGTGGGGCGGGTAGCTGAAGAACACCTCGCCCGACGACTCCAGGTGCGACGTCGGCTCGCCGTCGGTGACGATCAGCAGCACCGGCTGGGCGTTCGGGTGCTTGCGGAAGTGCCGGTTGGCGAGCAGCAGGGCGTGGTGCAGGTTCGTGCCCTTGGCGTACTGCGCGTCGAGCGCGGTCAGCTCCTCGATCTGCATCGACTCGGCATGCCGGCCGAACGCGATCAGCTCGAGCGCGTCGCCGCGGAACCGGGTGCTGATGAGGGTGTGCAGCGCCAGCGCCGTGCGCTTCATGGGCACCCAGCGGCCGTCCATGGCCATCGAGAACGACGTGTCCACGAGCAGGGCCACGCAGGCCTGCGTGCGGTCCTCGGTCTCCTGCACCTCGACGTCGCCGATCTGCAGCCGCACGCCGTCGCGGGCCATGGACGCCGCGGTCCCACCCTCGCCGACCGTGCGCACCACCGCGTTCGTGACCGTGCGGGTGACGTCCCACGGCTCCGTGTCGCCGAAGGCCCACTCGCGGGTGGCGCCCGACCGCTCGCCGGCCGCACCGGCATGGCGGGTGTCGCGCTGGCCCTGGCGACCCGACATCGACTCCGCGACGTCGCGCAGCAGCGCCTTGCCCAGCTGCCGCATGGCCTTGGGGGTCAGCCGCAGGGCACCGTCGGTGCCGCGCTGCACCACGCCGGAGTCGCGCAGCGCCTTCTCCAGCTCCTTCAGGGTGCGTAGGTCGACCGACGCCTCGTCGCCGAGCTGGCGCGAGAGCGCGTCGAGGTCGACGTCGTCGAGGTTCGAGCCCCGGTAGGACTGGGCCAGCTGCTCGGCCAGGGCGTCGAGGTCGGCGAGGTCCTGGAAGACGCCGGTGCCGTCGCCGAGGCCCACCCCCTGCTCGCCGTCCATGGGCGTGGAGCCACCCCAGTCCTCGCCCGGACGCAGGGACTGGAGGTTGCCGTCGAGCCGGTCGAGCGCCTCCATCAGCTGGGGCGAGCCGAACGCCTGCGCCGACATCTGCATGAGCTCCTGGCGCTGCTCGGGCGTCATGGAGTTGAGCATGCGCTGGGCCGCGGCGGACCGCTGGGCCATCGTGTCGAGCAGCTCGTCGAGGTTCGACGGGTTCTCCGGGAAGTGCTCGCCGTGCTTCGCCATGAAGTCGTCGAAGTCCTGCTGGGTGTCCACACCCTGCTGACGCTTCTCGAGCAGCCCGTTGAGGTCGTCGAGCATCTCGTTGACGGCCTCGCGGTCGGCGTCGGTGGCGTTCTCGAGCGCGTTCTTCATGCCCGCGAAGCGCTGGTCCAGCAGCTCACGCCCGAGCAGGTCCTTGATGCGTTCGTAGTCCTCGCGAGCCTGCGTGGACTGCCAGTCGTAGCCGTTCAGCTCGCTGACCGCAGCGGCAGGTGAGGGCGGGAGGTTGTCGAGCGTCAGCTCGGCGAGCGCCCGGTCGCCGTCGTCGAGGTCGACGTCGCGCGCGAGCTGCTTGCGCTCCTCGAGGACCGCGCGGTCGAGGAGCTCCTTGACCTCGGCCAGGGTGCCGTCGAGGTTGTGCTTCTGCATGAGCTCGCGCCGCTTCTCGGCCACCCGGCGGGCCAGGTCGTCGAGGCCGCGCTGGTCGGCGCCTCCACGGCGCAGGAACTCCTGCAGGGCGTGGTCGGGCGAGTACCCGGCCATGACGTCCTCGCCGATGGCCTCGAGCGCCTCGCTGAGGTCGACCGGCGGGGCCAGCGGGTCGGGGCCGTCGACGTACGCCCCGTACCGGGAGGCACGGGACAGTCGACGGTTCTGGCGACTCACGCCGTCACCCGTAGACCGTCTCGCCGCCGGCGGTGTCCTTGCTGATGCGGCGAGCCAGGAAGAGTCCCTCGAGGGCCAGCTCGATCGCGCCGGCGCGCTCACCGTCGTTGCCCCCGCCCTCGAGCCCTGCGCCGACCCGCTCGCAGACCTGGTCGTAGAGGTCGGACTCGCCCAGCACCGGCAACCCGGCGAGGAAGTCGCGGGCGCTCACCTGCTCGCCGGTGGCCACCAGGGAGCCGCCCTCGAGCGCCTCGACCAGCAGCCCGAAGTCGATGCCCGTGAACAACCCGCGGACCGTCTCCGCGGTGGCGGTGCGCAGGAGGTGGTCGAGGACGAGGTCCTCGCGGCCCTCCTCGCCGGACTCGAACTCGATCTTGCCGCCGAGCACGTCGACGGCGGTCTCGAGGTCCACCGGACGGGCCACGGCGTCCGGCTCGCCCTGCCGGGTGGCGCGGTGCAGCGCCGCGGCCGCGATGGTCTCGGCCCCGGCGATGGCGAACCGGGCGCTCACGCCGCTGCGCTGGTCGACCGCCGACGACTCGCGCAGGGCCCGCGTGAAGCGGGCCAGCACCTCGACCAGCTGGTCGGGGACGGCGGCGACGAGGNCCGCGCCGAACCGGTCCTTCAGCGGCGTGATGATGCGGCCGCGGTTGGTGTAGTCCTCGGGGTTGGCGCTGGCCACCACCAGGACGTCGAGCGGGAGCCGCAGCACGTAGCCGCGGATCTGGATGTCCCGCTCCTCCATGACGTTGAGCATGGCCACCTGGATGCGCTCGGAGAGGTCGGGCAGCTCGTTGATGGCCACGATGCCGCCGTGGCTGCGCGGGATGAGCCCGAAGTGGATCGTCTCGGGGTCACCGAGGCTGCGCCCCTCGGCCACCTTCATCGGGTCGACGTCGCCGATGAGGTCGGCCACGCTCGTGTCGGGCGTGGCCAGCTTCTCGGCGTAGCGGTCCTCGCGGTGGCGCCACCGGACGGGCAGGTCGTCGCCGAGCTCATCGGCACGTCGGAGGCTGGCGACGGTGATCGGCTCGTACGGGTGCTCACCCAGCTCGGAGCCGTCGATGACCGGCGTCCACTCGTCGAGCAGACCGACGAGCGTGCGCAGGATGCGGGTCTTGCCCTGGCCGCGCTCGCCGAGGAGCACGACGTCGTGACCGGCGATGAGGGCGCGCTCCAGCTGGGGGATGACGGTGTCCTCGAAGCCGTGCAGGCCCGGCCACGGGTCACGACCCTCGGCGAGGGCCGCGAGCAGGTTGTCGCGGATCTCCACGCGCAGCGGCCGGTGCACGTGGCCGGAGGCGCGAAGCGCACCCACGGTGGTGATGTCGGGGGCGGGGGTGGTGGCAGTCATGGGGTCCTCACGCGTCGATGCTGGACAGGTCGCCGTAGCGGTCGCCCTGGACGGCGTCGCGCGGGACCGCGGACTCCAGGTCGGCCACGAGGTCGGGGGTGAGCTCGACCTCGAGCGCGCCGGCGTTCTCCTCGAGGTAGGCCACGCGCTTGGTGCCGGGGATGGGCGCCACGCCCACGCCGTCGCGACCCGAGCAGCTCAGCACCCAGGCGAGCGCCAGCTGGCCCGGCGTGCAGCCCAGCCCCTCGGCGATCTCGCGGATCCTGGCGACGAGCCTCAGGTTGGCCTCGAGGGCCTCGCCCTGGAACCGCGGGAAGTACGAGGTGGTGCGCGAGTCGGCCTCCTCGAGGTCGGACTCGGCGGTGATGGCGCCGGTGAGCAGGCCACGCCCGAGCGGCGAGTACGGCACCAGGCCGATGCCGAGCTCGCTGAGGACGCCCCAGATCTCGTCCTCGAGGTGACGCGTGAACAGGGAGTACTCGGTCTGCAGCGCGGTGATTGGGTGCACGGCGTGGGCCCGACGGATCGTCTCGGCCGACGCCTCGGAAAGGCCCAGGTGGCGCACCTTGCCGGCCTGCACGAGCTCGGCCATGGCGCCGACGGTCTCCTCGATGGGCACGGTCTTGTCGACGCGGTGCTGGTAGTAGAGGTCGATCGTGTCGACGCCGAGCCGCTGGAGCGAGGCGTCGCAGGCGGAGCGCACGTAGTCGGGCTTGCCGTTGACGCCGAGCCGGGTGCCGTCGGGCAGCCGCTCGTTGCCGAACTTGGTGGCGAGCTGGACGGCGTCGCGTCCCTGGGCGCTGGAGGCGATGGCCGCACCGACCAGCTCCTCGTTGACGAACGGGCCGTACATGTCGGCCGTGTCGAGGAAGGTGACGCCGAGGTCGAGCGCGCGGTGGATCGTGCGCGTGGCCTCGGCCTCGTCGCGCGTGCCGTAGAACTCGCTCATCCCCATGCAGCCGAGTCCGAGCGGGGAGACGTCCAGGGGCGAGGTGGTGCCGAGCGTGGTGTGCGTCGTGGTCATGACCCCAGTCAACTCCGCCCGCACAAGGTTGCACCTCGGGACGATCGCGCGCTCAGGCGCGGGACGACCTCATGCCGGAGGTCTGCGTCAGGTCGGGGTCGGCCGCGAACGCGGCGTACTCCGCGGACTCCACGGGCACGAGCGCGACGCGACCCTCGGCGTCGTGGTGGACGCCCCAGCCGTACCGCTTGACCAACGGGGACGCGCGCAGGCACGGCTGGCCCTTGGAGAAGAACGTGTCGCGGTCGATGCCGCGCCGCTCGCCCTGCGAGCGGTGGACGACGTCGTCGGACGTGTAGCGGTAGGGCGCGTCGACGAGCATGTCGTACTGCAGACGCGCGACGCTCGGCTCCTTGCGCACCGGCGGCACCTCGGCGACGGATGCCGGGCAGTCGGGCGCGACGGCGGTGAAGGTGTCGGTGTTGTTGGTGGTGTGCTGGGCCATGGGGCGCTCCTGGATCGTCCTGCTGTCATCGTGCACCGGCGCGCCGACGGAAATCCAGCGTCGCGGTCAGGCTCGCGCCGGGGGCGCCCAGGCGGGGTCGCGTCCGATGAAGGCGACGAACCGGTCCTGCACCGACGCGTCGTCGGGCACGGGCACGGCCGGGCCGTACTGACCGGACGCGCGCAGCATCTCCTCGATCGGCCGCATGCCGGCGAGCATGGCGGCGCAGCGGTCCGCGTCGAGGTCGACGTCCTGGCCGCTCGCCCGCGCGAGGTCCCAGGTGTGCATGAAGACGTCGGCCGTGTAGAACTGCGCGACCGCCTGGTCGAGCGGGTGGGTGCCGGCGTGCGGGTGGGTGAACGGGCGGTCGGCGTCGGGACCGTCCAGCAGGTGCTGCACGGCATCGGCGTGGGCGCGCCAGGCCCTGGCGGGGGTGCCGGGCCGTGGGCGGCGGACAGCACCGGCGGGGGTGCCGGGCCGTGGGCGGCGGACGGCTCCGGCGGGGGTGCCGGGCCGTGGGCGGCTGGAAGCATCACCGGGGTCGTCGCTCGGCAGGTCGACGTCGAGTGCGACTCCCCCGCCGGCGAGGAAGGCCGGGAACCAGGTGACGAGGTGGTCGACGACGTCGCGCGCCGCCCACCCCTCCACCGGTGCGGGTGCGTCCCAGTCGGTCACGCCCTCGACGACGGCGGTGAAGTCGGCTGCGACCCGGCGGTGATCGTCGGCGGGTCCACCCACCCGGGAACCGCTCACCCCAGGGCCCCGTCGGCGAGCAGTGCGTCGAGCTTGGCGTAGCCGTCGTTCACGCCGACGTCCATGCCGCTGCTGAGCATGCCGTCGCGGGCCTCGAAGGAGCCGACGAGGCTGGTGGCGTGCATGCGCGTGCGGCCGTCGCCCAGGTCCTCGAACGTCATGGTGTCGAGGGAGACGCCCTCGGGCATGCCCTCCCAGGTGAACGTCTGGACGAGCCGGTCGTCGGACACGTGGTGGAAGCAGCCGTGAAAGCCCTGGCCGGCGTGCTCGTAGCGGTAGCTGCCGCCGGTGCGCCCGTCCCAGTGATCGATCGTGGTCACGTAGCCGTTCGGCCCGATCCACCGGACGAACAGCTCCGGGTCGGTGTGCGCCCTGACGAGCTGGGCCGCGGTCGCGGCGAAGTCGCGGGTGATGTGGATGGCCGGGACCGTGGGGTCGGCCTCGATGGCGGCCTCGGCCTGCTGCTGGTGCGTGCTGGTCATGATGCTGCTCCTTCGGTGGTGGTGGCGTCGGTGGCCCCGTCCTCGGTGGTCCCGTTCAGGTCGGCGAGCACGGCGTCGAGCCGCTGGTAGCGCTGCTCGGCCTGGCGCCGGTAGCGCTCGATCCACTTCTCCATGAGGTCGAACACCCCCGCCTCCAGTCGGACCGGTCGGGTCTGGGCCGCGCGGCCCTTGGTGACGAGCCCGGCGCCCTCGAGCACCTTGAGGTGCTTGGAGACCGCCTGGAGGCTGACGTCGTAGGGCTCGGCGAGCTCACCCACGGTGGCGTCGGCGACGGCGAGCCGGGCGACGATGTCGCGTCGGGTCGGGTCGGCGAGCGCCGCGAACACCTGCGAGAGCTGGTCGGCCATCGGAGATCCTTTCTCAACCATGTGGTTGATCACAACCTAGGCAAGCTTCCCTCGCCTTGTCAACCATCCGGTTGATCTCGGGTGCGCGATACTGCCTGCATGAGCCCCGACGACGTCGATCCCCTCCTCGCCGGTCGCGGTGGTCTCTCCTACGCAGAGCTCGACGACTGCGCCCGCCGCCTCCGCGGCCTGCTGGTCGCCACTGCCGAGCGCCAGATCGGTCGCCCGCTCCTGCACGAGTTCGAGATCGGCGTCGACACCGACGGCGCGCTGCAGCTGAGCCCGCCCGACGGCTACCGCCGACCGGCAGCGGGCGCGGTCACCGTGCGCGTGGTCGTGCAGTCACGCACCTCCACGGCTGCGCGCCTCGGCCTGCGGGTGACCGTGTGGCCCGCGCTCGGCGGTGCCGACGTCGTGGACCTCCTCGTCGTCCGCGAGGGCGTCGAGTCCATGGAGGGCCCGGCCGAGGGGCACCGGCTCGAGGTCCGCATCGACGAGATCCACCCCGAGCCCACCGAGGCGCTGCAGCGCCGGGTGAACGACTTCGTCGCCCGCCAGGTGGCGCTCGTGGTGAGCGACCTCAACATCGCGATGCAGCGACGCCTGGCCAACCCCGACTGGGACGGTGGCGAGCTCGGCTGAGGTCCGCCCGGGGCTGGACGTGCGACGCCCTGCGGGCGCGGCTAGGTTTCCGGGCATGCGCCGCCTCCAGCCCCACCTCGTCCGACACCGTCCCGTCCGGTCCGCCCTCGTCGCCTCGGTGGCCGCTCTGGTGCTCGCCGCCTGCGGCGGTGGTGACGGCGGCTCCGACGACCCCGACGCCTCGAGCTCGGCGTCGAGCAGCTCCTCGGCCGCCGCGTCCGACGTCGAGCCCGCCTCGGGCGACACGATCGAGGCCGACGGCTTCAGCTACACGGTGCCGGAGGGCTGGGAGAAGAACACCGACCTGCAGGGCACGGCGATCACCCTCGCGCTCGACTCCACCGACAAGGACGGCTTCGCCGACAACGTCAACGTGGTCACCGACCCCACCATCACGAGCCTCGAGGGCGACGACCTGGCGGACGCCATCACCAACGCGCTGGAGCAGGCCGACGTCACGGAGATCTCCGTGCGCGAGCCGTTCGTCGTCGACGGCCAGGAGGCCGTGCACACGACGGGCCTGTTCAACCTCAACGGCAACGAGTACCGGGTCGACCAGTACACGCTCACCGTCGACGGGACGGGCTACGTGATCACGTTCTCGCACAACGCGGACCAGTCCGAGTCCGAGCGCGACGACGTCGACCACTCCATCCTGGCGTCCTGGTCCTGGGCCTGACCCTCAGGCGTGCGCGGCGCACCGTGACGAGGCCGCCGCGCACGACGGGCAACGCACCATCTGCCGCACGCAGGCCAGGTCGAAGCAGTCGACGACGTCGCGGCTGGCGGTGCCGCACGTGTCGCAGCGTCCGACCACGGTCGCGTCGGGGCTGAACTCGACCGTGGTGCGTGCGTCGAACACGTACATCGAGCCCTCCCACAGACCCCCGTCGCCGAAGGTCTCGCCGTAGCGGTGGATGCCGCCGTCGAGCTGGTACACCTCGCCGAACCCGCGGCTGCGCATGAGCGGGGTGAGGACCTCGCACCGGATGCCGCCCGTGCAGTACGTGACGACCGGGCGGTCCTTGAGGTCGTCGAAGGCGCCGGAGTCGAGCAGCTCCACGAACTCGCGGGTGGTCTCGACGTCGGGCCGGACGGCACCGGCGAGCCGGCCCACCTCCGACTCGATCCTGTTGCGTCCGTCGAACAGCACGACGTCGTCGCGCTCGGCCACGAGGTCGTGCAGCTGGGCGGGGGTCAGGTGCGTGCCGCCGCCGACCACACCCTGCGCGTCGACCTGGACCTCGTCGGGGGTTCCGAAGGTGACGACCTCGTCGCGCACCTTGACCGACAGCCGCGGGAAGAGCGCCGTGGTCACGCCGTCGTCGAGCGCACGTCCGGCCGACCACTTGACGTCGGCACGCCGGAACGGCGCGTAGTCGCGCAGGCCCCGCACGTACCTCTTGAGCACGTCGAGGTCGCCGCCGAGGGTCGCGTTGATGCCGTGCGGCGACACGATCACCCGGCCGCGCAGACCGAGCGAGCCCGCGAGCTGGCGCTGCCACACCTGGATCGCCTCGGGGTCGGGCAGCGGCGTGAAGACGTAGAACAGGATCACCTTCGGCACGGCCACGCCGTCGATTGTCCCCGAGCCGATCGACGCGTGGCACGCTGGACGGGTGACCGCGCTGCACGAGCTCGACGCCCACGCCATGGCCGACGCCCTCGCACGCGGCGAGACCACGTCGCTCGAGCTGGTGGAGCACCACCTGCGCCGCATCGACGACCGCGGGCCCGCGCTCGGTGCCTTCGTGACCGTGACCCATGAGCGCTCCCTCCAGGCGGCACGCGACGCCGACGCCACCCGACGTGCGGCGTCGCCCGAGGCCCTGCCGCCGTTCCTCGGCGTGCCGACGGCGTTCAAGGACCTGACGTCGACGGCCGGCGTGCGCACCACGCTCGGCTCGCGGCTCATGGCCGACCACGTCCCCGACGTCGACGCCCACGTGGTCACGCTCGTGGAGCGGGCCGGGTTCGTGAGCCTGGGCAAGACGAACACCCCCGAGCTGGGGCTCTCCTCCTACACCGACAACGACGTGGTCGGGCCGGCGCGCACGCCGTGGGACCTCGACCGGACGGCCGGCGGATCCTCCGGTGGGGCGGCAGCGGCGGTCGCCGCCGGGCTCGTCCCGCTGGCCCAGGGCAGCGACGGCGGTGGATCCATCCGCATCCCGTCGAGCTGCTGCGGGGTGTTCGGGTTCAAGCCGAGCCGCGGACGCGTGAGCGCCGGACCCGTCGGCTCGGACTGGAGCGGACTCGCCGGCGACGGCCCGATCGCCCGCACGGTGCGCGACGCGGCGGCCCTGCTCGACGCCATGGCCCACCCGATGCCCGGCGACCTGAGACCGCTCCCCGACCCCGTCGAGCCGTTCGCCGCCTGGGCCGGTCGACGGCCGGGTCGGCTGCGCATCGCTCGCTGGGTCGACCCCTACCTGCCCGAGCTCGAGGCCTCGGCGGGGTCGGTGGCGGCCTGGGAGCACGCCACCGAGGTGCTGCGCGGGCTCGGCCACGAGGTGGTCGACGTCGAGAACCCGTTCCCGCCCGAGCTGGAGCCGCAGTTCAACGTGGTGTGGTCGAGCGGCATGGCGGCGGCCCCGATCCCGGAGGAGGGCCTCGACATGCTGCGCGGCACCACCCGCTACTGGTTGGAGCGCGGTCGCACGCACAGCGCCGCCGACCTGGCTCGCGCGATGCAGTTCCTGGAGGCCACCACGCGCGACGTCGTCACGTCGATGTCCGGGTTCGACGCCTGGCTCACGCCCACCTTGGCCCTGCCGCCCCAGCCGGTCGCGTGGTTCACCGAGTCCGGCGACCCCGCGGAGGACCACCGCCGCGAGCTGGCCTTCACGCCCTACACCGCGGTCTACAACATGGCCGGGGTCCCCGCGGCGAGCCTGCCGCTCGTCGAGGTCGACGGTCTGCCCGTCGGCGTCATGCTCGCGGGACGCCCCGGCGAGGACGGACCGCTCTTCTCCCTGTGTGCACAGGTCGAGGAGGCCGACCCGTGGAACCGGCGTCGTCCGCCACGTCCTCCCGTCCACGACTGAGCGAGAGACCGGACGACGACGTCCTCGCCTGCCCGTCCACCGGGGTGCGCCGGCCCCGTCACTTCACGGTGGTCGTCCGCGCCGACGTCCTCGTGACCGTCGTGTAGCCGGACTTCCGTCCGGTCACCTTGACGGTGAGCCGCTTGCCCTTCACGCCCCTCGTCGGGACGTAGGTCGACCTCGTCGCCCGGTAGATCGCCTTGCCGTTGGCGTACCAGCGGTAGGAGAACGTGGTTCCGCTCGTCCAGGTCCCGCGGAGGGCGGACAGTCGGCGGCCCACCTTCACGGTGCCGGAGATCCTCGGCGTCGAGTGGGTGAGCGTCCCCGGAACCACCGCAGCCGTCGAGGCCGACGTCCGCGAGATCGGGAGCAGCCCGAGGAGCGACCCGGTCACCCGGACCGACACGCGCTTGCCGCGGTGCGACGCGGCCGGGACGAACGTCGACGCCGTCGCTCCGGTCACCGTCGCACCGTCGAGCCGCCACTGGTAGGCGAACGTGACGCCCGGCGTCCAGGTCCCCGTCCGTCCCGTGAGCCGGGACCCGACCTTGGCGACACCCGAGACGAGCGGCGTCGCGGCCACGACGGTCGCAGGAGGAGACGCGACGCCGTTCGCCACCGTGACGGTGGCGGCGCTCGAGGAGATCGCGTCGACGCGGACCGTCACCGAGCCCGACACGTACGACTGTCCGGCCTTCCACGCGCCCTGGCGCACCGACCCGTCCAGACGCGGTCGCAAGGACGTCACGCCGGTCCCGTCGGTGGCCCGGGTGCTCACCGTGACCCCGGTGGGGTACTTCCTCGTGCCGCTGACCCACACCGAGCCGGTCGCCTCGCGGGCGTAGTAGCTCGACGCGTCGCGGCCCGTCGCCGGCCGCCACTCCACCCAGTGGCTCGTGCCGCCGGAGCGGACCTCCAGACCTCGCAGGCCGGAGGTCGACCCGCGCGCAGCGAGGGTGCGGGTGACCGCCGTGCCGGACGGAACGACCTCGACCTCGCCGGAGCGCGCCAGTCCGAGCTGGGCGCGGTACTCGGTGTCGAGCGCGGTCGTGCCCGAGCCGGACACGGCGAGCCCCATGGGGCTGTAGAGGTCCCAGTACTCCACGGACTCGAGGTTGGCGTGGCGCAGGCCCAGGTTGTGACCGACCTCGTGCACGAGGGTCGGCGTGAAGACGCGCGAGGACTCCGTGAGGGTCACCAGTCCGCCGTCGGCCACCGATCCGCCGATCGTGCCCACACCGGTGCCGTCGCACTGGTCGTCGACGACCACCACCAGGTGGTTGCCCGCCGCGGAGAAGTCGACCGTCGGGAACCGCTGCATGGCCTCGCTCCACAGGCCGCTGACGTCGCCGAACCCGCACCGGTCGGCGCGGCCGGAGGAGTACCGCACCGTGCCCGCCCGGGAGAAGGTCGCCCCGGTCTCCTGCGACCACCAGGTGAGTCCCGCGGCGATCCTCGACTCGATCGTGCTCGTGGCGTCGACGCTGCCGCTGTTGGCCACGATCGCGACGTAGGCGCGGTGCGCGCCCGTCGTCGCGGTGGTCTCGCTCCGGTCGAACACCGCGGTCGCCACGTCGACCGCCTGCGTGACGGTGCCGTCGAGCGCGGACTCCAGCGAGGCGCTCTCCACCAGCTCGGCGACGACCGGGGCGCCGGCGAGGTCGAGCTCCTCCAGCGCCTCCTCACCGCCCGCGAGGGCCGCGAGGTCGACCGGGACGACCGACCCGTCGTCGGTCACCAGCACCGGCTCGCCGACCTCGGCGCCCACGTGGCCACCCTCACCGTGGCCGTCGGACTCCGCCCGCTCGACCACGACCTCGCGCAGCACACCCTCGACCGTCGCGGTGGGCTCCCCCTCCAGCGCGGGGTCGGTGTACTTGACCTCGTCACCGCTCGAGCTGATCGTCGGCTCCTGCGCCGACACGCTCCTCGGCACGGCCACCAGCACGGCGGCGACCAACAGTGCTCCCACAGACATGGCGACACGACGCATCGCGGGGCCCTCCCAAGCTCCCTCGACCTACACTCCCGCCGTCAGCGTAGGACCAAAGTCACATGCCCGGAGGGCCTTGTGGCGCACTGGGGCGAACGCACCAGTCCCCGGTGCGAGCCCGGACGCGCCTCGTCAGTCGCGGGCGGTGAGGATGATCGGGTCGCCCTCGGTGACCGCGATGGTGTGCTCGCTGTGGGCTCCGCGGGAGCCGTCGGCGCTGCGGATGGTCCAGCCGTCGGGGTCCATGACGATCTCGTCGGTGGTCTGCAGGAACCACGGCTCGATCGCGATGACCAGCCCCGGGTCGAGCCTCACGCCGCGCCCCGCACGGCCGTCGTTGGGCAGGTGGAGGTCGCCGTGCATGGTGCGGCCGACGCTGTGGCCGCCGAACTGGGTGTTGACCTTGAGTCCGTGGGAGCGCGCGACGTCGCCGATGGCGGCGCTGATGTCACCCAGCCGGTTGCCGGCGCGCGCGGCCCCGATGCCCGCCTC
This sequence comes from Aeromicrobium sp. Leaf272, assembly GCF_001422865.1. Taxonomy (NCBI): domain Bacteria; kingdom Bacillati; phylum Actinomycetota; class Actinomycetes; order Propionibacteriales; family Nocardioidaceae; genus Aeromicrobium; species Aeromicrobium sp. Leaf272. The sequence goes on from NZ_LMMY01000009.1 coordinate 557,307, forward strand.
GAGGGCCTCCTCGGTGGCGGCGATGAGCGCCAGGTCCTCCTCGCGCGGGGTGCCGACCACGACGCTCACGGCGGAGTCACCGACCCAGCCGTCGACCGAGACCGCGAAGTCGAACGTGACCAGGTCGCCGTCCCGCAGCCGGTAGCGGTGCGGCAGCCCGTGCAGGACCGCGTCGTTGACCGACGTGCACACGACCTTGCCGAAGGGCCCGCGGCCGAACGAGGGCGCGTAGTCGATGTAGCAGGACTCGGCTCCACGCTCGCGGATCATGCGGTGCGCGAGCGCGTCGAGGTCGAGCAGGTCGACCCCCACGTCGGCGGCGTCCACGAGGGCCGTGAGGACCTCGCCGACGAAGCGCCCGGCCGCACGCATCTCGTCGACCTGGTCGGGGGTGCGGAGCTCGATCGCCATGGGATCGAGCGTAGTCCGCCGGGCCACGGGCCCGGGCCCTGAGTACCGTCACCTCCTGTTCACCCAGGGTCCACGTCGGCGTCCGGCGGCGCTCCTACCGTCATGGCGTCGAAGGGGGGCGGCCCGACGCTCCCCCGCTCTGGAGGACTTCCGTGACGATCACGCCCGAACGCCCCTTGCTCCCCGTCGTGACCCTCCCCACCGAGGGTGCCGCCGGAACCTGCCCGCCCGAGGCGCCCTGCGCGTCCGGACGCGCCGCCCTCACCTGCCGCTACCGCTGCGGCGACGCCTGCGCCCACGACGCGCCCAACACGTCGGACAACGAGACGTTCGCCGACGTGATGGCTCGTGCGGCCAGCCGCCGCGGCGTGCTGCGCGCCGGTGCCGTGATCGGCGCCGCCACGGCCGCCACCGCGGCGTTCGCAGGGCCGGCCGCCGCCGTGCCCACGGCCCCCGCCCCCAAGGGCCCCAAGGGCAAGCCCGGCCCCGCCCCCAAGGGCAAGGGTCCGTACGGCCTGCGCTTCGACCCCGTGGCGCCCAACACCGCCGACGCGATCACCATCCCCTCCGGCTACCGCCAGGACGTCGTCATCCGCTGGGGCGACCCGCTGTTCAAGGACTCCCCGCGCTGGTCCGTCGACCGGCAGAGCGCTGCGGCCCAGCGTCGCCAGTTCGGCTTCAACAACGACTTCCTCGCGCTCCTGCCGCTCTCGCGCGGCACGCAGCTGCTGGTCGCCAACCACGAGTACACGAGCGAGGAGCTCATGTACCCCGGCTACGACCCGGCCAACCCGACGCGCGAGCAGGTCGAGACGTCGTGGGCCGCCCACGGGCTGTCCGTGGTGGCGGTCCGGGAGACCCGCGACGGGTCGCTGGAGCCGGTCGTCGGGCACCAGCTCAACCGCCGCTTCCACACCCAGACCGAGTTCCGGCTCACCGGGCCCGTGGCCGGCCACCCGCTGGTGCGCACGAAGGCCGACCCGCGTGGTCGCACCGTGCTCGGCACCCTCAACAACTGCGCCGGCGGCACCACGCCCTGGGGCACGTGGCTGACGGCCGAGGAGAACTTCAACCAGTACTTCGCCAACGCCGCCACGGTGACCGACCCGACGACCGCGGCGCGGCTCGCCCGCTACGGCGTCGCCGGCACCGCGAGCGAGCGCCAGTGGGAGAAGTTCGACGACCGCTTCGACCTCGCGAAGGAGCCCAACGAGGTCAACCGCTTCGGCTGGATCGTCGAGGTCGACCCGTACGACCCCCGCGCCGTCCCGCGCAAGCGCACCGCCCTGGGCCGCTTCAAGCACGAGGCCGCCCAGCCCCGCATCACGAAGGACGGACGGGTCGCCGTCTACATGGGCGACGACGAGCGCTTCGACTACCTGTACAAGTTCGTCTCGCGCGACCGCATGAAGAAGGGGCGGTCCGCGTCGGCCAAGCGGCACAACGACACGCTGCTCGACCACGGCACCCTCTACGTCGCGAAGCTGACCGGCGACTCCCCCACGTCGCAGATCGACGGCACGGGCACGCTCCCGAAGGACGGCGAGTTCGACGGCTCCGGCGCCTGGATCCCGCTCGTGAGCGGCACGAAGTCGTTCGTGAAGGGCTTCACGGCCGAGGAGGTGCTGCTGTTCACCCGGCAGGCCGCCGACGTCGCGGGCGCCACCAAGATGGACCGCCCCGAGGACGTGGAGCCGAGCCCCGTGAGCGGCAAGGTCTACGTGGCCCTGACCAACAACTCGAACCGGGGTGCCGCGGGCAAGGCCGGTGCCGACGAGGCCAACCCGCGCAACGCCAACAAGAACGGTCACGTGCTCGAGCTGACGGAGCACCGCAACGACAGCGGTGCCACCCGGTTCGCGTGGACCCTGCTGCTGGTCTGCGGCGACCCGAACGACCCGGCCACGTACTTCGGCGGCTACGACAAGAGCCAGGTCTCGCCGATCTCCTGCCCGGACAACGTGACGTTCGACCGCCACGGCAACCTCTGGGTCTCCACGGACGGCAACGCGCTCGGCTCGAACGACGGGCTGTTCGGCGTGGCGGTGGAGGGTCGCGACCGTGGCCTGACCCGCCAGTTCCTCACCGTCCCGCTCGGCGCCGAGACCTGCGGGCCGGTGGTGCAGAGGCACCGCGTGCTCGTCTGCGTCCAGCACCCGGGCGAGAAGGACGGCGCGTCGGCGGACGCTCCGGCGTCGCACTGGCCCGACGGCGGCTCGTCGGTCCCGCGTCCCTCGGTGGCCATGGTGTGGCGCAAGGACGGCCGCGAGATCGGCGTCTGACGCACGGCACGACACGCGCACCACGACGGGCCCCGACCATGGCGGTCGGGGCCCGTCGTCATGCGTGCGTGGGTCAGGACAGGGAGCGGCGTGCCGACGACAGCTGGTGGCACACCACGGCGGCCACGAGCGCGGCCGTCCCGAGCGTGGCCAGCGCGGGGGCGCCGAAGATCCGACCGGCGCCGGCAGCGGTGACCGCGGAGGCGAGGGCGGCGCCGCCGACCAGCGACGCGCCGGCCGAGGCGTGCACGAGGGGGGTCCGCTGCTGCGAGGTCACGCTCGCCCACGCCTGGTAGCAGATCCCGGCGATGACGACGGCGGCGACGACCACGACCACGCGACCGGGCACGACGAAGCCGTCGGGCCATGCGGCGTCGCCCAGCACGTCGGTCACGTAGAGGGCGAGCAGCACGAGCTCGGCGAGGGCGGGCACCACGAGGCCGGGTCCGATCTTCATGGCCGCGACCCTACCGAGCGACTCTCCGGCTCGACCGGTGGCGGGTACCGGCCACGGACCCACCATGGTTCTCACCTGCTC
>NZ_LMMY01000009.1:560557-563102 GCF_001422865.1 Aeromicrobium sp. Leaf272
GATGGGAATCGCTGGGACGGGTCAGGCCTCGAGGTGGCGGCGGTAGCGCTGCATGCCGGAGATCCACCGGTCGGGGTCGGCGGCCTTCTGGGCCCACATGGTGGCGACGTCGGGGTGGGGCAGGGCCTGGAAGCGACCTGCCTCGACGGCGTCGAGGATCGTCGCCGCGACCTCGGCCGGCTCGAGCGCGTTGCCGGCCGACGTGACCGCGCGCATCCCGAGGGTCGCGTCGGGGTCGTCGCTCGTCTCGCCCGACTCGAGCATGGCCGTGCGCACACCCATGGGGCACGCGCAGGTGACCTGCACGCCGCGGTCGCCGTAGGTGGCGGCGAGCCACTCGGCGAAGCCGACGGCCGCGTGCTTGGTCACCGAGTAGGTCGGCGAGCCAAGCTGGGTGAGCAGGCCCGCGGCCGACGCGACGCTCACGAAGCACCCCGCCGGACCGCTCTCGGCGGTCGCACCCTCGACCCACCCGGGCACCAGTGCCCGGGCGGCGGCGACGTGACCCATGACGTTGACGTCCCACGACGCGGCCCAGTCCTCCGGCGAGGCCTCGAGGCCGAAGCCGCGGAACACGCCCGCGTTGGCGACGTAGAGGTCGACCGGCGCCGGGGCGCTCTGCAGCACCGCGTCGACGCCGATCTCGCTCGTCACGTCGGCAGCGCGGCGGTGGACCCGGTCACCGAGCTCGTCGGCCAGGGCGTCGGCGGCGGCGTCGAGCCGGTCGCCGTCGAGGTCGGCCAGCACGACCGAGCCCGCACCCCGCTCGAGCAGGGCCCGCGCGACGGCCAGGCCGATGCCGCCGGCCGCACCCGTGACGACCGCCGACGCTCCCTCGATCCTCATCGCCCAGGCCTCATCGTGCCGCGTACTTCTTCAGCTCGGCGCGGGCGAGCGAGGCCTTGTGCACCTCGTCGGGTCCGTCGGCGAAGCGCAGCGTGCGGATCCCGGCGAACATCTCCGCGAGCGGGAAGTCCTGGCTCAGCCCACCGGCGCCGTGCACCTGGATGGCCTTGTCGAGGATCCACTCCACCGTCTGCGGGGTGGCGATCTTGATCGCCTGGATCTCCTTGTGGGCGCCGCGGTTGCCCACGGTGTCCATGAGCCAGGCGGTCTTGAGGGTCAGCAGGCGCAGCTGCTCCAGCTTGACGCGCGACTCGGCGATCCAGTCCTGGACCACACCCTGCTGGGCGATCGGCTTGCCGAAGGTCGTGCGGCTGAGCGCACGCTCGCACATGAGCTCGACCGCACGCTCGGCCAGGCCGATCGAGCGCATGCAGTGGTGGATGCGGCCGGGCCCCAGGCGCGCCTGGGCGATGGCGAAGCCCTCGCCCTCGCCGCCGATGAGGTTCGTGGCGGGCACGCGGACGTCGGTGAACCTCAGCTCGGCGTGGCCGCCGTGGTCGCGGTCGTGGAAGCCGAACACGTGCATGCCGCGCACGACCTCGAGCCCGGGGGTGTCGCGAGGGACGAGGATCATCGACTGCTGGCGGTGGCGCTCGGCCGACGTGTCGGTCTTGCCCATGACGATGAAGACCTGGCAGTTCGGGTTCATCGCGCCGGTGATCCACCACTTGCGGCCGTTGATGACGTACTCGTCGCCGTCACGCACGATCGACAGCTCGATGTTGGTGGCGTCCGACGAGGCCACGTCGGGCTCGGTCATGGCGAACGCGGACCGGATCTCGCCGGCGAGCAGCGGCTTCAGCCACTGCTCCTTCTGCTCGGCGGTGCCGAACATCGTCAGCACCTCCATGTTGCCCGTGTCGGGTGCGGCGCAGTTGATGGCCGCCGGAGCCAGCTGGATGGACCGGCCGGTGATCTCCGCGAGCGGGGCGTACTGCAGGTTCGTCAGGCCGCCCTCCTCCGGGTGGCCGGCGAGGAAGAAGTTCCACAGACCGCGCTCGCGCGCCTCGGCCTTGAGGCCGTCGAGCACGGCCGGCGGGTCCCAGCGGTCCTCGTCGTACAGGGCCTTGATCTGCTGCTCGGCCTCGTGCTCGGCGGGGTAGACCTTCTCGTCCATGAAGGTCTCGAGCTTCTGGATGAGCTCGGTGGTGGTCTCGTCGAAGGCGAAGTGCATCTCAGGCACCGGCCATCACGTAGATGACCTCGGCGATGCACACCGGCTTGTCGGAGCCCTCGCGCTCGACGACCACGTTGACGATGCCCTGGGTGCCGATCGGGATGTCGCGGGTCTCGACGAGGGTCGCGGTGGCCCGCAGCCGTGAGTCGACCGGGACCGGGGCGGGGAAGCGCACCTTGTTGGCGCCGTAGTTCATTCCGAACGCCAGACCCTGGATCGAGTAGATCTGCTCGACGAAGACCGGCAGCAGCGAGAGCGTGAGGTAGCCGTGCGCGATGGTGCCGCCGAACGGGCCCGACGCGGCGCGCTCGGGGTCGACGTGGATCCACTGGTGGTCGCCGGTGGCGTCGGCGAACGTGTTGATCTGCTCCTGGGTGACGGTGACCCAGTCGCTGGTGCCGAGCTCCTCCCCAGCGGCTGCCTTGAAGGCGTCGAGACTGTCGAACACGCGGACCATGGGGG
>NZ_LMMY01000009.1:563120-569062 GCF_001422865.1 Aeromicrobium sp. Leaf272
CCTGGCTAGACCGCCACCAGGAGCACCACCGGGACGGCGGCGAGCAGGGCTCCCCCGACCGCGACGGCCACGTCGAGCAGGGTCCACGGCGCCGGCTCGGCCCACGACCGGCCGTGGGCCGACGCGAAGCCGCGCGCGTCCAGGGCGATGGACTGGCGCGACGCACCGCGCAACGAGGAGACGAGCAGGGCGAAGACCAGGCCGCCGCCGTACCGGGAGCGGGCGACCGGGCCACCGGCCGGTCCCGCGCCCCGGGCCCGGCGCGCTCGTACGAGCTGCTGCCAGGTGACCAGCAGACCGGCGGCCTGCTGCAGCGCCGACGTCACCGCCACCACGGGCCGCGCCGGCAGCCGGAGGTTCTGCGCCAGGTGGTCGCCGAGCCGGGCCGGGTCGACGAACACCGCCACCACGGCGCCCGGCCAGGCGAGCACCACGATGCGCAGGCCCGCGGTGAGGGCGAGCGTCTCGTCGTGCCCGCCGAGACGCCACGTGGAGTAGGCGACCGTGAGGCCCGCGAAGGCCGCGAGCGCCAGGCACAGCAGCGTGTACCGCACCGACGGGACCACCAGCAGGAGCACGACGGCGTAGACCGCCACGGTCACCAGGGCGATCGGCAGCGTCCGCACGGCGAGCGACCCGGGCACGGCAGCGACGCCCACCACGGCGAGCGCCAGCGGGTTCACGTGCAGCAGGAGCGACCGTCGACCGGTGGGAACGGTGTGCCGGGTCGTCATGCGAGCCGCCCTCCGTCGAGCCGGTGGACCCGGTCGGCGAGCGCCACGAGGTCGGCGTCGTGGCTGGCGGCTGCCGCGACGGCCCCGGCGTCCGCGGCGGCACGCCACCAGCCGGCCACGGTCGCCCAGGTGAGCCGGTCCTGGCCGACGGTCGGCTCGTCGAGCAGCACCGAGCCTGGCCGGTGCGCCAGCGCGGCGGCGAGGGCGAGCCGTCGCTGCTCACCACCGGAGAGCCGGTAGGGGTTCCGGTCCGCATGGGCACCGAGCCCGAGGTGCTCCAGCACGGCGTCGACGTCGACGGATCGGCCGAGACGACCCGCCGTGAAGGCGACCTCCTCGCGCACCGTGGTGGTGAGCAGGCCGTGCTCGGGGACCTGCGGCACCCAGCCCGAGACGGCGGCCAGTGCCGACGACCGCATCCGGTGCAGTGGCTCCCCCGCGCGCTCGACCGCTCCCGAGGTGGGGGCCTGCAGACCGGCGCACGCCGCGAGCAGCGTGGACTTGCCCGCCCCCGACGGACCGACGACGGCGTGCGCGGCGCCGTCGACCAGGCGCAGGCCGACGTCGTCGAGGGCGCGGGTGCGGGTGGTGCCGCGCCACGAGCGACGCACCAGCTCGACCGTGAGCCGCTCGACGTCGAGCGGCACCGCGTCGTCGTCCGGCGCCACCAGCCCCCGGTCCGGGAGCACCGGGACAGGAGCCGCGAGCCCGGGCATCCAGACCCCGGCCGCGCCGAGGGACTCACGGTGCGCGGCCACGAAGGTGGTCGGGTCCGTGTCGGCGAGCACGCCACCGTCACGGCCGAGGACGACCACCCGGTCCACGAGGTCGAGCCAGGGTCCGATGCGGTGCTCCACCACCACGAGCGTCGCGCCCGTCGACGCCACGGCGTCGGTGACCGCCCGTCGGACCTCGGCGGCCGAGGCCTCGTCGAGCATCGAGGTCGGCTCGTCGAGCAGCAGCAGACCGGGGCGCAGCGCGAGGGCACCGGCCAGGGCCAGACGTTGGGTCTCTCCGCCGGAGAGCGCGTCGGTGGGGTGCTCACGACCGTAGGGCAGGCCGACCGCGTCGAGCGCCGCGTCGACCCGGCGCCACGTCTCGTCGTGGTCGAGACCGAGGTTCTCGGGCCCGAAGGCGACGTCGCGGCCCACGCGGGCCGACACCACGGCGTCGCCGGGCTGCTGCGTCACGAGACCCCGCACGCCCTCGGCGCGGACCGATCCCGAGAGGTCCCCGGGCACGGACTCGCCCAGCGCACCGGCGAGCGCCAGCAGGAGGGTCGACTTCCCGGCGCCGCTCGGCCCCGCGAGCAGCACCCGCTGGCCCGCGGGGACGTGCAGGTCGAGGTCGGCCACGACGGGTCGGGCGTGACCCACCGGCCGCCACCCGAACCCGTCGAGGCGGACCTCGACGGGTCGGGTGGTGGTCAGGGCGGTCAGGCCTGCACGCCCTCTCCGGCGGCGTCGCGACCGGCGCCGAAGGAGTCGAGCGCCCCGGTGCCCGCGAGCGAGCGGACGAGCATCCAGCCGAGCAGACCGGCGACGACCGCTCCCGACACGGCGAAGAAGCCGAGGTGGGCGACCTTGTAGGCGAGGCCCCAGTCGACGTAGTAGAAGTTCCACTCGTAGACGGAGGCGAACACGGCCGACAGCACGCCCGCGAGGACGGCCACGCCGAGACCCCACCGGCGGTAGCGACCGAGGGCGAAGCCCAGCTCGGCGCCGGCGCCCTGCACGAGGCCCGAGAGCAGGACGGTGAAGCCCCACTCGGTGCCGCCGAGCACGAACATCGAGATCGCGGCGGCCACCACCTCGGTGCCGAACGCGGCACCCGGCCGGCGGATGACCAGCCCGCCGACGACCCCGGCGAGGAGCCAGCCGCCGCCGAGCAGCGCGCCGGCCGGCGGGTAGCCGATCGTCGCGGCCAGGTCGAGGAGGCCGTAGAGCTTCCCCCAGGCCCAGAAGATGACCCCGAACGCGACACCGAGCGACGCGATCGTGACGAGGTCGATGGTGCGATAGGACAGACGTGCCCGACCCTCGGTCGGTGTACGCGTGGATGCAGAACTCATCGTGACTCCCTTCGCCGGTGCTAACCGGAGCAGGTTCAAGGGTCTGCGGCTGATCCGCACTCTCAGCGCCCTCTGCGGCGGCGCTCCCCTGTCGTGGTGATGCCAGCCTAGCCGCCCACGGGCCACCGCGCCCAGCCCGTCCGGGCCGTGAGCCGGGGTCAGGCCAGGAGGTCCGTGCGTCCGAACATCGCCGCGGTCTCGCGGGCCGTCGGGTGACCGGCGTCCGGGTCGGCGCCGGCCTCGAGCAGGACCCGCACCACCGCGTCCTCGCCCTTGAACACCGCACCGGCCAGCGGGCTCTGGCCGCGGTCGTTCAGCGCGTCGACGACGGCGCCGCGGGCGGTGAGCGCGGCTACCGTCCCCGCATGCCCGTGGTAGGCCGCGAGCATGAGCAGCGTGTTGCCCGAGGCATCGGTGAGCTCGACCGGGACGCCCGCGTCGACGTGCTGCGCCAACCGCTCGGTGCGACCCTCGCGGGCGTCGTCCAGCAGGTCCTGCGCCAGCGCCACGGCCCGCGGGTCGAGGGCCGTGTGTTCAGGGGTGGTGGCGTCGTCCGACGGGTCCATCCCTCGACCGTAGGGCGGGGTGACGTCGGTCGCAGGTCGGCCTACGCTCGAGGCATGACCGTGGCTCGCGACCTCCTGCTCGTCGCGCTCGACCCGGAGTCGGGCAAGGTGCGGCTGCCGTCGATGGCCGCCGAGCCCGCGCTCGGTGGCGCGGCACTCATCGACCTCGTGCTGCTCGGTCGCCTCGAGCTCGTCGGCACGGGACGGAAGGCCCGCGTGGCCGTCGCCGACCGCACGCCCGTGGACGATCCCGACCTGCAGGCCGCCTTCGAGCGCGTCTGGCAGAAGGGCCACCAGGCGCCGAAGGCGATCGTGACCCGCCTGGGCAAGAAGCAGCGCAAGGCCGTGCTCGCGTCCCTGGAGGCCGACGGGCTCGTGCGGGACGAGCAGCGCCGCGTGCTCGGCATCCGGCTGGAGCGGTACGAGCTCGTCGACGTCGCACGACGCGACCAGCTCGTCGGCGCGATGCGGCAGGTGCTCCTGCACGACCAGCCGGCCGACCAGGTCACGGGTCCGCTCGTCGGCCTGCTCCTGGCCGCCGACCAGCTCGGCCTCGTGGTCGAGAAGCGGGAGAGGAAGGCCGCGAAGGCGCGGGCCAAGGTCGTCGCCGACGGCGACTGGGCCAGCGAGGGCGTCCGCAAGGCGATCCAGGACGCCCAGGCCGCCATGACCGCCGCGATGACGGCCAGCATCGCGGCCTCCACCACCGCGTCGAGCTCCTGACGAGGGCCGTCCCGCCGGGGCGGCACGGCTGACGCCCACGCGTGGGGGAGGATGAGGCCATGGCGTCCGTCCGCACCCCTGACCCCAATCCCGGCTGGCTCTCCGAGATCGCGCTCGACGAGACCCGCTCGCGCGTGCCGATCCTCTACGTCGAGGGGATCCCCGTCCGGGTGGACGCCCACGGCCAGGTCGAGCACCTGGGTCTGCTGCTGCGTGGTTCACCCACCACCGGGGCCATGACGCGCACCTTCGTCTCCGGACGCGTCACCCACGGCGAGTCGGTGCGCGACGCGCTGCTGCGCAACCTCGAGAAGGACCTCGGCCCCACCGCCTTCCCGCAGCTGTCGGCGTCGATCGTGCCGTTCACGGTGGCCGAGTACTTCCCGCTGCCGGGNGGTGAGTGCAACCCGCGCCAGGACGCCCTCGAGCTCAGCTGGATGACGCCCGAGCAGGCCCTCGACCCGGCCGTCCTCGACGAGATGGAGGGCGGGCGCGGGATGCTCGTCCGACAGGCCCTCGCCCACGTCGGCGCCCTGGCCTGACCCCCCTGCCGGCACCGGTCGGCGCGGGCGGACCATGGTCCGGTGACCACCCCGAACCGCTGGTTGATGCTCGCGGTCGGCATGCTCGCGCAGGCGTCGGGGACGGTGGCCGCGAACGCCGCCGTCTTCCTCATCCCCTACCTGCACCTCGAGCGGGGACTCCCCCTCCCGCAGGCCGGCGCGCTGGCGTCCGCCTCGCTGCTCGGCACCACCGTCTCGCTCGTGGCGTGGGGCGTCGTCGTCGACCGGTGGGGTGAGCGACTGACCCTCACGCTCGGTCTGGTGGTCACGACCGGCGGCACCGTCGCCGCCGCGTTCGTGGACGGCTACCCCGCCCTGGCGGCGTGCTGGTTCGTCGCCGGCGTGGGCGTGGCCAGCTCCAACGCCGCCAGCGGTCGACTCGTGGTGGGCTGGTTCCCGGCCGAGCGCCGCGGCACCGCCATGGGGGTGCGCCAGACCGCGCTCCCGCTCGGGGTCGGGGCCGCGGCGGTCTTCGTTCCGACGACGGTGCAGGCCACCGACCTGCGCACGACGCTGCTGTGCATCGCCGCTCTCAACGCGGTGGTCCTCGTGGCCTGCGCCCTGCTGGTGGTCGATCCACCACGACGGTCCCGCGCCGACGCCGACGACGCAGGCGAGACGGGCAGCCCCTACCGGGGCGACGTCACGCTCGTGCGCATCCACGCCGCGTCGGCCCTGCTGGTCGTCCCGCAGTTCACCGTGTGGACCTACATGCTCGTCTGGCTCATCGACGAGCGCGGCTGGGCCGCCGGCGCAGCCGGTGTGCTCGTGGCGTCCACCCAGCTGCTCGGCTCTGCCGGCCGCATCGGGGTGGGCTGGTGGTCCGACCGGGTGGGCAGTCGCATGGGACCCATGCGGATCGTCGCGGTCGGGGCGGCGCTGACGATGCTGGCGCTCGGCGTGCTCGAGCCGACGCCCCTGGCCGTGGTTCTCATCGTCGTGGCCACGGTCGTGACCGTCGCCGACAACGGCCTGGCCTTCACCGCCGTGGCCGAGCGGGCCGGGCCGTGGTGGTCGGGCAAGGCGCTGGGCGTCCAGAACACCGGCCAGTACCTGGTGAGCGCGGCCGTCCCGCCGGTCGTCGGGCTCACCGTGGCCGGGCTGGGCTACGGGTGGGCGTTCGCGCTCGTGGCCCTCTTCCCGCTCGTCGCGATCCCGCTCGTCCCGCGCGATCGATGACGAACGACTCACACCACGCCGACAGGACAAGGCGGCGCCGCCCGGGATAGCCTTTACCTACCCACCGGTAACCGACCGCTGACCTGCACGACCTTTGGGTGGCCTT
>NZ_LMMY01000009.1:569089-569499 GCF_001422865.1 Aeromicrobium sp. Leaf272
TTGAGGCTCCATGCAGCTCGTCGCGATCATCGTCTCGTTGGCCGTCACGGCCATCACGATCCCCGTCACGGTCGTCGCCGTGCGCCGGATGACCGCCGTCATCCGTGCCGGTGGCCCGGCACCAGGCCGCACGGACGACCCCGCCGCGCGCACGGTGAACATGCTCAAGGAGACGTTCCTCCACACGCGCATGCTCCAGTGGAGCTGGATCGGCGCCCTGCACTGGTTCGTCTACCTCGCGTTCCTCGTGCTCGCGACGGCCGTCGCCCAGGCGTTCTTCCAGCTGTTCGACCCGGAGTTCGTCTGGCCGATCATCGGCCACTTCTTCCTCTACGAGTGGATCAGCGAGGCCATCGGCCTGCTCGGCGCGCTCGCGATCATCCCGCTGGCGGTCTACCGCCAGGTCAAGC
>NZ_LMMY01000009.1:569589-570447 GCF_001422865.1 Aeromicrobium sp. Leaf272
TCGTCATCTCCACCAACCTGACGATGGGCATCGCCTGGCACCGCTTCACCGCCTGGCCGAACATCTGGTTCAAGCGCGAGTCCGACGGTGGCACGGCCCTCGGCGGCCTCGAGCCCATCCGCATCAACGGCAAGGCCCTCGACATGGAGGCCATGGAGGACCTCGAGGAGGAGGACTTCGAGAAGCTCGGCGTCGGCAAGGTCGAGGACTTCTCCTGGAAGGGCCTGCTCGACTTCACGACCTGCACCGAGTGCGGTCGCTGCCAGAGCCAGTGCCCCGCCTGGAACACCGAGAAGCCGCTCAGCCCCAAGCTCCTGGTCATGGGCCTGCGCGAGCACGCCTACGCCAAGATCCCCGCCCTGGCGATCCCCGAGGACGAGCGCACCGAGGAGCAGCAGAAGGAGGTCGAGCGTCCGCTCATCGGCGACGAGGAGATGTACGGCGTCATCGACCCCGACGTCCTGTGGTCGTGCACCAACTGCGGCGCCTGCGTGCAGCAGTGCCCCGTCGACATCGAGCACGTCGACCACATCGACGACATGCGCCGCTTCCAGGTGCTCGTGGAGTCCAACTTCCCGGCCGAGCTCAACAACATCTTCAAGGGCCTGGAGCGCAAGGGGAACCCGTGGGGGATGAACCCCAAGCACCGCATGGACTGGGCCAAGGACCTCGACTTCGAGGTCAAGCAGGTCGGTGTGGACGTGGAGAGCCTCGACGAGGTCGAGTGGCTGTTCTGGGTCGGCTGCGCCGGCGCCTTCGAGGACCGTGCCAAGAAGACCACGCAGGCCGTGGCCGAGCTGCTGAACACCGCCGGCGTCGACTTCGCCGTCCTCGGTGACGGCGAGACCTGCACCGGCG
>NZ_LMMY01000009.1:570457-571532 GCF_001422865.1 Aeromicrobium sp. Leaf272
GAACGAGTACGCCGAGTTCGGCGTCGAGCTCGAGGTCGTGCACCACACGCAGCTGCTCAACCGCCTCGTGCGCGAGGGCAGGCTGACGCCGGTGGCCGGCAAGGCCGGTGCCGCCGCGGCCGAGCCCGAGAAGACGATCACCTACCACGACCCCTGCTTCCTCGGCCGCCACAACCAGGTCTACGAGGCGCCGCGCGAGCTGCTCAGCGTCATCCCCGGCGCGAAGTTCGCCGAGATGCCGCGCAACTCCGAGCGCTCCTTCTGCTGCGGCGCCGGTGGCGCGCGCATGTGGATGGAGGAGAACCTCGGGTCGCGGATCAACGTGAACCGCACGCAGGAGGCCGTGGCCACCGGTGCCGACCAGATCGCCGTGGGCTGCCCGTTCTGCCGCGTCATGCTGTCGGACGGCCTGACCGCCCAGCAGGCGGCCGGCGAGGCCCGCGAGGAGGTCGAGGTCCTCGACGTCGCGCAGATGCTGCTCGCCGCCGTGAAGCGGGCTCCCGAGCCGACGGCCGAGGAGTCCGCCGACGTCGTCGACGAGGCCGAGGCGGCCACCGCCGCGGCCGCGGCGGCCGGGTCCTCCGACCAGGCCACGGACGCCGAGCCCGACGCGACCGACCAGGCCGACGACGCCTCGATCAGCGACACCGAGGACGCCGCGCCGGCCGCGGACGCCCACGAGGAGCCCGAGGGGACCGACGTCCCCGACGACGAGCCGCAGGACGAGCCCGCCACGACGTCGCGCGAGGAGGACGCCGAGGTCGCCGCCAAGCACAACATGGACGTCGACGAGCAGGGTCGCGCCGCCGACACCTCCGGCAACGCCGGCCAGGCGCCCGGTGCGGACGAGGTCGAGGCGGACAACGCCAAGGCCTCTACCGAGAGCGACGAGTCCGGGGACGCGACGCCCGACGAGGCGCCCGCCGCCGAGACGTCGAAGGCCGACGAGACCGGCGCCGACGGTGACGAGGCCGAGACCGAGAAGGACGAGCCCGTCCAGGTCGACGCCCCGCCGCAGCCGGCCAAGCCCGCCACCGACGGCAAGGCCGAGGAGGGTGGGGACGAGCCGAAGGCC
>NZ_LMMY01000009.1:571682-571762 GCF_001422865.1 Aeromicrobium sp. Leaf272
CCGAGCGATGGTGCTGGGGGCGACGACGAGGCCAGCCCGGCCACCGACGACGAGCCCGCACCCGCCGAGGACGAGCCCGT
>NZ_LMMY01000009.1:571814-573752 GCF_001422865.1 Aeromicrobium sp. Leaf272
GCGCGCGCGAGGAGGAGGCCGACGCCACCGACGTGGAGGCCAAGGCCGACACCGACGGAACCGGCGCGGCCAAGGACGAGGCACCGTCGGAGGTCGTCGCCGTCGAGGACGCGCCGAACGCCGACCCGGAGTCCGACGACGTCGCGCCGCTGAGCGACGCGAACCCGTCGGGCACGGACGTCTCGACCGCGGCCACCGACGCGGCCAAGGACGAGGAGCCCCAGGGCGAGGACGAGCCCAAGGCCTGACGCACGACCGATCCCAGCCGAGAGGGCGCCCGCACCACGCGGGCGCCCTCTCGTCGTCTTCGTCCCCGTGCCACGCCCCGACAGGCGGACGGGAGCCGTCGCACGGTGCCGGCCGCGGGAGGTAGGTGGCCCGCGCAACCCCGGCACCCCGAGGTAGGTGCCACGCGGATACGCGCCTCCTATCCGCGCGCCACCTACCTCTGACGAGTCGATTCCGCGCGCCACCTACCTCTGACGAGTCGATTCCGCGCGCCACCTACCTCTGACGAGTCAAGGCCGGGGGGAGAGGGCCTGGTCGACGGCGTCGCCCAGGGGGCCGCGCCAGGCCGGGCCATGACCGGGGGCGATGGTGTCGGCGTCGAGGGCGCGCAGCCGCTCCAGCGAGCGCTCCGCCTGCACGCCGTCGGCCGTGAAGAAGCCGGGCAGCTGCTGGGGGCCGCGCCGACGCGAGATCGCGTGGCCCGTCACCAGGGCGTCGCCGGTGACGAGCACGCCGGCCGCGGGGAACAGGTACGCCGCGTGTCCGCTGGTGTGGCCCGGCGTGTGCACCGGGACCGGGGCGCCCGGCACGTCGAGCGGCGCACCGTCGGTCCACGCGCGGGCGTGGGCGAAGGTCTGGTGCGCCGTCGCGCCCAGCCGGGAGATCCGGGCAGCCCACAGCGCCGTCCGCGGGCGCCAGGCCCGACGCGCGACGTCGAGGGTGGTGGCCGACTCGACCCGCTCCCCCGTCGCGTTGGGCACCTCGTCGGCGTGCATCAGCACCGGCACCCCGTGGTGCTCCCACCAGCGCGCCACGCTGCCGACGTGGTCGACGTGCGCGTGCGTCACCAGCACGGCCGAGACGTCGCCGGGCACGAGACCGAGCTCCCGCACCGACGCGTCCAGCCGCTCTGCGTCCCCGGGATAGCCGGTGTCGACGACCGTCAGGGCGTCGCCGTCCTGCATCAGCACCCAGTTGACGTCCGTGCCGCCGGACAGGTGCACCCCGTCACCGATCTGCGTGAGCATGCGTCGACGCTACCCCCGCAGGCGTCAGCGTTGGCAGCCCCGAGTCGGGACCTTCGTCCCCGTGACCCACCTCACGGTTGCTCGTTGCAACCTGTACCCGCGTACCAGTCGAGGAGCCACCGTGCGTCGAGCCGTCCTGACCGCCCTGTCCGCCGTCCTCGTCCTGGCCGGGCTCGCCGCCGTACCCACCGCCACGGCTGCTGCCGCGCCGTACACCGTCACCTCGCTGTGGTTCCGCGTGACCGTCGGGGAGAAGAACGACCAGAAGTGCACCATCGTGGCCGACCAGTACCTGCCCCGCACGGCCACGGCGAGGAAGCCGGTGCCGGCCATCCTCACGACCAACGGCTTCGGCGGCTCCAAGGACGACCAGGCCGGTCTCGGACGCCTCTTCGCCTCCCGCGGCTACGCCGTCATCAGCTACTCCGGGCTCGGCTTCGGCGGCTCGGGCTGCCCGATCTCCCTCGACGACCCCGCGGTCGACGGCAAGGCCGCCAGCCAGATCATCGGCTACCTCGGCGGCGCCACCGGCACGGCCTACCTCGACGCCGGCCTCACGAAGAAGGCGCCCGCCCTGACGGTCGTGAAGCGCGACGCGAGGAACCAGCTCGGGACGGTCTCGCGGAACGACCCACGCGTGGGCATGGTCGGCATCTCCTACGGCGGTGGCATCCAGTTCGCC
>NZ_LMMY01000009.1:573782-575853 GCF_001422865.1 Aeromicrobium sp. Leaf272
GCGCCGCAGGACCCCTCTCGCATCGCGGGCTGCCCGAACTTCGTGGCGTTCGTGTGCCCGGCCGTGGTCACCGCCGGCGTCACCGGGACGCTCGACCAGGGCACCGTGCAGGAGCTGCGCAGGCGCTCCGTGGCCAGCTACGTGAAGCAGGTGCGCATCCCCACCCTCCTGCTGCAGGGTCAGTCGGACACGCTGTTCAACCTCAACGAGGGCACCGCCACCTTCCAGGCGCTCCGGAAGCAGAAGGTGCCCACCAAGCTCGTGTGGATCAACGGCGGCCACTCCGGCCCCAACGCGCCGGGCGAGATCGACTTCGACGCCCCGAGCATCTCCGGCCAGCACCTCACCGCGCGCCTCAGCGCCTGGTTCGACCACTACCTCAAGGGGCAGAAGACCGACACCGGGCCGCTGTTCTCCTACTTCCGCGACTGGGTCCCCTACACCGGCAACGCCCGTCCGGCGTACGCGACGAGCTCGACGTTCCCCATCGGCTCACGCACGCCGTTCTACCTCTCCGGCACGGCACTCACGCGCTCGAAGGGTGCCGTGGCGAAGGGGTCGCAGACCCTGCTCACGGGACCCGCCGGCGCACCCACCTCCCTCGGCACGATCGACGTCGTCGGCTCGCAGGTGCCGATCGCGCTGCCGGAGCTGGACCTGCCCGGGACGTCCGCGAGCTGGACCACCCCCGCCCTCTCGGCACCGCTGACGGTCGTGGGCTCCCCCACGCTCGACCTCTCCGTCACCGCACCCACGGCGGCCCTCACGCAGACCCTCGACGCCGGCAAGGTCGTGGTCTTCGTGAAGGTCCTCGACGTGGGCCCCGACGGCAAGGGCACCGTCGTGCGCGACCTCGTCGCGCCGGTGCGGGTGCCCGACGCCGGGAAGCCGTTCACCGTGACCCTCCCCGGCATCGCGCACCGCTTCGAGAAGGGTCACGCCCTGCGCCTCGTGGTCGCCGGCGGTTCGGTCAACTACCGCGGCGGCCTCGTCTCGGCGCCGGTGACGATCACGACCGGATCGGCGAACCAGGTGCTCACGCTGCCGCTCGTCTGAGCAGGTCAGGCGCAGCCGACGGCACCGAGCGCGGCGAGTCCCACCCGGTCGCCCGGGCCCCACGCGTCCCGCGGGCTGCTCGGGTGCATGAGCTCTCCGAGGTCGTCGACGTGGTCGAGGCCGAGCACGTGGGCCAGCTCGTGCATGAGCACCCCGGTCGCGACGTCGCCACCGTTCCCGCGGCGCACCAGGTCGGGGGCGTCGAGCATGATCTCGCCGGTCACGTAGGTGCGGCGGTCGTCGCGCTCGACCCAGGTGCTGCCGCCGAGACCACCCACGCGACCCTCCAGCTCGGCGACCTCGTCGGCGTCGGTCCAGCTGATCTGCACCGGACGCCAACCCTCCCCGTCCTCGGGGTCGTCCTCATGCGCGAGCGGCGCGTCGGTGGTCGTGCCGACGACCCGCAGGTCGAGCCCGCTGGCGTCCTCCACCTCCGCCACGGCTCTCCGGAGCACCGCGTCGGCGTCATCTGGGGCGCGTCGCTCGTTGACGACGATCCGCACGGGCGTGCACGGGTCGTAGGCCACCGGCGTCTCACCGTCGGCCTGCGTCTGCAGGAACGCGTACGNNGCCGGTGGACTCGGGGGCGATCACGATCCACGCCATGAGCACGCCGAGCATTCCCACCAGCACGCTCACCGCGAGGACGGCACGCGAGCGCGGGTCGCGCCGCCACGAGACGCCCTGTCCTGTCACCCGGACAGGATGACACCGCATGGCCCACGGGTCAGGGCGAGTGGTGGCGAGCGACGCTCAGCGCGGGACCAGCGGCACGCCGTCGGCGCCGGCGACGAAGGTGTAGCCGGAGGCCCCGGGGGAACGCTCGAGGATGCTGACGAACCAGTCACCGGGCCCCGGCGCCGCCACGGTCACCCGGTCCGGAGCAGCGTCGTGGTCGGCGTACGTGGTGACGACGCCGCCCCGGAAGTCGCGGGCGTCCTCGGGCGAGCGGTAGTAGGCCACCACATACACGCGGTGACCGGTGGCGGCCACGTGCTCGGTCCCCTCGACGATC
>NZ_LMMY01000009.1:575929-575996 GCF_001422865.1 Aeromicrobium sp. Leaf272
GCGACATGATCCCCTCCCTCGTGAGGCCGATCCCTGGGCGGTCCCACGGATCGATGAAACCTCAACC
>NZ_LMMY01000009.1:576094-578378 GCF_001422865.1 Aeromicrobium sp. Leaf272
ACTACTGATTCCGCAACTTCCGGGCAAGTTCGCGCCGGATGCTCACCGCGGGGGTCGCGCGCCGAGCGCGGCGATGCACCGCTCCGCGGCCGACCGGCCGGCCTCCAGGGCCGGCACGGGGTCGTGCCGACGCACCCACACCGACAGGAACCCGGCCGCGAAGGCGTCGCCGGCTCCCGTCGTGTCCACGACCGACGTGCGGGGCGCGGTCAGCTGCTCGCGCACGGGTGCACCGTCGACGGAGCCGATGAAGGCCGCGCCCATCGAGCCGAGCGTCACCACCACCGCCCCGAAGCGACCCGCCAGGGCGTCGAGGTCGATCTGCGGCCCGCGCGCGTCGACGAGGACGCGCGCCTCGTCGATGTTGGGGAACGCGAGGTCGGCGCCGTCGACCCAGTCGAGGAACGTCGCCCCGCCGCACGCCCGCAGGAACGACACCGTGCTGGGGTCGATGCTGACCCCGGCGCCTCGTGCCCTCGCCTGCGCCACGAGCCCGAGGGCCATCGACCGGGTGCCCTCGTCGAAGAACGAGTAGCCGGTGAGGTGCAGCCAGGTCACGCCGTCCCAGGCCTCGGGCGGGACGTCGGCCGCCTGCAGCCGCGTGTTCGCACCCCTGTCGACGAACATCGTCCGCTCCCCGACCTCGTCGAGCTGCAGCAGGATGGTGGCGGTCGGCAGCTCGGGGTCGGCCGCCAGGCGGACGTCCACGCCGTGCGCCTGCAGGGCCGCCGCGTGGCGCTCGACCGCGTCGGCGCCGACCCGGCCCACGAACCGGGTCGGGACGCCAAGGCTGCCCAACCACGCCGCCACGTTGGCCGCCGAGCCACCGGGTGCCATCCGGATGGTCGCCGGCGTGTCGCTCGCCGGGGTGACCTCGGCGAGCGGCTGCACGCTGATGTCGTCGACCACGTCGCCGACGACCAGGATCGTCATCGGCTACAGCGCGGCCCAGGCCGACGCGATGTCGGCCGCCACCCTGATGTTGTTCTCGACGATCCGCAGGTTCACGGACAGGCTCTCCCCGTCGGTGAGCTCGACGATGGTCGAGAGCAGGAAGGGGGTGACCTCCTTGCCCTCGATGCCCTTCTCCTCGCAGCGGCGCAACGCCTCGGCGAGCACCCGGTCGTGCAGGTCGGGGTCGAGCTGCTCGTCGACGGGGAGCGGGTTGGCCACGACGATCGCGCTGCACAGCTCCAGCTGCTCGCGCGACTCCATGACCGCGGCGACGGCGCCGCCGTCGGGCACCGTCCAGTCCAGCGGCTCGCCGGACGACCGCAGCCAGAAGCTCGGGAACTCCTGCGTGCCGTAGCCGAGCACCGTGATGCCGAGGGACTCCATGCGCTCCAGCGTCGCGCCGATGTCGAGGACCGACTTCACGCCCGCGGAGACGACCGTGATCGGCACCTCCGAGAGCGCCTTCAGGTCGTTGGACTCGTCGAAGGTGCTGCCCGCTCCTCGGTGCACCCCTCCCAGGCCGCCGGTGGCGAAGACCCGGATGCCCGCGTGGTCGGCGATGAACGACGTGGCCGCCACCGTCGTGGCACCGCTGCCACCGCGAGCCAGCACCACGGGCAGGTCGCGCATGCTCAGCTTGGCGACGTCCTCGGAGGCGACCCGCTCCAGCTCGGCGTCGGTCAGCCCGGCCTTCAGCTGGCCGTCGAGCACCGCGATCGTGGCCGGGACCACGCCGCGATCGCGCAGCATCTGCTCGAAGTGCCGCGCGGCCACGAGGTTGTCGGGGCGGGGCAGGCCGTGGGAGATGATCGTCGACTCCAGGGCCACGACCGGACGCCCGGCCGACAGTGCCTCGGAGACCTCGGTGCTGATCGAGAGGGGTAGGGACATGGGGGATCGCCCTCGGCTCTAGATGCGTGTCTGGTGGAAGTTGGCGTGGGACCGCGACGCCGTCGGTCCGCGCTGCCCCTGGTAGCGGGACCCGTACTTGGCCGATCCGTACGGGTTCTCGGCCGCCGAGGACAGCCGGAAGAAGCAGAGCTGGCCGATCTTCATGCCCGGGTAGAGCTTGATCGGCAGCGTGGCGACGTTGGCCAGCTCGAGCGTCACGTGGCCCGAGAAGCCGGGGTCGATGAAGCCGGCCGTGGAGTGGGTCAGCAGGCCGAGCCGACCGAGCGACGACTTGCCCTCGAGGCGGGCCGCGACGTCGTCGGGCAGCGTCACGAGCTCGTAGGTGGACCCGAGGACGAACTCGCCGGGGTGCAGCACGAACGTCTCGTCACCCTCGACCTCGACGGGCCGCGTGAGGTCGGACTGGTCGGCGGCCGGG
>NZ_LMMY01000009.1:578408-582025 GCF_001422865.1 Aeromicrobium sp. Leaf272
GGTCCAGACCCACGCGTCCCGCATCGATCTCGGCCAGGATGTCGCGGTCGCTCAGCAGCACGGCAGCAACGTAACCCATCGCGGGAGCGCGAGCGACCAAGGCGCCCGGTCCCGGACGGGGCGGGGCGACGAGCGGCGTCGTCAGGACGCGAGGGGTCGTTGGAGCTCGGCGACCCAGCGGCCGTCGGCAGACAGCGTGCGGGTGTGCTGCAGGTGCGCCCGCTGGGCGAGCCAGGGCACCGCGTCCAGACCGACCACGGCCCACGGGAACGGCTCTCCGAGGGTGCCGTCGACGCGCAGGCGGCGCGACTCCTGCAGGATCGCCCCGTGCTCCTCGACCTCGACCAGCACGGTGCCGCCCGGCACGACGAGCTCTCCGACGCGGCGCAGCAGACGGTCGGGACGGCCGCCGATGCCGATGTTGCCGTCGGCCAGCAGCGCGTGCTGCCAGCCGCCCTCCCCGGGCAGCCGCTCGAACAGGTCGCGCCGCAGCACGAGGGAGCCCCGGGCGCGGGCCAGCCCGATCGCCGAGCGCGAGCTGTCGACCCCGAGCGCGTCGAGGCCCCGCGCCAGCAACGCCTGCACGAGCCGACCCGGACCGCAGCCCAGGTCGAGCGTGGGTCCGACGCACGGGTCCACGAACAGCGTCAGGTCGGCAGCGTCGGCGTCGGCGGCCCAGCGGTGGACCGCCAGACGCTCCTCGGCGCCGTGGTCGTCGACGAAGTGCGAGTCACCGGACGTGAAGACCGGGTCGAACAGCGAGTCGTCGAGCGTCATGCCACCGCCTCCGCGCATCGGGCGACGGCCGCGGCGAACCGCGAGCCGGGCACGTCGGCGGCGACGCGCTGGGCGTCGGGCCACTCGTCGACGTCGAGCAGGGGGCGGAGCAGGTGCACGTCGCCGCCCAGCGCCTCGACCGTCCGGGTGCCCGTGTCGTCGCGCGACATCGGCACCCCACGCAGCGCGTCGGCGTGCGTGGGATCAGGCAGCCCGAGGAGCCACCAGCCACCGTCCTCGGCCGGGCCCAGCACCTGCGTGCCGTCGCGGACGAGCTCGCCCGCTGTGACCAGGTCGTCGGAGGTGACCTGGGGGGTGTCCATGCCGATCTGCACGGTGCCCCACGCGGGACCGGACGCCGACAGCACGCCGCCGGCGTCGACGTGGGCGTGCGCCAGGCGGGCACCGAAGTCGTCGCCGCGCTGTGGCACCACGGTCACCCGGGCCAGTGCGTCCTGGACGGCACGCGACCGTGCGGCCTGCTCGAGGTCACCGGTCAGCGCGACCACGACCGGCCAGCCGGTCACGTCGTGGGCGGACGAGACGGCGTCGAGGGTGTCGAGCAGGGCGGCGGCGGCCACGTCGGCGGCCCGCTGCGGGCCGGCCACGCGACCGAGCCGCGTCTTGGCCAGACCCGGAACGGGCGCCTTGGCCACGACGAGCAGCACGGGGACGATCGTTCCGCTGTTCATCGCAGCACCTTCGCGAAGTCCTGCACGACGCGCGCGGTGCCCTTGACGGAGCCCGAGACCTTCGAGCGGGTCCCGGCGGCGCGCGGGCGGTAGTCGATGTCGAGCTCACGGACGGTCCAGCCGGCGCGCGAGGCCTTGACCATCAGCTCGAGCGGGTACCCGAAGCGTCGGTCGCGGACGTCGAGGTCGAGCAGGTCCTGGCGGCGGCACACCCGCATGGGCGCGAGGTCGTGGATGCCGAAGCCACTGGATCGGCGGATCCACGTGGCCAGGGCCAGCGTGCCGGCACGGGCGTGCCACGGCCACACGCCGCGGGCGACGGGCCGGCGCCGGCCCACCGCCATCGTCACGCCGTCGTCACGCACGGCGTCGAGCATGGGGAGCAGGTCGACGAGTCGCATGGAGTCGTCGCCGTCGATCACGCCGACGTACTCGGCGGTGGCGGCCTCGATGCCCGCGTGGACAGCGGCCCCGTAGCCGGGTCGGGGCTCGTTCACGACCCTCGCGCCGAGGTTCCGGGCCACGTCGGCGGTGCCGTCGGTCGAGCCGTTGTCGACCACGATCGGGCGGAGCCCGGCGGGGAGGTCACGCAGCACGAGGGGCAGCGCAGCGGCCTCGTCACGGCACGGGATCACGACGTCGCACGCCCCGAGGTGATCCTGCATCCCCCGAACCTAAGCCGCGCAGGGCCTGCTCGCACGTCAAGGGGGCCTGCGACAGGCGCTCGACGACGTTCCCCCGGGACGGCCATGCGCCTCCTGGGTTCGCCGGATAGCGTGGCGCCATGCTGGCCCGCCCCCGCACGGCCGTGCTCTCGGCACTGGTCGGCCTGGTGCTGGTGATCACCGCGATGGTGGTCCCGGCCGTCCTCTCCGACGACGTGCGCGTGCACTGGCCTCCGCTCCACGCCTTCTGGGGCCCGCGGTTCGATCCCCTCCTCCTGGTCGCCGTCGCGACGGCTGTGCTGCTCTGGTCGGCGCTGCCCCGGGCGTGCCGCGATCTCCCGTGGCGCGTAGTCGTGGTGCTCGCGACCGTCTCGTCGTGGCTCTGGACGTGCGCGCTCGGGCTCAGCGACGGGCGCTACGGCTTCAGCCGCGTGTACGGACGCAAGAGCGAGTACCTGCACGACGCGACGGAGGTCCGCGACGTCCCCGCCGCGCTGCACGACTTCGTCGAGCGCATCCCGTCGGCCGCGGTCGACAACTGGCACACGCACGTGGCCGGTCATCCTCCGGGAGCGCTGCTGTCGTTCGTCGCGCTCGACCGCGTCGGGATCGACGACCCCTTCTGGGTCGCCATGGTCGTCGTGACGATCGGCGCCACGTCGGTGGCGGCGGTGCTGCTGACCCTCGACCTGCTCGGCAGCCGCGACCTGGCCAGGCGCGCTGCTCCCTGGCTCGCCCTGGCGCCGCTGGTCGTGTGGGCCGGCGTCAGCGCCGACTACTACTTCGCCGCGGTGGCGGCCTGGGGCGTGTACCTCCTCACCCGGGCCGCGGTCGCGGTCGGACCCCGGTCGTGGGCGCTCGGCGTCGGGGCGGGGCTGCTGCTCGGGTGGTGCGTGTTCCTGTCGTACGGGCTCGTGCTGCTCGGCATCCTCGCCCTGGCCGTCCTCTGGCTGGCGCGCGGCCGCGACGCTGAGCGACCGGGTGCGGGCTGGCGGGCGCTGCCGTGGGCCGTCGGCGGGGCCCTGGTGGTGACGGCGGCCTTCTCGGCGTACGGGTTCCACTGGTGGGAGGCCTACCCGGTGCTGCGCGAGCGCTACTACGAGGGCATCGCGTCCGAGCGCGCCTACGGCTACTGGGTCTGGGCCAACGTCGCGGCCTGGACCTTCACCGCAGGTCTCGTCGTGTGGGCCGCGTTCCCTGCCGCCGTCGACGCCGCTCGCCGTCGCGTCCCGCTCGCCGTGCTGGCCGGCGCGGGCGTGGCCACGATCGTCGCGGCCACCCTGTCGGGCATGAGCAAGGCCGAGGTCGAGCGCATCTGGCTGCCGTTCACGATCTGGGTCGTCGCGATCCCCGCCCTCCTGCCGGACCGCTGGCAGCGCCCTCTCCTCGCCTCCCAGCTGGTCCTCGCCCTCCTCGCCCAGACCCTGCTCATCACCCGCTGGTGACGGCCGAGCCGTCCCCGTCTCGGACAGGTGCGGGGCGG
>NZ_LMMY01000009.1:582038-587989 GCF_001422865.1 Aeromicrobium sp. Leaf272
GCGGATCGGTGGCCAGGCGGGCGATGCCGTCCTCGGGCGCGATCTCGGCGCGGAAGCCGAGACCCTCGGCGGCCTTGTCGGGCGAGGCGAGCACGTGCCGGACGTCGAAGACCCGCGCGTCGCCCGTGACCTCCGGCTCGGGTCCGTCGACGGCGCGCGACAGCACCTGCGCCATCTCGCCGATCGTGAACGGTCGCCCCGACGCCACGTTGTAGGCCGTCACGCCCACCGGGTGCTGCGCCACCTGCTCCACGGCCAGCGCGTTGGCCAGCGCCACGTCGTCGACGTGCACGAAGTCGCGCACCTGGGCGCCGTCCTCGAACACGCGCGGCGCCTCGCCCCGCTCGAGCGCGGACCGGAAGATCGCGGCCACGCCCGAGTACGGGGTGTCCGCGGGCATCCCCGGGCCGTACACGTTGTGGTAGCGCAGGGCGACGGCGTGGCCGGCCTGCAGCGTGCACCACGCGTCGGCGAAGTACTCCTGCGCGATCTTGGACGCCGCGTACGACGTGCGCGGTCGGATGGGCGCGTCCTCGGTGACCCGGCGCCACGTCACGTCACCACCGCACACGGGGCAGCGCGGGTCGAAGCGGCCGGCCGCCAGGTCGTCCTCGCGGCGCACCGCGGGCGGCACGTCGCCGTGGTCGGGGCAGTCGTAGCGACCGTCGCCGTAGACGACCATCGACGAGGCGAGCACGAGGTCCTGGACCCCTGCGCGGGCCATGGCGGCGAGCAGGCGTGCCGTGCCGAGGTCGTTGTGCTCGGCGTAGCCGGGTAGGTCCTGGGCGTCCACGCCGTTGCCGACCATGGCCGCCTGGTGGCACACGACGTCGACGTCGGCCAGGACGTCGTCGAGGTCGTCGGTGCGCAGGTCGAGCAGGTGCACGTCGGCGGGCGCGTCGTCCCGGGCGTTCGGTCCGTGCGCCATCGGCAGGTACGCGTCGAGCGCGACGACGTCGTGGCCGCGCTCGTCCAGCCGCAGCGCGATCCGCGACCCGATGAACCCGGCCGCACCGGTCAGCAGGACCTTCACGGCAGCTCGAAGGGCAGGGTCATGCCGTCCACGGCCGATGCACAGGCGCAGTCACGCTCGCCGATCGAGCCGACGACCCCGGCCAGCGTCGACTTGAGGGTGTCGGTGTGCTCCCGGAACACCTGGAACACCGCCTCCATGCTCACGGAGTCGCTGGCGTCGACCCCGGCGTCGTGGTCGGTGACCAGTGCCACGGTGGCGTAGCAGAGCGCCAGCTCGCGAGCCAGGATCGCCTCGGGGTGGCCGGTCATGTTGATGACGGCCCAGCCGTTCTCGGCGTACCAGCGCGACTCGGCGCGCGTGGAGAACCGCGGGCCCTCGATGACGACCATGGCGCCGCCGTCGGTCGGGTCGTGGTCGGCGAGACCCTCGAGCAGGTGGCCACGCAGGCGGTCGCAGTAGGGGTCGGCGAAGGAGACGTGCACCGCGCCGGTGTCGTAGTACGTCTGGGTGCGCGCGGTCGTGCGGTCGACCAGCTGGTCGGGGACCACGAAGCTGCCCGGACCCAGCTCGGGTCGCAGACCGCCCACGGCGCAGGGGGCGAGCACCTGGCGGACGCCCAGCGAACGCAGCGCCCAGAGGTTCGCTCGGTACGGGACCTGGTGGGCGGGGAAGCGGTGGTCGGCACCGTGCCGCGGCAGGAAGGCGACCGTCCGGTCCCCCACCTGGCCGACCGAGATCGGCGCCGACGGCGCGCCGTAGGGGGTGTCGACCTCGACCTGCTCGGGGTCGTCGAGGAAGGTGTAGAAGCCGGAACCGCCGATGACGGCGACGTCGGGTGTGGTCATGACCCCACCCTCCCAGCGCGCGGCGGCGCACGCACGCGGTGGGGTCGAGGAGGGGTCGTCGGACCCTCGCGGGCCGCGCCGGACCGGACTACCGTGGCGACATGTCAGAGACTCCCGGCCCCGAGAACTCGTCGATCGACGTCACGGTCAAGCCCTCGGGCGCGGGGTGCGTGGAGTGCCTCGCGGAGCCCGACGGGTGGTGGGTGCACCTGCGGCGCTGCGCGCAGTGCGGCCACGTGGGCTGCTGCGACAGCTCCCCCGCCCAGCACGCCACGGCGCACTTCCGCGAGTCCGGGCACCCGATCGTGCAGAGCTTCGAGCCCGGTGAGGACTGGTTCTGGGACTACGCCTCCGAGACCGCCGCGAGAGGTCCCCGGCTGGCCGACCCGCAGTCGCACCCGGGCGACCAGACCGCACCCGGTCCGGCCGACCGCGTGCCCGACGACTGGCGCGACCGGATCCACTGACCCCGGCGGGCTGTCGTCTCAGCGCGTCCCGACGCCGCCGATGCTCAGCACCTCGACCGCAGGTGCTCCGCAGCACCCGCCGTCCGTGGCCGTCTCGTCGTCGAACGTGCCAGCGCCCCCGCACACCCCGGTGTCAGGGAGCGTCAGCTCGACGCGCGCCGCCGCCTCGTGGTCGCCGGCGAGGGCCGCCGCGACCGACCGGGTCTGCTCGAAGCCGGTGAGCGCGAGGAACGACGTGGCGCGTCCGTAGGACTTCATGCCGACCGGGTAGTACCCGACCTCGGGCTGGGCCAGCTCGGCCACGCCGTGCGGGTAGACGGTGCCGCACGAGTGCTCGTTGGGGTCGATGAGCGGGGCGAGGGCGCGCGGTGCCTGCAGCACGGGGTCGAGGTCGAGGCGCAGCTCGTCGGTCCACCCGAGGTCGGGGCGGAACCCGGTGAGGGCGAGGACCTCGTCGACTCCCTCGACGACCTGACCGTCGAACGCGACGAGGTCGAGGCGGTCGTCGTCGCGTCGCCGGACCTCGGCGGTGCGGAAGCCGGTGCGGGTCGTGACGGGGCCACGGTCGACGGCGGCCCGGGCCAGCTGCCCGAGGGCGCCGCGCTGGGGCAGCTCGTCCTGGCCCGACCCGGCGAAGGCCGCACCCACGCGGCTGCGGCGCACGAGCCAGGTGATCGTCGTGCCGGGCTCGCTCTCGGCCAGTGCCGTGAGCGCCAGCAGGGCGCCCTTCGCGGAGGCTCCGGTACCGGCGACCACCACGTGCCTCCCGGCGAACCGGGAGCGCTGGACCGCCTGGTCGAGGTCGGGCACCCGGTAGCCGATGCGGTCGGCGCTCTCGCGCTCGCCGAGGGCGACCACGCCGTCGCCGCCCAGAGGGTTCGGCGTGCCCCAGGTCCCCGTGGCGTCGACGACGGCTCGGGCCGCCAGGTGCTCGGTGCCGGTAGAGGTGCGCAGGTGGAGGGTGAACGCCGACCGGTCCCGGCCCGAGCTGACGAGGCGGTCGCGACCGTGGCGGGCGACGGCCGTGACCCGGGCCCCGTAGCGCACGGACGGGGCGAGCACCTCGGCCAGCGGGCGGAGGTAGTCGTCCACCCAGCGGGCGCCCGTCGGGTAGCGGTCGGGGTGCGGCGGCTCCCAGCCCCGCTCGAGCAGGAGCTCGCGGGCGACCGGGTCGACCAGCTCGCGCCAGGGCGAGAACAGGCGCACGTGGCCCCACTCGGCGACCGCGGCGCCGGGGCCCTCGCCGGCCTCGAGCACGAGGTGCGCCACGCCACGACTCCTGAGGTGCGCCGCCGCGGCCAGGCCGATGGGCCCCGCTCCCACGACGACGACGGGCAGGTCGGCCGGGCCGGGGCTGATCGACGTGGCACTGGACGACGTGGGGCTCATGCGGACTCCTCGATCAGGACATCGACGGCTATCGATGTGTTGAGCCTAGCCCTTCATCGATGGATGTCAATGGATGGTCAGGAGAGTGAGGCGATCAGCGTCTCGACGCGGCCACGGATCTCGTCGCGGATGGGTCGCACGGCGTCGATGCCCTGGCCGGCGGGGTCCTCGAGCACCCAGTCCTCGTAGCGCTTGCCCGGGAAGTAGGGGCACTCGTCGCCGCAGCCCATCGTGACGACGACGTCGGAGGCCTCGACGGCCGAGTCGGTCAGCTTCTTCGGCTGCTCGCCCGCGATGTCGATGCCGACCTCGGCCATAGCCTGCACGGCCACCGGGTTGATCGCGTCGCCGGGCATCGAGCCGGCCGACAGCACGTCGATGCGGTCACCGGCGAGATGCGTCAGGAAGCCGGCGGCCATCTGGGAGCGGCCGGCGTTGTGCACGCAGACGAACAGGACGCTGGGACGTCCGCTGCCGGTCGGGTTCTGGTCGTTCATGGCTGGTCTCCTTCGGAGGTCAGAGGTCGAGGTCGCGCAGGAGCGCGATGATGCGGCGCTGCAGGTCGTCGCGGACGTCCCGGACGGCGTCGAGGGTGGCGCCGTCGGGGTCGGCGACGTCCCAGTCCAGGTACCGCTTGCCGGGCAGGACGGGGCAGGTGTCGCCGCAGCCCATGGTCACGACCACGTCGGCCGCGCGCAGCACCGTGTCGGTGAGCGGCTTCGGATAGGCGGTGCTCAGGTCGATGCCGCGCTCCGCGAGCACGGCGATCGCCTGGGGGTTCAGCTCACCGGTGGGCGCCGAGCCGGCCGAGCGCACGTGCACCCGACCCGGGGCCAGGTGCTCGGCGATCGCTGCGGCCATCTGCGAGCGGCCCGCGTTGTGCACGCAGACGAAGAGCAGCTCGGGGACGCTTCTGCTGCTGACGCCGTCGGCCTGGGCCTTCGCGGCCAGCAGCTCGGTGGCGTAGCGGCGCACCAGGATCGGCAGGTAGGTCTGCACCGTCGCGTGCGGCTCCAGCGCCTCCCGGNCGTCGCAGATGGCGGCCTGCGTGGTCTCGTTCATCGGTTCACGTCCTGGGAGGAGAAGAAGCGGCGCGCCCAGAGGGCGACGTAGACGAGGCCGACGAGCACCGGGACCTCGATGAGGGGACCGACGACACCGGCGAGGGCCTGGCCCGACGTGACCCCGAAGGTGCCGATGGCCACGGCGATCGCGAGCTCGAAGTTGTTGCCGGCTGCAGTGAAGGCGAGGGTCGCGGTCTTGGCGTAGCCGAGGCGCAGCGCGTGGCCCAGCACCATGCCGAGGGCGAAGGTGATCGCGAAGTACGCCAGCAGCGGCAGGGCGATGCGCACGACGTCGAGCGGACGGCTCGTGATGGCGTCGCCCTGGAGGGCGAACAGCACGACGATCGTGAACAGCAGGCCGTAGAGCGCCCAGGGGCCGATCCGCGGCAGGAAGGTCGACTCGTACCAGTCGCGGCCCTTCGTCCGTTCGCCGATCGTGCGGGTGGCCCAGCCCGCGACGAGCGGGATGCCGAGGAAGACGAGCACGCTGACGGTGATCGACCAGATGGAGAACTCCGCCGACGTGGTCTCGAGGCCGAGCCATCCCGGCAGGGTCTGCAGGTAGAACCAGCCGAGGGCGGCGAAGGCGAACACCTGGAAGACGGAGTTCACCGCGACCAGCACGGCCGCCGCCTCGCGGTCGCCGCAGGCCAGGTCGTTCCAGATCAGCACCATCGCGATGCACCGGGCGAGGCCGACGATGATGAGGCCCGTCCGGAACTCGGGCAGGTCGGGGAGCATCAGCCACGCGAGGGCGAACATGAGGGCCGGGCCGACGAGCCAGTTGAGGACGAGGGAGGCCACCAGGAGCCGCTTGTCGCCGGTCACGCGCGACGTCTCGTCGTAGCGGACCTTCGCCAGCACCGGGTACATCATCACGAGCAGGCCGATCGCGATCGGCAGCGAGACCGAGCCGATCGAGACCGACTCGAGGGACTCGTCGAGACCGTCGATCGTGCGGCCGAGCACCAGGCCGACGACCATCGCCAGGACGATCCACACCGGCAGGAAGCGGTCGAGCCTCGACAGCCTCGCGATCACGTCCTCGTCGGTCGACGCGTTCTCCATCGCCGTGCGGTCCACTCGCTGCTCCTCGGGTCGGCGTCCGACACAGGCGAACTGCATCGACGTCGGTCTATGTACAGATCACCGTAGCGGTCGGTCCGTGGCGTTGTCAGGCTCGGGGCTGGCCACGGCGGTGAACATCGGG
>NZ_LMMY01000009.1:588030-588153 GCF_001422865.1 Aeromicrobium sp. Leaf272
TGGCCCAGACCCTGCCCGCGCCGCCGAGCGGCTGCGGAACGCCGCTGACGTCGGCGCCCATCGAGCGTGACGAGGCCGTCGAGCTGGCCCGCACGTTCAAGGCCCTGGGCGACCCGACGCGGG
>NZ_LMMY01000009.1:588242-595132 GCF_001422865.1 Aeromicrobium sp. Leaf272
TGCGACTGCTGTCGCTCGTGGCCGCGCACGAGGGCGGCGAGGCCTGCGTCTGCGACATCACCGAGCCGGTCGGGCTGAGTCAGCCCACCGTCTCGCACCACCTCAAGGTGCTGGTGGAGGCGGNGCCTGCTGGCACGCGAGCAGCGCGGCACGTGGGCCTACTACTCGCTCGTGCCAGGTGCGCTCGCGCGCGTGGCCGGCGTGCTTGCCGACGCCGACGTCGACGCGACCGTCTGACCCGCCTCCCCCGTGCAGCGCTCGGAGATCACGCTGGTCCCCCTGACGGAGCGCCACTGGCCGCAGGTCGAGAGGATCTACGCCGAGGGCATCGCCGCGGGCAGCGCGACGTTCGAGACCGAGCCGCCGTCGTGGCGGGACTTCGACGCCTCCCGCCTGCCCGGCCATCGGCACGTGGCCCTGCGCGGCGACGGTGACGTGGTGGGTTGGGTCGCCTGCTCCCCCGTCTCCACCCGCGCCGTCTACGCCGGCGTGGTGGAGCACTCGGTGTACGTCGCCGCGTCGGCGCGGGGCCTCGGCGTCGGCGGGCTGCTGCTCGGCGCCCTCGTCACCTCGACCGAGGCGGCCGGCATCTGGACCATCCAGTCCAACGTGTTCCCCGAGAACGAGGCGAGCCTTCGGCTGCACGCCGCCCACGGCTTCCGCGTCGTCGGCACCCGCGAGCGCATCGGCCGGGCCGCGGTCGGCCCGTACGCGGGACACTGGCGCGACACGGTCCTGGTCGAGCGGCGGAGCGCCCGCGGCGGAGGCTGAGGGACGACCGGTCGACCCGGTCACCACACCCCCGCCGCGGCGCCGGCGGCGGTCCTGCCTACCGGTCCCGGCCGGCAGGCTCCCGCGTGATCACCGGGTACCCGCCCATCCCCAGGGGGCGACTGACCCACCGAGCGAGCACGTAGTGCACCGATGCCGCGACCAGGAACGACGGCACGGAGGCGGTCGTGTAGACGAACAGCGCGCTCGGGACGTAGTCGATCGGGTGCAGGAGCGAGCTGTAGGTGAGCGCGCCGGCGACCACGGCGACGAAGGCCATGACGTTGACGCCGCCCCAGTAGCCGTAGACCGACTCCCCCACCGGGCGGTACAGCTCCCGCACGTCGATGCGGGTGCGCCGCAGGACGAAGTAGTCCACGATCTGCACGCCGCACAGCGGGGCCACGACGATGGCGCCCCAGGAAAGGAATCGTCCGTAGTTGTCGTAGACGGTGGCCGGGAAGCACACCAGCACGGCGGCCGGGCCGAGGATCGCGAGTCCCATGACGGGCCACGGCAGGGCCTTGAAGAAGCGCCCGCCCCCCGAGCGCAGCGCCACCATCGACCCGTACCCCTGGGACAGGATGGCGGTGAGGTTGGCCAGGCCGATGGCCACGAGGGCGATCGAGCCCAGGACCACGCCGCCGAGCGGGATCATCCAGTCGGTCGGCTCGGTGCTCTGCAGGCTCAGCGCGGCGAGCACACCCACGACCGCGGCCAGCACGGACGCGAGGAACACCCCGAGCCAGTTCGGCCAGAAGGCCGCACGGGGACCGGTGCTGAGGCGCGCCAGGTTCCCGAGGTTCGGCCACCAGGCGAAGCCGCCGGCGATGCCGAGCTCGATGGCGAGCATGAAGTTCGTGCGGCGGTCCGGCTCCTGCCCGAGGGACGGGAGCTCCGAGATCGTCGACCACGGCGTGCGCGTGAGGATGATGACGACCATGCCCACCAGCACGACGATGAGCACGGGCGCCACCACCGCACTCACCCGCTCGACCGAGACCGGACCTCGGGCGAGGATCGCCCACGCCACCACGATCGCGACCATCGCGGCGACGGTCACCGCAGGTCCGGCGTGTCCCATCGACGTCCCGAACACCCGGTTCAGGAGGTTGACGACGCCGTGGCCGAGCATGATCGCGAGGACGGCCGCCCAGGCCGCCGCGAAGATCGTGGACACGGCCACCATCACGACTCGCGCGCCGTTCGTGCCGAACACGCTGCGCAGGAGGATGAACTGCTCGATGCCGTACTTGGCGCACGGCAGGACCGGCGCCAGCGACACCAGCAGGATGCTGACCGCGTACCCGACCACGATGCTCGCGATCGCCTCGCGAACGCCCACGTAGTAGGCCACGGCCGCGCCCTGCAGGAACGCCCACGTGGCGATCGCGAGGCCGACGTTGACCCACGTGTACTGCCAGAAGCCCCAGATCCGCTCCGACCGCACGAGCGGCAGGNAGCAGGAGGGCGGAGACCACGACGCCGACCACGAGCAGCCACACGAGGTCGCTGACGGGCAGGTCGTCCTGGAGCATCTCGTCGGCTCGCGGACCCTCGAGGATCTCGAGCCGGCGCTCCAGCTCGGCTCCCTCGGGCTCGTTCGTTCGTCCCGTGTCGGTCACGTCGTCTCCTCGTGGTCGAGGCGGTGCGGCCGAGGTCGCGTCGCCTGCATGATGGTCCGGGCCGCCTCGCGGCCGGACCGGATGGCCCCGTCGATGTAGCCGTTCCACCGAGCGGACTGCTCGGTGCCGGCGAAGGACACGCGCCCGGCGGGCGAGCGCCAGCCGTCGGCGCCGTGCTCGAACCAGGTCCCGGGCGACGGGACGGCCGCGTACGCACCCTCGGCGAGCTCGTCGTCGGGCCAGCAGGTCGCGAGGACGTCGTCGGGGCGGTCGGCCTCCGGGCCGAGGGCGGCCACGAGCGGCGCCAGGATCGCGGCGCGACGCTCGGGCTCCTCGAGTCGCGACCAGGCACGGTAGGCGTCGCCGTAGACGAAGGCGGCGATGACGCCGCGCGATCCGTCGGCCGGCGAGTTGTCGAACGTGTACGAGACGGGCGACCCGTCGTAGGCGACCAGCTGGCCCGACAAGCCGGCCTCGCGCCAGAACGGCGTCGGGTAGACCACGTGCACCTTGGCGACGTCGCCCATGGGGCTGCGCGCGACCCAGCGTCGGCGCGCGGCCGGCAGCGGCGGGTCGAAGACGATCCGGGCCTGCGCCGCGGTGGTCCCGGTGACGACGACCCGGTCGGCCACGACGTCGCCACCTGAGGTCCGCACCGTCACCCCTCCGGGACCGTGCTCGATCGCCCGGACCCGGAGGCCGAGCCGCACCCGGTCGCCCAGGTGTGCCGCGACGGCTCGCGCCGGGGCCTGGGCGCCGTCGACGAAGCGGCTGTCCTGGGCGCAGTCGAGGGTGCCCAGCAGCTGGCCGAGCCCACCGGCGGACCGGATGTAGAACAGGACGTGGAACAGCGAGACGTCGCGCGGCTCGCACGCCCACACGCCGCGGAGCACCAGACACATCCGGTCGCGCGCCTGCTCGTCGGAGATCTCGTCGCGGATCCAGCTCTCGAAGGTCGTCGCGTCCCAGTCGGGCAGCTCCGGGGTGGCGAGCGGGTCGTCGAGGTCGATCGTCCCCGCCATCGCGTCGAGCCGGGCCTCGGCGTCGGCGTACTCCGTCGCCCCGAACCCGTCGACGTGCTCGTCGGAGGTGAACGGCTCCGTGACGCCGCCGGGCCAGAGCTCGACGTGCCGGCCCTCGTCGTAGGACCGGAAGGTCTCGCAGCCGAAGCGGGCGGCCAGGCCGAGCAGCTCGGTCTGGGTGGGCCCGACCCACTGGCCCCCGTGGTCGATCACGACGGAGTCGTGCTCGACCGACCACACCCGA
Source organism: Aeromicrobium sp. Leaf272 (assembly GCF_001422865.1). NCBI lineage: Bacteria > Bacillati > Actinomycetota > Actinomycetes > Propionibacteriales > Nocardioidaceae > Aeromicrobium > Aeromicrobium sp. Leaf272. Next base: position 591,905 of record NZ_LMMY01000009.1, read on the forward strand.
CCCCCGACCCGGTCGGCCGCCTCGACGACCTCCACGTCGATGCCCGCGTCCGCGAGCTCGAGTGCGGTCGCGAGCCCGGCGTACCCGGCTCCCACCACGACGACCTTCATGGGCGCTCCTCCTTCGTCGAGCCTGGCTCCGTCGTCGGACCGGTCGTGATCGTGCACGGTCATCCCCTCATCCCACCCGCAGGGCCGGCAAGGTGCCGAACAGCTCGGTGGCCTCGGCCACGATCGTGTCGACGACCTCGCGGACGGAGGCCACCTCGGTGACCAGGCCCTGGGACTGCCCGGCCCNNGAGCTCGGCCACGTCGTCGAACGTGGCGCCGGGGCGCGACCCGATGGCCCGGATCTCCTCGGACACCGCGTTGCGCGCCACCCGCGCGGTGTTGCGGAGCTCGCGGAACACGAGCACCGTGTCGCGCTCGTCGTTCGCCACGATCTGCCGCTTCACGTTCTCGTGGATCGGCGCCTCGGTGGTGGCCATGAACCGCGTGCCCATGTTCGCCGCGCAGGCGCCCAGCGCGAGGGCCGCGACGAGTCCGGCGCCCGTGGCGAGTCCGCCGGAGGCGATCACGGGCACGTCGAGCGCCCTGGCCGCCGCGGGGATGAGCACGAGCCCCGGGACGTCGTCCTCGCCCGGGTGCCCGGCGCACTCGAACCCGTCGATGCTGATCGCGTCCACGCCCTTGCGCTGCGCCGACAGCGCGTGCCGCACGCTCGTCGCCTTGTGGATGACCTTGATGCCGGCGGCATGGAAGTCGGGCAGGTGCGGCTCCGGGGACGAGCCGGCCGTCTCGACGACGGTGATGCCGGACTCGACGATCGCGGCGCGGTACTCGTCGTACGGCACGGGCTCCCGCGTCGGCAGGATCGTCAGGTTCACGCCGAACGGCCTGTCCGTCAGCTCGCGCGTGCGGGCGATCTCGGCGGCGAGCGCCTCCGGCGTGGGCTGCGTCAGGGCGGTCAGGAACCCCAGCGCGCCGGCCTCCGCCACGGGGGCGATGAGCTCGGCGACGCCGAGGCCGGTCATGCCCCCGCAGACGAGGGGGTGCTCGACCCCGAACATCTCGGTGAAGTCGGTGCGGATCATGGGGTTCCTCGTTCCGGTCTCAGAGGTTGCGGGAGATGACGAGGCGCATGATGTCGGAGGTGCCTTCCTCGATCTCCTCCAGCTTCACGTCGCGCATCCACTGCTCCACGGGGTACTCGCGGGAGTAGCCCCACCCCCCGAGCGTCTGGACGGCGGCGTGGGTCACGAACATCGCGGTCTCGGACGCCTGCAGCTTGGCCATCGCGGCCAGCCCGTTCACGTTCTCGCCGGCGTCGAGGCGCCGGGCGGCGTGGAGGGTCATCAGCCAGGCCGACTCGATGCGCGTGGCCATGTCGGCGAGGCGGAACGCGACCGCCTGGTGCTCGATGATCGGCTTGCCGAACTGGGTGCGCTCGCGGGCGTACGCGAGGGCGTACTCGTAGGCGGCACGGGCCGCACCGGTGGCCGCGGCCGCCAGGACGACGCGGGAGACGTCGAAGGTCTCCATGAGGCCGCTGAAGCCCTGCCCCTCCTCGCCGAGCCGGTTCTCCTCGGGCACGAAGGCGTGGTCCAGGAAGACCTCGCGGCAGACGATCGCTCGCTGGCCCATCTTCTTCATGGGCTCGCCGAAGGTCATGCCGGGCGTGTCCTTCTCCATGAGGAACGCCGTGACGCCGCGGGAGCGCAGGCTCGTGTCGGTCTTGGCGAAGACGACGTACTGGTCGGCCAGGCCGGCGTTGGAGATCCACGCCTTCTGGCCGGTGATGGCATAGCCGCCGTCGACCCTCTCGGCGCGCGTGACGATCGACGCGGCGTCGGAGCCGGAGCCCGGCTCGGTCGTCGCGAGCGCGGTGAAGAGCGGCGTCGGGCCCGTGAGGGGGCGGAGCCACCGCTCCTTCTGGTCCTCGCTGCCGAGCGCGAGCAGGGGGTCGGCGAAGAAGCCGTTGGAGCACACGAAGTTGCCGATGCCGGGATCGCCCCAGCACAGCGCCTCCTGCACGAGGCACTGCGTGAACACGTCGGTGTAGCCGCCGCCACCGAACTTCTCCGGGAGCATGAAGTCGGTGATGCCGATCTTCGCCGCCTTCTCGAACACGTCGACCGGCGACTCGGTGTCGGCCTCGTCGACCGCCCGGCCACGGGGGCGGATCTCGTCGGCGGCGAACCTGCTGACGAGCTCGACGATGTCGCGCTGGTCCTGGGTGAGCGGCCAGTACTCGACGGTGGGCTGAGGCATCTCGGAGCTCCTTGTGGTGGTGGGGTCGTGGGTGGGGGTGGCTAGCGCTGGACGGTCGTCAGCTCGGTGAACTCGTGGAGGGCCTCGGGACCCAGCTCGCGCCCGAAGCCCGAGTGCTTCCAGCCGCCGAACGGCGACTCGACGGAGAACTCGGCGTCGTTGACGAGCACCTGTCCGGTCTGGAGCCGGGCGGCGATGGCGAAGGCGCGGTCGTCGTCGTCGCACCACACGGCTCCCGACAGGCCGTACCGCGTGGCGTTCGCGAGGGTCACGGCGTCGTCGTCGTCCCTGGTGCCGTGCACGACGAGGACCGGACCGAAGATCTCCTCGCAGCTCGCGGGGTCGTCCGGGGCGAGGCCGCTCAGCACCACCGGGCGTCGGTAGTGCCCCACGGCGGGGGTCTCGGTGCGTCGCGTGCCGACGTGCGCCCCCCGGGCGACGGCCGCAGCGACCAGCTCGTCGACCCGCTCGAGCTGGGCGGCGCTCACGAGCGGCCCGAGCTCGGTGCCAGGGTCGGTGGGGTCGCCGACCACCATGGCGTCGGCGTGCGCGCCGGCGATGCGCACGGCGTCGTCCAGCCGGTCCGCGGGCACCAGGAGCCGCGTCAACGCACTGCACGTCTGACCGCTGTTGAGCATGCAGGACTCCACGGTCGCCCGGACCGCGTGCTCCAGGTCGACGTCGTCGGTCACGATGCTGCTCGACTTCCCCCCGAGCTCGAGCGAGACCCGCGCGAGGTTCGTGACGGCCGCTCCGGCGACCTGCCGTCCCACCTCGGTCGAACCGGTGAACGAGACGACGGCGACGCCGGTGTGGGCGACGAGGGGTGCGCCGACGTCCGCACCGGTACCCGGCACGAGGTTGAGCACACCGGCGGGAAGCCCTGCCACGAGCGCTGCCTCGGCCACCGCGTAGGCGCTGAGCGGGGTCAGCTCGGACGGCTTGTGCACTACCGTGC
>NZ_LMMY01000009.1:595147-602675 GCF_001422865.1 Aeromicrobium sp. Leaf272
CACGAGTGCCGCCACACCGGTGGCTCGTCGCAGCAGGACCGCGCTCCCGCGGCGCTCGTCCGCCAGGAGGCGGGCGTGGTCCGCCGCCGAGCGGAGCACGTCGAGCGCGGCGTGGACGTGCCACCGCCGGGCCGTCGTGATCGGTGCGCCGACCTCGGCGACGGTCAGGTCCACGAGTCGCTCGGCGTCGCTCTCGAGCACCTCGACGAGTCGATCGAGGTGGGCGGCGCGCTCACCAGGCGCCAGCGCCGACCACGCCGGCAGCGCCGAACCGGCCGCGGCGACGGCGGCGTCGACGTCGTGGCGAGTCGCGAGCGCCGTCGTGCCGACGACCGAGCCGTCGGCGGGGTTCACCACGTCGGTCGTGGACGAGACCGGGCGCCAGGCCCCGCCGATGAGCACGTCGTCGCGCTTCATCGCTGCGCTCCCGGTGGCAGCGTGACGAGCGCGTCGACGGCGACGGCGCCCTTGGGCGAGACCCGCAGCGGGTTCACCTCGAGCTCGAGGAGGTCCGGGTCTGCCGCGACGGCCTCCGACACCGCGACGACGACGTCGACGAGGGCCTCGACGGAGGCGGCGGGGCGACCCCGCCAGCCGTCCAGGAGGGCCCGGACCCGCAGCGCGTCGACCATGCGGAAGGCCGTGCTGCGGTCGACCGGGGCGAGCTCGGTCGCGACGTCGCGCCACAGCTCGGCCTCGGTCCCGCCGGCCCCCACGGTGACGACCGGGCCGAAGTCGCGGTCCCGGCGGGCGCCGACGATCATCTCCACGACGTCCGTGGCGCCGTCCATCTGCTCCACGACGTACTCGCCGTCGCCGAGCCGACGGTGCATCCGCTCGAAGGCCACCGCCAGGGCGTCGGCGTCGCGCAGCCCGAGGACGACCCCGCCGTGCTCGGACTTGTGGGCGAGCCACCCGGCCTTCAGCGCACAGGGGCCGGCCAGGGTCTCGACCGCGCCGCGCGCGCCGGCGACGTCGGTGACCCGCACCGCGTCGGGGACGGCGACGCCGAGGTCCCGGAGCAGGGTGCGAGCGGCCCAGTACCCGCCGCCTGGATGCAGCGCACGCGGCGCGACCTGCGGGAGCTCGCGCCCGACGTCGTCGGCCAGGCGGTGCGCGTAGGCCAGTGACCTGACGGCGGGATCGACCGCTCCGTACGTCGGGATGTGGTGCTCCCACATGCGGTCGACGGCCACCGACCCGGCGCTCATGGTGTGCACCACGAGCGGGACCGAGGACCCGTCGACCAGGCGACCGAGACGGTCGACCACGTCGACCTCGGCCGACTCCAGGCTGGGGGTGTCCTGCCCGTAGCACCCGAGGTAGCCCGACAGCACGATCGCGTCGACCTCCCCGGACCGGGCCAGCTGCTCGCAGACCACGGCGTACGTCTGCAGGTCCGCCTCGCCCGCGCCCGCCAGGTCGACGGGGTTGGACACCGCGGCACCCGCCGGGAGCAGCGCGGCCAGGGTCTGCTGGAGCTCGTCGCCGAGGACCGGCGTGTCGAGGGAGAGCGAGAAGCAGCGGTCGGCGGCCACGCCGCCCTGTCCCCCGCTGTCGCTGACGACCGCGACCCGCCGACCCTGTGGCAGCGGAGCCACGCTCAGGTGACGCGCGGCGTCCACGAGCTCGGTCGGGGTCAGCACGCGCACGGCACCCGCGGCGCGGCACGCTGCGTCGACGAGCTCGAGGGCGGACGTCATGGAGCCGGTGTGGCTGGCGGCGAGCCGTCGGCTGCCCTCGCTCGCACCGGCTGCGAGGACCAGGACGTGCTTGCCCGCGGATCGCAGGCGGCGCATCGTCGCGACGAGGTCCTGCCCTCCCGCGAAGCTCTCGAGGTAGAGGGCGACCGTGCGGGTCTCGGCGTGGGTCGCGAGGTCGTCGAGGAGCTCGCTGGCCGTGACGTCGAGCTGGTTGCCGACGGACACGAAGCGGGAGACCCCGATGCCGGCGCGGGCGGCGAGGTTCGCGATCTCCGAGCCCAGCTGACCGCTCTGCGAGACGATCGCCAACGACCCGGCCGTGAAGTGGCCCCAGGCCAGCTGCAGGTCGCTGCCGGCGTCGAAGAGGCCCAGGCTGTTGGGGCCGACCATCCGGGCGCCATGCGCCTGCAGGGCCGAACGGATCCTGTCGTCGTCGGCCACCCCGGCGGTGATCGCCAGGAACGCGCGCGAGCCTGCCGCGAGCGCCTCGTCGAGGACGGTGGGCAGCGACGCCGCCGGGACGCAGAGGACCACCAGCTCGGGAGCGGCCGGGAGCGAGGCGACGTCGCGGAACGTCCGCTCGCCCTGGACGACGTCGGACGACCGGTTCACCAGCCACACGTCCCGACGTCCCCGCCCCTCGAGGGCGCCTCGAGCGAGCCAGTAGCCCCACTTCGCCTGGTCGTCGGAGGCCCCGACGACGGCGACGGAGCGCGGGTCGCGGAACGACGACAGGGAGCGGGCGGACGACTCCGGGACGGTGGGCACAGGCACTCCAGCTTCTTCGCGATGCTGCGGCTCGACGAGAGGGTCGGCGCCGCGTGACGTGCGCCACGTTAATAGTTGACTGGCGCGTCAGTCAATAACTTTCCGACAGGAGTTTCCGCCCGTCCAGCGAGTGCCGGGCGGGAGGACGGAGGCGCGTCAGCCGGCGGCGAGCAGCAGGTCGACGGTGCGCCGACAGGTCGCGCGCATGTGGTCGACGGTCATCGTGGGCGACCCCATGAGCGCCTGGATGGTGAGGCCGTCGAGCAGCGCCACCAGGACCGTGGCGTGGGACCGAGCCGTGTCGGCGTCGATGCCGTCGACGCGGCCGAACACCGACTGCACCCGCGCCGCCCAGTCCTCGTAGGCGCGGTTGTGCACCTCGGCGAGCTCGTCGTCCCGCAGGGCGGCGGCCCACCACTCGATCCAGACCCGCCACGACTCGGTGGTCGTGTCGTCCGCCGGCAGGTAGGTGTCGACCAGGGCGTGCAGCGTGCTGCGGACGTCGGCGTCCTCGTCGGCGAAGATCGCGGCCCGCCGCTCGAGGGACTGGGCCGCGTTCTCCTCGAAGGCGGCCCGGATGAGGTCGACCTTCGTGTCGAAGTAGTAGTGCACGATGCCGCCGGAGACCCCCGCCCCCTTCGCCACGTCGGAGACCCGCAGCCCCACGACGCCACGCTCGGAGATCTGCTGCAGGGCCGACCGGAGGATCTGCTTCTTGCGGAGCGCCTCGACGTTGGGCCGTGCCATGGGTGTCCCCCTCGGTGGACCGGCGGCGGGTGCCGCCGTGCGTGTCGGGTCGACGATAGTGCGCGGGACACCGCACGGAGCGCGACGGGAGCCGATGACGGGATCCCTCGCGGGGCGCCTTCGGCGCGGAGGGGGGCCCGAATCGATTCCCGTCAACGGGCGAGGCGCCTTCGGCGCAGAGAGCCGATGACGGGAATCGAACCCGCGTGTCTTGCTTGGGAAGCAAGCGCTCTGCCATTGAGCTACATCGGCCGGTGACGTCAGGGTACCCAACCGGCGGGCGAGCGGCGACGATGGGAGCGTGCCCGCCCCGCCGTCAGCCCGCATCCTGGCCGCGGTCGACGCGCTCCCGCTCGAGCCCGGGATGCGGGTGCTCGAGATCGGGTGCGGTCCCGGCGCGGCCGCCCGCGAGGTCGTCCGACGCCTCGGACCCGACGGCTTCACCCTGGCCACCGACCGCTCCGCGACCGCCGTCGACCAGTGCCGACGTCACGCTGCCGCGGAGATCGCGGCCGGGCGGCTCGACGTCCGGCAGGTCGCCGTCGAGGACCTCCTGCTCGAACCCGACGAGGCGCCGTACGACCTCGCGTTCGCGCTGCGGGTGGGCGCCCTCGACGGCCGTCACCCCACTCTCGCGTCGCGGGCTCTTCCTCGTGTCACGGCCGCCCTCCTGCCCGGCGGACTCCTCCTCGTGGGCGACGGCGCCGACCTGCGCGACCCCCGCGGCTGACGCGTGAGACCGCTCACCTGACCTGCGCGATCACCCGACCGTTGCTTCACTTGGTGATCGTGACGACGTTCGACTACTCCAACCTGAGCGATCGGCCGCCCGGGCCGGTGGTCTCGAAGCTCGCGCTGGTGCTCCCCGGCGTGCGCAGCGTCATGGGCCAGGTGGAGCCCTACGCGCGGTGGTGGGAGGACAGCAACCGTCGCGCACTCGGCTCGGGCCGGCCGTTGTGGGTCGCGCTCGGCGACTCCATGACCCAGGGCATCGGCGCCAGTGCTCCGGACCGCGGCTGGGTCGGCCAGATCGCGGCCGACCCGCCCAGGAGGATCCGCGACGCCGCCGTGCTCAACCTGGCGTTCAACGGTGCACGCGTGCTCGACGTGCTCGAGCGGCAGCTCCCGGCGCTGGACCAGGTCCGCGAGCAGGGCCACGAGATCGCGCTCGTCACCCTGCTCATCGGCAACAACGACCTCATGAGCCCCAAGTGGAGCAGGCTGCTGCCCTCGGCGATCGAGACGCTGCTCGACGCCGTGCCGCACGGCACCGTCGTCGCGACCCAGCCCGGTCTGCAGCGCTCCGCCGCACGCTTCAACCGGGCCGTCGACGCCCACGAACGGGCCGGGGAGATCGTGATCGCCGACTTCCGGGTCCCCCACATGCGCGACTGGCGCGGGCGCCTCGCCGAGGACCGGTTCCACCCCAACGACCGCGGCTACGCCGGCATGGCCGACGTCATCCGGCACGCCCTCTGAGGCGTCCCGCCGGTACGGTCGCCGCATGTCCTACGTGCTGCTGGAGTCCGACGGTCCGCTGCGGACCATCACGCTGAACGACCCGGAGCGGCTCAACGCGCTCGACTGGCCACTGCTCGACGAGCTGCGTCAGGCGGTGGCCACCGTGGCCGCCGACGAGGAGGCCCGCGCCCTCCTGGTGACCGGCGCCGGCCGGGCGTTCTGCTCGGGTGCCAACGTGGGCAACCTGTTCGGTGACCGCACCCGGCCCGTCGACGAGCTGCGCGACCACCTCATGAAGGTCTACGCCTCGTTCCTGCCCATCCGCGACCTGACGATCCCGACGATCGCCGCGGTCCACGGGCCCGCGGTAGGAGCCGGCCTCAACATCGCGCTCGCGTGCGACGTGATCGTGGCGGGCCCCAAGGCGGGGTTCGGACCGACCTTCACCCAGATCGGCCTGCACCCCGGCGGCGGCTGCACCTGGATGCTCACGCAGCGCATCGGCTCGGCCAACACGGCCGCCGCGCTCTACGCCGGCGACGTGATCGGGGCCGACCACGCGCTGCGGCTCGGCATCGCCCAGGAGCTCGTGGACGACGCGCCGTCCCGCGCCAGGGAGCTGGCCCTGGGCTGGTGCGAGCGCAACCCCACCCTGATGGCGCACGTGAAGGAGTCCGTGCGCGTCGCGTCGACGTCGGACCTCGTCGCGTCGCTCGACGTCGAGGCGCAGTTCCAGGCCGAGTCGCTCTCGAGCCCGGAGTTCGAGCGCTTCGCAGCCCGATTCTCGAAGTCCTGACACCTGCACGGTTCGCCTACGTCTGCACGGGAAGCAACCCGTGCAGACGTAGGGGAAACCGTGCGGACCGGAAGATACCCAGGTCGACCTGGGAATCTGCGGTCAGGCGGCGCCGTGGGCGTCGGCGACGAGCCGCGCCTCCTCGCGGAGGGCCTGGACGACGAGGCGGACGGAGGGGCGCTCGAAGCGGTCGGGACGCAGCACGGCGGAGATGTCGCGGCGGGCGCGGACGCCGATGAGCGGGCGGGTGACCAGGCCGTTGCTGTGCTCGCGGGTGGTGAAGCGCGGGAGGATCGCCAGGCCGTGGCCGCCGGCGACCATCGCCTCCACCACCCCGTTGTCGGCGAAGCGCTGCGCCACCCGCACCGGCTGGCCGGTGGCGACCACCACCTGCTCCAGCACCCGGTCGAAGGGATAGCCGGGCGGGACCCCGATCCACGTCTCGTCCACCACGTCACGGGGCGACAGGCTCGCCTTCCGCGCGAGCGGGTGGTCCTCGGGCAGGGCGACGTCGAGCGGCTCGCTCATGAGCGGCACCACCTGCAGTCCGCGCTCGTGCCACGTGGCCGACGTCGTCGGCGCGTCCGACAGCACCACGTCGTGGTCGGCGGTCAGGTCACCGGCCGCCTCGGGGTCCTCCAGGTCGGTGCACACCAGCTCGACGTCGGGCCGCTCGGCCATGCGGGTCAGCAGGCCCGGCAGCAGCATCTCGCCACCTGTCGGGAAGGTCACGAGGGTGACGCGGCCGGCCGGCTGCTCCATGAAGGCGCGCCAGTCCCCCTCGGCGCGCTCGATGGCCACGGCGATGTCGGTGGCCGCTCGGGCCAGCGCCCGCCCCGCCTCGGTCAGGGCGACGCCGCGGCCGGCGGCCTGAACGAGCGGGTAGCCGGCCTCCTTCTCGAGCGCCTTCAGCTGCTGGGAGACCGCCGACGGTGTGACCCTCATCGCGTCGGCGACGGCCCCGACGGAGCCGCGTTCCGACAATTCCCTGAGAACCATGAGGCGGCGCACGTCCATGTAGAGATGCTACACGTTACATGTAGTTCTCTTCGCTTGTCCTTGACGATGAGCAGGGTCATCCTGAGAGGGAAGGACCACCCCCCGACCCTCCCGAGGAGGCCCCCACCATGCTCGCTCTCTCCGTGCTCGGCGCGATCGTCGTCACCATCGGTGTCACCAAGACCGCCTACCTCGTCGCGACCGACGGCTACGGCCGCATCCCGACCATCCGTCGCTTCTGACGCGGCGCCGGTCCGCCGGCCCGCGGCCCGGCAACCCCGCCACCCACTTCTGACCGCACGACGTCCGCGGCCGGGTCCCGACGCCCCGGCCCCGCGGCCTGCAGGTCAGCAGCACTCGCAGCCACCGTCCNGACATGACGCTCGTCGACTCCCGTCCCGGCATCGGCGCCACCTACCGGGCGCTGTCCGCCGAGACCGGCACCCCCATCGACGTCGACCTCGTGACGTCCCGCCTGGGTCCGCCGCTCGAGCACGAGCTGGCGAACTGGTTCGCGGCCGAGGACGTCCCGGCCGCCGCCGACCGCTACCGCGCCCTCTACCCCGAGCTGGCGATCCCCCGCGTCGAGCTGCTCCCCGGCGCACGCGAGGCGGTGCAGGCCGTGCTCGACGCCGGCGGCGAGGCGTTCGTCGTCACCGGCAAGAACACCCACAACGCCCGCCTGCACCTGCAGCGCCTCGACGTCGAGCTCGACGTCGTGGGCGACGTGTGGCGCGAGGGCAAGGCCGACGTCTTCCGCGAGCGGGGCGTCGCGGCCTACGTCGGCGACCACGTGCACGACATGGACGCCTGCCGCTCGGCCGACGTCGTCGGCATCGCCGTGCCCACCGGCCCCTGCACCGCCGACGAGCTGCGTGCCGCCGGCGCCACCCACGTCGTGCCCGACCTGCTCGGCGTCGTGGACCTGGTGCCGTCGCTCACGGCCTGATCCGCACCGCAGCGCACGTCCGTCCCTCGGGGGCGTGTCCAAGAACATCGTGCGAGGTGGGTCGAATGACTTGTGTCGAGCCCCTGATCTGCGGATACTTAAGTT
>NZ_LMMY01000009.1:602741-604907 GCF_001422865.1 Aeromicrobium sp. Leaf272
CGACACCGCCAAGAGCATCCTCGGCGAGGTCGACCGCCTCGCCCGCGAGGACCTCGCCGCGTCCTTCGACGACGCCGACCGCAACCCCCCGGTCTACGACCCCAGCGCCATGACGGTGGCGATGAACCCCGCGTTCGTCAAGAGCTACCAGGCCTGGATGGATGCCGAGTGGTGGCGCCTGCAGGTCCCCGAGGAGCTCGGTGGCCAGCGCACCCCCGCCTCCATCATCTGGGCCACCGCCGAGTTCGTGCTGGGCGCCAACCCGCCCATCTGGATGTACGCCGCCGGCCCCGCCTTCGCGCGGATCGTGTTCGAGAACGGCACCGAGCGGGACAAGAAGATCGCCGGCCACATGGTCGAGCGTCAGTGGGGCGCCACCATGGTGCTCACCGAGCCCGACGCGGGCTCCGACGTCGGCGCCGGCCGCACCAAGGCCTTCCCGAACGAGGACGGCTCCTGGAACATCGAGGGCGTCAAGCGCTTCATCACCTCGGGCGAGCACGACATGAGCGAGAACATCATGCACCTCGTGCTCGCGCGCCCCCAGGGCGTCGAGGGTGCCGGCGGCCCCGGCACCAAGGGTCTGAGCCTGTTCCTCGTGCCCAAGATCCACTTCGACCACGAGACCGGCGACCTGACCGGCGAGCGCAACGGCGTCTACGTCACGAACGTCGAGAAGAAGATGGGCATCAAGGTCTCCACCACCTGCGAGGTCACCTTCGGCGNACAACGGCATCAGCCAGATGTTCCGCGTCATCGAGAACGCGCGCATGATGGTCGGCGCGAAGGCCATCGCCACGCTGTCGTCGGGCTACCTCAACGCGCTCGAGTACGCCAAGGAGCGCGTCCAGGGCGCCGACCTCACGCAGGCCTCCGACAAGACGGCCCCGCGCGTGACGATCACCCACCACCCCGACGTGCGCCGCTCGCTCATGACGCAGAAGGCGTTCGCCGAGGGCCTGCGCTCGCTCGTGTTCTACACGACCACGTGGCAGGACGCGATCATGCAGAAGGAGGAGTCTGGCGAGGACGCCTCCCTCGAGGAGTCGGTCAACGACCTGCTGCTCCCGATCGTCAAGGGCTACGGCTCGGAGCGCTCCTGGGTGCTGCTCGGCACCGAGTCGCTGCAGACGTTCGGCGGCTCGGGCTTCCTGCAGGACTACCCGATCGAGCAGTACGTCCGCGACGCCAAGATCGACACCCTCTACGAGGGCACCACGGCGATCCAGGGACAGGACCTGTTCTTCCGCAAGATCGTGAAGGACAAGGGTCGTGCGATCGGCTACCTGGCCGAGCAGGTCGGCGAGTTCGTCAAGAGCGAGGCCGGCAACGGTCGCCTCAAGGTCGAGCGCGAGCTGCTCGCGACGGCCCTCGACGACGCCCAGGCCATCCTGGGTGCCGCGTTCACCGACCTCATGGCCAGCAACCCGGCCGACGAGAAGGGTGACGTCAAGAACCTCTACAAGGTCGGCCTGAACACGACGCGCCTCGTGTACGTGCTCGGCGACCTCGTCGTGTCGTGGCTGCTGCTGCGCGGCGCCGAGGTGGCGCTGGCCCGGCTCGACGAGGGCGTCACCGGCTCCGACAAGGCCTTCTACGAGGGCAAGGTCGCCGCGGCGTCGTTCTTCGCTCGCACCGTGCTGCCCCGCCTGACGGCGGAGCGCGCGATGGCCGAGAACGTCGACGCGAGCATCATGGAGCTCGACGAGGCCGCGTTCTGATCGCCTGACCTCCACGACGACGCCCCACCCGGTCGCGGGTGGGGCGTCGTCGTGCGTCTGGAGTCAGGCGGACGGGGTGGGTGCCGCGGGCACGGTCTCCCGGCCGCCCGAGCGCGTGGCACCCACGCCGGCCGCCACGACGCAGACGAGACCGAGCACGGCAGCGACGTCGGGCACCTGGTCGAGCACGACGAGCCCGACCACGAGGGCGATGGCCGGCTCCAGGCACATGAGCGTCCCGAACGCGGCGGTCGTGAGGCGGCGCAGCGCCAGCATCTCGAGCGCGAACGGGACCACCGGCACGAGCAGGGCCAGTCCGATGCCGACGACGAGCAGCTCCAGGTCGAGATGGCCGATCGTGGCCGGCCCCGCCACCAGCGTGGCGACCAGACCGGCGACCGGCATCGAGACGCCCAGCCCGACCACGCCGTCCACGGCGTCGCCC
>NZ_LMMY01000009.1:604914-605326 GCF_001422865.1 Aeromicrobium sp. Leaf272
CCCGACCGTCGGTCTCGCCGCTCCACGGCTGGGTCAGCAGGAGCACGCCCGCCGCGGCCAGCGCGGGCCACGCCCACGTGCCGCGCCGACCGCGGAGCACCGCGACGGACAACGGCCCCAGGAACTCCAGGGCGCTGGCCGTACCGAGCGGCAGCCGAGCGACGGCGGCCATGAACAGCATGGTCACGCCGGCCGTCACCACGCCCAGCACCACGCAGGCTCGCAGCGCGGCCGGACTCAGGCGTCGACGCCAGGGTCGGACGAGCAGCAGCATGATGACGCCCGCCCACGAGAGCCGCAGCCACGCCGCGCCCTCCGAGCCGATGCGGTCGAACAGGCCGACGGACGCAGCGAGGCCGATCTGCACGGAGGTCATGGAGCCGAGCGCCATGAGGGCGCCACGTGAGGCGGG
>NZ_LMMY01000009.1:605338-606748 GCF_001422865.1 Aeromicrobium sp. Leaf272
CGATCATGGACGATCATGAGGTGAACACCGACCGCCTCGTCGTGCTGCTGGAGCTGGCCCGCCACGGGTCGATGCGCGCCGTGGCCGACGTGCTCATGACGAGCACCTCCACCGTCTCGCAGCAGGTGGCTGCCCTGGCCCACGAGGTGGGTACGCCGCTCGTCGAGCCCGACGGCCGCGGCGTCCGACTCACCCCCGCAGGACGTCGGCTGGCCGACCACGCCGTCTCGATCCTCGCCGCCGTCGAGGCCGCACGCACCGACCTCGACCCCGACGCCGAGCCGGCCGGCACGGTCCGTGTCGCCGGCTTCGCCACGGCCATCCGGTCCACCCTGCTGCCCGTCGTCGAGTCCCTGGCCGGAAGCCACCCCGACGTCCACGTCGTGGTGCACGAGCTGGAGCCCGGGGAGGCCCGCGAGGCGCTCCTCGCCGACCGGATCGACCTCGCACTCGTCTACGACTACGACCTGGCGCCCGTGACCCTCGACCGGGCGATCGATGCCGAGCCCCTGTGGCGGGCACCGTGGGGCCTGGGAGTGCCGACGTCCGACGCGCCGTCGGTCGACCTCGCAGCGCCCGACCTGCTGCGCCGCCACGCCGATGATCGGTGGATCGGGAACTCCCGCAACACGGCCGACGAGGAGGTGCTGCGGGTCCTGGCGTCGATGGCCGGGTTCGAGCCGCGGGTCGAGCACCTCTCCGACAGCCTCGACCTCGTGGAGGACCTGGTCGTGGCCGGGCTCGGCGTCGGGATGCTGCCGCTCTGGCGTGCGCCGCGCGACGGCGTGACCGTGGTCCCCTTCCACGACCCGGGCGTCACGATGCGCACCTACGTCTGGACGCGCCGAGGGCGAGCGACGTGGCCGCCGCTCGCCCTCGTGCTGGAGCGCCTCGCGGGCGCCCCGGGAGTCGTCACCAGCTGACGAGCGCCCCGGTGATCGTGTACGGCGCGAAGTCCGTCGACAGCAGGACGAACAGCGCGAGCGCGCCGCCGGCGAGCGCGACGTTCTTGTTGAACGCGACCATCTCCATCTGCTTGGCCTGGCCGTCGCTCTCCTTCCAGAACGCGTGCATCAGCACGGCGGTCACGAGGAGCAGCACGGCCAGCCCGAGCGCGCCGATGTCGCCCCAGATGCCGAGCAGCACCGACAGGCCGCCGGCGAGCAGCGCGACGCCGCTGATCTGCACGAGCAGCTTGGCGTTGGAGAGGCCGCGCGACTCGGCGTAGCCGGCCATCGCGCCGGTGGCCGTCAGGTGGCCGATGCCGGACCCGATGACGAGGTAGGCGAACAGGATGCGGGAGATGAGGAAGACCTCGTCCATGGCGGACTCCTAAAGAAGGTGAATGTTCAACCATCGTCCTCGTTCGACGTGCCGCGGTCAAGCACCGACGCGCGTGGTCACACCGGC
>NZ_LMMY01000009.1:606821-606940 GCF_001422865.1 Aeromicrobium sp. Leaf272
CGCTCTTCGTGGTCCTCGGCGGGTGGATGGTCGGCACGATCGTCGCGGCCGGCTCGTGGGACCACGTGCGCGACGCGACGCTGGAGTCCGTCACCGAGCGCGTCGACGCCGGCGGGGGG
>NZ_LMMY01000009.1:606999-608038 GCF_001422865.1 Aeromicrobium sp. Leaf272
CGCGCGACGGCTCCACCTGGTACCTCATCGCGTTCGAGCCCGAGGGTCGTGACGAGGTGGCCATCCGGTGCACCCCGCGCGACCGCGCCGCCGACGCCGCCACCTATCGGGTGGCCGTCGCCGAGGGCGTTCTCGACCGGGCCCGGCTGGGCGCGGGCCTCACCTGGATCGCCACCGCGGTGGGCGTCGTGCTCGCCATCGCCACGTGGTGGACCCGACGCAAGAGCCATCAGGAGAGCTGAATGCTGCAGACCTACATCGACGCCTGGCTCGCCAGCGCCCGCGACACCCTCGCCCTGCTCGAGGACCTCGACGACGCGCAGTGGTCGACGCCCACCGACCTGCCGGGCTGGACGGTCGCCGACGTCGCGTCCCACCTGGCGCACCTCGAGGCGGTGACGGCCGGGCACGTGGTCGACGAGGCACCGACCACCGCCTCGCCAGGAGGTCTCGCGTCGGCCTACACCGAGGCCGGCGTCGAGGCACGCCGCGGACTCTCCCGCGAGCAGGTGCTGACCGAGCTCCGTGCCGGCATCGACGCGCGGGCCGACCGCCTGGCCGACGCGCCGCCGACCGACCCCGCGGCCCGCGCCGACCACACGCCCGCCGGCGTCGGCTGGACGTGGGACACGATGCTGCGCAACCGCACCGTCGACATCTGGTGCCACGAGCAGGACGTCCGCCGCGCCGTGGGCAGGCCGGGCAACCTCGACTCGCCCGCCGCGGTCGTCACCACGCACACCTTCTCCTTCGCGATGCCGTACGTGCTGGGCAAGAAGGTCGGTGCCACCGCGGGCACGTCGGTGCTGTGGGACCTCACCGGCCCCCTCGCCATGCAGGTGGGCGCCACGGTCGGCGACGACGGTCGAGCCCGTCCCGGCGTCCCCGGATCGCCGTCGGCCACCCTGACCCTGTCGTCGGACGCCTTCGCCGTCCTGGCGGCGGGCCGACGGGGCCCGGGAGCGGTCGACGTCGGGATCGCCGGCGACACCGACCTGGCCCACCGCGTGCTGGAGCAGATGGCCGTCACCTTCTGACG
>NZ_LMMY01000009.1:608049-608696 GCF_001422865.1 Aeromicrobium sp. Leaf272
GCCGGTCCCACTCGTCCTCGCAGAGGTCCGCCCGGTCCTGGGTGAGCGGCTCGTCGTCGACCAGGTCCTCCCAGGTGGCCGGGTCGGACCCGTACAGGTAGCAGAGGTAGTTGACCGCCCGCGCGGCGTCGGAGGAGTGCTCGTCGTCGGGGTCGGCCTCGTAGGCCGACGCGAGGATCTCGTACTCGAAGGCCGACGACAGGAGCGCGTCGGTCGACGCCTCGTCGCCGGACTCGGCGAGTCGCCAGGCGGCGAACTGGTCGGCCACGTCCTCCTCACGCCCCGTGAAGGGCAGGTCGAGCAGGTCGATCAGGGCGTGCCCGGCCTCGTGGAAGAACGTCTCGCGCCAGATGCCCCGGAGCGTCTCGTCCACGTCGTCGGCGTCCGCGTCCTCCAGCTCGTCGCGGCTCGACTTCACGCCCTGCAGGCAGAGCTCGACGAGCGCCTCGCCCTGGAGGTAGCCGGTGCCGTCCTTGCAGGTCGTCACCTCGACGGTGAGCTCCCGCGGCAGGGCCACGACGGACCGCAGGTCCTTCGCGGCCTCCTCGAGCACACCGCTCTCGCGCACGTCGTCCTGCCAGCCGCGCCACGCCTCGGGCACGTCGGGATAGGTGACGACGACCTTCGCGCCGGCCCCCGCGTCCCCC
>NZ_LMMY01000009.1:608701-609170 GCF_001422865.1 Aeromicrobium sp. Leaf272
CGACGAGGACCCTGCTCACGAGCGGATCATAGGTCCGGCGCGGCTCGCCGGGGGCCGCTACCGTTCATCCCATGAGCTGGAGCGCGCAGGACATCCCCGACCTCACCGGCACCCGAGCGGTCGTCACCGGCGTCACGGGCGGGCTCGGCTTCCACACGGCCCTCGAGCTGGGCCGCAAGGGCGCCGCCCTCGTGGTCACCGCACGGAACCCGAAGAAGGCCGACGCCACCGTCGCGCGGCTGCGGGCCGAGCTGCCCGACGTCGACCTCGAGACGCTCGCCCTCGACCTGGCCGACCTGGCCGACGTCGAGCGCGCCGCCGGCGAGCTCACGTCGCGCCACGACCGGATCGACCTGCTGGTCAACAACGCCGGCATCATGATCCCCCCGAAGAGCGCCACCGCCGACGGCTTCGAGCTGCAGATGGGCACCAACCACCTCGGGCACTTCGCCTGGTCCGCGCGGCTGTG
>NZ_LMMY01000009.1:609177-613292 GCF_001422865.1 Aeromicrobium sp. Leaf272
AAGGGCGTCGACCTGCGAGCCCTCACGCCCGAGGGCTCGCCGCGGCGCTACCGCCGCTGGCAGACCTACGCGGAGTCCAAGCTGGCGAACCTGTCGTTCGCCCTCGAGCTCGACCGGCGCGCGAAGGCCGCCGGCCTCGGCGTCGTCAGCGTGGCGGCGCACCCCGGCTACGCCAACACCGAGCTCCAGCAGACCGGCCTCAAGATGGGCAACCCGATGCTCGGCTTCGGGCTGCACCAGATCAGTCGCGTGGTCGGCCAGTCGGCCGCCGCCGGTGCCCTGCCCTCGCTGAGGGCGGCGACCGACGAGAGCTTCACCGGCGGCGAGTACGTCGGCCCGAACCTGCTCGGTCAGATGCGCGGCAAGCCCGTGCTCGTGGGCATGACCCGCGCCGCGCGCGACGAGGAGCTGGCCGACAACCTGTGGACCGCGTCCGAGCTGGCCACGGGCGTCACCTTCGACGTCGCCTGACCGGTTCGGCTAGGCGAGGCCGTCGCGCCAGCGCTCGCGGGCGTCGGGGTCCTCGGCGATGAGCTCTGCGCGCGTGCGCCGACGGTAGCGCCAGATCTGCACGATGCCGACGGCCCACAGCACGTACTGCACCGACATCGCCCAGCGGAACGACTCCGCCGAGTAGGCCGTGCTGGTACCGGGCGTGCGCCAGTCGAGGACCAGGCCGATGGCCACGACGAGCAGCAACGAGGCGACGAAGCCACCCTGGTTGATGATGCCCGTCGCGGCGCCCAGCCGGTTGGGAGGATTGAACGATCGGCCGAGGTCGAAGCCGATCATCGACGCGGGTCCGCCCACGCCCACCACGACCACGAGCACCACGAGCAGCCAGGCCGGCGCGTCGCCCGGCCACACCAGCACGACCGTCCACACCGCGACGACCGCCCACACGATGCCGAGCACGATGCTCGAGCGCTGCCACGGGTCGCGGGTGATGGCCCAGGCCAGCGTCGGCCCGGCCACCATGACGGCGAGCACCAGGATCGTCAGCAGGGCGCCTGCCTCGGCGGGCGTGCGACCCTCGCCGCGCACGAAGAAGGGGTAGCCCCACAGCAGGCCCAGCGTGGTGGCGCTGAACTGGGTCGTGAAGTGGACCCAGAAGCCCAGTCGGGTCCCCGGGTGACGCCACGACGCCGCGAGGCTGGAGCGGACCGTCGTCCACGACAACGGGGCGCCGAGCACCCGCGGCGAGCCGGGCTCGTCGTGCACCACGAGCAGGAGGGCGGCGAGCAGGACGATGCCCAGCGACGCCGCCGACAGGTAGGTGGTGGTCCAGCCGAGCTCGCGCAGCGCCCACGTCATGGGAGCGGCGGCCACGAGGGCTCCCATCTGGCCGAGCACGCCCGTGAGCTGGGTGACGAGCGGGATCCTGCGCGACGGGAACCACGTGGTCACGAGCCGGAGCACGCACACGAAGGTCATCGCGTCGCCCAGCCCCACGAACACGCGGGCGACGAGCGCCACGGCGAACGTGTCGGCCAGGGCGAAGGTCACCTGCGCCGCGGTGAGCACGAGGACGCCGATGGTGAGGATCCGGCGGGGACCGAACCGGTCGAGCAGCAGACCCACCGGGATCTGCATGCCGGCGTAGACCACCAGCTGCAGCATGACGAACGTCGACAGCTGGGCGGCCGAGATGCCGAACCGCTCGCTCGCGGCGAGTCCCGCCACCGCGAGCGACGAGCGGTGGAAGACGGCGAGGAAGTAGAGCGAGAGCCCGACGAGCCAGACCGCCACCGGCCCTCTCCTGCTCGTCGCTCCGCTCACTCGCCCCAGTATGCGCCGGGTGTCGGGCCGTGCCCAGGTCGCCTCGGGGGTTGCGGATCCGCCGGGGGTCTCTAGCGTGGCCGGTGTGCTGACCTTGGTGGACTGGCGGGTGCGCGTGGCCGCGCTCTACGAGCAGGTGCGCGCCGATCCCGACCCCGAACGAGGTCATGCGACGTGGCGGAGCGGTCGCGACGACCTGTTCCGCAGCCACCCCCAGTCACCACTGCCGGCACGCGACCCGCTGCGCGAGACCGGGCTGCCCTACTGGCCCTACGACCCCGCCTGGCGGTTCGAGCTGCCGCTGCTGCCCGCGCCGACCGATGCCGTGGACCCCGACGAGCGGGTCGTCGACGGCGGGGGCGACGGCGACGTGACGATGCAGCGCACCGGGCAGCTGGCCCTGCCATCGGGCTCGACGCTCGACGTGTGGACGCTGCAGCAGTACGCCGGCGGCATCTTCGTGCCCCTGCGGGACGGCACGTCGGGCCGGGAGTCGGAGGCCGGCGGGTCGTACGGTGCGGGGCGCTACCTGCTCGACACCGCCAAGGGCTCCTGGCTGGGCGGGGGTGCCGACGGCAGCACGCTGGTCCTGGACCTGAACTTCGCCTACCACCCGTCGTGCCGCTACGACGACCGCTGGCGCTGCCCCCTCGCGTCGCCGGGCAACATGGTCACCGACGTCGTCGAGGCGGGCGAGCGCCTCTCCTGACTCCCCCCGATCGGTGAGTTCTCCACCGAAACGGTGCGCATCGCGCAGGGAGGTGTGGATTCCACCGTCTCAGCCCTGAGCCGGTGGAATCCGCACCGCTCGGCCACTCCGCCCGCCCATCGGTGGAGAAGTCACCGCTCGGTGGGTCAGAACGTGAGGGCGAGGGCGGGGTCGCGCAGGAGCGCGGCGACGTCGGCCAGGAACTGCGAGCCCTGCTGGCCATCGACGACGCGGTGGTCGAAGCTGACCGCGAGCGTCGTGACCCAGCGAGGCTCGATCCGCTCGTCCCCACCGGCACCCCCGCCAGGGGTGCCGACGACCCAGGGACGTCGATCGATCTGGCCGACGCACAGGATGCCGGTCTCGCCCGGGTTGAGGATGGGCGTGCCCGCGTCCACGCCGAACACGCCGACGTTGGTGATCGTGAACGTGCCACCGCTCATCTGCGCGGGCTGGGTGCGGCCGGCACGGGCCGTGGCGGTGAGGTCGCCCAGCGCCTGCGCCAGCTCGACCAGGCTCATCCGGTCGGCGCCCGGGATGTTGGGCACCACGAGACCGCGGTCGGTGGCGGCCGCGACGCCGAGGTTGACCGAGCCCTTGAGCACGATCTCCTGCGCCTCTTCGTCCCAGCTGGCGTTCAGCTCGGGCGTGCGGGCCAGTGCCAGGCAGACGGCCTTGGCCACGACCAGCGTCGGCGAGACCTTGACCTCGCGGAAGCGCCGGTCGGCCTTGAGCCGCTCGACCAGCTCCATCGTGGCGGTGACGTCGAGCGTGACCCACTCGGTGACGTGCGGTGCGGTGAACGCCGAGCTGACCATGGCCTGGGCCGTGGCCTTGCGGACCCCCTTCACGGGAATGCGGGTGTCGCCCTCGGCCGACCTGACGGGTGCCCGCGCGGCGGGTGAGGTCGACGTCGGCACGGTGACCGGCTCCGACCTGCGTCCGGCGATGAACGCCTCCACGTCCGCGCGGGTGACCACGGGGCCGTCGCACGGGACCGTGGTGAGGTCCACGCCGTGGTCCTTGGCCAGCTTGCGCACGGGCGGCTTGGCCAGCGCACGCACGTCACCCGTCGCCGAGCCGGACCGGGCCGGACGCTCGACCGTCGCCACGCCCGCGTTCGGGGCGGCCAGGGGAGCGCTCGCCTGCTCGTCGCCCTTGCGCCGACGTCGGCGCGTGGACGCCGTGCGCACGCCGTAGCCGACGAGCACGGGCTCGCGCTTGTCCTGCGCCGCCGGCTCCTCGGCGTCGTCCTCGACCGGGCGCTCGTCGGTGAGGTCGCGGGCGTCGTCGGGCACGACGGCTCCCGTCGGACCCCCGATCGCGATGATCGGCGTGCCCACGGGCACGGTCGTCCCCTCGCGCACCAGCAGGGCCGTCACCTCGCCCGCGAACGGGCTGGGCAGCTCCACGACCGACTTCGCGGTCTCGATGTCGACGATCACCTGGTTCACCTCGACGACGTCGCCCACGGCGACGTGCCAGGTGAGCACCTCGGCCTCGGTCAGTCCCTCGCCCACGTCGGGCAGCCTGAACTCACTCATCAGATGTCTCCCGCTCTCAGAACGCCATGGCGCGGTCGACGGCGTCGAGCACACGGTCGAGGTCGGGCAGGAACTCCTCCTCC
>NZ_LMMY01000009.1:613310-617545 GCF_001422865.1 Aeromicrobium sp. Leaf272
AGAAGCACTCCTCCTGCACGCGGGCGGCGATCTCGGCACCGAGGCCGAGCGTGCGCGACGCCTCGTGCACCACGACGGCGCGGCCCGTGCGTCGGACCGACTCGTGCACCGGGCCCAGGTCGAGAGGGCTGAGGGTGCGCAGGTCGATGACCTCCAGGTCCACCCCGTCCTCGGCGGCGGCCTCGGCCGACTCCAGGCACGTGCGCACCATGGGCCCGTAGGCCAGCAGTGTGGCGTGGCGGCCGTCGCGCACCACCTGCGAGGCGTGCAGCGGGGTGCTCTCCTGGCCGACCGGCCCGGCGTCCCAGTAGCGACGCTTGGGCTCCATGAAGACGACGGGATCGTCGCTGGCGATCGCCTGCTGGATCATCCAGTAGGCGTCGTGGGCGTTCGACGGGCTCACCACGCGCAGCCCGGCGGTCAGGCAGAACTGCGCCTCGGGGCTCTCGGAGTGGTGCTCGACCGCGCCGATGCCGCCGCCGAACGGGATGCGGATGACCGCCGGCATCGTCACGACGCCCTGGCTGCGGGCGTGCAGCTTCGCGACCTGGCTGACGATCTGGTCGTAGGCGGGGTACACGAAGCCGTCGAACTGGATCTCCACCACCGGGCGGTAGCCGCGCAGCATCATGCCCACCGCGGCGCCGACGATCCCGGACTCCCCGAGCGGGGTGTCGATCACGCGGTCCTCGCCGAAGTCCTTCTGCAGGCCCTCGGTCACGCGGAAGACGCCGCCGAGCGGGCCGACGTCCTCACCCATGACGACGACCTTGGGGTCGGACTCCATGGCGGCCCGCAGGCCGGCGTTGATCGCCTTGCCGAGGCTCAGCCGCTGACCGACGGCCGACGTCCTCTGGCTCGTGCTCGTGCTGGTGCTCATGCCGCACCGCCCTCGGTCTCGAACGACGCCCGGTACGCGAGGTACTCGGCCTTCTGCTCGGCCAGCTCGGGGTGCGCGTCGGCGTAGACGCCGTCGAACAGCGCGCCGAGGTCGGGCTCGGGCAGGGAGCGGCAGGCCTCGCGCAGGTGCGCGCCGAGGTCCTCGGCCTCCGTCTGCAGGTCGGTGAAGAACGACTCGGGGGTGTCGACCTCGCGCAGGTACGTCTCCACGCGGGCCAGCGGGTCGCGGTGCTTCCACGCCTCCACCTCGGCGGTGTCGCGGTAGCGGGTGGGGTCGTCCGACGTCGTGTGCGCGCCCATCCGGTAGGTGACCGCCTCGACGAGCGTCGGTCCCTCGCCGTCGCGTGCTCGCTGGAGCGCCGCCTGGGTGACGGCGTGGACGGCCAGCACGTCGTTGCCGTCGACCCGCACGCCACCGAAGCCGTAGCCGGCGGCGCGCTGCACCAGCGGCACGCGGCTCTGGCGGGCCATCGGCACCGAGATGGCCCAGTGGTTGTTCTGGCAGAAGAAGACGACCGGTGCGTTGAACGACGACGCCCAGACGAACGCCTCGTGCACGTCGCCCTGGCTGCTCGCGCCGTCGCCGAAGTAGGCGAGGGCAGCGGCGTCGCGGGTCTGGTCGCCCGTGCCGACGACGCCGTCGCGCTGCAGGCCCATCGCGTAGCCCGTGGCGTGCATGGTCTGCGCGCCGATGATGATGCTGTAGAGCGCCATGCCGGTCTCGGCGGGGTCCCAGCCGCCGAGCTCGACACCGCGGAACAGGCCGAGCAGCTTGGCCGGGTCGATGCCGCGGCACCACGCCACGCCGTGCTCGCGGTAGGTGGGGAACGCGAAGTCCTGCGCCGCGAGCGCGCGGCCGGAGCCGACCTGCGCGGCCTCCTGCCCGAGGCACTGCGCCCACAGGCCGAGCTCGCCGTGACGCTGCAGGGCGTGCGCCTCGTGGTCGATGCGGCGGACGAGGAGGAGGTCGCGGTACATCGCGCGGATGCTCTCGTCGTCGCCCTCGAAGGCGTAGCGCTCGTGCTCGACCCGACGACCCTCGGGCGTCAGCAGCTGGACGAGCTCGGTGTCGACGGTCGAGGGCGTGGTCACTCGCCGCGACCCGGCGTCCGTGGACGTGGTCGGGGTGTGCAGGGGTACGGTCATGCGCTGTTCCTCTCGCTGCCGGCGCGGGGTCTCCACGTCGGTGGGGCGGTACGGGACCGCTGACCCGCAGTGGTGGCGCGGGCGTGGCGGTCGGTCGTGGCGTGACCGCAGTCACATCACGACGCCACGGTAACGCGTCGGGCCCACGTCGGCCAAGCCCCGCTGCCCCCGTGGGGCGCACGTTCACCGGATCGTCACCGGAGGCGACCGGGGCCTTCCTAGACTTCGAGGGTGGACCACCCCGTGATCCTCCTCGCGAGCAACGACCACGCGTCGCTGCTCGACGACGAGTTCCGCCGCTACCACCGCGACTACGACGTGCGGGTCGCTCGCACGTGCGCCGACGCCACCGCCCTGCTCGAGCGGCTGTGCGCCGACGGCCGCCAGGTCGCGCTCGTGGTGCAGGACGCCGCCCTCCCCGACGCCGACGTGTGGACGTCGTTCGCCACCTGGCGTCGGGTGGTGCCCACCGCGCGTCGGCTCGTGACCGTTCCCTGGGACCGCTTCCTCGACGAGGGCGACCGACTCCGCCCCGGCCTCGCGCACGGCAAGTTCGACGGCTACCTGCTCATGCCACGGGGCCTGCGCGACGAGGAGTTCCACGGCGCCGTCGGGGAGCTGCTGTCGGACTGGGGGTCCACCGTGGCCGCACCGGAGGTCGAGACGATGCGGATCGTCTCGGGCCCGTCCAACCCGCTCACGGCCGCCGTGCGCGACTTCGCCCAACGCATGGGCATCCCCACGGGAGTGCACCACCCCGACAGCGACGTCGGCCGCGCGGTGCTGGCCGAGCTCGTCGAGAACGGCGGCGAGCCCGGGGAGCCGGTGGTCGCCAGCGTGTACCGACCGCCCTTCGTGCCGACGTCGGTGCGCGAGGTGGCCCAGGTCATGTACGGCGGACCCGGCGAGACGGTGGTCGACGACGTCGTCGACGTCGCGGTGGTCGGCGCCGGACCGGCAGGACTGGCCGCCGCCGTGTACGCGGCGAGCGAGGGGCTCAGCACCGTCGTGCTCGAGAGCGAGGCCATCGGCGGGCAGGCCGGCACCAGCTCGATGATCCGCAACTACCTCGGCTTCCCGCGCGGCGTCTCCGGCATGCGACTGGCGCAGCGCGCGCGGTCGCAGGCGATCCGGTTCGGGGCACGGTTCCTCACCGGGTGGGAGGTCGACGCGCTCCGGCCGTGCGTCCCGTCGGCCCCGCACGCCGAGCGTGAGCACGTCATCACCACGGTGGGCGGCGGGCAGGTGCGCGCGCGGTCGGTCGTGATCGCGACGGGCGTGGCCTACCGCCACCTCGACGTCGAGTCCGTGGAGGAGCTCGTGGGTCGCGGCGTGCACTACGGGTCGGCGATGACCGCGGCGCAGGAGGTCGAGGGCCAGCCGGTGGTCGTGGTCGGTGGCGGCAACTCCGCCGGGCAGGCGGCCATCCACCTGGCCCGCTTCGCGTCGTCGGTGACGATCGTCGTGCGCCGCGACCTCGCCGAGACGATGTCGCAGTACCTCGTCGACGAGCTCCGCTGGAACGAGCGCGTCTCGGTCCGGGTCGGCGTGGAGGTCGTCGACGGCGGCGGCGCGGGGCAGCTGGAGTGGCTCGACCTGCGCACCAACGCCACGGGTGAGGTCGAGCGGGTCGTCGCGGCCGGGCTGTTCCTGCTGCTCGGCGCGCGCCCGACGTGCAGCTGGCTGCCCGCCGAGGTCACGCGCGACCCCAACGGCTTCGTGCTCACCGGTCGCGACGTGCCGAAGGAGGCCTGGCTCGGCCCCGGCGGCGTGCCCGGCCCCTGGTCGGCCGAGGCGATCGTCCCGCCCGAGACCCTCGCCACCACCGCCCCCGGGGTCTTCGCCGTCGGCGACATCCGCGCCGGGTCGATGAAGCGCGTCGCGGCGGCCAGCGGCGAGGGCTCGTCGGTCGTCCCGCTCATCCACCGCTGGCTGGCGCCGTAGGTCCGGTCGTCGTCCTGCGGCTGGGTCTGGTCCTGCGGCTGCGCTGCCTCGGCGGGGGCTGGACCTGCGGCTGCGCTGCTCCGGCGGGGGCTGGACCTGCGGCTGCGCTGCTCCGGCGGGGGCTGGACTGCGGCTGCGCTGCTCCGGCTGGGTCTCGGCTCGGTCTCCGAAAGGGCCTCGACCGGCGGATGGGCTCGCGCTCGGCCGAGCCCCGGTGCCGCGGGCCGGTCCTGGGTCGTCAGAGG
>NZ_LMMY01000009.1:617605-617750 GCF_001422865.1 Aeromicrobium sp. Leaf272
GATCTCGCACCTCAAACCGCCCGGATGCGGTGCGTCACCTACCTCCCACTGCCCAGGCCGAGTGAGAGGTAGGTGGCTCGCCGAACCGGCTCGTCAGAGGTAGGTGGCCCGCAGAATCGGAGCGTCAGAGGTAGGTGAGCCGCGG
>NZ_LMMY01000009.1:617841-617973 GCF_001422865.1 Aeromicrobium sp. Leaf272
CAACGAGACGGTCAGGACGACCCGAACGCATCATGCGACCCACGGTCCGACAACCCGGACCGAGCACCCACCCCGCTGCCGGTCGAGGCCCCTTCGGAGCGCAGGACCACTCGCCCCGCAGCAGCGCAGCGG
>NZ_LMMY01000009.1:618065-619268 GCF_001422865.1 Aeromicrobium sp. Leaf272
ACGAGACCCAGCCGACGCAGCGCAGCCGCAGGACCAGACCCAGCCAGAGCAGCGCAGCAGCAGGACGGGACTCGGCTACCGCCCCGTCAGGTGCCGCGCCGCGGCGTCGAGCAGACGCTCGTTGGCCGCGTCGGTGCCGACGCTGATCCGCACGCCGCCGCCGTCGGGCACCGGGCCGGGGAAGGGACGGACCGAGACGGGCCACAGTGCCTCGGCGAGGGCGGGGCCGTCGTCGGTGGGCAGCCACACGAAGTTCGCCTCGCTGTCGGGGACGGTCCAGCCCTGGCCGCGCAGGCCCTCGAGCAGCGTCGCACGCCCGGCGACGACCGACTCGACGCGCTCGGCCAGCTCGTCGCGCGCCTCGAGCGACGCGACCGCGGCCGCCTGGGCGACGTCGGTGACGCTGAACGGGGGCGTCGCCTTGCGCGTCGCCGCAGCCACGTCGGCGTGGCCCACGAGGTAGCCGACACGCAGGCCGGCGAGCCCGTACGCCTTCGAGAAGGTGCGCAGGACCACCACGTTGTCGAACCGCGCCTGCAGCTCCAGACCACGTGCGGCGGCCGGGTCACGCACGAACTCCACGTACGCCTCGTCCACGACCACCAGCACCGACGGGGGCAGGGACTCGACGAAGCGCTCCAGCTCGTCATGGCCGACGACCGGGCCGGTCGGGTTGTTCGGCGTGCAGACGACGACGACCTTCGTCCGGTCGGTGACCGCCGCGGCCATGGCGTCGAGGTCGTGCGTGGCGTCCGCGCGCAGCGGCACGCGCACGTGCGTGGCCCCCGTGACCGTGACGGCGATCGGGTACGCCTCGAACGAGCGCCACGCCGTCACCACCTCGTCACCCGGACCGCAGTAGGCGTCGAGGAGCGAGAACAGCACGGCCACCGAGCCGGTGCCCGCGGCGAACGCCTCGGTCGGTCGGTCCAGGTGGGCGGCCAGCGCGTCGTGCAGGAGCGTGACGCCGGCGTCGGGGTAGCGGTTGACGCGAGCCAGCTCGGCCGCGGCGCGCTCGACGACGCCCGGCAGCGGCGGGAAGGGGTTCTCGTTGCTCGAGAGCTTCAGCTCGTCGAGCTCGGCGGCGCGGCCGGCCTTGTAGCCGGGGATGGCGTCGACGACGGAGCGCGGCAGCGGGACGGTCATGGGCCGAGGGTAGCCGCGCGCCGCTGGACCGCGATGATGCTGTCGTGACCAGCGCCC
>NZ_LMMY01000009.1:619281-621227 GCF_001422865.1 Aeromicrobium sp. Leaf272
CCTCCCGCATCCCCCTGCGCTCGGGCACCGACGAGGCCACGTTCACGACGGTGCGCATCACCGGGGCGCTGCTCGTGCTCGTCGTCGTCGCCCTCGTCGTCGACCGGTCCGCCCTCCGCCTGCCCGCCGTGCGCCGCCTGCCGCTGCTGATCGGCCTCGGTGTCGTCGGCATCGCCGGGCTGCAGGGGTTCTACAACGTCGCGATCAACCGGCTGCCGCTCGGCATCGCCCTGCTGCTGGAGTACACCGGCCCGGTGCTCGTGGTGCTGTGGGTGCGCTTCGCCCGACGCGAACCCGTGCACGCCCGGATGTGGCCGGCTCTGGCGCTCACCCTGGTCGGGCTGGCGGTCGTGAGCCAGGTCTGGTCGGGCCTGGTGTTCGACGGGCTGGGCGTGGTCATGGCGCTGCTGGCGGCGGGCTGCTTCGCCGCCTACTTCCTGCTCGGGGAGGACGGCGGTGTCTCGGCCGAGCCGCTGCACCACATCCTGTGGGCGTTCGCGATGGCCGCGGTCCTCATGAACGTCGTCGCGCCCGTCTGGGAGGCCGACGCACTGGGCGCGGACGCGTCGATGCTCGGCCGACTCTCCGACCTCACGGTCCCGGCGTGGCTGGCGATGGGCTGGGTCGTGGTGCTCGGCACCGTCACGCCGTTCTTCCTGCTGCTGCTCGCGCTGCGCGCCCTGCCGGCCACCGTCGTGAGCGTGGTGGCCATGCTCGAGCCCGTCGTCGCGAGCGTCGTCGGCTGGGGCTGGTACGCCGAGTCGCTCACCGCCGTGCAGCTGGGCGGCGTCGTGCTGGTGCTGGTCGGCATCGTGCTGGCGCAGACTGCCCGGCGCGACCACCCGGACGAGCTGCCACCCCTGACCTAGCCGCACGGTTCTCCCCGCTCCCGCACGGGAAGCAACCCCTGCAGACGGGGGGGTTTCCCGTACGCGGCGGAAGATTCCCAGGTCGACCTGGGAATCTGCGGGACGGGAGGGGCGGAACACGTTCCGCGGCGAATCGCGCCGGGAGCGGGGCGACTGCGATGATCGACGCATGCTCTCTCGACTTCTCACCTCCTGGGTGCTCGGCGCGGCGGCGCTGGCCACGGCCGCGTGGCTGCTCGGCACGCACATGAGCATCGGCACGGCGAGCGACACGACGTCGGACCGGCTCGTCNTGCTGTCGCTGCCGTTCATCATCCTCACGCTGGGGCTGGCGCTGGTCGTCATCAACGCCGGCCTGCTGCTGCTGACGTCGCGCATCGCCGACTCCCTCGACGCCCCGTTCTTCATCGACGGCTTCTGGTGGGCGGTGCTGGCGTCGATCGTGATCTCGATCGTCAACGCCGTACTCGGCGCCTTCGCGGGTGACTGAGCGCATGAGCGAGCGACCCCTGCGCGTCGAGGTCACCTGCCTGGGCAACATCTGCCGCTCCCCCATGGCGCACGTGGTGCTCGAGCAGCGGCTCGCCGACGCCGGCCTGGCCGACGACGTCGTGGTCACGTCGTCCGGCACCGGCGGGTGGCACGAGGGCGAGCCGATGGACGAGCGCGCCGCCACCGCACTGAGCGCCGCCGGGTACGACCCGACCCGTCACCGCGCCCGCACGTTCACCACCGACACGTACGCCGAGGCCGACCTCATGCTCGCGATGGACGCCCGCAACCACGCCGACATGACCGAGCTCGCCCCCACCGTGGCCGACGCCGAGCGCGTGCGGATGTTCCGCTCGTTCGACCCGGAGGCCGCGCCGGGCGACGACGAGGTCGAGGACCCCTGGTACGGCGGGGCCGAGGGCTTCCAGCAGGTGCTCGCCATGGTCGAGCGGACCAGCGACGCCGTCGTGGCCGCCGTACCGCGGCTCCGTGCCGACCTCACCGGGTAACCTCGCCGCCATGGCACGGATGACGGGGACGGCAGCGCGCGCGGAGGCGCTCATCGGGCACGGGGTGGTCGCCACG
>NZ_LMMY01000009.1:621241-639509 GCF_001422865.1 Aeromicrobium sp. Leaf272
CGCCCGCAGGCCCCCGCCGGGTTCTTCGCCCGGGAGGCCGCCGGGCTGCGCTGGCTGGCCGAGGTGTCCGACGGGGTGAAGGTGCCCGAGCTCCTGGGTGCCGACGACGAGTGCGTGGTGCTGGCCTGGGTCGAGCCCGGCAAGCCGACCGTCGAGGCGGCCGAGCGGTTCGGCCGAGCCCTGGCCCGCACCCACGCCGCCGGGGCGCCCACGTTCGGTGCCGACGTCGACGGCTTCATCGGGCTCGCCCCGCTGCCCAACCGTCCGCTCGAGACGTGGCCGGAGTTCTACGCGTCGCGCCGGGTCATGCCCTACGTACGTGCCGCGGTGCAGCGCAAGGCGCTCACGAAGGAGCAGGCCGGGACGATCGAGCGCACGATGGGCCGCATCCGTGAGATCGCCGGGCCGGCCGAGCCCCCCGCCCGCATCCACGGCGACCTGTGGTCGGGCAACGTCGTGTGGGGCACCGACGGACAGGCCTGGGTCATCGACCCGGCCGCGCACGGCGGGCACCGCGAGACCGACCTGGCCATGCTGTCGCTGTTCGGGCTGCCTCACCTTCAGCGGGTGCTCGAGTCCTACGAGGAGCAGGCCCCGCTCGCCGACGGGTGGCAGGCCCGCGTCCCGCTGCACCAGCTGCACCCGCTGCTCGTGCACGCCGTGCTGTTCGGCGGCACCTACGGCGCCCGCGCCACCGCCGCCGCGCAGGCCGCGCTCCACCCGCCCACCGACTGACCGCACCTGCGGTCCGCCGCAGGACTCGACGGCGAACTCAGCCGATTCTCACCAGGGTTGGGCACACTGGACCCATGCGCATCCTGGTGGTCGACGACGACCGCGCCGTCCGTGACTCGCTGCGACGCTCGCTGGAGTTCAACGGCTACACCGTCGAGCTCGCCTCCGACGGCGCCGAGGCGCTCGCCGTGGTCCCCCGCACCGACCCCGACATCATCGTCATGGACGTCATGATGCCGCGGCTCGACGGGCTCGAGGCCACCCGTGCGCTGCGCAGCGCGGGCAACGACGTGCCGATCCTCGTGCTCACCGCGCGCGACGCCGTGAGCGACCGCGTCGACGGCCTCGACGCGGGCGCCGACGACTACCTGACCAAGCCGTTCGCCCTCGACGAGCTGCTGGCCCGCGTGCGCGCCCTGCTGCGTCGCTCGGCCCGCCAGGCCGAGCTCGAGGCCGACGAGCAACCGCTGGAGTTCGCCGACCTGACCCTCGACCCGGTCACCCGCGACGTGACCCGCGGCGAGCGCGCCATCTCCCTGACCCGCACCGAGTTCGCCCTGCTCGAGCTGTTCATGCAGCGCCCGAAGCGCGTGCTGGAGCGGTCGTACATCCTCGAGGAGGTGTGGGGCTTCGACTTCCCCACCACCGCCAACTCGCTCGAGGTCTACGTCGGCTACGTGCGCCGCAAGCTCGAGGCCGAGGGCGAGGCGCGGCTCCTGCACACCGTGCGCGGCGTGGGCTACGTGCTGCGCGAGACGCCGCCCTGATGACGGCCTCGTCCCCCGACGCCTCCCGTCCCGCCACGACGAGCGTCCGTCCCTCGGGGGCCGGCGCGGCGCGCGGTGACACCTCGCCCGCCGAGGGAACCTCGCGGACGACCGGCGTGGTCGACGCGGCCAGGCGGCGGATCCACCCGTACACCGCGCGGGCCTCGCTGGCCCTGCGCGTCGCTCTTCTCACCACGGGCGCGGTCGCCGCGGTGCTGGCCGTCGCGAGCGCCACGGTCTACATCACGGTGCGGGCCGAGCTGGAGGGCTCGCTCGACGCCTCGCTGGTGAAGCGGGCCGACGCGGCCGTGTCGGCCGGCTACTCCCCGTCGTCGATGTCGGCGGCCGACGTCGACCTGCTCTCGGTGTTCGGGATCCGGTTCATCTCCGTCGAGGGCGGCAAGATCTTCACGGCGCAGACCCGCTCGAACGTGCCCTACGACCAGCGCGAGATCGCCGTGTCGCTGGGCGAGGAGACGACGTCGCAGCGCACGGCCCGCATCGGTGGCGTGCCGTACCGCATCGTGGCCGTCCAGGCCGGACCCGGGCAGGCCCTGGTGCTGGCGCAGTCGATGGAGTCCACCCAGCGCTCGCTCGACCGGCTGCAGCTGATCCTGCTGCTCACGAGCGCCGTCGGCATCCTCGTGGCCGGCGTGGCGGGCTGGGTGGTGGCCACCAACGGGCTGCGGCCGGTCCGCCGGCTCACCGCCGCCACCGAGCGCGTGGCCCGCACCGCGGAGCTGAAGCCGATCGAGGTCACCGGGTCCGAGCACGACGAGCTGGCCCGGCTCACGTCGTCGTTCAACCAGATGCTCATGGCGCTCGACGCCTCGCAGCAGCGCCAGCGCCAGCTCGTCGCCGACGCGGGCCACGAGCTGCGCACCCCGCTGACCAGCCTGCGCACCAACATCGAGCTGCTGGGCCAGGCCACCGAGCGGCAGGACCGCACCCTGAGCCTGGAGCAGCGTCGCGAGATCATGGACGACGTGCGGGCCCAGCTGGGCGAGCTGACCACCTTGGTCGGCGACCTGGTCGAGCTGGCGCGCGACGAGCCCCTGCACCGCGCCCCCGAGCCGCTCGACCTGGTCGACGTGGTGGAGCAGGCGCTGGAGCGGGTGCGACCCCGCTCGACCGGGCTGACCTTCGACGTCCGCCTGGAGCAGTGGGACGTGATCGGCGAGGCCCACGTGCTCGAGCGCGCCGTGACCAACCTCCTCGACAACGCGGTCAAGTGGAGCCCGGACGGCGGCAGGGTCACCGTGGCCCTGCACGAGGGCGTGCTGACCGTCCGCGACGAGGGTCCGGGCATCGCCGCGGAGGACCTGCCGCACGTGTTCGACCGGTTCTTCCGCTCCACCGAGGCGCGCACCATGCCGGGGTCGGGGCTGGGTCTGTCGATCGTGCAGCAGGCGGCGGTGCGCCACGGCGGTGCCGTGCACGCTGAGTCGCCCGAGAGTGGCGGCACGGTCGTCACGTTCTCGCTGCCGTCGGCGGCCGAGCGCGGCGACGACACGCCGCTCTGACCTGCGGCGTCGGGCCACAGGAACCGCGATCTTCTTCCGCCGCTCACACGCGCCGCTCAGCGCGCTCTCAGTGATCGGGGAGAATGTTGTTCCATGACCGACCAGAACGATCCCTTCGCCGATCGCCCCTACTTCCCCCCGACGCAGCGCGGGGCCGGCGATGCGCCCTCCTCGGGCGCGGAGGGCACCCCTGGCGCTGCCCCCGAGCAGCACCTTCCCCAGCAGCCCGCTGACGCTCAGATCACGCCCGAGCAGGCGACCGGTGAGCAGCAGGCCGGTGGCCACCCGGCCGACCACGAGCCGACGGTGCAGACCCCCGTCGAGCACGGCTCGACCCCGGACCGCACCACTGAGCAGCCCACCACCGGGCAGCCCACGACCGAGCAGCCCGCGGCCTCGACCCCCGACCGCACCGGCACCCCGGTCCCCCCGGAGTACGCGCACCGCTACGAGGCACCCGCCGCGCCCGCGGCCGGCCACCCCGGAGCCGAGCCCACCGTCGTGCTCCCGGCCGGCGCCGGTGGCGGCCAGCAGCCGCCCTTCGCCGAGCACACCGCGCCGGCGGACAAGCCCCGACGTCGACCCCGCCGGGCCGTGGCCGGCGTCGCCGCCATCGCGCTGCTGGCCGCAGCCGCCGGAGCCGGCGGCGCCGCCCTCTACGACCAGCTCGGTGCCGGCGACTCCGGCACGAGCCCGGTGGTCAGCTCGCTCGACTCGACCAGCGGGAGCGACCAGGCCACGAGTGGCCAGGTCGAGAAGGTCGCGAAGGCCGTGCTGCCGTCCGTGGTCCAGATCAACGTCTCCGGTGGGTCGGAGGCCGGGTCCGGCACGGGCATCGTCATCAGCAGCGACGGCAACATCCTGACCAACAACCACGTCGTGGAGGCGGCCGCCGAGCAGGGCACCATCACGGTGGCCTTCAGCGACGGCACCACGTCCAAGGGCACGATCGTGGGCCGCGACCCGAAGACCGACCTCGCCGTGGTGAAGGTCGAGCGCGACGGCCTCACCCCGGCCACGTTCGGCAAGTCGTCCGACCTCGCGGTCGGCGAGGAGGTCGTGGCGATCGGTTCGCCCTTCGGGCTCGAGAGCACCGTCACGAGCGGCATCGTGAGCGCGCTCAACCGTCCCGTCTCCTCCTCAGACGGCTCGGGCCAGAACACCACCGTGTTCCCCGCCGTGCAGACCGACGCCGCGATCAACCCGGGCAACTCCGGCGGACCGCTCGTCGACCTCGAGGGTCGCGTGGTGGGCATCAACTCCGCCATCCGCTCGGGTGGCACGACCGCCGCGAGCGCCGGTTCCATCGGCCTGGGCTTCGCCATCCCGATCGATCTCGCCAAGAGCGTGGCCGACCAGCTGGTCAAGGGTGAGAAGGTCGAGCACGCCCTCATCGGCGTCACCGTCCGTCCTGCCGTCGACAGCGACGACATCACCGGCATCGGTGCCGAGATCACCGAGGTCAACCCCGACAGCGCCGGCGCCGAGGCCGGTCTGGAGCAGGGCGACATCGTGACCGCCATCAACGGCCAGCCCGTCGGCAGCTCCGACGCGCTCGTGGCCGGCATCCGCGGCTACCGCCCCGGCGAGAAGGTCACGCTGACCTACCTGCGCGACGGCAAGAAGGCCGAGGCGGAGGTGACCCTCGCCTCCGACGGTGGCGAGACGAGCGACTGACGCTCCCCCGATCGGCGGCGCGCCCCTCCCCCCGAGCACTGCGCCGCCCTGCTCCTCCCCGGAACGCGGCACCTGCGTCCGGGGAGGAGCCATGTCTGGCGGCATCTCAGGCCTACGTGTCCGAAAACCGCGCGACGTCAAGGTCCTGCCAGCCCTAGCGTGGAGGCATGACCGTCTCCCCCGTGACCGAACGCGTGACCGAGCGGGACTGGTCGGTGGCCGCGCTCGCCGTCACCGTGGTGCTGTGGGCGTCGGCGTTCGTCGGCATCCGCGCCGTGGCCGACGTCTTCGAGCCCGGTCCGCTGAGCCTCGGTCGGCTGCTCGTGGGAGCGCTCGCGCTCGTGGTGATCGCCCGGCCGTGGCGTCACCGCCTGCCGCGCGGACGCACCCTCGGACTGGTCGTCGTCTACGGCGTGCTGTGGTTCGGTGCCTACAACGTGGCCCTCAACGCAGGGGAGACCTACCTCGACGCCGGCACCGCCGCGCTCGTCGTGAACATCGGGCCGATCCTCATCGCGCTGCTCGCCGGGATCGTGCTCAAGGAGGGATTCCCACGTCCGCTCGTGATCGGCATGGCGATCGCCTTCGCCGGCGTGGTGCTCATCGCCACCAGCACGCGTCACGACACGGCGGTCGAGACGGCCAGCGCCACCGGTGTGCTGCTGTGCGTCGCCGCCGCGGTGCTCTACGCCGTCGGCGCCCTCACCCAGAAGCCGACGCTGCGGACCGTCGCTCCGGCCATGTCGGTGTGGATGGCGTGCACCATCGTCGCCGTGGTCTGCCTGCCGTTCGCGCCGGGCCTCGTGGACCAGCTGGGGTCGGCGTCGAGCGGTGACGTGGCGTGGCTCGTCTACCTGGGGGTCTTCCCCACCGCCATCGGGTTCACGACGTGGTCGTACGCGCTGCGCCGGCTCGGTACCGGCTCGGTCGCGTCGACGACCTACCTCGTGCCGGCCGTCGCGACGCTCATCTCGTGGGCGCTCCTGGGCGAGGTGCCGGCGCCCCTCGCGTTCGTGGGCGGCGCGTTGTGCCTGGCCGGCGTGGCCGTCACCCGCCTGCGTCCTCGACGTGCGCACGTGGGCTGATCATCGCACCCTGAGGTCATGACGAAGAACATCCAGGTCGGTGACCGGGTCAGCTGGGACAGCCCGCAGGGCCGCACGCAGGGCAAGGTCGTGGAGCGCAAGACCAAGGACTTCCAGCTCGACGGCCGGCAGTGGAAGGCGAGCGATGACGAGCCGAAGCTCGTCGTCGAGAGCGAGAAGACCGGCGCGAAGGCGGCCCACGAGCCGTCGGCGCTGAACAAGCTGAAGAGCTAGCCGCGCGACCCCCGCCCCCGCCCGCGCCGACAGCTCAGCCGAGCAGGTCGAGGACCAGGTCGCGGAGGATGGCGAACCCGCGCTGGGTCAGCACCGACTCGGCGTGGAACTGGATGCCGTGGAAGTGCGGACCGGCCACGTGGTGGATGTCGCCGGTCGCCTCTTCTCGCTCCACGGAGACGCCTGCGGGCAGGCCCGCCGCACCGACGCGGGCCACGAACGTGTTGTAGAAGCCCACCGTCTCCGGTCGGCCCAGCACGTCGAGCCGCGACTGCGTGCCCTGGAAGACGATGTCCTTGAAGTCGACGTCGAGGCCGAGGTTGCGGCTCAGCACCTGGTGACCCAGGCACACCGCGAGGAACGGCTGCTCCGAGGCGAGCAGGTCGACCACCACGTCGTCGAGGACCGCGATCTTGGCGTCGCCGACGTCGCGCGGGTCGCCCGGGCCCGGACCGACGACCACGAGGTCGTACTCGTCGAGCGCACGCCCGCCCTCGACCCAGGCGCGGTAGGCGTCGTGGCGCACGACGTCGGTGCTCATGCCCAGCACGCCGAACACGTGCGACAGCATGTTGACGAAGTCGTCCTCGCCGTCGACCACCACGACCCTGCGGCCCTGCAGCGACGGCTCGGGCGCGGCACCGGACTGGTCCGACAGCCAGAACTGGCTGAGCCGGGCGTTGCGCTCGCCGAGGGCGATGAGCACGTCGTCCTCCCGGGTGAACGCGTCGAACGTGTCGGGCGCGCCGCCCGTGGCGGGGGCCGGCGCGTCGACCAGGCCGAACGCGCTCAGCACGCCCGAGGCCTTGGCCCACGTCTCGGCGGTCTCGTAGTCGGGGTCGGAGTCGCGCACGAGCGTGGCCCCGGCGGTGACCTTCAGGTTGCCCTCGAGGTCGACGTCGGCCGTGCGGATGAGGATGGGCGCGTCGGCGCGCTGCAGCCCGTCGGCGTCGCGGCCCACGAGGGCGGCCACCGACGCGTAGTAGCCGCGGCCGTGCGCCTCGTACTGCTCGATGAGCCGGCAGGCGTTCTCCACGGGGCTGCCCGTGACCGTGGCGGCGAACATCGAGTCGCGCAGCACGGCGCGCACGTCACGGTCCGTGCGACCGGCGAGCAGGTACTCGGTGTGCACGAGGTGGCTCATCGGCTTGAGGTACGGCCCCAGCACGAGACCCCCCTCGTGGCAGATGTCGCACATCATCTTGAGCTCCTCGTCGACGACCATGAAGAGCTCGTAGATCTCCTTCTCGTCGCGCAGGAACTCCAGCAGGGCCGACGTCTTCTCGGCGTGGGTCGTGAGCCCCTTGGTGCGGAACGTGCCGCTGATCGGGTTCATCCGCNTGAAGATGCAGAACGTCCAGAACGCACCGCGCTCGCGCTCGAGCAGCCGACGGAACACGGCCAGCGCGGCGTCGTGGCCCCAGTCGGCGACCTTCGCCCGGTAGTGCCGCCCGATCACCAGGTTGGCACCCTCGCCGCGGCCGATCTCGTCGTCGATGATCTGGCGCACCATCGAGGCGTAGTCGGCGTCGGACGTCTCGAAGCCGCCGCGGTCGGCCAGCTGCACGCCGCCGTCTGGCAGCGTCGGCAGCAGGTCGGCCAGCGGGACCTCGTGGAGGACGTCGGCGCTCACCACGCGCAGGGGGGTGCCGTCGTCGTGCGCGGCGAACCCGCGCTCACGGGCCTGTCGGAACGGCACCAGCACCAGGTGGTCCCACACTCCGCCACCAGCCGCCCGCGGCCCGGCACCCCCGCCGAGCCGGTCGGGGACACCGGCCGACAGGGGCACGTCGGCCAGGTCCTCGACGTCCTCGAAGGCGCCACCGAGGAGGGTCACCGTGTCGCTGTCGCGCACACGGATCAGCGCGAACGCGGCCTGCTGCTGGAGCTCGCCGACGAGCGGGTGGGTCATGGTGTGTCCTTCGGGTCGCCTCGGCCGACGCCGGGACGGAGAACGCCCAGACCGCTCGGCTGAGGGGTCTGGGCGTGGGTCGCGTCGAGGCCTCCTCTAGAGGAGGCGCCACCAGGGGGTGGGAACGACGATCATGGCGCCAGCGTAGTGCCTCGGCTGCGGGGACGGCTGTCACCCTTGCCAGACTGTGCGACGTGGAGCCCTTCGAGATCGACGTCGACCTGATCCGCCGCGACCTCGCGCAGCTCGTCAGCTACCCCAGCGTGGGCGGCAGCGAGTCCGAGGCGTCGGTGCAGCGCTGGTGCGCCGCGACCCTGCAGGGACTGGGGCTCGACGTCGACCTCTGGCCGATCGACCTGGCCGCGCTGCGCGCCGACCCCGACTACCCGGGCGAGGAGGTCGAGCGCGACGAGGCCTGGGGCTGCGTGGGCCTCGGCGCGGGTGCCGGGCCCCGGGCGGCGGACGGCACTGACGGCGCCGGCGTCCCGAACCTCGTGCTCAACGGCCACGTCGACGTCGTGCCGCCGGGCGACCCGGACTGGTGGACCGCGCACGATCCCTGGTACCTGCAGGAGGCCGACGGCCGCTGGTACGGGCGCGGCACCTGTGACATGAAGGGCGGCGTGGTCGCCATCCTCGCGGCCGTGCGTGCCGTCGGCGACCGCCTGACCAAGCCCTTCGCCGTGCACGTCGTGGTCGGCGAGGAGGACGGCGGCATCGGCACCTTCGCCACGCTGCGCCGCGGCCACACGGGTCTGGCCTGCCTCATCGCCGAGCCGACGGCGGGTCAGATCGTCTCGGCCAACGCCGGGTCGCTCACGTTCCGGATCGAGCTGCGCGGCCGGGCCACGCACGGGTCGCGCGCTGGGCACGGCGTCAGCGCCGTCGACCTCTTCGAGCGCGTTCACGCGGCGCTGCGCCGACTCGATGCCGAGCGCAACGTCGACCCGCCGGCACCGTTCACCGACCGCCCGTGGCCTCTGTCGGTCGGCATCGTGCAGGCCGGCGACTGGGCCAGCACCGTGCCCGACCTGCTCGTCGCGGAGGGCCGGTTCGGGGTCATGCCCGGCGAGTCCTTCGTCGACGCCATGGCCACGTTCGAGGCGGCCGTCGCCTCCGTTGACGACCCGTGGCTGCGCGAGCACCCGCCGCAGGTCACGTGGCCCGGCGGTCGGTTCGCAGCCGGCTCGCTGCCCGACGCCCATCCGTTCGGCGACTCGGTGCGTGACGCCGTGGTGGCCGCCGGGGCCGAGGCGCCGCCGTTCGTGGGCGCCCCGTACGGCTCCGACCTGCGCCAGTACGCCGCCGCCGGCATCCCCACCGTCCAGTTCGGCCCCGGCCACATCGAGCACGCCCATGCGGTCGACGAGTACGTGCCGATCGACGAGGTCGTGCTCAGCGCCCGGGCCTACGCGCACCTGCTCCTGCAGCACTGCAGCTGACCTGCGGGAGGTCTCGACCTGCCGGTGCGCGGCCGCGCGAGGCTCGACCTTGCTGGTGCGCAGCCGCGGCTCGCGCCGGGTGCGGCCCCGGAGGGCCTCGACCGGGCGGCTGGCGGCGCGGTCGCTCGAGCCCTCGCCCTGCGGCCTGGGTGGGCGGTAGGTGACGAGAGGAACGGAGGGGCGGCGGTAGGTGGCACGCACTTCCCGGGCCTCGGCGGTAGGTGTGGCGCGGAAGGCGAGCGTGTATCCGCGCGCCACCTACCTTCCCGACGCATGAAGCGCGCGCCACCTACCTCCACCGCCCACGACCCGCCGCAGTCCGAGAACCCAGCCGACCATGGCGCCGGCCGCCCGGTCGAGGCCTCTTGGAGACCGGCACCTACGCGAGCCGAGGCAACGCGACGGCGAACCCAGGCCAGCGCCGAGCCGTCAGTCCTGGACGGCCTTGGCCACGGTGACGCAGGTCGTCGACCAGTCGCGGTCCCCCGTCGTGAGCGGTCGGCCGAGGCGCTGCGCGTCCTGGACCGCCCAGAGTGCGTTGTGCATCATGCGGACGACGACCCAGTCGCGCGCCCGGTCCTCGTCGAGGCCCGCCGCGTCGACCACGGTGTGGAAGCGTCGACGGACCGCGAACCGGACGTCGCGAGCCGCGAGCACCTCGTCCCAGCGGTTCCACAGCAATGGGGCCGGCTCGTAGTGCGGGTCGCCGCTGATGCCCTTCGGGTCGATCGCCAGCCATGGTTCACGCAGGTCCGCCTCAGCCGGCGCTCCACGACGCGAGGCGAGGACGTTCGCGTCGTGCAGGTCGGTGTGCACCGCCACGCCGTCGGTGTCCGGGTCGGCCGCGAGGTCGCGCCCGAGCGAGACGGCCTGCTGCACGAGACGTCGCGGCGCCGGGACCGTGGCCTCCGCCGCGGCGAGCTCGTCGGTCCAGCGGGCGACCAGCGACGACAGCGCGACGAGCCGACGCGGCGCGGGCCGGTGCAACGTGCCGTAGAGCCCGGCGACCACCTCGCACGCCTCCAGCACCGGGAGCGACGACAGTGCGGCGGGGCCGGCGCGCTCCAGCAGGAGCGCCCCGCGGGCCAGGTCGGCACGGAGCATCCGCACCGCACCGCGGCCGTCCCAGGTCGACAGCGTCAGGTGCTCGTGCCGGGTCTCCTCGTCGACGAACCCGACCTTGAGCACGGCCTCGACCCCGTCGGCGGTCCGCACCGGCAGCACGAGCGCGCACTCACCGTGCATCGCCTCGCCGTCGCGCCGCACCGTCCACTCCGCCAGCAGCGTCTCGACGGTCCGGGGCAGGGCCTCCACGAACGTGGCCCACTCCGGCCCGCGGTCGGCGAAGGCCAGGACGTCCGGCGGGAGCGCGATCACGCCTCCAGACAACCACCCGGCGCCCACCGCGGGTCACGGCTGGACGGGCGCCTCCGGGTCCTCCTCGTCGGCAGTCGGGTCCTCCGTGGGATCCGGCTCGGCCGGCGTCGGAGCCGACGTGAGCGGCAGCGGCGTGTAGTCGCCGACGTCGATCACGCCGGCGGGCGTGAAGGTGACGACCTGCAGACCGACCGGCGCACCGTCGGCGTCGAAGGTGACGAGCGTGACCTGGGCGTCGCGGCGCAGGCTGCTGCCCAGCGCGATCGGCAGCACCGCGCCCCCGGTCGAGCCGGTGGTGAGGCGTGTGGTCGTGGCACCGTCCGGACCGACGATCGCCTTCGGCCCCACCTGGTAGTGCAGGTGGCCGGTGAGCACGAGGTCGACGCAGCCGCTGCCGGCCACCTCCTTCGCCGACGCCCACGAGTGCACCGCGAGCACGCCCACCCGCTCGCCTCGTTCGTCGGCCTCGCACGCCACGTCGCGCAGGGCGGTGTCCTGGTCCGACAGCGCGGAGTCGCGGGTGGCCGCGTCCTCGGTGTAGCCGGTGATCTTCGTGCCGCGCGGGTCGGTCTCGCCCAGGAAGCGCACCCCGCCGACCTCGACGGGCTCGGCGTCGAGCACGGTGAAGCCGTTCTTGCGCATCTGCTCGACGGTGGGGTCGGCGTCGTGGTTGCCGCCGACGGCCACGACGTCGAAGCCGTCGAACTCGCGGGCGAGGGAGTTGATGCTGAAGTTCTCCCACTCCCCGCCCTGCGACGTGTCGTCGCCGAGGTCGATGAGGAGCTCCGCCTGCGCCTGGTCGGCGATGCGGCGCGCGACCGGGTCCATGCCGATGTTGTCGTGCCGGTCGGTGACGACCAGGGCCGTCTTCTCGCCCTCCTCGGGCCGGCGCACGCTCACCTGCTGGGCCTGCTCCTCCAGCGCGCCGTAGAAGCTGACGGAGTCCTGGTAGAGGTAGAGCGCGCCCTCCACGAGGGCCCGGCTGCTCGTCGTGGCGCTGCCCTGCGCCAGCTCGAGCCGGTCGAGCACCGGGTCGGCCGGCAGCTGGGGGAAGATCTCGCGCACGCTCGACCACGTCTGCTCGGGAGCGTCGTCCTGGCGCTCGGGAAGGGTCACCAGCACCAGGGAACCGACCACCACGACCGACGTCGCGACCGCACCCGCCACCTGGCCGCGCGACGGCTGCACGGCCTCGCGGCGGATCCGGCGACGTCGGTCCTCGCCGACCGCCCGCCACGCCAGCACCACCACGGTGACGGCCAGCACGCCGACACCGACGCCACGCAGCGCCGCCTCGGCAGCCATGTCGGTCACGGCTGCCGTGACCTCGCGGATCTCACCCTGGGGCTGCGCCGCGATCGCGGCGTCGCGCTGCAGCAGCTCCTCCAGGCCGACGGCGTCGGAGTCGCCCAGGCGGATGTCGACACCGAGGCCGACGGGTGCATCGACGTCGACCCGGGCCTTCGGCAGCAGCGGCCCGAAGTCGAGGGTCGCGTGCCCGTCGAACGCCGGGCTGACCACCGCCTGGTGCGCGCCGATCGTGAGGTGCCGCTCGCTGTGCACGAACGTCGAGGACGCGACGGGGAGACCGGCCAGCACGGCCACCGCCAGCAGGGCCACTCCGACCAGGATCCTTCGCACGGCACCACCCTAGGAGGGACGTGCCGGTCCCACGGGCCTAGGCCATCCGT
The DNA here is from genome assembly GCF_001422865.1 of Aeromicrobium sp. Leaf272. NCBI lineage: Bacteria > Bacillati > Actinomycetota > Actinomycetes > Propionibacteriales > Nocardioidaceae > Aeromicrobium > Aeromicrobium sp. Leaf272. The sequence continues at coordinate 633,685 of NZ_LMMY01000009.1, forward strand.
TTCGGACAGTTCCGGGGCACTGTCGGGGTCCGAACCGCCCCGGAAGTGTCCGAGACGGAGGGACTCAGGAGACGCGGGAGAGCCAGGTCTGCGTGGTGCCGACGGTGGTGAGCAGCTGGGTGGCGCGAGTCAGCACGACGTAGAAGGTGCGCCAGCCGGCCTCGGACTCGGCGACGATCGCGTCGGGCTCGACCACCACCACGGCGTCGAACTCCAGGCCCTTGGTGTCGAGCCCGTCGAGCACCCGCAGCCGGTCGTGTGCGGCGAGCTCGCCGGCGAGCCGCTCCCGCAGACGGGGCAGGTCGGCGCGGGCGGCCACGACCGCCACCGTGCCCTCGACCCGCTCGAGCATCGTGGCGACCTCCGCGGCGGTCGCGTCGAGCAGCACTGCGTCGGCCACCCACTCGTGACGCGGCGCCTCCCCCGTCTTGCGCACCGCCTCGGCGAGGTCGGCGCCGGGGATCGCGACCTGGGCCACGTCGGCCGCGAGCTCGTAGATCTCCGCGGAGTTGCGGTAGTTGGTCGACAGCCGGAACCGGTGCTCGGGCTTGCCCTCCAGCGCGGTGGACCGGGCGGCCGCGGCTTCCTCGGGGTGCGGCCACGACGACTGGGCGGGGTCGCCGACGATCGTCCAGCTGGCGTACCGACCGCGACGTCCGAGCATGCGCCACTGGAGGGGCGACAGGTCCTGGGCCTCGTCGACGAGCACGTGGGCGTACCCGTCGTCGTCGATGCTGGTGGTGGAGCGCAGCTCGTTCTCGACCTCGCGCTCACGTCGCTCGAAGCTCATCAGCTGGCGCGGGACGTCATGGTCGTCGTCGTCCTCCGGCGGGACCTCGCCCACGAGGTAGCGCAGCTCGTCGATGAGCGGCACGTCCTCGATGGCCGGCACGCCCGCCTGCCACGACGCGACCATGGCGTCGAGCTCCTCGGCCGAGAAGGCGCCGTTGGCCAGCTCGCGCACCCGTCGGGGCAGGGTGCGCCACAGCTCGACGGCCTCGACGGGCGGCCACCAGGCCTCCACGAAGTCGACGTAGCGGTAGTCGGTCGTGAGCGTGTCGAGGAAGCCCTCCTCGCCCTTCTCGAGCGCCCGCTCGCCCTCGACCTGCTGCCACAGGGCGCGCGCCACGGCGGCCGGGGCCTTCGCGTAGGCGCGGTTGCGCGGCAGGTTGGCCAGCAGCCCGCGCCGGATGTTCGCCAGCTTCTTGGCGTCGAGGACGAGCACGTCGTCCTTGTAGAAGTAGCGGAACGACGTGGGCTCGCTCGGCTGGGGCGACGTGGCGAGCCGGCGCAGCACCGGCAGCATGCGCGACGAGCCCTTCGCGGCGGCGGCCTTGGGCTCGTCGTGCTGCAGCGCCCGAAGCCCGTCGACGACCTCGCCGAGCGAGCGCAGCGTGACGGCCGTCTCGCCGAGGCTCGGCAGCACCCGCTCGATGTAGTTCATGAACACCGACGAGGGCCCGACGACGAGCACGCCGCCGGACTCGAAGCGTCGCCGGTCGGTGTACAGCAGGTAGGCGGCGCGGTGCAGCGCGACGACGGTCTTGCCGGTGCCCGGGCCGCCGCCGATGATCGTGGCGCCGCGGCTGGGCGCCCGGATGGCCTCGTCCTGCTCCTTCTGGATGGTCGCGACCACGGAGTGCATGGTGCTGTCGCGGGCGCGCGAGAGGCTGGCCAGCAGCGCGCCCTCGCCCACCACGACCATGTCGTCGGGGGCGTTGTCGCCGTCGAGCAGGTCGTCCTCGACCCCCACCACGGTCTTGCCCGAGCTGCGGAGCACCCGGCGACGCACGACGCCGGACGGCTCCTGCGCGGTGGCCTGGTAGAACAGCGCCGCCGCAGGGGCGCGCCAGTCGATGAGCAGGATCTCGCGGTCGGCGTCGCGCACGCCGATGCGGCCGATGTAGCGCGCCTCCCCGTCGAGCAGGTCGAGCCGGCCGAACACGAGACCGTCGTGGGCGGCGTTGAGCGCCGTCAGCCGGCGCGTGGCCTGGAAGACCATCGCGTCACGCTCGACGAGGCCGCCCTCGTTGCCGACGTGGCCACGCGCGAAGCCCTCGGTGACGAGTGACTGGGCCACCTTCGTCGACTCGTCGAGACGGCCGTACACGACGTCGACGTACGCCTGCTCCGCCGCGATCTCGGCGGCGGCCTGCTGCTCGGAGGACACGCTTTCCTCGGCTCTCGTGGGTCTTTCTGCGAACTACCCATCCTAACGACCTGGGCGCCCAGGCATTCCCTCAGCCCGCAGGTGTTGGCCGAAACGTCACCCACCGCGGCGCAGGCTCAGCGCTTGCGCTGCAGGAAGGCCGTCATCGCCTCGCGGGCCTCGTCGCTGCCGAACAGGCGCGCGGACTGCGCGGCCACGTCGGCACCGAGCGCGTCGATGCGCGCCACGAGGTCGTGGTTCAGCAGCCGCTTGGTCTCGCGCAGCCCCTGCGGGTAGCCCTGCACCAGGTCGGCCAGGACCGACCCGACCGCGTCGGCGAGGTCGGCGTCGGGCACGGCCCGGGTGACCAGGCCGGCGGCCTGCGCCTCCTGGGCGCCGAAGGTGCGACCGGTGAGGAACAGCTCGGCCGCGGCCCGGTCGGAGAAGCGCTCGAGCAGCGTGAGCGAGATGACCGCGGGCGCCAGCGCCAGCCGGACCTCCGTGAGGGCGAAGGTGACCGACTCCGCCGCGACGACCACGTCGGCTGCTCCCACGATGCCGAGGCCCCCGGCCCGCACCGGGCCGGCCAGCTCGACCACGACCGGCGTCCCGGCGGTCGCGATCTGGCGCTGCAGGGCGACGATGGCCCGCGCGCCCTCCTCCATGCCGCCGCTCGCGGCCTCCGAGAGGTCGGCCCCCGAGCAGAACACACGGTGCGCGGACCGGACCCGGATCGCCCGGACCGCCGGGTCGGCGTCGGCGCGCTCGAGCCGGTCGGCCAGCTCGGTGACCAGCTGCCGGCTGAGCGCGTTGCGGTTGTGCTCGCTGTCGAGCGTGACCGTGGCGACCGCGTCGGCCACCTCCAGGTGCACCAGCTCTGCCATGACCGCTCCTCTCAGTAGGACTTGGGCAGGCCCAGGGAGAACTGGGCCACGAAGTTGAGCGCCATCTCCTTCGACACGGGGGCGATGTTGCTGAGCCGCGACGAGGCGACGGCCTGCACGAGGCCGTACTCGAGCGCCAGGCCGTTGCCTCCGTGCGTCTGGATGGCCTGGTCGACGGCCTTCGCCGCGGCCTCGCCGGCGGCCACCTTCGCCATGTTGGCGGCCTCCCCGGCACCCATCAGGTCGCCGGCGGCGTAGAGCGCGGCAGCCTTCTGGGTGAGCAGACGCGCCATCTCGACGTCGATGTGCAGGCGGGCGAGCGGGTGGCTGATGGCCTGGTGGGCGCCGATCGGCTTGCCCCACACCTCGCGCTCCTTGGCGTAGGCCACGGCCTTGCGGATCGCCCAGCGGGCCGTGCCGGTGGCCATCGACGCCGCCATGATCCGCTCGGGGTTGAGACCCGCGAAGAGCTGCTCCAGACCGGCGTCCTCGTCGCCGACCAAGGCATCGGCGGGCACGCGCACGTCGTCGAAGAACAGCGTGAACTGCTTCTCCGGGCTCACGACGCCCATCTCGATCTGCTGCTTCGTGAAGCCCTCGGCGTCCGTGGGCACCATGAACAGCGCGGGCTTGAGCTTGCCGGTGCGGGCGTCGGAGTAGCGGGCGACGACCAGCAGGTGGCTGGCCTCGTCGACGCCGGAGATGTAGGTCTTGGTGCCGTTGAGCACCCACGTGCCGTCGTCGTCCTTCCGGGCGTTCGTGACGATGTTGTGGGAGTTGGAGCCGGCGTCGGGCTCGGTGATGGAGAAGGCGTACGTGGCGGTGCCGTCGGCCAGGCCGGGNCTGACCACCATGAGCAGCAGCGGGCAGCCGGCCGTGGCCAGCTCCTCGCACACGGCCGCGAGGTCGCCGATGTCGCCGCCACCACCGCCGAACTCCTCGGGGATCGAGACGCCGAGGTAGCCGTTCCTGCCGGCCTCGGCCCACAGCTCGGTCGTCTTGCGTCCCTCCGCCGCGGTCTCGTGGAAGTACTTCTCGCCGTACTTGGCGCCCAGGGACGCGACGGCCTTGCGCAGCTCCTGGCGCTCCTGGGTCTCGGTGAACTGGCTCATGAGAGGTTCCCTTCGATGGTTTCGATGACGGCGAGGACCGCACCGGACTCGACCTGCTGGCCCGCCGTGACGGCGAGCTCGGTCACCACGCCGTCGACGGGCGCGGTGATGGTGTGCTGCATCTTCATGGCCTCGAGGACGACCACGACGTCGCCCTTCGTGACCTGCTGGCCGGCCTCGACGCCGACCTGCACGACGCTGGCCGGCATCGGGGCGAGGAGCGAGCCCTCGGCGACGACGTCGGCCGGGTCGACGAACGTGGGGACGACGTCGAACGACAACGACCCGGCGGGCCCGTCCACGTCGACGGTCTCGTCGGCCACGGTGACGCGGTAGGTCTCCACGACGCCGTCCGTCTCGAGCACGACGTGTGCCGCCTGCCGCCCACGGCCCGGCACCTCCGCCGGGGCCGTGGACACGTCCAGCACGGTGGCGACGTCGCTGACGAGCCGCCCACCCTCGGCGCGGTACTCGACCGTGAGCTCCTCGGTCCCGAGCAGCAGCGAGCGGCGCCGCGGCTGGCTGGGCACGTTGCGGAACGCGGTGGGGATGCGGCCCAGCACGGGTGAGGACGTCGACGCGGTGCGGGCCTGCGCGAGCGCGGCCGCGAGGGCTGCTCGCTGCACCGCGGCGTCGTCGAGGAGGGGCTTCGTCCAGTCGGCGATCCGCTCGGCGAGCAGGGCGGTGTGCACCCGGCCGGCGACGAACTCCTCGTCGGCCAGGACGCCGCGCAGCAGACCCACGTTGGTGGTGAGCCCGTGCACGCGCGTGCGGCGCAGGGCGTCGTCGAGACGTCGGACCGCCTGGGTACGGTCGTCGCCGTGGGCGACCACCTTGGCGATCATCGCGTCGTAGAAGTGCGTGACGACCGAGCCGGACTCCACCGCCGAGTCCGTGCGCAGACCCGGCCCGCTGGGCACCTCGAAGGTGCGCAGGGTGCCGGTCTGGGGAGCCCAGTCGTCGCCGGCGTCCTCGGCGTAGAGGCGCACCTCGATCGCGTGGCCGGTGGGTCCGGTCGGCTCGTCGGTCGGCAGCGCGTGACCCTCGGCGACCGACAGCTGCAGCGCGACGAGGTCGATGCCGAACACCTCCTCGGTGACGGGGTGCTCGACCTGCAGGCGGGTGTTCATCTCCAGGAAGAAGACGCGTCCGTCGTCGGCGTGGCCGTCGGACACGAGGAACTCCACGGTGCCGGCGCCGACGTAGCCCACCGCCTCGGCGGCGTTGCGAGCCGCGGTGTGCAGGGTGCGGCGGACGGCGTCGCTGAGGTTCGGCGCGGGCGCCTCCTCCACGACCTTCTGGTGCCGGCGCTGGATCGAGCAGTCGCGGTCGCCGAGGATCCAGGTGGTGCCGTGCGTGTCGGCCAGCACCTGCACCTCCACGTGGCGCGCCGTCGGCAGGTACGGCTCGACGAACACGGTGTCGTCGCCGAATGCCGACGCCGCCTCGGCCGCGGCGGCCGTCAGCTCGCCCTCGAGGTCCTCGGCGCGCTCGACCACGCGCATGCCGCGTCCACCACCACCGGCCGACGCCTTCACCAGCAGCGGGAAGTCGCCGGGCTGGGCGGTCTCGGGCTCGATGCTGAGGATCGGCACGCCCGCCTCGGCCATGATCTCCTTGGCGCGGATCTTGCTGCCCATCGCGTCGATGGACTCCGGCGTGGGGCCGATCCAGACCAGG
>NZ_LMMY01000009.1:639544-652638 GCF_001422865.1 Aeromicrobium sp. Leaf272
CCGTCGGGCTGTTGCCCACCAGGTGCACCGCCACGTCGGCCTCGGCCACGAACGGCGCGGAGGCGTCGGCGTCGGAGTGCACGGCGACGGTGCGGATGCCGAGGTCACGGCAGGTGCGGAACACCCGGCGCGCGATCTCCCCTCGGTTGGCCACCAGGACGGAACGGATCATGGAAGGACTCCTGTGCTGCTCGCTCGTGCTCAAAGCCTGAACACCCCGTAGCCGCGGGCGCCCTCGACGGGTGCGGTGTGGATCGCGGACAGGCAGATGCCGAGGATCGCGCGGGTGTCGCGGGGATCGATCACGCCGTCGTCGTAGCCCATGCCCGACGTGAAGTAGGCGAGGGACTGCTCCTCGATCTGCTGCTCGACGTAGTCCTTGACACCCTGGAACCCCTCGGCGTCGAACACCTGACCCTTGGACTCGGCCGACTGGCGCGCCACGATCTCCATGACGCCGGCCAGCTGCGCCGGACCCATGACGGCCGACTTCGCACCGACCCAGCTGAACATGAACCGCGGGTCGTAGGCGCGGCCGCTCATGCCGTAGTGGCCGGCGCCGTACGAGGCCCCCATGACGACCGACAGGTGCGGGACCTTGGAGTTGGAGACGGCGTTGATCATCTGCGCGCCGTGCTTGATGATGCCGCCCTGCTCGTACTCCGCACCCACCATGTAGCCGGTGGTGTTGTGCAGGAAGAGCAGCGGCGTGTCGGTCTGGTTGGCCAGCTGGATGAACTGCGCGGCCTTCTGCGCCTCGGCGCTGAAGAGCACGCCCTGGGCGTTGGCCAGGATGCCGATCGGGTAGCCGTGCAGCTGCGCGTACCCGGTGACCAGGCTCGAGCCGTACAGCGGCTTGAACTCGTCGAACTCGCTTCCGTCGACGAGGCGGGCGATGACCTCGCGCGGGTCGAACGGGACCTTGAGGTCGGTCGGCACGATGCCCAGCAGCTCCTCGGCGTCGAGCACGGGCTCGGCGTAGTCGGTGCGGGGGTCCGAGCCCTTCTTGCGCCAGTTGAGCCGCCGCACGATCTGGCGGCCGAGGCGGATCGCGTCGTGCTCGTCGACGGCCAGGTAGTCGGCCAGCCCCGACGTCTTCGCGTGCATCGAGGCACCGCCGAGGGACTCGTCGTCGGACTCCTCGCCCGTGGCCATCTTCACCAGCGGCGGACCGCCGAGGAACACCTTCGCTCCACCGTCGACCATGACCACGTAGTCGCTCATGCCGGGGATGTAGGCGCCACCGGCGGTCGAGTTGCCGAACACGAGGGCCACGGTGGGCCGCCGGTCCTCGCTGGCGCGGGTGATGTTGCGGAAGCTCGCGCCACCAGGGATGAAGATGTCCTTCTGCGTCGGCAGGNNCCGGGTTCGACGAACCGCCCTTCACGGTCGGGTCGTTGGCGACGATCATGCACTCGACGCCCTCGACGACGCCGATGCCGGTGACGATCGAGCCGCCGACGGTGAAGTCGGTGCCCCAGCCGGCGAGAGCGCCCAGCTCGAGGAACGGGGTGTCGGCGTCGAGCAGCAGCTCGATCCGCTCGCGGGCGGTGAGCTTGCCACGGGTGTGGTGGCGCTCGACGTACTTCTCCCCGCCGCCGGCGAGCGCCTTGGCGTGCTGCTCGCCCAGGTCGGCGACACGCTCCAGCATCTGGGCGCGGTTGTCGGCGAACGTCGCCGTCGTCGGGTCGATCGTGGTCTTCACAGCAGGCCTCTCAGTAGCCCAGGAGCTTCGCGGACAGGTCCTTCATGACCTCGGTGGCGCCGCCGCCGATGCCGAGGATGCGGGCGTCGCGGTAGTGGCGGTCGATCTCGGACTCACGCATGTAGCCCATGCCGCCGAAGATCTGCACGGCCTCGTGCACCACGTGCTCGACGGCGGCCACCGAGACGTTCTTGGCGGTGACGGCGTCGAGGATGAGCGACGGGTCGGTCTTCGGCGTCTCGAGCGAGCGCTCGAGCGCCTGCCGGGTGAGAGCACGCGCGGCCGCGGTGCGGGCGTGCATCTCGACGAGCTTGTGGCGGATCACCTGACGGGCGATGAGCGGCTTGCCGAACGTGTCGCGCTCACGGGCGTACGCCACGGCGAGGTCGAGCGCGCGCTGCGCCGTGCCGTACGCCTGCACGGCCAGCCCGAGCCGCTCGCCCACGAACTGCTGCATGACGAGGTAGAAGCCGCCGTTCTCCTCGCCGACCAGGTTCTCGACGGGGACGCGCACGTCCTCGAAGGCCAGCTCGGCGGTGTCGGAGCAGTGCCAGCCCATCTTCCGCAGGCTCTTGCTCACGGTGAAGCCGGGCGTGTCCTTGTCGATGACGAGCAGCGAGATCCCGGCGTGCCCCTCACCACCGGTGCGGACCGCGGTGGTGACGAAGTCGGCCCGGACGCCCGACGTGATGAACGTCTTGGCGCCGTTGACGACGTAGTGGTCGCCGTCGCGCACGGCGCGGGTGCGGATGTTCGCGACGTCGGACCCGCCGCTCGGCTCGGTCACCCCGAGCGAGCCGATCTTCTCCCCGGCCAGCGTCGGCCGGACGTAGGCGTCGATCAGCGCTGGGTCACCGGCGTCGATGATGTGCGGCACCGCGATGGAGTGGGTGAACAGGCTGGCCTGCAGACCGGTCGAGCCGCCCGCGGCCAGCATGGCCTCGGTGACGATGCACGCGTCGAACGAGTCGCCGCCCGCGCCACCGACCTCCTCGGCGTAGCCGACCGCGAGGAAGCCGGCCTTCGCGGTGGCGGCGTGCAGCTCGCGCGGGAGCTGCCCGTCGTCCTCCCACTGGGGCAGGTGCGGCACGATCTCGCGCCGGGTGAACTGCTCGACGGCCGTGCGCAGCGCCTGGCGCTCCGGGGTCGTCCACAGGTCCGTCATGGTCGGGCTCCTTCGAGGAGGGTCAAGGGGACGGCGGTCACGCGGGCGCGCAGCCACTCGCCGAGGGCCTTCGCCTGGGGGTCGAGCCGGGTCGACGACGACACGCCCTCCCCCAGCAACCCGTGGATCACGATGTTCACGCCGCCGAGGTTGGGCAGCGGGTGCACGTCGACGTCGAGGTCGGCGGCCTCGGGCAGCATCGCCTGGACCCAACCGGGGTTCACGACGCCGAGCAGCCACGCCACGGCGTCGTCACGTCGGGGGTGCTCCGCGGGGACCCACAGCCCGACGTTCGCGTCGCCACCCTTGTCACCCGAGCGCGCGTGCACGAGCTCGCCGAGCGGGACGGCGCGGGTGTCGCCGAGGTCGGGCGCCGGAGCGGGTCGGGTGGACGAGCCCTGCTCGGGATCGGCCGTGCCGGTCGGCGGGGCGATCTCCTCACGCGTCCCGTCCGGGTGCACGACCACGTGGGGCACCTCGGACTGCGGCACGTAGGCCGGGCGGTAGACGCCGAAGGGCGCGCCGCGGCCGGGCGGGGCGGTCAGGGTGAAGCCGGGGTACGACGCCAGGGCCACGTTCACGAACGCGTCGCTGAACGTGCGACCCACCGGCTCGGGCCGGGTGCTCTTGGCCACGCAGCGCAGCAACGAGGTGGCCGCGGCCTGGGTGGGCGGGTCGAACACGTCGGTGCGGTCGAGCGTCCACACCAGCGCGTCGGGCGGGTCGGACTGCAGCGCGTCGGTGACCTGGCGGCGCACCCAGGCGGCCTTCGCCTCGATGTCGAGCCCGGTGAGCAGCAGCTCCACGCTGTTGCGGAAGCCACCGATCAGGTTGAGGCAGACCTTGGTGGTGGCCGGCGGGGGCGTGCCGCGCACGCCCGCGATGCGCACGCGGTCGGGGCCGTCCTGCGTCAGCTCGACGGTGTCGAGGTGCGCGACGACGTCGGGGTTGAGGTACGCCGGGCCCTGGATCTCGTAGACCAGCTGGGCGGTGACGGTGTCGACGGTGACCGCACCACCGACCTCGCGCCCCTCGACCCCCCGCCCCTCGACGCCGGCGTGCTTGGTGACGACGCTGCTGCCGTCGGCGGCGACCTCGGCGATCGGGAACCCCAGCGGCGCGGACGTGTCGAGGCTGCGGAACCCGCTGAAGTTGCCACCCGTGGCCTGCGTGCCGCACTCGATGACGTGACCCGCCACGAGCGCGCCCGCGAGGGCGTCGAGGTCGTCGCGGCCCCACCCGTGGGCGTGGATCGCCGGGCCCATCACCACCGAGGCGTCGGTGACGCGACCGGTGACCACGACGTCGGCACCGGCCTCGAGCGCGGCGGCGATGCCGAACGCACCGAGGTAGGCGTTGACGGTGAGCGCGTCACCGGGCAGGTCCAGCTCGGCCGCGCGGGCCTTGAGGTCATCGCCCTCCACGTGGGCCACGTGCACGTCGAGCCCCTGGGCCGTCGCGATCTCGCGGATCCGCTCGGCGAGCCCCGCCGGGTTGAGCCCGCCGGCGTTCGTGACGACCTTGACGCCCTTCTCGAGCGCGAGCGCGAGACCGTCCTCGAGCTGGCGCACGAAGGTCTTGGCGTACCCGGTGGACGGGTCCTTCATCTGGTCCTTGCCGAGGATCAGCATCGTCAGCTCGGCCAGGTAGTCGCCGGTGAGGTAGTCCAGGTCGCCTCCCTCGAGCATCTCGCGGAAGGCGGACAGCCGGTCGCCGTAGTAGCCGGAGCAGTTGCCGATCCGGGCCGGCCGGTCGAGGGTCATGCGTCCCCGCCGTCGCTGCCCCGCTCGGCCAGAGGTCGGGGGTCGTTGCCGGGCAGCCCGGCGAACGCCTGCACGATGTCGAGCCAGTGGTCGGCGTCCGCGCCCTCGGCACGCACGTCCACGTCGTCACGGTGCCGACGACGGGTGGCGAGCAGCGCGAAGTCCCACGCGTCGCCGGTCACCCGCTGCTCGGCGTCCTCGGGACCCCAGGTCCACGTGTCGCCGCCGGGCGCGACCAGCTCCACCCGCACGTCCGACGTCGGCAGCTCCTCGCCCCGCATCAGGTGGGCGAAGCCGCGGGTGCGCACGCCGATGTGGCACACGTGACGCACGCGGTCGGTGCGCGGGACGTCGACGCCGAGCGCCTCGGCCACGTCGTGCGCGTGGGCCCACGTCTCCATCACGCGAGCCGTGGCCATCGACGTGGGGCTCATGGGCGGGCCGAACCACGGCACCTTCTCGCCGGCGGGCACGGCGCGCAGTGCCTCGGCCAGACGGCGCCGACCGTCGCGCCACTCGTCGATCAGCGTCGGGACGGGCTTGGCGGCCCAGCTGTTCGCGCCGTCGTCGACGAAGCCGCTGGGGTTCTCGGCCGCAGCCTTCATCCCCGCACCGAAGGCCTCGGGGTCGGTGAGGGCCGCGAGCGAGGCCTGGTCCGTCCAGGCCAGGTGTCCCACCTGGTGCGCCACCGTCCATCCCTCGGGCGTGGTGACGGCGCCCCACTCCTGGACCGGCAGGTCGGCGACCCAGCCGTCGAGCTGGTCGCTCTCGGCCGCGAGGTCGGTCAGGACGGCGGCGAGCCGGTCGTCGGGTTCGGTCGGCGGCATGTCAGCGCTCCAGTCCGGCGTCGAGGGTGACGGCCCAGGCGTCGAGCACGGCGGCTCGACGTCGGCTGTCGTCGGTGAGGGTCCCGGCGAGGCCGAGGCCGCGCAGCAGGTCGAGCGTGGCCTGGACGAGGGCCCGGTTGCTGCCGCGGTCCTCGTCGACGCCGAGCAGGTCGACGGCGTAGGCGTGGGTCTCGCGGCCGACGCGGCGCTCCAGCGGGCCGACGGCTCCGCGCAGCTCGGCGTCGGTGCGGGCGGCCACCCACAGCTCGAGTGCGGCGAAGAACACCGGCGACGTGAACTGCTCGGCCAGCACGTCGAGCACGGCCCGGGTGCGGCCGACGTCGGGCAGGGCACGCACCGCGTCGGCCATGGCGTGCCGGCGGCGCTCGGTCAGGTGCTCCACGGCGCCGACCACGAGGGCCTGCTTGCTCGGGAAGTGGTGCAGCTGCGCACCCCGGCTCACCCCGGCGCGCTGGGAGACGACCGTCGTCGAGGTGCCGGCCCAGCCGAGCTCCACGAGCGAGTCGACCGTGGCCTCCATGAGCCGAAGCCGCATGGCGGCGGTCCGCTCGGCCTGCGGGGTGCGGGTCGTGGTCACCAGGACATCCTGCGCCGCACCACAACAAACAGTCAAGTCTGTTTGTTAGTTCCTCGGGTGTGACGCAGTCCTGGGACGCACGCCCAGGAACAGGTCCAAGGGCCCAGGACCCGGGCGGCGCGCCGTCGATAGCCTTCGACGGCACACATCCCCCTGGAGGACCCCCATGAGCGACGACACCCCCACCAGCCCCCAGCCCACGGCGCAGCCCACACCGCCTGGGGACGGTGCCGCCGACGCCACCGTCGTGCAGCCCGCGGCGACCGGGACCGAGGGCGCGGCAGCCGGGTCCGGCGGCGCCGGCAAGAAGATCGGGTTCGGCATCGCCGGTGCCCTGGCCGTGGCCGCGATCGGTGGCGGCGCCTACGCCTTCACGCAGCTCTCCGGCGGCGGCACCCAGCCCCACGACGTGCTGCCCGCCGACACCGTCGCCTACGTGCGGCTCGACCTCGACCCGTCCGCCAGCCAGAAGGTGGACCTCTTCCGCCTGGCCAAGCGCGTGCCGGACCTGTCGAAGGAGCTGGGCATCGAGGACGAGGACGACGACCTGCGCAAGCTGGTGCTCGAGGACGCGCTCGGCGACTGCAAGGACGTCGACTACGACCGCGACGTCGAGCCGTGGCTCGGTGAGCGCATCGGCCTCGGCATCGGCTCCAACTTCGAGGACGAGGAGGAGGTCATCCGCATCGCCGTGCAGGTCAGCGACGAGGACGCTGCGAAGAAGGGCATCGCCAAGCTCTTCGCGTGCAACGACGAGGATTACGGCATCGGCTTCCTCGACGGCTACGCGATCGTCACGCCCTCCCAGAAGAGCGCCACCGCCGCCGTGAAGGCCGCGGAGAAGAAGCCGCTCGCCGACGTCGAGCAGTTCACCGCCGCGCAGGACGCGCTCGACGAACAGGGCGTGATGTCCGGCTGGGTCGACGTGAAGAGTGGTGTCGAGGCCGCGAAGACGGCGGGCATCGACGAGGAGCTCGGCGGCGACGCGGCCGAGCTCGACCAGATCACCGACGAGGTGAGCAGCGTGGCGTTCGCGCTGAGCGCGTCGTCCACCTCGCTGCACTTCGACGCCGTCGCCCGACAGGGCGACGAGCCGAGCGAGGTCCCCGAGATCCGCGGTCTGGGCGCCCTGCCCGAGGACACCGTGGTGGGTCTGACCGTCCCCGGCGGCGGCAAGGCCGTGGAGGAGAACTGGGACGAGCTGAAGTCGGGCGTGCAGGACCTGCTCGAGCTCGGCCCGGCGCTCGGCTTCGTGCCCGGCCTGTCCGGCGGTGCCGCCGCCGGACCGGTCGGACCGCCGGTGGAGTTCGACGCGGACGCCTATGCGGCCGACCCCGAGGGCTACCAGCAGGAGTACCTCGACCAGCTCGAGCAGCAGTCGTCCGGCGGCGGCCTCGGCGGCTCGCAGGCCCCCGACGTCGAGGACACGCTGGCCGAGATCGAGCAGACGCTCGACGTGACGCTGCCCGAGGACCTCGTGACCCTGCTCGGTGACGCGTTCACCGTGTACGTCGGGTCCGAGGGTCTGGAGACCCTCGCGAGCGCCCAGGGTCCGTCCGACCCGTCCGAGGTGAGCACCGGGCTGGTCATGGAGGGCGACGAGGCCAAGGCCTCCGACCTGGCCGGGCGCCTCGTGGCGACCGTCCAGAAGCTGGCCGGCGTCGAGATCGCCACGGCCGACGGCGACGACGCGGTCTCGCTGGCCACGTCGCCCGAGGTCGCCGAGTCGCTCGTGAAGGACGGTGGCCTCGGCGGCTCCGACCGGTTCTCCTCGGTCATCGACGAGGACGCGAAGGGCGGCGGCCTGTTCGTCGACGTGAGCACCATCCTCGACACCGTCGAGAACGCCGAGCCCGACCTGGCCGAGGACGAGGTGTTCACGGGCCTGCGCAACATCGAGGCGGTCGGCATCAGCGGCACGCGCCCCGACGACGGGTACCGCGGCTTCTCGCTCGCCGTCGCGTTCACCGAGAAGAAGTAGCACCGGCACGCACGGGCTGGACAGGAGACGGGGGNATGCGCTCAGCGAGTTCTGGAAGCAGGTCCTCGGCTACGTCGACGTCGAGGGCGACCCCAACGAGCCCGGCCACGAGGAGTGCATGATCCTCGACCCGGGATCAGGCCACCACCTGCTGTTCATCGAGGTGCCCGAGGCCAAGGCCGTGAAGAACCGGATCCACCTCGACCTGCGACCCCGGTCGGGGACGCAGGCCGACGAGGTCGCCCGGCTGGTCTCGATCGGCGCGACCCAGGTCGCCGACCTGCGGGGCAAGTACGGCCCCGGGACGGGCTGGGTGGTGCTGGCCGACCCGGAGGGCAACGAGTTCTGCATCCTGCGCTCGGAGGCGGAGAATGCCGCGCGCGACGAGGACTGAGCTTCCTCGGCGCGTGTCCTAGGTGCCGGGTCGGTCCTTCAGCACGGTCACGCGGTGCAGGAGCGGGGTCCAGCGCGGACGGTCCGCCGTGGTGAGGGCGAGACCCGCGCACACCACCACCGTCGCGGCCCACGCGCCGGTCAACGTCACCGTGACGGCCTCGTGCAGGTCACGCGGCAGCACGTTGATCGTCAGGACGACCAGCGCCACGACGACGAGCCCCGCCAGGGAGAGGTCGATCGCGCGGCCCACCGCGTCGGTCCACGACGCCTGCCGGCGGGTGCCGAGATAGGCCGCCACGGCCAGCAGCACCACGAGGCTCAGCAGGTCGATGCCCCGCGCCAGCGACACGAGCGGCAGCAGCATGATCGCCGCCTGCAGCCATCGGGGTCTCACGGCGCCATCGTCCCAGACGTGGTGCCCCACGACGACCCGTCAGCCGGCCTGGAAGAACCAGCGACGCCGACCCTCCCCCACGAGCTCACCCTCGATCACGTCGTCCTGCGGTGCCGACTGCTCCTCGACGACCTCGCCGGAGATGGACTCCTCGTGCTGCGGGTCGTCGTGCTGGGTCGGATCGGCCTCGTGCTCGGTGGTCGAGGCCTCCCCGACCGCACGCCGGGCGAAGTCGGCGGCGAGCCGCAGGGCCTGCCGGCTCTCCGGCAGGGTGTCCGCCAGGACCGGGAACGCGTGCACCTGGCCGCGCCACAGGTGCGTCTCGACCTCGACGCCGCGCTCGGCGAGCATGAGCGCCATGGCCTCCACCTCGGGCCGCAGCATCTCGTCCTCGACGGCCACGAAGAAGCTCGGCGAGCTGATGTGCTCGACGGCGTCGAGCGGCGACACCTCGCCCTCGATGACCGCGCCCTCGGGGACCCAACGCTTGCGGATGAGCGCCACGCGCCCGACCGGCAGGTAGGCGTCGCGCACGCGCGAGACCCGGGCGACGCCCTCCTTGTCGATGCGGTCGGGGTCGAGGCTCAGCAGCGGCGAGAAGGTGAGCAACGCCGCGGGAGCCGGCAGACCGCGGCGGTGGGCCAGCTCGGCGATCTTCATGGTCAGGTAGCCGCCGGCGGAGTCGCCCGCGACGACGATCTTGTCGGGGCGGTCGCTCATCTCCACGAGCGCCTCGTAGGCGGTGATGGCGTCGTTCACCGAGTCGGCCACCGACCCCTCGGGCAGCTGCACGTACTCGACGGAGATCACCGTGGCGCCGGTGTAGAGCGCGAGCCGCTCGCAGATCCGTCGGTGGGTCTCGATCCCACACGAGAAGAACCCGCCGCCGTGCAGGTAGAGCACGGTCATCTCGCTCTCGGGCCCGTAGCGGTGCGTCATGGACTCCACGTGCACGCCACCCAGCTCGAACGAGACCGGCTCCACGTAGCGCGAGCGCGGGCCGCGGGCCGACAGCCGGTCGAGGGAGCGCAGGGTGGTGAGGGTGCGGTCGTTGAGCGGTGCCAGCCGCAGGAGCGGCTTGAAGACGAGCCGTGCGGTGCGGCCCAGGAACCGGCTCTTGAGGCTGACCGACTCGTGCACCACGGCCTCGTCGTAGACCACGCGCATGGGACGGGAGCCGAGCGGAAGCACGTTCCTCGCTCGTTCGGCGACCGCCACGACCGGTGGCAGCGGACGGGTCCGGGTGGTCTCGTCAGCGGTCGACGACGAGCCGCCGGGCAGGAGCAGGTCGCGCAGGCGACGTGCCAACGAACGCAGGGACATGCCTCCACCGTACTCCCGGTATGGCTTCGGGGCCAGGAGCCCCGTCACACCCGGACGGGATGTTTGCGCAGGTCAGCGTAGGTGCACGCCGAGCCGAGCGGGGAGATCACTCCGCCTGGAAGCGGGCGTCGACCTCCACGCGGATCACGATGTCGGCCGGCACGAGGTCGAGGGTGGCACCGCCTGCGTCGGCCGAGGCCAAGGCGAAGGCACGGGGCTCGCCGTGCCCGGGATCACCGGGCCGGTCGAGCATGCCGGGGTCGGCCAGCTCGAGCGCGGTCACCCGGCCCCGTCTCACTGCGTCGGCGTAGGACTGGGCCTTGGTGACGGCGTCGTCGACCGCCGCCTTGCGCACCTCGGCCTCGTGGACCCGTCGGCTCTTGACCCCGAGGTCCCACTCGAGGCCCTGGACCTCGACCCCGGCCTGGCCCGACCAGTGGTCGACGAAGCCGCTGAGCCGCTCGAAGTCGACGAACTCGGCGAGCACCTGCACCTGGGCGCTGTGCACCAGGTCGTCGGAGCGAC
Source organism: Aeromicrobium sp. Leaf272 (assembly GCF_001422865.1). Classification (NCBI taxonomy): domain Bacteria; kingdom Bacillati; phylum Actinomycetota; class Actinomycetes; order Propionibacteriales; family Nocardioidaceae; genus Aeromicrobium; species Aeromicrobium sp. Leaf272. Next base: position 650,222 of record NZ_LMMY01000009.1, read on the forward strand.
GGTCGTCGACCCACGGGTGCCGGCTGAACACCCGCACCTGGTCGCTCGACCACGTCCGCACGGCACCGAGGCTCACGAGCTCGGCGAGCTGGGAGCGCAACGGCTCCTGCAGCGCCACGGCGCGGTCGCGCACGTCCTGACGCTCGGCGCCCTCGACCACGACCTCGAGCCGCACGAGGGCGCGCTCGGCCGGGAATCGCCCCTCGGCGGAGCCTCGGACCGTGATCTGCACACCCATTCCCCCATCGTGCCGTTCTGGTGGTGCCTGCGCGTCCTTTCGCCGAGACCGGACGGCGGCCTTCTCCTTCGAAAGAGGCACGACCACTGGAACTCTGACGCAGGCCGCGTCGCACAAGGCGATCGGCCCGTCCTCACGGGGGCCGCGCTGGCGAACCCGAGGGTTCCCTCACCCTAGGATGGAGCCATGGTGACCCTCGCCGAGCTGCAGGTCCGAACCCTCGGCCCGACCACCGTTCCTTCTCCCCTCGCCCAGTACGTGGGTGGGCGCGCGACCAACGAGTACTACGTGGGCGAGGACGACCGGATCCTCTTCGACGACACCATCTCGTTGATCCAGCAACGCGGCCTCCCGCTCGAGGAGCTGCCCTCCTTCGAGACCGGCGGCCCCCGGGACAAGCTCTTCTTCGACCCCGCCACCGTGCGGGTCGGCATCGTCACCTGCGGTGGCCTGTGCCCCGGGCTGAACGACGTGATCCGGGCCCTCGTCATGGAGCTGCACGAGCACTACGGCGTCAACGACGTGATCGGCTTCCGCAACGGCTACGCCGGCCTCGTGCCCGAGAACCTGCTCGAGCCGGTGCAGCTGACGCCCGGCTTCGTCGCCAACATCCACGAGCGTGGCGGCACGGTGCTTGGCTCGTCGCGCGGTGCGCAGGACGTGAAGACCGTCGTCGACACGCTCCAGCTGCGCGACATCGACATCCTGTTCGTCATCGGCGGCGACGGCTCGATGCGCGGCGCCCACCGCATCGCCGAGGAGGCCCTCGCGCGCGGCGCGCAGATCGCGGTCGTCGGGGTCCCCAAGACGATCGACAACGACATCCCGCACATCGGCCAGAGCTTCGGATTCCAGACCGCCTACTCGCGGGCCGCGCAGTCGATCAAGGCCGCCAAGATCGAGGCCGAGGCCTCGCTCAACGGCGTCGGCCTGGTGAAGGTGATGGGCCGTCACGCCGGCTTCATCGCCTGCTACTCGGCTCTCGCCGGCCACGACGCCGACTTCGTCCTCATCCCCGAGGTGCCGTTCGAGCTCGAGGGTGACAACGGGCTGCTCGAGCACGTGCGGCGCAAGGTGCAGGCCCAGGGTCATGCCGTGCTGGTGGTGGCCGAGGGTGCCGGCCAGGAGCACCTGCCCAGCCACGACGAGACCGACGCCTCGGGCAACGCCCGCCTGGCCGACATCGGTCGTCTGCTGCGCGAGCGGATCACCGACGACTTCTCGTCGCGGGGCGCCGAGGTGCTGTTCCGCTACTTCGACCCCGGCTACTTCATCCGTTCCGTCCCAGCCGAGCCGGCCGACTCGGTCTACTGCTCGCGCCTGGCGCAGACCGCCGTGCACGCGGCGATGGCCGGTCGCACCGACATGGTCGTCGGGCGACGTCGGCACCGGTTCGTGCACGTGCCCATCCCCTACGTGACGCACCGCCCCCACCACGTCTCGCCCGACGGCGACCTGTGGCTGAGCGTGCTCGAGTCCACCGCCCAGCCCTTCGACATGCGCTGAGTCGACGACTCAGTGCGGTGCGCGGCTGTAGCCGATCTCCGTGGGGAACGGCTCGAACTCGCAGGGCTGCGATCGGCCGTCGGGGCGCCAGCCGTGCCGCTCGTAGAAGCGGCGGGCTCGGGTGTTGGCCTCCAGGACCCAGAGCCGGTCCACCGACTCCGGCACCGACGCGAGCACCTCGGCGGCCAGGCCGGTGCCGCGGTGGCGGGCCACGACGCCGATGTGGCGCAGCGTGGTCGCGTCGTGCGCCAGGTAGCCCACCGCCACCTGGTCGACCACCACGAGCCATGCGCGCACGGCAGGGTCGGTGAGCACCTCGACCCAGCGGTCGCGCACTTCGGTCCACGGGTACGGGCCGTCGAACACGTGGGCCAGGGCGTCGGTGTTCGCCGCCTGCTCGACCGAGGCCAGCAGACCCTCGTCGCCGGGGACGGCGGGGCGCAGCTCCATGCCCCGATCGTCGCACGGTCCGGATGGTGAGACCTCTTCTCATCCCTTGGAGGACCTGTCACCGTGGAGGTCCATCGACACCCCGCGCCCCACCTCAGGAGATCCCATGAGCGATCAGTGGTCGTTCGAGACCAAGCAGATCCACGCAGGCCAGACGCCCGACCCCACCACCGGTGCGCGGGCCCTGCCGATCTACCAGACGACGTCGTACCAGTTCCGCGAC
>NZ_LMMY01000009.1:652647-658831 GCF_001422865.1 Aeromicrobium sp. Leaf272
ACCCCACCCAGGGCGTCGTCGAGGAGCGTCTCGCGGCCCTGGAGGGCGGCGTCGGCGCCCTGCTGTTCGCCTCGGGCCAGGCCGCCACCACCGGCGCCCTCACCAACGTGGCCGAGGCCGGTGACCACATCGTGGCCTCCGCCAGCCTCTACGGCGGAACCGACTCGCTGCTGCGCCACACCTTCCCGAAGCTCGGCATCCAGGTGACCTTCGTCGAGGACAACAACGACCCCGCCGCATGGCGGGCCGCCGCGCAGGAGAACACCAAGGCGTTCTTCGGCGAGACCATCGGCAACCCGAAGGGCGACATCCTCGACCTCGAGGCGATCAGCGCGGTCGCCAAGGAGGTCGGCGTCCCGTTCATCGTCGACAACACCGTGGCCACGCCGTTCCTGCTCAACCCGCTGAAGCACGGCGTCGACACGGTCGTGCACTCGGCCACCAAGTACATCGGCGGCCACGGCACCACGATCGCCGGCGTCGTCATCGACGGCGGCACGTTCGACTACGCCGCCCACGGCGACAAGTTCCCCGGCTTCACGACCGCCGATCCCAGCTACCACGGGCTCGTGTTCGCCGAGGCCCTCGGGCCGGCGGCCTACATCGCCAAGCTGCGCGTGCAGTACCTGCGCAACGTCGGCCCTGCCCTCTCGCCGTTCAACGCCTTCCTCATCGCCCAGGGCCTCGAGACCCTGAGCCTGCGGATGGAGCGCCACATCGAGAACACCCGCAAGGTCGCCGAGTGGCTGACCGCCCGCGAGGACGTCTCGAAGGTCACCTGGGCCTCGCTCGACGGCAACCCCTACAAGGAGCTGGCCGACAAGTACACGCCCCGCGGCTCCGGCGCGGNGTTCAGCCACGTGGCGAACATCGGCGACGTCCGCTCGCTCGCCATCCACCCGGCCAGCACCACGCACTCGCAGGGCACCCCGGAGGAGCACGCCGCCACCGGCGTGACCCCGGGCCTGGTGCGTCTGGCCGTCGGCATCGAGGGGATCGACGACATCCTCGCCGACCTCGAGGCGGGACTGCGCGCGGCCAAGTGACCCCACCTCACCTGACCGACCAGGATCTCCCTTCCGTCACCGGCGCGTGGCGTGAGGGAGATCCTGTCGGTTCCCGACAGTTCGTCGACGTCGGCGACGTGACGCTCGAGTCGGGCGCCGTGCTCCCCGACGTGCGGCTGGCGTACGAGTCCTGGGGCACGTTCACGGGCGACAACGCCGTGCTGGTGCTGCACGCCCTGACCGGCGACAGCCACGTGGTCGGTCCGGTCGGCGACGGGCACGCAAGCCCGGGCTGGTGGGACACGCTCGTGGGCCCCGGCCGCCCGATCGACACCGACCGGTACTACGTGGTGGCCGCGAACATCCTCGGCGGCTGCCAAGGGTCGACCGGCCCGTCCTCGACGTCGCCCGCCGACGGCGAGCCGTGGGGCGGAAGCTTTCCCGACCTCACCGTCCGCGACCAGGTGGCGGCCGAGGTCGCGTTCGCCGACCGGCTCGGCATCGACCGCTGGTACGCGGTCATCGGCGGCTCCGCCGGGGGCATGCGAGCCCTGGAGTGGGCCGTCACGCATCCGGACCGCGTGGAACGGCTGTTCCTGCTGGCCACGTCGGCCCAGGCGTCGGCGGAGCAGATCGCCCTGTCGTCGACGCAGCAGGCAGCCATCACCGCCGACGCGCACTTCCACGACGGCGACTACTACGGCGCTCCCCTGGGTCCGACCGCCGGCCTCGACGTGGCCCGCCGCATCGCCCACGTCGCCTACCGCAGCGAGGCCGAGCTGCAGGAGCGGTTCGGACGGACGGTCCAGGACGACGGCCGGTTCGCCGTCGCCTCCTACCTGGAGCACCACGGCGTCAAGCTCGTCCGTCGCTTCGACGCCAACTCCTACCTGGTGCTCACCCGCGCGATGGACAGCCACGACGTCGGCCGTGACCGTGGTGGGGTGGCGGCCGCTCTCGCGCGCATCACCACCCGCACCGTGGTGGCCGGCATCGACACCGACCGGCTGTACCCGATCCACCAGCAGCAGGAGCTGGCCGACCTGATCCCCGGTGCCGACGGACTCGACGTCGTCACGTCGCTGCACGGACATGACGGCTTCCTGGTGGAGTTCGACCAGGTCGGCGCCCTCGCCGCAGCCCTCCTCGCCGACTGAGCTAGAGGCCGACGGTCTCGGCGAGCGCCGCCACGTGGACGTCGAGGAAGGCGGCGGTGTCGGTGAGGGTGTCGGGGCCGTACTGGCCGAAGACGTCGAACGCCACGGCTCCGACGACGGCTGACCACAGGCCCATCCCCCGCGCCAGGTTGGTCGCGGGCAGCGTCAGCCCGTACTCGGCCCTGATCGACTCCAGGTCGGTGCGGACCGATCGCGGCAACGGTCCCGGAACCTCACGAAGTCGTCCGGCGAGGTGCGCCCGCTCGAGGACGCCCGCCAGGGCGACCACCACGCGGGTGCCCGGCTCGTTCGTCACGGTCGCCGGGGCTGCGTAGCCGGGGACCGGCGTGCCGTACAGCAGTGCGAAGCGGGAGGGCTCGCGCCGACCCCAGGTGCGCATGGCCTGGGCCGCTGCCTGCAGCTGACCGGTCCCGGTGCGGCGCGCGGCCGCCGAGATCGCGTCCTCCACCTCGGACCCGAGCTCGTCGTAGGCGTCGACGATGAGCAGCGTGAGCAGCGCGTCGCGGTCCTTCACGTAGCGGTAGACCGCCGACGACACCATGCCGAGCTCGCGGGCGACGGCCCGCAGCGAGAGCTCGGCCGGGGTCACGTGCGCGAGCTGCTCGCGGCCGATCCGGACGATGTCGCGCAGGGTCTGCTCGCGGGCGAGCTCGCGGGGAGTGGGCACCCACTCACCCTAGGGCGTCAGCAGCGCTATGTCGACAACGCGAGCAGTGCTCTTGACATCCCGACGCGCGGGGCGCACTCTGAACACAACAGAGAGCACTGCTCTCGTTTCGGACAACCAGGAGACATCATGCGCACCCTCGTCATCGGAGCCGGCCAGGTCGGCCCCCACGTCGCTCTTCAGCTCGCCCGTCGCGGCGAGTCCGTCCGTGTCGGCACCCGTTCCGGCTCCGGCCCCGAGCACCCGCTCGTCGAGCGCGTCCGGCTCGACGCCACCGATCCCGCGGACCTCGACCGCGCGTTCGCCGACGTCGACGTCGTGCACCTGTGCCTGCACGCCTCGGCCTACCGGCCCGACGTGTGGGAGCGCGAGCTGTACCCCCTGGAGGCCGGGGTCCTCGCGGCAGCGGCGCGGCACGACGTGCACGTCGTCTATCCGGAGAGCGTGTACGCCTTCAACACGTCGGCCGTCCTCGGCGACGATCCCCGCGTCGCTCCCCGATCCTCGATGGGACGCATCCGTGCCGAGCTGCTCGCGCGTCGAGCAGCGTCCTCGGCGCGGACCACGAGCGTGGTGGCGTCGGACTTCTACGGTCCGGGGGCGTCCATGGCGCACGGCGGCGACCGCATGAGGAGGCCGGCGGCGGAAGGACGCACGGTCCGCCCGCTCGGTCGCGTCGACCTCCCCCACGCGTGGACCTACCTGCCCGACCTGGCGTCGGCGATGATCGCCGCCGCCGAGCTGCCGGCCACGCCCGACCGGATCGTCCTCGCCCCCGTCGTCCACGCCACCCAGCGCGAGCTGGCCACGGCGTACGCCGTGGCGGCCGGGCACACGTCGGCCCGCGTGCGTCCTGTACCCGCCTGGGTGCTGAGGTCGCTCGCCCCGGTCAGCGCGGACATGCGGGCCATGGCCGCGATGTCCTACCTCTTCACCGAGCCGCTGCTCGTCGACGAGCAGGCGAGCGTCGAGCGGCTCGGCATCGCCGCGACTCCCCTCGAGGCCGCCGTGGGCGCGTCCGTCGCTGTGCCGTGACCCCGTATCGGAAGGACGTCAGTCGTCCTTCGGCGGACGGCCGGGACGGCGCGGGGCCGCGGCACCCTTCGGCATCCGCCCGGCGTCCTTCAGCGCCCCGCGCAGCAGGTACTCGATCTGCGCATTCGTGCTCCGCAGGTCGTCCGACGCCCAGCGGGCGAGGGCGTCGTGGACCTGCGGGTCCAGCCGCAGCAGCAGCTTCTTGCGCTCGGTGCTCATCGGGACGGGTTCACGGTGTCGGGCTCACAGGGTCGCGGACATGGTCGAGGTCACCCTCTCAGGAGTACAACGAACCGGTGTTGACCACCGGCTGGGCGTCGCGGTCGCCGCACAGCACGACGAGCAGGTTGCTCACCATCGCGGCCTTGCGCTCCTCGTCGAGCTGCACGAAGTCCTTGGACTCGAGCCGCTCCAGCGCGGACTCGACCATGCCCACGGCACCCTCGACGATCTCCTGTCGCGCGGCCACGATGGCGCCGGCCTGCTGACGACGCAGCATCGCCTGGGCGATCTCGGGGGCGTAGGACAGACGGTTGATCCGCGACTCCACGATCCGGACGCCGGCGGAGCGGACCCGCTCGTCGACCTCCTCGGACAGCCGGCCGGTGATCTCGTCGGCGTTCTCGCGCAGCGACAGTCGACCGGCGGCGTCGTAGGGGTAGCTGCCGGCGATGTGGCGCACGGCCGCCTCGGTCTGGATGGCCACGAACTCCACGAAGTCGTCGNGGTTGCCGTCGGCGTCGTTCACCTTGGCCGTGCCGGTCTCGTGGTTGCGGATGCGGGTGGAGATCTTGGTCCGGCCGGTCAGCGGGTTCACCCAGCGCAGGCCCTCCGTGCGGACGGTGCCGGTGTAGGAGCCGCCGAGGATCTGCAGCACGCGCGCCTCGTTGGGCGCCACGAGCGTGAGCCCGCAGGACGCCGCGAACGCGACGAGGGCGAGCAGCACGCCGACCACGATCAGCGGGATGGACTCCTGCACCGCTGCGAGCACCACCAGGCCGACGCCGGCGAGGAACCCGACGATCGACGCGATGGCGATCGTGGCTCCTCCGGTGCTCCAGGCCTCGCGCTCGGCGATGGTCGGCTTCTCGTCGGCCAGCGGCGTCTCGACGGCCGAGGCGGGCTCGGGGACGACGGGNATTATCGGCCGTGGCCCCAACCCCGTCAGACCAGCTTGCGCACGATCCCGCGCGGAGCGTGCTTCATGACCTGGCCGACCGCCGCCCAGGGCCAGCCCGGCGTGGCCGCGGTGTCGACCTCCTTCTGGATGGCCTTGACCATCGAGCGCACGCCCGTCTCGGTGTCGACCATGAGCCTCTGCTCCTGCTCGACCTGCTCGTTCATCTCCGAGGCGATGTAGCCGGGGAAGAGCGTGGTCACGGCGATGTCGACACCCTTGCGCCCGACGAGGTCCATGCGGATCCCCTCGGCCAGGTGCGCGATGCCGGCCTTCGTGGCGGCGTAGGAGGTCATCGACGACGGCATGCCGCGCATGGCCGACATCGACGAGATGACCACCAGGTGGCCGGCCTTGCGCTCGTAGAAGTGCTCCATCGCGGCCTCGCACTGGGCCATCGCGGCGATGAAGTTCGTCTCGGCGGTCTCCTTGTTGGCCGCGAACATCCCGGTGCCGATGCGTCCGCCCTTGCCGAGGCCCGCGTTGACGATCACGCGGTCGAGCCCGCCCAGGTCGCCGATGGCGGCCTTGGAGACGGCGAAGACCTGGTCGTGGTCGTTCACGTCGAGCGCGTGCACGACCACCTGCACCTTCGGGTGCGCCGCAGTGATCTCGGCGGCGAGGGCCTCGAGGCGGTCCACGCGGCGCGCGGTCAGGGCGAGGTTGTGGCCCTGGGCGGCGAGCTGGCGGGCCATCTCGGCGCCGAGGCCCGAGCTGGCCCCCGTGATGAGGACGTTGGTGCGCACGTCAGTCCTTCCGAGCCATGCGGGTGGCCGCCTTGGCCATCTCGCGGTAGTACAGCGGGCGCAGGAAGCGCTTCGCGGTGTACGCGATCCTGCCCTCCCGGTCGGTCAGCACGATGTGGCGACCCTTCTCCACGTCGGCCAGGACGACCGTGGCGATGTCGGCCGCGGTGCGCTTCGAGCCGTCGATCAGCTTGGCCGCAGAGGCCTGCGCCGACTCGTCCTTGCCGCGCATGGAGGCGGTCAGGTTGGTCTTGAAGAAGGTCGGGCAGACGACGCTCACGGCGATGCCGTACGGCTTGAGCTCGTGGAACAGCGTCTCGCTGAGGGCCACGACCCCCGCCTTGACCGCGTTGTACTCGCTCATGCGCGGCGGG
>NZ_LMMY01000009.1:658855-659714 GCF_001422865.1 Aeromicrobium sp. Leaf272
ACTGGTCCATCTCGGACAGCTCGATGCGGCCACCTGCGGCGACGCCGGCGTTGTTGAACAGCACGTCGAGGCCGTCCCAGGTCTCGACGACGTGGTCGCGGACCGTCTGCCAGTCGACGTCGGAGGTGACATCGAGCCGGCGGTACTCCACCGTGCCGGGTCCGGCCTCGGCGAGGGCCTGCACGGGAGCCGGGACGTCGGCGTGCACGTCGGTCGCGAGCACCCGGCAGCCACGTTCGGCCAGCTGGGTCACGAGGGCGAGGCCGAGACCGGAGGCGGCACCGGTGACGAGCACACGAGTGCCCGGAGCGAAGTTCGTCATGGTCAGATACTAACGGTATCCGAAATCGAGGGACAGCCCGGCGGGTCGCCCTCGACCGGCTCGACGACCACCCGGCGACGGGCGTGCCGCGGCTTCGTGCACAGGTGTGGACGGCCCTGTGCACGAATCACACCGATGTTGTTCACAGCTGTGGGCAAACCTGGGGAGAACTACACGCGTGTCATTCGTGCCGCAGCGTTCCGGATGACGTGACGCAGGTCTCGTCGGGGGCACAACCTAGCGGTTCGACGACGCGCCCACCAGAGCCGTCGGAGCCCCCCGGAAATGGTCCGTGACTCCCGGTCCTCGCCGACGTTGGAGGAATCTGACAGTCCTCTCACGTCCCGCACAGGAGTCGTCCGATGCCCCATCGCCCCTCCCCCCGCCACCGCGACCCGCTTCGAGGGGCGCGTCGGCGACGCCTCGGTATCCTCGGCGCGAGTGCCGTCGTGCTGGCCGGAGTCCTCCCGACGCTGGGTGCACAGGCAGCCGTCTCCGGCCTGACCGCGGGTCAGGAGATCTCGGGGATCGTCGCGG
>NZ_LMMY01000009.1:659759-661492 GCF_001422865.1 Aeromicrobium sp. Leaf272
CGTCACGCGGGTGGCCGACGGCCAGGTGGTGCACACGGCGTCGCGGAACGGGTCCGGGGCGCTCAGCAGCACTTGGGACACGCTCGGCCAGCCGCTCGGCAGCTACCGGGTGCAGTCGTGGACCCGCGACTCACGACGTTCCGGCTTCGCGAACCTGGGCTGCACGGCCCAGAGCGAGGTGCAGGCCTCCAACCTCGTGGTCACCCTGCGCAACCGCGCCGCGGTGCGGGTGAGCGCTCCCGGGTCCGTGGTGAGCGGCGAGGACCTCGCCGTCTCGGTGACGACGTCGGTGCAGGCGAACGGCGTGACCGACCGTGCGCTGGGTGGTCGCACCGTGACGGTGACCGTCGGCGACGACGAGCGGACCGTGACGACCGACGCCCAGGGCCGCGGCAGCGTGGTCGTGGACCTGCCCGACCTCCCGCGCGGCGCCCTCGAAGTCTCTGCCTCGGTGGCCGACGACGCCTCCTATCTCGGCCTCGACGGCTCCACCAGCACGACCGTCGCCCGTCGCAGCACCGCGCTCCGCTACGACGGCACCACCCGCGTGCAGCCCGGCAGGAAGGCGACGCTCGCCGCGGTCCTGACCGACGTCACCCCGGGCAGCGCCCGTGCCGGCGAGCTCGTGGCCGACCTTCCCGTCGCCCTGTCGATCGGGGACGAGACCACCGACGCCACCACCGACGCCGAGGGCGTGGCCCAGCGCACCGTCACCGTCGAGGGACAGAGCCGGGTCGAGCCCGTCGCTGCCGTCTTCGCGGGAACCGAGATCTGGGGCCCGTCCCGCGACGACGTCAAGCTCTACGTCGGCGATGCGGCCGCAGAGCCCGCACCCAAGGAGCACGGTCTGATCGGCGGTCTGACCCGACTGCTCGGCGGCGTCGTCGCCGACCTCGGCACCGCGGTGGGTGGGCTGACCGGCAGCCTGCCGAACTCCGGGGCAGCCGTCGACCCGCTGCTCGAGCAGCTCGCGGCGCAGCTGGGCGACCTCGGGGACGAGGTCGGGCGGATCGGTGACCCGCTCGACGACACGGTCGACGCCGTGATCGACGGCGTCACCGCCGGCAGCCCGCTGGCCGACCTCGCCGACGCGGCGCGATTCCGCTGGCGGGCCGTGCTCGCCCAGCCCGACGGCACCCAGCGGGCCCGCGAGTTCGCCGCCGTCGTCGGCGTCCCGCAGTACCTCGACGTCACCGGCGACGGCAAGCCCGACGTGCTCGCCCGCGTGACTCTCGAGGGCACCACGCCGGTCATCACGACGCTGCGCGCCGACACGGAGGGCACGCCGTTGCCCCTGAGCCTGCAGGCCGTCGTCGGACTGCCCGGCGACGCGACCCGCTACCGGTTCGGCTTCGACGCCCGCACCAGCGACGCCCCGCGCGAGTTCCGTGCCGCGGTCGTCCTGGCCTCCGGCGGCGCCGCGCTCGAGGTCGCCTCGAGCGGCACCGCGCCCCTGGCCGTCACCGGTGCGATTGTGCCCGAGCAGGCGGAGCCGTCGGACGAGACGCCCGTGGCCTCCGGTGACGACGTCGAGCTCGACGACGCCCCGCTCGAGGCGCCGCAGGACCTCGCACCCCGGGAGCAGCGCTTCGGCATCAGCTTCGACCACGCGCCCGAGGCGGCGCGCCTGGCACTGTCGCTCGGCGGCACCCAGCAGGTGGCCGGCACGTTCACGACCCAGCGGCCCACGGAGATCGGGATCCAGTTCACCGAGGACGCCGGCAGCGACGAGG
>NZ_LMMY01000009.1:661517-664701 GCF_001422865.1 Aeromicrobium sp. Leaf272
AGGCCTCCGTCACCAGCGACGTCGAGCTCGACGACGTCACGCTGCGGGCGCAGACCCTGGCGAAGGGCCGCACGGCCCAGGACGTCCGCCTCAGCCTGCAGGAGGTGCCGACGTCGATCGACTTCACCCTCGGTGCGGACGGCGCCGGCGGTCTCGAGGCGAGCGGCCCGATCGGGACGTTCGCAGCCGGCTACAGCCGCGGCGGCGAGATCGTCACGCTCGACGACCCCAGCTACCTGCGCCTCGTGGACGAGGGCGGNATCTCCCTCGGCCTGACCATCGCGCCGACACCGCTGCGCGCCCTGGTGACGCAGGAGACGCTGACGCTCGACGCCCGGATCGAGGACGCCCCACGCACGTTGACGCTCGGGCTCTCCGACGACGGCGGCGTCTCGGTCCGAGGTTCGGACCCCATCGAGTCCGTGACCGTGGAGGCCACCGACCAGAGCGGTCGACTCCTGGGCGCCGACCAGCTGGACCTGCGCCTGACGGACGTGCCCGAGCTGCTCGCGGTCGAGGTCGGCGACGACGGCGTCAGCTTCGACACCGGCGGCAAGGCGGTGGGCCTCGTCGAGGTCGACGCGCACTCCGGCACGCCGCTGGAGCTGCCGGCCGACAAGGACGGCCTGGCGCTGCGCCAGCGTGAGGACGACACCCGGCTCGCTGCCCGGGTGAGCGGGCTGCGGGCGATCAGGGCGTCGCTCGGCGACCAGCCGGACGTCCTGCTCGACACCGTCGCCGGGAGGGTCTTCGAGATCTCGCTCGACGACGGGGGCGACCCGGTCACGGCGACGATCGACCACCTCCAGCCGAACATGACGCTGCGCCTGGTGGAGGCCGAGGGGGCGACCCGCCTCGAGTACGCGGCCGACGCCAGCACGAACCGTCTGTCCTTCGACCTCGGCGGGCTCTCCGGCTCCATCGCCGGACCCCTGCCCGCGAGGCTGCGGGTCTGCATGGCCGAGGACGAGGCCTGCCTGCCCGGCGCCGGGATCGACGACCCGGGCATCGGGTCGGTGCAGTTCGACGCGAGCGAGTACACGACGCTCGACCTGGTCGACTCCGCCGGTGGGCTGTCGGCCAACGGCCTGCGGCTGCAGCGGCTCGACCTGACCGGTGACCTCGACGCCGACGACGGAGGGCCGGTCTACCTGAACACGACGTCGTTCGGCGGCGAGTGCGGGACCGCAGGGTGCGAGCACCCGATCCGTGGCGGGAACGTCGTGGCCGAGCTCGGCTCGGCACGGCTGACCTTCACCCCGGGCAACGGGTTCTCGGCCGTCGACGCCAGGACCGACCTGGAGACGACGAAGCTCTTCGGCCAGACGACGGGTGTCCGGGCGACGGGCGGCACCGGCATCGTCCGGTGCGTGTCGGCCACCGCGCTGCAGGTCCGGGTCGAGGTGATCGGCATCCCGATCACGCTCAACCTGCGTGACGCGATCTGCAACGTGAACCGCACGCCGCGCTGACCGACCACCGCACCGACCGCGCCCCCTCGCCGCACCGGTGAGGGGGCGCGGTCGTGGTGTGGGCGCTCAGGCCGTGAGCGACGCCGTGCGCAGGGCGACCGCGACCACCACGGCCACCCAGGTCCCGGTGAACGCGAGGACCTGCACGAGGGTGCGGCGCTCGCGCGGGGCGTACGCGAAGACGAGACCGAGCAGACAGCCCGCCACGAACCCACCCAGGTGACCCTGCCAGCTGATGTTGCCCGTGAAGCTGATCGCTCCGTTGATCGCCAGCAGCACCAGCAGGCCGCGCACGTCCTGACGGGCCTTGAGCAGCAGCACCAGGGCCATGCCGAAGAGGCCGAAGACCGCTCCCGAGGCGCCGGCGGTGCCGCCGAGCGGGTTCGACAGCCACATGACGAACACGCCCGAGACGACCGCCGTCGTCACGTACGCGGCGATGAACCGCACCGTGCCGAGGGCGCGCTCCACGAACGGCCCGAACAGGTACAGCGCGTACATGTTGAAGGCGATGTGCAGCACCGACAGGTGCAGGAACGCCGAGGTCAGGAGCCGCCAGTACTGCCCCTCGGCCACGCCGAACGGCCACATGGTGCCCTGCTGGTACAGCTCGCTGCGCAGGTCACCGGTGGCCATCTGCAGCACGTACAGGGTGACGTTGACGACGATGAGCGTCATCGACACGATTCCCTCGCGCGTCTGCACCGCGCCGCCGGCGACCGTGCGCGGAGCGCGGACGGCCTTCGCGCCCTTGTTCACGCACTCCGGGCACTGGAAGCCGACCGACGCGTCGCGCATGTCGTCGGGGCAGATCGGCCGCTCGCACCGCTGGCACGAGATGTACGCCTCGCGGTCAGGATGCCGGTAGCACCGCTGCGCGCCGTCGGCGCGCGGTTCGTCCACGGGTCAGCCGCGGTCGATCGTGACCTTCTCGATGACCACGGGGTCGACCGGACGGTCGAAGCCGTCGGTCGGCACGGCCACGATGGCGTCGATGACCTTCTGGCTCGCCTCGCCGTCGACCTCGCCGAAGATCGTGTGCTTGCGGTTGAGCCAGTCGGTGGGCACCACGGTGATGAAGAACTGCGAGCCGTTGGTGCCGGGCCCGGCGTTGGCCATGGCCAGCAGGTAGGGCTTGTCGAAGCGCAGGTCCGGGTGGAACTCGTCCTCGAACGTGTAGCCGGGGCCGCCCGTTCCGGTGCCGAGCGGGTCGCCGCCCTGGATCATGAAGTTGCTGATGATGCGGTGGAAGGTGAGGCCGTCGAAGAACGGGCGGGTGGCGACCTGGCCGGTGGCCGGGTCGAGCCACTCCTTGGTGCCCTCGGCCAGACCGACGAAGTTCTCCACCGTCTTGGGGGCGTGGTCGGGGAACAGACGGATGACCACGTCGCCGTGGTTGGTCTTGAAGGTGGCGCTCAGGGGGGAAGACACGTCGTTCCTCTTCTGGTCGTGCGGGGCGGGACCCTTCCATCCTTCCACGCGGCCTCAAGAGAGGCGCGGCGACGCTCCGCACCGCATGCCGTCGGTACGCCCGCTACGGTGAGCCCATGCGAGAGCACCCCCTGCGCCTGGTCCTGGCCCTGCTCGCCCTGGCGGCGGGCGTCGTGGTCGCCCGCAACCTGACGGCCGACCGGGGTGGGGTCTACGACCCGGCCGGCGACGCCCGATGAGCGCCGCCGCGGGCTCCGACCTGCGGGTCGAGGTGACCCGGG
>NZ_LMMY01000009.1:664710-665869 GCF_001422865.1 Aeromicrobium sp. Leaf272
CGACGCGTTCGACGTCGCGCTCGACGAGGTCGTGGCGGACCCGCCGCGCGCGCTGCTGGTGCGCGCCGAGGGCAAGCTCGTCTCCGGCGGCGTCGACGTGGCCCAGTTCCACGCCCGCACCTCGCAGGCCGACACCAAGGCGCTCTACGACCGGATGCTCGAGCTGCCCGAGCGGATCGCCGCCCTCGACGTGCCCACCTTCTTCGCGGCGCACGCCCTCACCCTCACGTGGGCCCTCGAGGTGGCGCTGGCCTGCGACATCGTCCTCGCGAGCGAGAAGGCGAAGTTCGGGCTCGTCGAGCGCGTGATCGGCCTGACCCCCACGATGGGCGGCACGCAGCGCCTGGCCCAGCGGGCCGGCGTGGCCCGGGCGAAGGAGGTCGTCTTCACGGGCGAGCTCTTCGACGCCGCCACCTTCGAGCGCTGGAACGTGGTCAACCGGGTGCTGCCCGTCGAGGGCTTCGACGACGCGGTCCTCGACGTCGTGCGGCAGGTGGCCGTCGGCCCCACGCGGGCCTTCGGCGCCGCCAAGCGGATCCTGCGGGTGCACGAGTCGTCGGGCGTGCCCGGTGCCGTCGCGGCCACCACGCGCATCGCGTCGGAGCTGTTCGAGACCGAGGACCTGCAGCACGGGATGGCCTCGTTCCTGGAGAACGGGCCCGGCAAGGCGACCTTCTCCGGTCGCTGAGCCGTCGCGTCAGGCGGCGCCGGGGGCGTCGGCCTCCGCGCGCAGCACCCGCGTGGTGCGACGCTCGGCCCAGAAGCTCACGAAGGGCACCGTGGCCAGGAGCATCGTCGTGACGGTGAACGCCGGCTTCCAGCGGTGACGGCTCGACAGCAGGGCGATGAGCACGAGAAGCACCATGAAGAGGAACCCGTGGACCTGGTCGATGACCAGGAAGACGTCCTGGTTGCGGCGCCACCACGAGCCGGGCTCGGTGAGGATCTTGCCGAAGAATCCGGCGAACACGACCAGCAGGTTCACGCCCACGACCCAGGCGAGGATGCGGTAGGCGACAGCGATGCGACTCACGGGGACAGGTTATCGACGGGCTGGTCGTCGGGCCGCTCCGGTGGTGCGGCGTCGTGGCGGGCACGTGCCTCGTCGACCTGGTCGCGGCACATCCGCCACCACATGACCACGGCGAACAGGCCGAAC
>NZ_LMMY01000009.1:665882-666511 GCF_001422865.1 Aeromicrobium sp. Leaf272
GCGGTTCCACGGGGGTCCAACCCTGCGCCAGCGCACCGTCGGGCGCGGGCGTGTCCAGGAGCCCGTAGCCGGACCAGAGCCGGTAGGGCAGCTCGTTCAGCAACGAGGGCGTGGTGATCGCCGTCGTCGTGCGTTCGCGACCGAGGGGCGACCCGCCGCCCTGGCTGGGCTGCAGCACCACCGACAGCTGCTGGCGACCCTCGGGGACCGCCGGGATGGCGGCGTCCCGCTCGGCCGACGGATCGGCGCGTCCGCGCACCACCAGGAGCGCGCCGTCGGAGCCGTCGACGACGAAGGGAGCGACGAGCCACACGTCGCCTCGCGTCATCTCGCCCCGCACCCAGAACTGCTCGTCCACCGGCCCGAACCGTCCTTCGACGGTCACGCGCCGGTCCTGCAGGTCGGTCCGGAACGGCTGGCCCAGCCCCCACACGTCGACGATGGGAGCCGGCGCCGCAGCGGCGGACTCGCGCGCCGCCTCACCCTGGCGCGACTCGTACGCGCCGAGCTGCCAGAACCCGCCGGCCACGCACGCCGCCAGCGCCACCAGCGCGAACAGGTGCAACGGCGTGAGCCGCAGCCACAGCCGCGCGGTGGACGGCCTGGCCGCGGACGTCACGATCAGGAGG
>NZ_LMMY01000009.1:666569-666657 GCF_001422865.1 Aeromicrobium sp. Leaf272
TGTCGCCCGGCTTGAGCGCCTCGGCGATGACGTCGGCGACCTCACGGAACTCCTCGGCACCGAACCCGCGGGTGGCGAGTGCGGGCGT
>NZ_LMMY01000009.1:666708-667499 GCF_001422865.1 Aeromicrobium sp. Leaf272
GGCCGTCGAGCTCGCTGTCGCGCAGGTCCACCAGCACGAGGTGGACGTCGGTGCCGCCGGACAGCACCTGCACGCCGGCCTCACGGGCGTCGTCGGCGAGCAGCCGCTCGGCCAGGATCTGCGCGCCCTCGATGGTGCGCTGCTGGCGGTCCTTGAAGTCGGGCTCGAGCGCCATCTTGAAGGCGACGGCCTTGGCGGCGATGACGTGCTCGAGCGGGCCGCCCTGCTGGCCGGGGAACACCGCGGACTGGAGCTTCTTGACCAGCTCGGGGTCGTTGGACAGGATCACGCCGCCGCGGGGACCACCGAGCGTCTTGTGCGTGGTGCTCGAGACGACGTGCGCGTGCGGCAGCGGCGACGGGTGCAGGCCGGCCGCGACCAGGCCCGCGAAGTGCGCCATGTCGACCCACAGGTAGGCACCCACCTCGTCGGCGATCTCGCGGAACGCGGCGAAGTCGAGCTGACGGGGGTAGGCCGACCAGCCGGCGATGATGACCTTGGGCGAGTGCTCGCGGGCGAGGCTGCGGACCTCGTCCATGTCGACCAGACCGGCGTCGTCCACGTGGTACGGGACGACCTCGTACAGCCGCCCGGAGAAGTTGATCTTCATGCCGTGCGTCAGGTGGCCGCCGTTGGCGAGGTCCAGACCCATGATCGTGTCGCCCGCGCGGGCGATCGCGTGCAGCACGGCGGCGTTGGCGCTGGCGCCCGAGTGCGGCTGGACGTTCGCGTAGTCCGCGTCGAACAGCTGCTTCAGCCGGTCGATCGCGATCTGCTCGACCTCGTCGACG
>NZ_LMMY01000009.1:667510-667713 GCF_001422865.1 Aeromicrobium sp. Leaf272
TGCCCTGCGCCTGCAGGGCGGCGACGGGGGCGAAGTTCTCCGAGGCGATCATCTCGAGCGTCGTCTGCTGGCGCTCCAGCTCGGCGTCGAGGAGACGCGCGACGTCGGGGTCGAACGCGGCGAGCGACTGGTTCAGGTCCATGCCCCCAGGGTAGTGGGCGTCCTCGAAGGGCGGGGGAGTCCGGGTGTGACGTGGGCGGGGG
>NZ_LMMY01000009.1:667764-668011 GCF_001422865.1 Aeromicrobium sp. Leaf272
GCGGTGGGGTGGGTGCTCGGTCGGGGTTCTCGGGGCGCGGGGACGCCGATGATGCTTTCGGGGCGTGCTCACCGTCTCGTTGCCTCGTCGTGCGTCGGTTGAGGCAGTGGGAGGTAGGTGGCGCGCGTTATTCGCCGGGCGACGGTAGGTGGCGCGCGGATACAGACCTCCCTACCGCGGGCCACCTACCTCTGACGCTCCAATTCCGCGGGCCACCTACCTCGGACCCGGCTGGGGCAGTGGGAGG
>NZ_LMMY01000009.1:668061-670631 GCF_001422865.1 Aeromicrobium sp. Leaf272
CTACCTCCGACGCCCCAGGACCAGCCCGCGGCACCGGGGCTCGGCCGGGCGGAAGCCCATCCGCCGGTCGAGGCCCTTTCGGAGACCGAGCCGAGACCCGGCCGGAGCAGCGCAGCACCGAGCCGAAGCCCCGCCAGGAGACGCCGCCGCAGGACGAGACCCACCCGAAGCAGCGCAGCCGCAGGACGAGACCCACCCGAAGCAGCGCAGCCGCAGGACGAGGCCCCGCCAAGAGACGCAGCCGCAGGACGAGACCCACCCAGCGACCGCAGCCGCAGGACAGGAGGCAGCCCAGCCGGGCCGAAGGGAGGGGTCAGTCGCCGGAGAGGCGGTGCTTCTCGGCGAGCACCGCGGCCTGGGTGCGGCGCTGCAGGCCCAGCTTGGAGAGCAGCTGGGAGACGTAGTTCTTGACCGTCTTCTCGGCGAGGTACATCTCGGTGGCGATCTGGCGGTTGGTCATGCCCTGGCCGATGAGGCTGAGGATACGGCGCTCCTGTGCCGTCAGCTCGGCGAGCGGGTCCTTCGGCGCGGGAGCGTTGCGGATCCGGTCGAGGACCTGGGCGGTGACCGCGGGGTCGAGCAGCGACTGGCCGTCGGCCACCCGGCGGACGGCGTCGACGAGGNATGACGTTGACCTCCGGGTGCGCGGCCCGGACGTCGCGGCACACCTCGATGCCCGACCCGTCGGGAAGGCGCGCGTCGAGCACCGCCACGTCGGGCAGCAGCGTCGGGATGAGCTCGAGCGCCTCGCCGGCGGTGCCGGCCTCGCCGACGACCGACAGGCCCTCCTGCGCCTCCAGGAGGTCGCGGATGCCGCGTCGGACGATCTCGTGGTCGTCGAGCAGGAAGATCCGTACGGACTCGCTCATGTGGGGGTTCCTTCGTTGGCGGGGATCACGGCATCGACTTCGGGACGCTCCAGCGGACCTGGAGGCCGCCGTGCGACGGCTCCAGGAACTCGCAGCTGCCGCCCAGGTTCTGGGCGCGGTGCCTCATGTTGCGCAGTCCGTTGCCGAACGGCTGGTCGGGATCGAGCCCGAGTCCATCATCGGTCACGGTGAGCACGATGTCGTCGGTGACGTCGAGCTCGATGGCGACCTCACCGGCGTGGGAGTGCCGCACGACGTTCGACAGGATCTCCTTGAGCACGGCCGCCAGCTGCTCGGCCGCCATGTCGGGCACCACGCTCTCGACCGGTCCGATGGTCTCCACCGTCGGGCGGTAGCCGAGCATCCGCTCGGCCTCGCCGACGATGGCGTCGATCTCGAGCCGCAGGTTGGCCGGCACCGTGGGAGAGCTGAGGTCGAAGATCGTGCGACGGATCTCCTTGATGGTCTGGTCGAGCCCGTCGACGGCGTCGGACAGTCGAGCCCCGACCGCCGGCGGGACCGAGGCCGAGGCGCTGTCGAGCGAGAGGCCGATGGCGAACAGGCGCTGGATCACCAGGTCGTGCAGGTCGCGGCCGATGCGGTCGCGGTCCTCGAAGATCGCCAGCTTGGCCTGGGTCTCGCGGGCCCGCACCACCTGCATGACCAGGGCCGCCTGCTGGGTGAAGCCGTTCGGCAGCTCGGGGTCGAGGGCCCACGTGGACGACATCTGCTCGGAGAACCACCCGATGACGAGGACCGCCGTGCCCTCCTCGAAGTGCAACGGGTGCGCCTGCACCGTCTGCAGCCCCGGGAGCGCGGCCAGCGTGTCGTCGTCGATGCGCTCGTCGTGGAGGGCGTCGGCGATGACCACCGCCTGCCCCGACCGGACGACCTCGCGCAGGAACGGGATGTCGGGACGGATTCCCACCGGGTCGGGCTCGATGCCCACCGCGGCCGTGACCACGAACGGGCCGTCGTCGTCGGGCACGACGAGGGCAGCAGCCCCGGCGCCGGCGACGTCGCGGACCCGCTCGACGATGAGCTGGCTGGCGGCCTGGCGGGAGATGGGGCGCAGCAACGCCGTGGCGACCTCGGAGGTGGCGCGCAGCCACCGACGCTGCTGCTCGCTCTGCTCGAACAGCCGGGCGTTCTCGATGACGACGCCCGCGGCCGACGCGATCGCGACCGCGACCTCCTCGTCCTCCGGCGTGAACCCGCCGTCACCCTGCTTGTCGGTGAGGTAGAGGTTGCCGAACACCTGGTCGTGGACGCGGATCGGCACGCCGAGGAACGACGTCATGTCGGGGTGGAGCCTGGGGAAGCCCGCGCTCTCGGGATGGTTCTTGAGGTCGTTGACCCGCAGCGGCTCGGGCCGGTCGATCACCAGCCCGAGCAGGCCCTGGCCCTGCGGGAGGCGGCCGATCATGTCCTGGTGCTCGGCGTCGAGCCCGTGCACGGCGAACGTGCCGAGGCGGTGCGAGGAGCGACCGTCGAGCACGCCGAGGAAGCCGTAGGTTGCGCCGACGAGCTCGCTGGCGGAGTCGACGATGCGCTGGAGGACGTTGTCGAGGGAGAGGTCCTGGGACAGCGCGACGACAGCGTCGAGCAGACTGCTCTGACGCTCCGACCCCACTCCGCTCTTCTTCATCGACGACTCCCTCCCGAGGGAGGATAGTGCTGTGGCCGCTCCCACGGAGGGGG
>NZ_LMMY01000009.1:670639-671589 GCF_001422865.1 Aeromicrobium sp. Leaf272
CGCGCGCACCGACCGCGTCGTCATCGAAACGCAACCTGCGCGCCCTTCCAGCGGGCGCGAGCCACCACTAGCGTGCCGAGAAGTCCATGATCCGCGCAACCATCGCGCGTGGCACACCTGCTCAGGAAGGCAGCGCATGCACATCCATCGGGGGGCAGCGGTCCTCGCTGCGACGACACTGGCCGGGGTCACCCTGGCCGCCTGCGGCGCAGGCAACTCAGGCGACACGAAGGCCGGCATCCTCGTCGGCACCACCGACAAGGTCGTCTCGATCGACCCGGCCGGTGCCTACGACAACGGCTCGACGCAGATCCAGACCCAGGCCTACCAGTACCTGCTGAACTTCCCCGCGGGCAGCACCGAGCTCACGCCCGACGCCGCCGAGAACTGCGACTTCGAGACGCCGACCGAGTACGTCTGCACCATGAAGGACGGGCTGACGTTCGCCAACGGCAACGAGCTGACCGCCTCCGACGTGGCGTTCTCGTTCAAGCGCATCGTCGACATCAACGACCCGAACGGCCCGGCGTCGCTGCTCGGGGCCATGAAGAGCGTGGAGGCGCGCGACGACAAGACCGTCGTGTTCACCCTCGCGGCCCCCAACGACGTGACGTTCCCGCAGGTGCTCGTGACCTCGGCCGGACCGATCGTCGACGAGGAGACCTACCCCGCCGACAAGGTGCTCGACGACGACGCCGCCGTGAAGGCCCAGGGCTTCTCCGGTCCGTACACGATCGGGTCGTACACGAAGAACGAGCTCGCCGAGTTCACCAAGAACGAGAAGTACGACGGCGCCTACGGCGAGCCCGAGAACGACGCGGTCACCCTGACCTACTACTCGGACTCCAACAACCTCAAGCTCGACGTCCAGAACGGCAAGATCGACGTGGCGTGGCGCTCGCTCACCCCCACCGACATAGCCAGCCTGGAGAAGGCCGACGGCGTGGAGG
>NZ_LMMY01000009.1:671596-671831 GCF_001422865.1 Aeromicrobium sp. Leaf272
CTCGATCGACCGCGCCGAGCTGTCGGAGCAGGTCTACAAGGGCACGTTCACGCCGGCCTACTCGGCCGTCCCCGACGGTCAGCCCGGCGCCACGGAGCCGTTCAAGGAGCTCTACGGCGAGAAGCCCGACGCGGCCAAGGCCAAGAAGTTCCTCGACGACGCCGGCGTGGACACGCCCGTCGACCTCAAGCTGCAGTACAACCCGGACCACTACGGCTCCAACTCCGACCAGGAG
>NZ_LMMY01000009.1:671870-672175 GCF_001422865.1 Aeromicrobium sp. Leaf272
CTTCGCGCCGAACAACTTCCTGCAGTCCCACTACGAGGACGACACGACGACCAAGCTGCTCGACACCGAGCGGACCCAGGCCGACGAGGCCGAGCGTGAGAAGACGCTCGCGCAGGTCCAGGAGCGGGTCGCCCAGCAGGTGCCGATCCTGCCGCTGCTGACGGGTGCCCAGGTGGCCGTGGCCGGCGACGACGTCGAGGGCGTGGACGACACGCTCGACGCGGCGTTCAAGTTCCGGTTCTCGTCGCTCTCGAAGGGCTGACGCAGACGGAGGGGTGGGCCGGACCGTGACCTCGGTCGGGCCC
>NZ_LMMY01000009.1:672181-672390 GCF_001422865.1 Aeromicrobium sp. Leaf272
CGTCCCTGCACGACCCCACTCCCCGAGGAGTCCCATGTCTTCCGCCGAGGTGCTCGCCGCAGGCGAGCCGCCCGCCACCCCGTCATCGGGGCCCGCGCCCGCTCGACGTCGGGGGCTGCCGCCCCTGGCGCGCTACCTGCTGGTGCGTCTGGCCCTCGTGGTGCCGATGATCTGGGTGCTCGTCACCCTCGTGTTCGTGCTGCTGCGGG
>NZ_LMMY01000009.1:672419-679981 GCF_001422865.1 Aeromicrobium sp. Leaf272
TCGACCGACCCATGCTCGTGCAGTACTGGGAGTACGTGTCGGGTCTGGTGCGCGGCGACTTCGGCACCACGCTCACCGACAACCAGCCGATCTCGCAGATCCTCAAGGTCAACGGCGCGGCGACCCTCGAGCTCACCCTCTACGCCCTGGTGGTGGCCTTCGCGATCGGCATCCCGCTCGGCCGGCTCGCCGCCCGGTACCGCGACCGCCTGCCCGACGTGACCCTGCGGCTGTTCGCGATCGTCGCCTACGCGGCGCCGGTGTTCTTCGTCGGCCTGCTGCTCAAGCTGGCGTTCACGCCGTTCGGCTGGCCGTCGTCCGGTCGGGCCTCCACGACCACGCTGCTCACCCTGCAGGACGTGAGGCCCCGGACGAACATCCTGCTCGTCGACGCCATCTTGTGGGGTGACCCGGGCTACGTGCTCGAGGTCCTCCAGTACGCGCTGCTGCCGGCGCTGGCCCTGGGTCTGCTGACCGGAGGCGTGTTCCTGCGTCTCGTGCGCATCAACCTGCTGCAGACGCTGCGCGCCGAGTACGTGACCGCGGCTCGCGCCCGAGGGATCTCCGAGGGTCGTGTGGNCATGCTGCTGGCCGGCGCGGTGCTCACCGAGACCACCTTCGAGTGGAAGGGCATCGGCTACATGCTCGCCGAGTACCTGAAGGCCCGCGACTTCCTGGCCGTGCAGGGCATCGTCACGCTCATCGCGCTCGTGGTCTGCCTGGCCAGCTTCCTCATCGACGTCATCGTGGCGCTCGTCGACCCGAGGGTGCGGTTCTGATGGCGCGGGCGAGGAACCTCGTGCCCGGTGNCGCCGTGCTCGCGCCGTGGATCGCGCCGTACGGCTTCAACGACGACCGCGGTGCCGACGGCGTCGTGTTCGGCACGCAGCAGGCACCGTCGGCCGCGCACTGGTTCGGCACCAACGTCGGCGGCACCGACGTGTTCTCGCGCGTCGTCTACGGCACCCGCACCGCGGTCATCGTCATCGCGCTGGCCGTGGTGCTGTCGAGCCTCGTCGGCGTGCCGCTCGGTCTGGTCTCGGGCTACCTCGGTGGCTGGCTCGACCGCGTGCTCGTGCTCGTGATGGACGCGCTCTACGCCTTCCCGTCGCTGCTGCTCGCGATCGTCGTCTCGATCGTGCTGTCGGGCGGGTCGAGCGGGGCGTTCGGCGGCATCATGTCGGCCGCCATCTCGATCACCGTGATCTTCGTGCCCCAGTACTTCCGGGTGATCCGCAACGCCACGCTGTCGGTGAAGACCGAGCCGTACGTCGACGCCGCTCGCGTGGTGGGTGTGCGGACTCCGCGCATCATGTTCAAGCACGTGTTCAGCAACGTCGCGCAGAACCTGCCGATCATCGGCACCCTCAACGCCTCCGAGGCGATCCTCACCCTCGCCGGCCTGGGGTTCCTGGGCTTCGGCATCGAGCCGTCCGCTGCCGCGGAGTGGGGCTACGACCTCAACAAGGCGCTGCCCGACGCCACGAATGGCATCTGGTGGACGGGCGTGTTCCCCGGCCTGGCGATCGTGCTGGTCGTGCTGGGCGTGACGCTCGTGGGCGAGAGCCTCAACGACGTGCTCAACCCGCTGCTGCGCACGCGCGGTGGTGACGGCGGATCCGGAGCCACCGAGTCCGAGATCGAGCTGGACGAGCAGGCCTTGGCCGAGCTCGACGCCAGCGGCGGCGTCGAGGAGGTGCCCGACGACGTCCGCAGGGCAGCGGTCCTCTCGCTGGGGGACCTCACCGTCTCGTTCGCGACCGACGGTGGAGCCGTGCGTGCCGTGCGCGGCCTGTCGTTCGACGTCGCGCCGGGCGAGGTGCTGGCCGTGGTCGGCGAGTCCGGGTCGGGCAAGTCCGTCACCGCGCGTGCGGTGCTGGGCCTGCTGCCGTCGACGGCGACGGTCTCGGGATCGGCGATCCTGCGGTCGGGGCAGGACCCGTCGCGTGGCGGGACGGCCCCTGTGGGCACGGAGCGGGAGCTGGTCGGGCGCAGCGCCAAGGAGCTGCGGCCCATCCGCGGTGACGAGGTGTCCATGGTGTTCCAGGAGCCGTCGACCGCCCTCGACCCCGTGCGCACCGTCGGCTGGCAGATCGTCCAGGGCATCCGCGCCCACCGCGACGTCAGCGCCAAGGCCGCCCGCGCACGGGCCGTCGAGCTGCTCGAGATGGTGGGCCTGCCCGACCCCGAGCAGCGTGTCGACTACTACCCGCACCAGCTCTCGGGCGGGCAGAAGCAGCGCGTCGTCATCGCGATGGCCATCTCGTGCGACCCCGACGTGATCGTGGCCGACGAGCCCACGACCGCGCTCGACGTGACCGTGCAGGCGCAGATCCTCGACCTGCTGCT
Organism: Aeromicrobium sp. Leaf272; assembly: GCF_001422865.1. Lineage (NCBI taxonomy): Bacteria > Bacillati > Actinomycetota > Actinomycetes > Propionibacteriales > Nocardioidaceae > Aeromicrobium > Aeromicrobium sp. Leaf272. The sequence continues at coordinate 674,769 of NZ_LMMY01000009.1, forward strand.
CAGCCTGCGCGACCGGCTGGGCACCGCGATCGTGCTCATCACCCACAACATGGGAGTCGTCGCCGACGTGGCCGACCGCGTGGTGGTCATGTACCGCGGTCGGCTGGTCGAGACCGCACCTGTCGACCGGCTGTTCGCGGCCCCGCGGCNCGACCTGGTCGTCGAGTTCCCCGGGCGTCTCGGGCAACCGGCGTTCACCGCGGTCGACCACGTGTCGCTGCAGGTGCGTCGGGGCGAGGTGCTCGGGCTGGTGGGCGAGTCGGGTTCCGGGAAGTCGACGATCGGACGCACCGCGGTCGGGCTGCAGCAGCCCACGAGCGGGACGATCTCGGTGTCGGGCACCACGGTGTCGGGACTGTCCGACGCGCGGCTGCGGCCCCTGCGGTCGCGCTTCGGCTTCGTGTTCCAGGACCCGGCGGCCTCGCTCAACCCCCGGATGAGCATCGGCGACTGCATCGCCGAGCCGCTGCGGGTGCAGACCGACCTGTCCTCCGCCGACGTGGATGCGAAGGTCGCGTCGCTGCTGGAGTCGGTCGAGCTGCCCGCGTCGTACGCGACGCGGTTCGGCCACGAGCTGTCCGGTGGCCAGCGCCAGCGCATCAGCCTGGCCCGCGCCATCGCGCTGGATCCCGACCTGCTGATCGCGGACGAGCCGACGTCGGCGCTGGACGTGTCGGTGCAGGCGCGGGTGCTCGAGCTGTTCGCCGAGCTGCAGCAGCGGGTGGGCTTCGCGTGCCTGTTCATCAGCCACGACCTGGCCGTGGTCGACTCGCTCGCGAACCGCGTGGCAGTGCTCCAGCACGGCCGTCTCGTCGAGGTCGGCCCGCGCGAGGACGTGCTGCGACGTCCGCAGCAGGACTACACCCGCCGCCTCATCGCGGCCGTCCCCGTCCCCGACCCCGTCGAGCAGCGGGCCCGCCGCGCGACCCCCACCCCCTGACCGGGTGAGAGATTCCCAGGTCGACCTGGGAATCTCCGGCCACGCACGGCTTCCTCACGTCTGCACGGATTGCTTTTCGTGCCTTCGTGAGGAAGCCGTGCGCGGGTGGTCCGCCGTTCCCGGTCGGCGGGTGGAACGCCGCACCCCGGGTGACACTGGAGCGATGAAGCCGCTGACCTCTGCACGCTCGACCCTCGGAGCGACGATCTTCGCGCGCGTGGCGGGCGACGAGGGACCGGCCCGACGCGAGCGGATCATGTTCGCGCCCGGACCGCGCCGGTTCGCTCCCGACTCCGCGATCGCGACGGTCCACGGCGACGCGTCGATGTTCGTGGGTGGCATCCGTGCGCTGCTGCTCCAGTCGCTTCACCCGCTCGCGATGGCCGCGGTCGACCAGCACTCCGGCTTCCGCGGTGACCCCTGGGGCCGGCTCCAGCGCACGAGCGGCTTCCTCGCGGTCACGACCTTCGGCACCGACGCTGACGCAGCGCGGGCCATCCGCGCGGTGCGCGCCGTGCACGACACGATCTCCGGCGTCGCTCCCGACGGCCGGCCGTACCGGGCGTCGGACCCGCACCTGCTGCGCTGGGTGCACGTGGCCGAGGTCGACAGCTTCCTTCGCGCGCACGACCGGTACGGACACCAGCCGCTGGACGCCGAGGGGCGCGACGCCTACGTCCGCGAGGCCGCCGTGGTGGCACGCGAGCTCGGGGCGAGCGACGTCCCGGAGTCGGTCGCCGAGCTGGAGGCGGCCCTCGAGGCGTTCCGGCCGGAGCTCGAGAGCACCGAGGCGGCCCGACGAACCGTGCGGTACCTGCTCGTCCACCCACCCGTGCCCCTCGCCATCCGCGTCCCGTACGGCGTGCTCGCGGCGGCCGGGGTCGGACTCATGCCGCGCTGGTCGCGCTGGCCGCTTCGCCTGCCCTGGCTCCCGGTGGCCGAGGCGAGCGCCGTCCGGCTGGGCGGCGAGGTCGTCACGCGGTCCATCCGCTGGGCCATGACGCCGGCCGAGCACCCGGTCGAGGCCTGACCCAGGCCTGCTGCACGGCTTTCCCACGTCGGCACGGAAAGCAACCCGTGCAGACGTGGGGAACCCGTGCGGACCAGGAGATTCCCAGGTCGACCTGGGAATCGCCGGGACGTGCGGTGATCGGGGGGCCTGGCAGGATCGGAGGGTGGACCAGAAGAGCTTCGAACCTGACGTGATCGTGGTGGGTGCCGGACTGGCGGGGCTGGTGGCGACGCACGAGCTGGTGCTGGCCGGCCGCAGCGTGCTGGTCGTCGAGCAGGAGAACCGGTCGAACCTCGGCGGGCAGGCCTTCTGGTCGCTCGGCGGGCTGTTCCTCGTCGACTCCCCGGAGCAGCGGCGCATGGGCATCAAGGACTCGCCCGAGCTCGCCCTGCAGGACTGGTTCGGCTCCGCAGCGTTCGAGAGCCCGGCCGACGACGCGACCGGGCACGACGCCTGGGGCCGACGCTGGGCGGAGGCGTACGTGCACTTCGCGGCCACCGAGAAGCGCCAGTACCTGCGCGACCTCGGCCTCAAGGTCCTGCCGATCGTGGGCTGGGCCGAGCGCGGCAGCGGCAGCGCGAGCGGGCACGGCAACTCCGTCCCGCGGTTCCACCTCACGTGGGGCACCGGTCCCGAGGTCGTTCGCGTGTTCGCCGAGCCCGTTCTGGCCGCCGAACGCGCCGGGCGGGTGCGGTTCGCCTTCCGCCGCCAGGTCGACGACCTGGTCGTCGAGGGCGGGTCGGTGGTCGGCGTGCGCGGCACCGAGCTGGAGCCGGACGAGTCCGACCGCGGCGTCGCCTCGTCGCGCACCCCGGTCGGCACGTTCGAGGAGCGCGCCGCCGCCGTGGTGGTCACGTCCGGCGGCATCGGCCACAACCGCGACCTGATGCGCGAGTCCTGGCCCACCGACCGCCTCGGACCCGCGCCTGAGCACATGATCCTCGGCGTGCCCGCCCACGTGGACGGCCGCATGCTCGCCATCACCGAGTCCGCCGGCGGCCGCGNCGACCACGCCATCCGCATCATCCCCGGCCCGTCGTCGCTCTGGTTCGACGCGACCGGGCACCGTCTCCCGGCGCCGAACTTCCCGGGGTTCGACACGATGGGCACGATGAAGGAGATCCTGGCGACGGGCCACGACTACTCCTGGCTCGTGCTCACCCAGTCGATCATCGAGAAGGAGTTCGCGCTGTCGGGCTCGGAGCAGAACCCCGACATCACCGGCAAGGACCTGAAGTTCCTCGCCCAGACGCGGCTCGCGAAGGGCGCACCTGAGCCGGTCGAGAAGTTCAAGCAGCACGGCGAGGACTTCGTCGTCGCGCACACGCTGGCCGAGCTGGTCGAGGGGATGAACGCGAGGAGCCGCGGCGGGGCCACGATCGACCTCGCCACGCTCGAGCAGCAGGTCGTGGAGCGGGACCGCGAGATCGACAACGCGTTCAGCAAGGACCTGCAGCTCATGGCCGTGCACAACGCGCGTCGCTCGCGCACCGACAAGATCGTGCGCGTGGCCAAGCCGCACAAGATCCTCGACCCCGAGCACGGTCCGCTGATCGCCGTCCGGCTGAACATCCTGTCGCGCAAGACGCTGGGCGGGCTGCAGACCGACCTCGAGTCCCGCGTGCTCGACGACAGCGGCATGCCCGTGCCCGGCCTCTACGCGGCCGGCGAGGTCGCGGGCTTCGGCGGTGGCGGGGTCCACGGGCACAACGCCCTGGAGGGCACCTTCCTCGGCGGGTGCATCTTCTCCGGCCGCGCGGCGGGGCGATCGCTCGGTCGACGTCTGTCCTGAGGCCCCCTCGACGAGCTCGGGGAGCGGCGTGGGGTGGTCCGACTGGCTGGCCGCGGCGGAGTGGAGCAAGATGGACGGACCACCACCGAAGGAGGGTCCGACGTGAACAAGCTGCTCATCGCGGCTGCTGGCGTCGCCGGCTACGTGCTCGGCACGAAGGCCGGCCGCGAGCGCTACGACCAGATCCGTACCCAGTCCCAGAAGGTCTGGAACTCTCCCACCGTCCAGAGCGGCGTGGACCATGCCGCCGACGCCGCCAAGAGCGCCGCCGGTGCTGCCGGCAGCGCTGCCGCCGACGCCGCGTCCAGCGCCGCGAGCGCGGCCGGCTCCAAGGTCGTCGACGCGGTCAAGAGCCACCGGTCCGACGACGCGTCCTCCGACGGCGTCTCGGCCGACCCGGCCGACCCGTCGTTCGCGATCGACGAGGTCGCCGACCCCCAGCTCGACGCCGACCTTGCCGAGGCCGACACCGAGGTCCCGAGCTCGCCCTCGGTGACCACGCCGCCCACGGCGGCCGACCTCGCCGAAGACCGCCTGGGTCGCCCGTGACCGCGGCGCCGCAGGACGAGTCCACCGGCCGTCTCATCGCGCAGGCCACCGAGGACATCTCGACCCTCATCCGGGCCGAGATGGCACTGGCCAAGGACGACCTCGCGCAGGCCGGCAAGCGCGTCGGTGTCGGCGCGGGCCTGTTCGGCGCCGCCGGCGTGATCGCGCTCTACGGCCTCGGTGTGCTGCTCAGTGCCGCCGTGCTGGGTCTGGCCAACGTGACCGACCCGTGGCTCGCCGCGCTCATCGTGGCGGTCGCCCTGTTCGTGGTGGCCGGCGTGGCCGCGCTGCTGGGCAAGAGCAACGTCTCGAAGGTCGCGCAGGCTCCTGCCGCGCGCGTCGAGAGCGTGCAGGCCGACGTCGCCGCAGCGAAGGGGAACCCGTCATGAGCGAGCGCGACCAGCTGGAGGCCGAGATCGCGGCCACCCGTGAGCACCTGGCCGAGACGGTCGACGCCCTGGGCGACAAGCTCGACGTGAAGTCGCGCGCGCAGGACGCCGTGGCCGAGGCCGACAAGGGCCGTATCGCCGTGCTGGCCGGGGCCGCCGTGGCCGCGGTCGTCGGCATCGTGCTGCTGCGTCGCGGCTGAGCCACCTCGCTCAGGCCGCACGCACCCGCTCGACGAACTCGAGCACCCGCGAGCGCAGGTCGTCCACCCGCAGGTCGGGCGCGCCCGTGACCGACTTCTCGTGCGGCTTGAGAGGTCGGCGCACGCGCTTCCAGCAGGCGAGGTCGCCGCACACGTACTGCCCGACGGTGTCGCCGGCCCGGCCCCGTGGGCCCGCCCGTCGGGCGACCAGCAGCCGCGCCGTCGACGTGCCGTCGTCGGTGCGGCACCAGTCGCACAAGGTCGTCCGCGCAGGCCCGACGGACGTGCCGACCCGCAGCTCGATGCCCACGGGCTCGTCGCTGATGTCCTC
>NZ_LMMY01000009.1:679993-686372 GCF_001422865.1 Aeromicrobium sp. Leaf272
AGGCGACCTTGCTGCGCGAGCTGTTCACGAAGCAGGCGCGGACCTGGTCGGCGGAGAGCGGTTGCATGATGCGTCCCTTCATCGTTTCCTAACACCCTTAGGTATACACCTAGTGGTGATAGGTTGATCGCGTGCCCCGTGCCGGACTCACTCGCTCGCTCGTCCTCGATGCCGCCGCCGACCTCGCCGACCAGGTCGGCTTCGAGGCGGTGACGCCGTCCGCCGTCGCGCGCGCCGTGGGCATCCGCACGCCGAGCCTGTACGCGCACGTCGACGGCGCCGAGGCGCTGCGCGACGGCCTCACGGTGCGGGCGCTCGACGAGATGGCCGATGCGGCGTCGAGGAACGTCGCCGGCCGCTCCGGGGGGTCGGCGCTGCGCGCCCTGGCCGACGCCTACCGCGACTACGCGCGCGTCCACCCCGGCCGGTACGCGGCGACCCGACGCCGGCTGGCCCCCGACCACGACGGCGTCGAGGCGGGGCGACGCCACACCGAGCTGCTCGCCTCGGTGCTGCGCGGCTACGGCGTGCCTGAGCAGGACCACGTGCACGCGGTGCGGCTGATCGGCAGCACCGTCCACGGGTTCATCGCCCTCGAGGCCACCGGGTCCTTCGACCACAGCGACCCCGAGGCCGACGTCAGCTGGACCCGGGTGGTCGACGTGCTGCACGGCGCGCTCGAGACCTGGCCGCCCACCTGAGCCGACGAGGGGCTCAGTGCCCTCGGTCGATCCACTCCTGCAGGTGGGGCGCCTCGTCGCCGATGCGCGTGTCGTCACCGTGGCCGGTGTGCACGACGGTGTCCTCGGGCAGCGTCAGCAGGTGGTCACGGATGGACGCGACGATCGTGTCGAAGCTGGAGTAGCTGCGTCCCGTGGCACCGGGCCCGCCGCTGAACAGCGTGTCACCGCTGAACAGGACGCCGAGGTCCTCGCTGTAGAGGCAGGTGCTGCCGGGGGAGTGGCCCGGGGTGGCGACGGCCCGCAGCGTGGTACCGGCCACCTCGAACGTCGTGCCGTCGGTGAGGTCGTGGTCCGGTCGCACGTCGGTGCCGTGCTCGGCCTCCCACAGCATCGTGTCGGCCGACGGGAACCAGATGGGGGCGCCGGTGAGCTCGCGCAGCTGCACCGAGGCGTTCAGGTGGTCGTTGTGACCGTGCGTGAGCACGATGGCCCGCACCGTGCGACCGTCGACCGCCGCGGCGATGGCCTCGGCGTCGTGCGGTGCGTCGACGACGACCACCTCGCTGTCGTCACCGACGATCCACACGTTGTTGTCGACGTCCCAGCTGCCGCCGTCGAGCGCGAACTGCCCCGACGTGACGACCTTCGTGACCTGTGCCGACATCAGATCATCACCACCGAACGCAGGACGTCGCCGCCGTGCATCTTGTCGAACGCGGCCTCGACGTCGTCGATGCCGATGCGCTCGGTGACGAAGGCGTCGAGGTCGAGCCGGCCCTGGCGGTACAGGTCGACGAGCATCGGGAAGTCGCGGCTCGGCAGGCAGTCGCCGTACCAGCTGGACTTGAGCGAGCCGCCACGGCCGAACACGTCGATGAGCGGCAGCTCGGGGACCTTCATGTCCGGCGTGGGCACGCCGACCAGGACCACGGTGCCGGCGAGGTCACGGGCGTAGAAGGCCTGCTCCCAGGTCTCGGGGCGGCCGACCGCCTCGATCACGACGTCGGCGCCGAACGTGTCGGTGAGCTCCTGCACCTTGGTGACCACGTCGTCCTTGGACGCGTCGATCGTGTGCGTGGCACCGAGGGCCGTGGCCTGCTCGAGCTTGCGCGGGTCGAGGTCCACGGCGATGATCTTGGCCGCTCCGGCCAGACGTGCTCCGGCGACCGCGGCGATGCCCACGCCGCCGCAGCCGATGACGGCCACGGAGTCACCGCGACCCACGTTGCCGGTGTTGATCGCCGCGCCGATGCCGGCCATCACGCCGCAGCCGAGCAGCCCGACGGCGGCCGGGTCGGCCTCGGGATCGACCTTGGTGCACTGGCCGGCAGCCACGAGGGTCTTCTCGGCGAAGGCGCCGATCCCGAGCGCCGGAGAGAGCTCGGTGCCGTCCTCCAGCGTCATCTTCTGCTCGGCGTTGAAGGTGGAGAAGCAGTACTGCGGGCGGCCCCGCTTGCAGGCCCGGCAGTCACCGCACACGGCACGCCAGTTGAGCACCACGAAGTCGCCCGGGGCCACCTCGGTGACACCCTCGCCGACGGACTCCACGACACCCGCGGCCTCGTGGCCGAGCAGGAACGGGAACTCGTCGTTGATGCCGCCCTCGCGGTAGTGCAGGTCGGTGTGGCAGACCCCGCAGGCCTGGACGGCCACGACCGCCTCACCGGGCCCCGGGTCGGGCACGACGATGTTCTCGACGGTGACGGGTGCGCCCTTGCTGCGGGCGACGACGGCCTTGACGGTCTGCGGCATCGGGTTCCTCCTGGGGGTGGCGTGGCTCACCGCCGACGCTAGCGGAGGCGTGGGCGGCTCGCTCGGTCCCGCTGGGCGGGAGTCGAAGTCTGCCGTGCGGGACGGCCCGAACGGGCCTACCGTTCAGGCACCCACGCGACCGGCGCGTGCGGTCGAAGGAGCGTCCCATGCGCATCGTCCTGCTCATCCTCGTGGTCGTCGCCGTCATCTACCTCGTCCGGATGCTGATGGCCAAGCGCTGAGCCACCTGTTCAGATCCACCCGCTACGCTCCGGCCAGCGACGACGGAAGGACCACATGGGCGTCATCGACCACGGCAAGACCCTCGCGCTCGAGGTGCTCGGCTGGATCATGGTCCTGCTCGGCCTCGCCGCGATCTTCCTCCCCGGGCCCGGCCTGCTGCTGCTGTTCGGCGGCCTGGCCCTGCTGTCGCAGCGCTACGAGTGGGCGCGCCGACGCGTCGAGCCCGTCAAGGACGCGGCCCTGCGCACCGCTGCGCAGGGCGTGCAGACCTGGCCAAGGGTCGCGCTGTCGCTGCTCGGCGTCGTGTGGCTCGCGGGGCTCGGCGTCGTGTGGGGGCTGCGTCCGCCGGCCCCCGACTGGTGGCCGCTGCGCGAGTCCTGGTGGCTGCTCGGCGGCTGGGGCACGGGCGCCACGCTCATCTTCTCCGCCGCCATCGCGCTGGCGACGATCGTCTACAGCTTCCGCCGCTTCCGCGGTCGACCGATGGCCGACGTCGAGCGAGAGATCGCCGAGAGCTAGACCGGGCCGAGCCTCAGGCGGGCCAGTCGACGAGGTCGTCGAACCGACCCTCGTGCGTGCGGATCCAGCCCGCGACGTAGGGGCAGTGCGGCACGATGCGCAGGCCCGCCGCGCGCACGTCGTCGAGGGCGAACTGCACCAGCACCGACGCGAGCCCACGCCCGCCGTAGGCGTCGTCGACCTCGGTGTGCACGAAGTCCCGATGGGTGATGGTTCCGTGCGGCTCCAGCTCGCGGTAGTCGGTGTGGCCGATCACGTCCTCGCCGTCGACGAGCTCGTAGCGGTGCCGCTCCGGGGCGTGGCGGACGACGATGCCGTCGTGCTCGACAGGGAGGCTCATGGATGCTCGCTCTCGCTCGGTGGGTCAGCTGCGGGGTCGGATGCGGGCGTTGGGCAGCTCGGGGGCGGGGAGGGCACGCTCGGGGTCGCCCTCGGGCAGGCCGTACGGACCGTCGGACGAGGCGCCGGCCGCCTTGCCGTCGATCTCGTCCATCCACGCGGCGCGGTACTCCACGACGTCGTCGTGGCTGCGGCCGACGAAGTTCCACCACATGACGATCTGCTCGCCGAACGGCGGCCCGCCGATGAGCAGCACCCGGCTGTCCTCGCTCGCGCGCAGCGTGATGCGGTCACGGCCGGGGGCGAGGTAGCCCAGCTCGTCCTTCGCGATCGGGTCGGCGTCGGCGAGGACGGCGCCGGTGTCGACGAGCACGCCGTGCTCGAACGTCGGGTCCACGTCGAGCTGCAGCACCGTGCCGGCGTCGAGGCGCAGCTCGGCACCCAGCAGCGGGGTGTGGGTGGAGATCGGGGACGTGGAGCCCAGCAGGCTGCCGAGGAACACCTGCGCGCGCCAGGAACCTCCGTCGGAGCTGCCCTCGAGGGTCGGTGGGGCGTAGTGCTCGAAGGTCTTGTCGACGAAGCGCGCCTCCTGCGGCAGCGCCACCCAGAGCTGGGCACCGTGCAGCACCGTCGTGTCGTGCGTGGAGCGCTCGGAGTGGCTGATGCCGCGGCCCGACGTCATGAGGTTGAGCTCCCCGGGTCGCACGTCGGCGTGGAACCCGGCGCTGTCGCGGTGCTCGATGGTCCCCGAGAACAGCCAGCTGACGGTCTGCAGCCCGGTGTGCGGGTGGGGCGGCACGTCCATGCCGCCGGACTCGGACACGTCGTCCGGTCCGTAGTGGTCGAGGAAGCACCAGGCGCCGATGAGGGAGCGCTGACGCTGGGGCAGCGTGCGGCGCACGGTCATCGCGCGCGGCCCGCCGAGCGGCACGTCGCGCGGGGTGAGGACCTGCAGCTCGGCGGCGGAGTCCTCGCCGCACACCAGCTCGTCGGGCGATGTCTCGGTGTTGCTCATGGGCTGCTCCACCCCTTCGTCGTGACGGTGCGGTGTCGCGTCACCGGTCGTCGCCAGAGTAGCTCCGCGTAGTCTGTGCAGGTGACAGAGCGCGAGCCCGACCCCTCGCGCCGCGCGAGCTCCACCGCCGTGGGTCGCCACCGCGCGGCGAGGCAGCGTGCCATGCGTCGACGTCGCCGCCGTGCGGCAGCGCTCGGCGGATCGGTGCTCGTCACGCTCGTCGTGGTGGTTCTGGCCGCCGTCCGTCCGTCGTCGGACGAGCCCGCCGCCTCGGCCGCCACGAACGTGTCGTGGGCCGACGACGCCGTCATGCCGACGCTGACACCGGCGCCGAAGCCCACCCCCACGAGGACCACACCCGCTCCGGAGCCGACCGACTTCCCGCAGAGCGGCGAGGGCACGTTCGCCACGGCCGCGGTCGCCGACGTGGCGGGGGCCGGCTCCGGTCGGAACCGCCGCTACTCGGTGGAGGTCGAGGCTGGACTGCCCCAGGACCCCGACCGCTTCGCCCGCCAGGTCGCACAGGTGCTCGGCGACGAGCGCGGCTGGCGCTCCGACGGCTGGTCGTTCGAGCAGGTCGAGGGCGGGGGCGACTTCCAGGTCATGCTGGCGAGCCCCGACACCGTCGACCGGCTGTGCGCCCCGCTGCTCACCCGCGGCGAGGTGTCGTGCCGCAGCGGCTCGCGGGTCGTGCTCAACGTCAAGCGCTGGGCGCTGGGCGTCCAGTACTACGGGGACGACCTCAGCGGCTACCGCACCTACCTCGTGAACCACGAGGTCGGGCACGCCCTCGGCAAGTACCACGTCGGCTGCCCGGCGCCCGGGGCGAAGGCACCCGTCATGCTGCAGCAGACCAAGGGCCTGCAGGGCTGCGTGAAGAACCCCTGGCCGTAGTCGCCGGCCGCCTGTCCCCGTGCGTCAGGTCCCGTGCTCGCCTAGCGTCGTGCGCATGCGCCGAATCGTGATCAGGCGGAGCATCGCGCTCGACGGCTCATCGCCCCCAGCGCTGCAGGACGACCACTCCGGAAATGATCCACGGCCATGAATCTCATGATCCTCATCAGCGCGCTCGTAGCGATCGTCGTCGTCGCGACGCTCGACCACGTCATGGGTGTCGACGACCGAGTTCTTCAGGTCGTCGCCTTCATGGGCATCGCCTTCGTCGGTGGGACGCTCGGCGATCGGGTACGACGACGCCGGCGTCATGAAGACCCGAACGGACCCGGGAACCTTACGTGAAGACCGCCGGCAACGCCTGAGGACGAGTGACAGTCGGCGTCACCAGTCGACGCTGTGGCACTCCGGTGCGCGGGCGCCCTCGACCTGCAGGGTCGCGTGCTCGACGTCGTGGCGGTCGCGCAGCGCCGCCCTGGCGTCGGCGAGGATCACGTCGACGTCGGCGCTGCCGTCGGCGACGAGGTGGGCGGTGGCCACGTTCATGCCGGAGGTGAGAACCCAGACGTGCAGGTCGTGCACGTCGCCGACGCCCTCGATCGCCCGCAGGTCGGCGACCACCTCGTCCACGTCGAGGCCCTCGGGGGCGTGCTGGCCGAGCACGGCGAGGACCTGTCGTCCGAGCATCACCGCCCGCACGGCCACGAAGGCCCCGATGGCCAGCGCGACGCCGGCGTCCCACCCGGTCTGCCCCGTGGTGGCCACGAGGACACCGGCGACGACCACGCCGACGGACCCGGCGTTGTCGGCGACGACCTCGAGGTAGGCGCCGCGCATCACGAGCGACTCACCGGCGCCCGCGCGAAGCATCACGAGGGCGACGACGTTCACCACCAGCCCGAGCGTGCCGACGACGATCATCGGCCGGGTCTGG
>NZ_LMMY01000009.1:686395-687053 GCF_001422865.1 Aeromicrobium sp. Leaf272
TCCGTCGTCCGGTGGTGTCCGGCCGGGTGGCCACCTTGGTGGCGGCGAGCGCGGCACCGAGCGTGACGACGTCGGCGGCCATGTGACCGGCGTCGGACAGCAGGGCGAGGGATGACGCGAGGATGCCGTAGACGAGCTCGACGACGAAGAACGCGGCGATGATGACGAACACCACGGTCAGCCGCCCGCGGTGCCGACCGCTGGCGGGTCCCCCGGCGTGACCGTGCGCGTGGCCGTGACCCATCAGGCCGCTCCGGTCGGCTCGGTCGCGTCGGGGCCCGGGGTTCCTCCGACGGTGCGGTCGAGCAGCAGGCTGCTCGCCCGCAGCAGCGCCTCGGTGGCCTCCGGGTGGGCCAGCCGGTAGTACGACGAGCGACCCTCGTGGCGCACGTCGAGCAGGCCGCAGTCGCGCAGGCACGCCAGGTGGGCCGAGACCGTGGACTGGGCGAGCCCCAGGTGGGCGGTCAGCTCGACCACGCGGTGCTCGCCGAGCCGGAGGTGCTCGAGGATCCGCAGCCGGCCCGGGTCGGCGAACCCGTGGAGCAGCCGGGCGACCAGGTCGGTGCCGTCGGTCCCGACGTCGAGGTCGGCGTGCCGGTGCTGCTCGTGGGTGCGCGCGCCCGCTCCGGTCCGCCGGGTGACGTGGCCGTCGGACGGG
>NZ_LMMY01000009.1:687087-688476 GCF_001422865.1 Aeromicrobium sp. Leaf272
ACCTGTTCCCGCCGCCGCTCCTGGAGGTAGCCCGTGCGCTCGTTCGTCCTCGGTCTCGTCGCGACCCTTGCGTTGCTCGCCGTGCCGACGCCGGCCCTCGCGCACGCGTCCGTCGAGTCGTCCGACCCCGCCGACGGCGCCACCCTCAGCGCGCTGCCGCAGACCGTCTCGGTGACGTTGAACGAGGAGATCGGCAGTGGCGCGGTGCTGCGCGTGATCGACTCCTCGGGCACCCGGCTCGACGACGGCGAGGTGACGGTGGCCGGACGTCGGGTCCTCGTGGGCGTGCGCACCGCCGACGCCGAGCCCGGCGCCTACCGGCTCGTCTACCGCGTCGTCTCGGCCGACGGCCACGCCGTGAGCGGCCAGGTCGGATTCACGGTGAGTGCCGGCGCGAGCGCCTCGGAGCCGTCGGCGTCGGCCGGCAACTCCCAGGACGACGTGACCATCACCGAGGTCGAGGACGAGCCCACGCAGAAGTGGGCGCCGCTGTGGGTCCTGGGCTTCCTCGTGATCTCGTCGGCCCTGATCGTCTACATCGTCAAGGCCGGCCTCACGTCGGCCGACGGCGAGGACGAGGCCTGAGCCGGTCCGTCAGCCCCACGCCGAGGTCGGCTGCAGCACGGCCTCGCTGAGCGCCTCGGTCCGCAGGTGGGTGACCTGCTGGTACTCCGGGTCCGCGACCATGCGGGCGAAGGCCGCGCGCGAGGGGTAGCGGACCAGGAGGACGGCGTCCCAGGCCTGACCGTCCTCGGCGACGAGTGCGGCGTGGCCCCGGCCGGCGTACACGNNCGTCGTCATCGGCCGCGAGGAAGGCCTTGAGGTCGGATCCGGTGGGGTCGACGGCCATGGGTGGTCCTCTCGTCGGGGTCGGTCCAGTGTGCCCAAGGGTCAGCCCAGCACCAGGTCAGTCCAGCACCAGGACGACGGCCAGGGCCATCAGCAGCGAGTCGATGCGGTCGAGCAGCCCGCCGGCGCCGGCCATCATCGTGCCGGAGTCCTTCACCTTCGCGCCGCGCTTGACCATCGACTCGAACAGGTCACCCACCGGCCCGCCCACGGCGGCCGCGGCCGCGGTCGGCCAGGTGAGGGCACCCAGCGCGGCCAGGGCTGCCACCGCCGCGAGCGACCCTGCGAGGGAGTGCGTGGCGAACATGACGGTCCGGCCCTGGCGGGCGTCGTCGCGGATCGCGCTCCAGAACGCGCGGCGGCCCTCCACGTCCATGCCGGTGGTCGGCTCGTCGAGCAGCAGCAGCTCGGGGTCGCTCAGGAGCGCCAGCGCGAACCGCAGGCGCTGCTGCTCACCTCCGGAGCAGAGGCCGACCGTGCGGTCGGCGAGATCGGTGATCCCGGCTCGCTCGAGCACGTCGTCGACCGGACGGGTGTGAG
>NZ_LMMY01000009.1:688485-691970 GCF_001422865.1 Aeromicrobium sp. Leaf272
CTGCATGACGGCGGCCACCAGCCCGTTGGCGACGGCGTCGCGCGGGTCCCGGCCCAGGACCTGGACCGAGCCGGACGTGGGCCTGCTGAGGCCGAGGATCATGTCGATCGTGGTGGTCTTGCCGGCCCCGTTCGGGCCGAGGAAGGCGACGACCTCGCCGGGCCGGACGGTCAGGTCGATGCCGCGGACGGCCTCGACGTCGCCGAACGAGCGGCGCACCTGCTCGAGGCGGACCGCGTCGAGCCGGGCGTCGTGCCCGGTCGTCCCCTGCTGGGAGACGGTGCTGGTCTGGTTCATGCTCCGAGCATCGTCCGGCGCCGACCGCCGTGCCCCGTCCGCACGTCACGACCTGACCGTGACGGATGTCAGGGGTGGTGGAGCGGTCTACCTCCGCAGCGATGCATGGTGACCAGGGTGGAGCTGAGGGGACTCGAACCCCTAACCCCCTGCTTGCAAAGCAGGTGCGCTACCAATTGCGCCACAGCCCCTCACGGGATCAGACCGGGTCGGTCGCCTGCTCCCAGGTGGTGCGCGTGGTCGCGNGCTTCTTCATCGTGTCCTCCTCGTGCGTCCGGTGGTGGGCCCAGCTGGACTTGAACCAGCGACCTCTTCCTTATCAGGGAAGCGCTCTAACCGAGCTGAGCTATGGGCCCGCAACAGCGATGAACTCTACCCCACCGCCCTCGTGCCGGACCAATCGGGTCAGCGGCACCGTCGTTCCCCACCATCGGTGGATCGTCAACCGCAGACGCGTGGCTGCGGTTGACGATCCACCGATGGGGGCGACAGGCAGATCAGCTGTCGGTGAAGGTGACCTCGATGCCGCCGAGGAGCTGGGCGGCGAGGTTGTACAGGTGGGCGGCGACCGTGGCGATCGCCGTCATGAGGACCACGTTGATGGCGCTGAACACCAGCGTCAGGCCCACGAGTCGGCCGAGGCCCAGGTAGTCGGTGAGGTCGAAGCTGCCCTCGCTGTCGGACAGCACGTTGGTGACCGTGCCGTTCAGCTGGTCCCAGATGCCCGTGAGGTCGAGCACGACCCAGAAGATCGTGACCGCGACGACCGAGACGATCATGAGCGCCACCGACACGACGAAGGCCAGACGGGTGACGGACCACGGCTCGACGTGCGTGAGCCGCAGACGGGCCTGGCGACCCGACGCGGACGCGGCGGAGGCGGCCGCAGCGGGGCTGGTCGCTGCGGGAGCATCGTCCTTGACCGCCGGGATGACGGCCGTGGAGTCCGGGCTCTGGCGCGTGGTGCGGGCGTAGTCGCCCGCCGTCGGCGTCGATGAACGGGACGAGCTGGACGACGTCGTGGTGGACGAGCCCGAAGCAGGAGACTTCGCCGGCGTGGACTCCGGGGTCCTCGGCGACTGCGAGGTCTTCTTGGCCTCGGCGGCCTTCTTGGCCTCGGCGCGCTTCGTGGCCGCCGACGCAGCACTCGATCGCGGTGCGCCGGGTGCGGCCTTGTCGCGCGGCGCGGCCTTGTCGGTGGGCTTCTCGGTCGACTTCGCCGCGGGCGTCCTCGGTGCAGGCTTCGCGGCGCTGCTCTCCGACGAGCTCGAGGACGACGGCCGACCGCTCGCGGCCGGACGTGCCGGGCCCGCCGGTCGGCGGGACGTGCCGTTGGACTCGTTCCTGGTCGACTCCTCCGGGGACTGGCGCGCCTCTCTCAGCGCGTCGGCCACCGTCTTCTGCGAGCGGACGGGCTTGCCGTCGCGACCGAGTCGGGGGATCTGCTGGGTGCGCGCGGCGTCGCCGGCGCCCGGGCGCGGAGCCCGGTCCTCAGGCTTCTGCGGATCGCTCACTCGTCCTGCCCCTCGTCGGTCGTGTCGGGCCCAGCGGCGTCGGCCTCGGGCGTCACGGATTCCACCGTACCGGGAGCAGCCGCCTCGGCATCTGCGTCGGGCTCCGCCGCGCCGCTCAGATCGGTGTTGCGGGCGATCGTGACCACCCGGTCGGAGCCCTTGAACTTCACGAACGTCACGCCCATCGTGCCGCGACCCTTGGCCGGGACCCCGGCCACCTGGCTGCGCGTGACCTGGCCGCTGGCCGTCACCGAGATGACGTCGTCGGTGTCCTTGAGCACGAGGCCACCGACCAGCTCACCACGGTTCTCGGTGATCTGCATGGCCTTGATGCCCAGACCNGTGAAGACGTAGAGCCGGTCCTCCTCGGGCACGTCCTCGACGGCGACGTCGGCGTGCTCGTGACGGATGACCGTCATCGACAGCAGAGCGTCGTCGCCGCGGAACTTCATGCCCGTGACGCCCGACGTGGCGCGACCCATGGGGCGCAGCTGGTCGTCGTCGGCCCGGAAGCGGATGGCCTGGGCCTTCTTGCTGATCAGCAGCAGGTCGTCGTCGGGGCCGGCCACGTCGGCACCGATGAGCGCGTCGTCGTCGTCGCGGAAGTTGATCGCGATGACGCCGGCCTGGCGCGGGCTGTTGTAGTCGGCCAGGCGGGTCTTCTTGACCAGGCCCTTGCGCGTCGCGAGCACCAGGTACGGCGCCTGCTCGTAGTCGCGGATCGCCAGCACCTGCGCGATCTCCTCGTCGGGCTGGAAGCTCAGCAGACCGGCCACGTGCCCGCCCTTGGCGTCACGTCCGGCCTCGGGCAGCTGGTAGGCCTTGGTGCGGTACACGCGGCCCGCCGTGGTGAAGAACAGGATCCAGTGGTGCGCCGTGGTCGGGAACAGGTGCTCGACGAAGTCGCCGTCGCGCAGCTGTGCCCCGCGCACGCCCTTGCCGCCGCGACCCTGCACCCGGTAGAGGTCGGTGCGGGTGCGCTTGGCGTAGCCGCCGCGCGTGATCGTGACGACGACGTCCTCGTCGGGGATGAGGTCCTCCATCGAGAGGTCGCCGTCTGCGGCCACGATGGGCGACCGGCGGTCGTCGCCGTACTTGTCGGCGATCTCGGCCAGCTCCTCGGACACGATGGTCCGCTGGCGCTCCGGCTTGGCGAGGATGTCCTTGTAGTCGGCGATCTCGCGCTCGAGCGCGGCGAGGTCGTCGATGATCTTCTGCCGCTCGAGGGCCGCCAGGCGCCGCAGCTGCATCTCGAGGATGGCGCGGGCCTGCAGCTCGTCGATGTCGAGCAGCCCGATCAGCCCGTCGCGGGCCTCCTCGACGGTGGGGCTGCGACGGATGAGGGCGATGACGTCGTCGAGTGCGTCGAGCGCCTTGACCAGGCCTCGCAGGATGTGGGCGCGCGCCTCGGCGTCGTCGAGCAGGTACTGGGTGCGTCGCTGGATGACCTCGATCTGGTGGCTGATCCAGTGCGTGATGAAGCCGTCGAGGGTGAGCGTGCGGGGCACGTCGTCGACGATCGCCAGCATGTTGGCGCTGAAGTTCGACTGCAGCTCGGTGTGCTTGTAGAGGTTGTTGAGCACCACGCGGGCGACCGCGTCGCGACGCAGCTTGACCACCAGACGGCGACCGACGCGCGAGGACGACTCGTCGTTGACGTCGGCGATGCCCTGC
>NZ_LMMY01000009.1:691977-698025 GCF_001422865.1 Aeromicrobium sp. Leaf272
CGACGATGCCGCGCATCGTGATCGATCCGCGACCCGTGCGGTACATCGTGTCGATGCCCTGGGTGCCGACGATGAGGCCGTGGGTGGGGAAGTCCGGACCCTTGATCCGCTCCATGAGCGCCTCGAGGAGCTCCTCGCGACCGGCCTCGGGGTGGGCCAGCGCCCACTGGGCGCCGTCGGCGACCTCGCGCAGGTTGTGCGGCGGGATGTTGGTGGCCATGCCGACGGCGATGCCGGCCGAGCCGTTGACGAGCAGGTTCGGGAACCGGGCCGGCAGGACCGTGGGCTCCTGGGAGCGGCCGTCGTAGTTGGGCCGGAAGTCGACGGTGTTCTTGTCGATGTCGCGCACCATCTCCATGGCGATGGGCGCGAGCTTGCACTCGGTGTACCGCATGGCCGCGGCGCCGTCGTTGCCCGGCGAGCCGAAGTTGCCCTGGCCCGAGATCATCGGCGCGCGCATGACCCAGTGCTGCGCGAGGCGCACGAGGGNNNNGAGGCCGTCGCGCACGTCGGGCAGCGCGCGCGACACGATCACGCTCATGGCGTAGTCGATGTAGGAGCGCTGCATCTCGACCTGCAGCTCGACGGGCTCGGTGCGGTCGTGCTCGGGAGGGGTCTGCGTCATCGGTCGGTGCTCATTTCGGAGAGGTCACGGTGAGGGGCTGGGGCCACGCTGGCGGCCGGCCTAGATGTCGAGGAAGCGGACGTCCTTGGCGTTGCGCTGGATGAAGGAACGACGCTGCTCCACGTCCTCGCCCATGAGGATCGTGAACATCTCGTCGGCCATGGCACCGTCCTCGAGCGTCACCTGGCGCAGCACGCGCTGCGCCGGGTCCATCGTGGTGTCCCACAGCTCGGAGTCGTTCATCTCGCCCAGACCCTTGTAGCGCTGCACCGGGGCCTCCTTGGGCAGACGCTTGCCCGCCTCGGCGCCGGCCGCGAGCAGACCGTCTCGCTCGCTGTCGGTGTAGGCCAGCTCGTGGGGCGAGTTCGTCCACTTGATCCTGTACAGCGGCGGCTGTGCCAGGTACACGTGGCCGCCGTCGATGAGCGGCTTCATGAACCGGAACAGCAGCGTGAGCAGCAGGGNGGCCATGTCGAAGTCGTCGTGGACGCCGGTGCCGAGCGCGCTGATGATCGCCTGGACCTCGGCGTTCTGCAGGATCTTGTCGATCCGGGCCTTCTCGACGTTGAGGATCTTGCCGCGCAGCGGGAGGATCGCCTGCGCGTACGGGTCGCGACCACCCTTGGCCGAACCGCCGGCCGAGTTGCCCTCGACGATGAAGATCTCGCACTCCTCGGGGTTGCGCGACTGGCAGTCGGCCAGCTTGCCCGGCAGACCACCGCCGCCCATGAGGCCCTTGCGGTTGCGGGCGAGGTCGCGCGCCTTGCGCGCGGCGAGACGTGCCGTGGCGGCGTCGATCGACTTGCGCACGATGACCTTGCCCTCGGCGGGGTTCTGCTCGAACCAGGCGCCGATGTAGTCGTTGACGACCGACTGCACGTAGGAGCGGGCCTCGCTGTTGCCCAACTTGGTCTTGGTCTGGCCCTCGAACTGCGGCTCCTCCAGCTTGATGGAGACGATCGCGGTGAGGCCCTCGCGGATGTCCTCGCCCGAGAGGTTGTCGCTGGCCTTCTTGATGAGGCCCTGCGCGGTGGCGAACTTGTTGACCGTGGTGGTCAGCGCTGCCCGGAACCCCTCCTCGTGCGTGCCGCCCTCGTGGGTGTTGATCGTGTTGGCGAAGGTGTGCACCGACTCGGTGAAGGAGTCGTTCCACTGCATCGCGATCTCGAGCGACAGGCCCTTGGCCTCGTCCTCGGCCTCGATGGAGATGACCTCGCGGTGGATCGGCGACTTGCTGCCGACGTTGATGTGCTCGACGTAGTCGACGAGTCCGCGGTCGTAGCGGAACTGCACCTCGCGCTCGATCTCGTCGACGACCGAGTCGTCGGCGGCGGCCTCGACGGCTGCGTCGCGGTCGTCGCGCAGCCGGATCTCGAGGCCCTTGTTGAGGAAGGCCATCTCGCGGAACCGCGTCTTGAGGGTGTCGAAGCTGTACTCGACGGAGTCGAAGATCTCGGCGTTCGCGTAGAAGGTCTGCGCCGTGCCCGTCTCGTCGGTGGCCTCGCCCTTCTCGAGCTCGGCCGTGGGCACGCCGTTGTCGAACGTCTGCCGCCAGACGAAGCCGTCGCGCTTGACCACCGTGTGCATGGTCGTGCTCAGCGCGTTGACCACGGAGATGCCGACACCGTGCAGACCGCCGGACACCTTGTAGCCGCCGCCGCCGAACTTGCCGCCGGCGTGCAGCGACGTGAGCACGAGCGTGACCGCGGGGATGCCCTCGGTGGGGTGGATGTCGACCGGGATGCCACGACCGTCGTCGACGACCTTGACGCCGCCGTCGGCCTGCAGCGTGACCTCGATGTGGGAGGCGTGACCGGCCAGGGCCTCGTCGACGGAGTTGTCGACGACCTCGTAGACCAGGTGGTGCAGGCCGCGCTCACCGGTGGAGCCGATGTACATGCCGGGGCGCTTGCGGACCGCCTCGAGGCCCTCGAGCACCTGGATGTTGCTGGCGTCGTAGGAGCCGGCCACCGGGCCGCCGCGCTGCAGGGCGGTTCCGCCGTCAGCAGCTCCACCCTCGTCCGTCACGGTGCCATCGGTCACGATGTCCTCGTTCGTCGGCGCTGAGTTCTCGGGAGTCACGGCGTCGTCTGGAGTTGTGGTCACCGAATCAGTATACGGGCGATTCTGTGGCTCCCAGCGCACTGTCCCCAGTGTCAGCCGCGGACTTTTCCCGCTCAGATGCCACTGGGAGGCCACAGAGCATGCCTGGGAGCCTCGCGCAGGGTGGTCACCCATGGCCCGATCGCCCGCCGGTCCTGTTCGAGCGTCTGCGGCCACTCTGGCGTCGTTCGACGGAGGTTGCAGCCATGCGTCATCGTTGAGCCATGGCGCTCACCGAACCCGACCCGACCACGGTACCGACGCCGCAGCGTCCGGTCCGCGGCTCCGCGGTGCGGGGTCCGGCCGCTCTCACGGCGGTCGCCGCCGTGGCCCTCGGGGGCGTCCTCGTCTGGTTCGTCCTGCTGACGCCGCTCGGCCAGCGCCTCGACGAGCGCGCCATGAACACCGTGGTCGCCGGGCGCGAGACCCAACTGCAGGTGCTGAGCGTGCTCGGCTACGTCTCGATCGGTGCCATCGGGATCGTGTCGATCGTCTGCGTGGCGCTGGCGCTGTCGCGTGGACGGGTTCCCCTGGCGGTGGGGGCCCTGACGATCATCGCCGGGGCGAACGTCACGACGCAGGTGCTCAAGCACGTGCTGCTCCAGCGTGCCGACCTCGTCGACGGCGTCGTGGCGTCCAACAGCTTCCCGAGCGGCCACACCACCGTCATCGCCTCGGGCGTCGGAGCGCTGTGCCTGGTCTCCCCGCGGTGGATGCGCCCGCTCGTGGTCCCCGTCGGCGCGTTCGCCGTCGCCCTGACCGGAGCCTCGACCGTGGTCGCCGGCTGGCACCGTCCGTCCGACGTCGTGGGCGCCGTGCTGGTCACGACCGCGTGGACGGCCGCCGTCTCCGTGCTGCTGGGCAGCGACCACGAACGGGTCCCCGGCACCTGGCTGCTCGCCCTCGTCGGATCGATCGGTGCGATCGTCGCACTCGTCGCCATCGGTGTGCGCCCGTCGTACGGGTGGGACGGCTTCACCGACGCCGCGCTCGTGCTCGGAGCCCTGGGTGTGGCCCTCGGCCTCGGCGTCGCCGCGGCCAACCGGGTCACGCCGACGTCGTAGGGGCTGGCCAGCGGAGGTCGGTGACCTCACCCGTAGGTGTCGCGCGGGCCGCGACCCTTGACCGAGCGGAGGCCACGCTTCCACGACGGGGCCTGGGGACCGCGCACCTCGATGCGCAGGACCGAGCCGTCGCCGAGCTCCTCGTTCAGGCGTGCCACGAGGCGCGGGGCGAGCAGACGCAGCTGGGTGGCCCAGGCCGTGGAGTCCGTCTTCACGTGCACGATGCCGTCGGCGTACCCGTCGACCGCCGAGTGCGTGGCGATCTCGGGACCGACGATCGAGGCCCAGTCGGTGAAGACGCGTTGAGCCGAGAGACGTCCGTCCCAGCCCTGCTGGCGCACCAGGTCGCCCAGGGCGTCGGCCACCGACGACGGGTCCTCGCGACCCTTGCGCCGAGCCGGGGTGGAGCCGTGGACCCGACGCCGCCGTGGTCGAACCGGTGCGCCCGTGCCGCGGTAGGAGTCGGCGATCTCGCGCGCCAGGCTGAGCGGGTCCGGCTCGACCGCCCCGGTGTCCGGCCGATCGGGCGGGTCCGTGGGGGCGTGGTCAGCAGGACCGTCCGAGCCTGGGGTGGCCCTGTCGGGTGCGTCCTCGCCGGAGGTGTCGTCACCGGGGGCGTCGTCGTCCGGACCGCTCACGTCATGCTCCGGTGACCTGTCCGCCGTGGACGTCGAACCGCTGCCCGGCGAGCGCCTTGGGAACGTCCTCGGCCACGGCCGCGGTCACGAGCACCTGCTCGGCGTCGCCGACCAGCTCGGCGAGCTGCTCGCGCCGACCCTGGTCGAGCTCGGCGAAGACGTCGTCGAGGATCAGCACGGGGTCGTCGCCGTCGTCGTCGCGCAGGAGCGTGAACGACGCGAGTCGCAGCGCGAGCGCGAGCGACCACGACTCGCCATGGCTGGCGTAGCCCTTGGCGGGCAGGGTGCCGATGGCCAGCTCCACCTCGTCGCGGTGCGGACCGACGAGCGTGACCGCTCGGTCGAGCTCGTCGCGTCGACGCTCCTCGATGCCGGCGAGCAACGCCTCCCGGACCCCGGCGGGCGACTCGTCGTCGGCCGGGGTCGACGCACGGTAGAGGGCGGTGACGTCGCGCCGGTCGGCCGCCGCCTCGGTGGCCACCGTCCGGTACGAGTCGACGAGGAACGGTGCCAGGTCGTGCAGCAGCGCGATGCGCGCGGCCACCAGCTCACCACCCAGGGTCGCCAGCTTGTCGTCCCAGATATCGAGAGTCGACATGTCGACTTGTCGATTCGAGAACCGTCCACTGCGGGCGGACTTCAGCAGCGCGTTGCGCTGACGCAGGACCCGCTCGTAGTCGGCCTTCACGCCGGCGAGCCGCGGGGTGCGCAGCACGAGCAGTCCGTCGAGGAACCGGCGCCGGTCCGACGGGTCGCCCTTGACGAGCGCCAGGTCCTCGGGGGAGAAGGTCACCGTGCGAAGCACGCCGACCAGGTCGCGGGTGCGCGGCAGTGCGGCGCGGTTGACCCGGGCCCGGTTGGCCCGACCCGGCGTGATCTCCAGCTCCAGCAGCGCGGTCCGATCACCCCGCACGACCTCGGCCCGGACCACGGCTCGGTCCGTGCCGGCCCGCACCAGGGGCGTGTCCGACGAGACGCGGTGCGAGTCGAGCCGCGAGAGGTAGTCCACGGCCTCGACGAGGTTGGTCTTGCCCTGGCCGTTCGCCCCGATGAACGCGGTGGGTCCCGGCTCCAGAACGATCTCGACCTCGGGGTAGGACCGGAAGTCGTGCAGCGAGAGACGGGCGACGTGCATGCGTCAGGAGGGGCGTGCGTCCATGTCGGCCGGGTCGTGACCGGCCTCGGACGCAGCCTGCACGGCGTGACCACCGAACTGCTGACGCATGGCCGCGACGGCCTGCATGGCCGGCGACTCGTCCTGGCGCGACACGAACCGCGCGAAGAGCGACGCCGCGATCGTGGGTGCCGGGACCGCGTGGTCGATGGCCGCCTCGACGGTCCACCGTCCCTCACCGGAGTCCTCGGCGTAGCCGCGGATCTTCGACAGGCCGGGGTCGTCCTGCAGGGCCTTGACCAGGAGGTCGAGCAGCCACGAACGGACCACGGTGCCCACGCGCCACGAGTCGAAGACGTCGGTGACGTTGTCGACCAGCTCGGCCTTCTCGAGCAGCTCGAAGCCCTCGGCGTAGGCCTGCATCATGGCGTACTCGATGCCGTTGTGGACCATCTTGGAGAAGTGCCCCGCGCCGACACTTCCCGCGTGGACGAAGCCGGACTC
>NZ_LMMY01000009.1:698042-698229 GCF_001422865.1 Aeromicrobium sp. Leaf272
GCCATGAGCGCGTAGCCGTTCTCCAGACCCCACACGCCGCCGCTCACGCCGCAGTCGACGTAGCCGATGCCCTTCTCGGCGGCCAGGGCCGCGTGCTTCTCGTCGTCGGTCCAGCGGGAGTTGCCGCCGTCGACGATGACGTCGCCCTCGCCGAGCAGCCCGATGAGCTCCTCGACCGTGGCGCGGG
>NZ_LMMY01000009.1:698249-698448 GCF_001422865.1 Aeromicrobium sp. Leaf272
CGTCGGGGTTGCGGTCGTAGCCCGTGACGGTGACACCACCGTCGCGCAGCCGGGACCGCATGTTGCCGCCCATCTTGCCGAGTCCGACGAGTCCGAGGTGCATGGATCTCCCTCCCAGGAGTCGTGGTGTGCGAGGTGGTGGCGCAGGTCAGCCCTGCAGACGCACCGGCATGATCAGGTAGCGGAAGGCGCCGTCGGG
>NZ_LMMY01000009.1:698460-699598 GCF_001422865.1 Aeromicrobium sp. Leaf272
CGACCGGCTCCGACATGACGCCGAGCCCCTCGAGCAGGTAGCCGGGGTTGAACCCGATCGAGATGTCGGCACCGTCGATGGTGGCCTCGATCGACTCCGACGCCTGCGCCTCGTCGCCGCTGCCTGCCTCGAGGAGCACCTGGCCCTCGGAGAAGGTGAGCCGGACCGGGGTGTTGCGCTCGGCGACCAGCGACACGCGCTTGACGGCGTCGACCAGGTCGGACGTGCGTACGTACGCGACCGTCTCGGCCTGCGCCTGGAAGAGCTGGCGCACCCGCGGGAAGTCACCCTCGAGCAGGCGGGTGGTGGTGCGGCGGGTGCCGTTGCCCACGGTGCCCTCGAAGCCGATGAGGCCGTCGCCGGCCTCGCCCGAGGAGATCGCGATCGTGATGTCGGAGCCCGACACCAGTGACCGCGCGGTCTCGCCGAGCACGCGGGCCGGCACCAGGGCGTGGCCGGAGGCGTCGCCCGCCTCGGGGAACCACTGCATCTCGCGCAGGCTCGCGCGGAACCGGTCGGTCGCCATCAGCGAGATGGTGGAGCCGTCGATCTCGAGCCGAACGCCGGTCAGCAGCGGCAGCATCTCGTCGCGGCCGGCCGCCGCACTGGCCTGAGCGACCGCGGTGGCGAACTCGTCGGCCTTGATCGTCCCGGACGAGCTGGGCATCTGGGGCAGTTGCGGGTACTCCTCGACCGGCATCGTCGACAGGCTGAACCGGGCACTGCCGCAGGAGACCTGGACCTTGGTGCCGTCGAGGCTGACGTCGATCGGCTTGGCCGGCAGCGACTTCACGATCTCGGCGAGCAGACGCCCCGAGACCAGCGCACGCCCGTCGTCGGCGACCTCGGCGGGCAGGGTCGCTCGCGTGGAGGTCTCGTAGTCGAAGCCCGACAGCGTGAGGCCGTCGCCGGACGTCTCCACGAGCAGGCCGGCGAGGACCGGCACGCTCGGCCGGGTGGGCAGGCTGCGCGCGGTCCACGCCACGGCGTCGGCGAACGTGTCGCGATCGATGCGGAATCTCAAGGATCGAGGCCTTTCGGGCATGAAGAGACTAGGACTGCATCCTGCCACGGACGCGGTGGGACAGGTAGGTCGGGAGAGCACGGGTTCGGCCGTCGGGTCGGTCGTCCACATCCC
>NZ_LMMY01000009.1:699640-699764 GCF_001422865.1 Aeromicrobium sp. Leaf272
TGTGCGTGGTCCGTGGACGGCCCCCGGTGCCCTGTGCAGCGCGTGGCGCCGTTCACATCTCGTTCACACGGACGTCGTGTGTGTCCACCTCGAGTCGAGACTTTCCCACAGAGTCGTCCCCAGG
>NZ_LMMY01000009.1:699836-699963 GCF_001422865.1 Aeromicrobium sp. Leaf272
GGGCGACCAGGTCAGTTCTGGCGAGCCTGCTGCTTGATGCGGTTCGTCAGTTCCGTGACCTGGTTGTAGACGGCGTGCTTCTCGGCCATGAGCTTGCGGATCTTGCGATCGGCGTGCATCACGGTGG
>NZ_LMMY01000009.1:699986-700612 GCF_001422865.1 Aeromicrobium sp. Leaf272
CAGGTACATCGCGATCTGACGGGCGAGCACGAGGTCGCGGCTGCGGTTCGTGCCGCACAGCTCCTCGATGGAGAACTCCGAGTAGGCCGCGGTCTGGGCGAGGATCACGCCCGAGGTGATCTCGGGCTCCTCACCTTCGGCGACCAGGTCCTTGAGCACGATCTGCGCCAGCTGGAGGTCGACCGTGGTGCCCTGCAGGTTGGCGAAGGCGGTGGCGCGGATGAGGGCGCCCTCGAGCTCGCGGATGTTCGTCTGGACCTTGCTGGCGATGAACTCCAGCACGTCGGCCGGGGCGGTGAGCTTCTCGATGGCCGCCTTCTTGCGCAGGATCGCGATCCGCGTCTCGAGGTCCGGCGGCAGCATCTCGGTCTGCAGGCCCCACTCGAACCGGTTGCGCAGCCGCTCCTCGAGCGTGCGCAGGTTCTTGGGCGGGCGGTCCGACGTCATGACGATCTGCTTGTTGGCGTTGTGCAGCGCGTTGAACGTGTGGAAGAACTCGGTCTGCGTCGACTCCTTGTTCTCCAGGAACTGGATGTCGTCGACCAGGAGGACGTCGATCTCGCGGTACTTCTGGCGCAGCGCCGACGTGCGGTTCTCGCGGATCGCGTTGATCACGTCGTTGGTGA
>NZ_LMMY01000009.1:700667-700857 GCF_001422865.1 Aeromicrobium sp. Leaf272
GGCGTGCAGCAGGTGGGTCTTGCCGAGGCCGGAGTCACCGTGGATGACGAGCGGGTTGTAGGCCTTGCCGGGCGCCTCGGCCGCGGCGACGGCGGCGGCGTGGGCGAAGCGGTTGGACGAGCCGATGACGAAGTTCTCGAAGAGGTAGCGCGCGTTGAGTCGTGCCTCGTGGACGCTCGTGCGTCGCTGG
>NZ_LMMY01000009.1:700870-703107 GCF_001422865.1 Aeromicrobium sp. Leaf272
CGTCAGGGGCCTGGTTGACCAACGTCAGTGGATATGTCGACTTGTCGTCTTGTGGACTTCTCTCGACGGGAGGTCGCTGCTCGTCGGGCTGTGCCGTGGCAGCCGACGACTTCTCGCCCAGGGCCGGCTCGATCGTGACGACGAGGCGGACCTGCTCGCCGAGCTCTGCCGAGAGGGCGTGCTCCAGGGCGGGTCGCACCCGCGACTCCAGCTGCGCCCGGCTCAGGTCGTCGGGCACGCCGACGATGAAGATCCCGGGGTGCCGGCTGATCGGCTCGGCGTTGTAGACCCAGACCTTGGCGCCCATCGAGAGTGTGGACACCGCCTGCTCCCACGCGGCAGCGAGGTCGCCGACCTCATTGCTCGGCTCTGAGCCCTCGGTCATGCATCTCTCCCGGATGGTGGTGTGGTCCACAAGGTTTTCCACACGGTGTGCATCCAGCTCCCCGATGGCCGCGCGCTGTGGAAAAGTCGCAGACGGGCGACGCTAGCAGCGCGGCCAAGGCTCGATCAAGCGACTTCGGAACATTCGTGTGGATCGTGCGGCGTGTCGGTTGGACCAGCGTCAGCGTAGTGCCCTATGGGGTCAGTTTGACCGTCGTCCGGCGCCCCCGTACCGTGGAGCAGTCGTGCAACACGACCGTTGCCGCATGCCCACGGATCGAGATCCTCACCGCGGGCGAGCGGTGGCCGTCGATCCCCGGCCCGAAACGTCGAAGGACCTGATTCTCGTGAGCAAGCGTACGTACCAGCCGAACAACCGCCGTCGCGCCAAGAAGCACGGCTTCCGCCTCCGCATGCGCACCCGCGCGGGGCGCTCCATCCTGGCCAACCGCCGCCGCAAGGGCCGCGCGAAGCTGTCTGCCTGAGCCGTGCTCCGACGGGCCCACCGCATGCGTGAGGCAGGTGACTTCAAGGTCGCCGTCCGTCGCGGGGCGAAGGCCTCGACGCCGACCCTCGTCGCGCATCTCTCGATCGGAACCGACGGAGACACCTCCGTCGGTTTCGTCGTGTCCAAGGCCGTCGGTCCCGCCGTGGTGCGCAACCGGGTGAAGCGTCGACTGCGCCATCTGGTGGCGCCTCACCTGGTCGGTGGCACGCCGGCGTCGGTGCCGCAGGGCTCCAAGCTGGTCGTCCGCGCCCTGCCGGCGTCGGCCCGTGCCGACAGCGTGCGGCTCGGTACCGATCTCGACCTCGCGCTGACCACGGTCGTGCGCAAGGCCGAGCAGCGGATGCCGGCCGGAGCCGGTCGATGAGGACCGTGCTGGTGGCCCTGCTGAAGGCGTATCGTTTCGCGATCAGCCCGTTGTACGGCCAAGTGTGCCGGTACTACCCGACCTGCTCGGCCTATGCTCTCGAGGCCGTCGAGACGCACGGTGCGCTGCGCGGTTCCTGGATGGCGGCACGTCGAGTCGGACGCTGCCACCCGTGGGCCGCCGGCGGCGTCGACCCGGTCCCCCCGCGCCGTGGGTCGGGCACCCCTGATTCTCTCGCCGTCACGACGGCGACCACCCCCACCCCTGGAGAACCATGTTCGACTTCCTAGGCTCGATCGGCTCGGCCATCATGACGCCGCTGTACTACGCGGTGTCCGGCATCCTGCTGGTCTGGCACGAGCTGTTCACCCGGATCGGGCTCGACCCCGCCGGTGGCTGGTCGTGGGCACTCGCGATCGTCGGCCTCACCGTGACGATCCGCGCCCTGCTGATCCCGCTCTTCGTCAAGCAGATCAAGAGCAGCCGCAACATGCAGCTGCTGCAGCCGCACATCAAGGAGCTGCAGAAGAAGTACGGGCACGACCGGGAGCGTCTCGCCCAGGAGCAGATGAAGCTCTGGAAGGAGCACAACACCAACCCGTTCGCCTCGTGCCTCCCGCTCCTGCTGCAGATGCCGGTCTTCTTCGCCCTGTTCCGGGTGATCGACCAGGCGGCGAAGAACGGTGCCGAGGGCGCCCGCGGCTTCATGACCGAGAAGCTCGCCGAGCAGCTGCAGGACGCGATCTTCCTCGGCGGACGCATCGCCGACACGCTCGTGAACGCCACGCACGTCGAGACGCGCATCATCGCCATCGTCATGGTGATCACGATGTGCGCCACGCAGTTCCTGACGCAGCGCCAGCTGATGAGCAAGAACATGCCGCCCGACGCTCTGTCCGGCCCGTACGCCCAGCAGCAGAAGATGCTGCTCTACGTTCTGCCGTTCGTCTTCGCGATCGGTGGTGTGGCGTTCCCCGTGGG
>NZ_LMMY01000009.1:703164-703270 GCF_001422865.1 Aeromicrobium sp. Leaf272
AACAACCCCGCTCCTGGCACCCCGGCCTTCAAGGCCAAGCAGGAGCGCGACGTGAAGCATGGCAAGAACGTGGCCGAGGATCCTCTGAAGGAGCTGGAGAAGCCGC
>NZ_LMMY01000009.1:703313-706307 GCF_001422865.1 Aeromicrobium sp. Leaf272
ACCCAGCCCGAACAAGAAGAAGAGGAAGTGACCGGCGCATGACGGATGCAGACAAGCTCGAGGCCGAGGGCGACATCGCTGCGGACTTCCTGGAGGAGCTGCTCGACATCGCGGACCTGGACGGCGACATCGACATGGACGTGGAGAACGACCGCGCGTCGGTCTCGATCGTCGGTGGCGACCTGGACCAGTTGGTCGGCCGTGACGGCGAGGTGCTGGAGGCCCTGCAGGAGCTGACGCGTCTCGCGGTGTACCGCGAGACCGGCGAGCGCAGCCGACTCATGCTCGACATCGGCGGTTTCCGCTCCCAGCGTCGTACCGCTCTGGAGTCCGTGGCTGCCGGTGCCATCGAGCGGGTCCGCGCCGGCGAGCCGAGCGTCGCTCTCGACCCGATGAGCCCGTTCGAGCGCAAGGTCGTCCACGACGCCGTCGCGGCAGCCGGCCTGGTCAGCGAGTCCGAGGGCGCCGATCGTTCGCGCCACGTCGTGGTCCTGCCAGCATCGGACGACTGATCTCCGGATGACTGTTTCACGTGAAACNNGCCGGCATCCTCGCGTCCGACGGTGTCGAGCGCGGGATGATCGGACCCCGCGAGGTGCCCCGTCTCTGGGACCGCCACCTCGTGAACAGCGGCGTCGTCCTGCCTCGCCTCCCCCAGGGAGCCACCGTGGCCGACGTCGGCTCCGGCGCCGGACTGCCTGGTCTCGTGTGGGCCATCGGCCGACCCGACCTGCAGGTCACGCTGGTCGAGCCGCTGCTGCGTCGCACGACCTTCCTGGACGAGGTCGTGGCGGAGCTCGACCTGACGAACGTGAGGGTGGTGCGCTCGCGTGCGGAGGACGTCGACGAGACCTTCGACGTCGTGACCGCGCGCGCCGTGGCCGCTCTGGAGAAGCTGGCGAAGTGGTGCATGCCCCTGGTGAAGCCGGGAGGCGTGCTGCTGGCACTGAAGGGGCAGTCGGCGCCAGAGGAGCTGGAGGGTGCGAAGCGCACCCTCGGACGCCTCGGTGCCACCGATACGCTGATCCGGACGTACGGTGAGGTCGAGGTCCCGACGACGGTGGTGGAGGTGACGAAGTGAACGCCCATGACGGTGGAAGCGGCCTCGGCGGCGTTTCACGTGAAACACACCCCCTGCACGGCATCTCCGAGCAGGCCAGCCCGGCATCGACCTATGCCACCACGGCAGCCGAGACGGCCGCAGCGACGCCGATGCCGGACGACTCGACACCCCTGGCCCGTGAGGCCCAGGACCATGTGGACCTGGCGCGCCGGGCGCGCAGCACGAGTCAGCTGCCTCGTCCGTCCTCGACCCGCGTCTTCGTCGTCGCGAACCAGAAGGGTGGCGTCGGCAAGACGACCACCGCGGTGAACGTGGCCGCGGCGCTGGCGCAGAAGGGTCTGCGCATCCTCGTGGTCGACCTCGATCCTCAGGGCAATGCGTCGACGGCTCTCGACATCCCGCACAGCGAGGGCACGCCGGGGGTCTACGAGGCCCTCGTGGAGGACGTGCCGATGAGCGACCTGGTGCAGCGCGCACCCCAGCTCGAGGGACTGACCGTCCTGCCGGCCACCATCGACCTCGCCGGTGCCGAGATCGAGCTCGTCTCGCTCGTGGCACGCGAGACGCGGCTGAAGCGGGCTCTCGAGACCCACCTCGACGAGCGTGAGCGCGCGGGGGACCGCATCGACTACGTGATCATCGACTGCCCGCCGTCCCTGGGTCTGCTCACGGTGAACGCCCTGGTGGCGGCACGCGAGGTGCTCATCCCGATCCAGTGCGAGTACTACGCGCTCGAGGGTCTGGGTCAGCTGGTGCGCAACATCGAGCTCGTGCGCGCCCACCTGAACCAGCGGCTCGAGATCTCGACCATCCTGCTGACCATGTACGACGCCCGCACCCGGCTGTCGGCCGGCGTCGCCGAGCAGGTGCGCGAGCACTTCGGCCCGAAGGTGCTGGCCACGGCGGTCCCGCGCTCGGTGCGCATCTCCGAGGCACCCAGCTACCAGCAGACGGTCCTCACCTACGATCCCGGCTCGTCCGGGGCGTTGTCGTACCTCGAGGCGGCCCGCGAGATCGCGCAGGCCGCGCACACCAGCGAAGGGGATGCATGATGGCACCACGCCGTGGACTCGGACGAGGTCTGGAGTCGCTGATTCCCTCGACCCCCGCTGAGGCCGAGGCGTCGGGCCTGAAGGAGGTCGCGGGGGCGCGGTTCGCCGAGCTGCCCCTGGACTCCATCGTGGCGAACCCCCGCCAGCCGCGTCAGGTCTTCGACGAGCAGGACATGTCCGAGCTCGTGCACTCCATCAAGGAGGTCGGCCTGCTCCAGCCCGTGGTCGTGCGGGAGGTGTCCCCGGGCTCGTTCGAGCTGATCATGGGCGAGCGCCGGTGGAGGGCGAGCCGCCTCGCCGGCCTCGACACCATCGGCGCCATCGTGCGGGACACGACCGACGAGGACCTCCTGCGCGACGCGTTGCTGGAGAACCTGCACCGCTCGCAGCTGAACCCGTTGGAGGAGGCCGCCGCGTACCAGCAGCTCCTCGAGGACTTCGGCTGCACCCAGGAGGAGCTGGCCGACCGGATCGGTCGCTCACGTCCCCAGGTCACCAACACGCTGCGTCTGATGAAGCTGCCGCCCGCGGTCCAGCGTCGCGTGGCGGCCGGTGTGCTCTCGGCGGGTCATGCTCGTGCGCTGCTCTCGGTGGGCAACCCCGAGGTGCAGGACCGGCTGGCCGCCCGGGTGGTTGCCGAGGGCATCTCGGTGCGTGCGCTCGAGGAGATCGTGAAGTTCGGCGACTCCGAGGACCAGGCCACGTCACGCTCGCGCACGCAGGGCCGCACGGTGACGGCACCGCGCCTCGCCGACCTGGCCTCGCGCCTGTCCGAGCGCTACGACACCCGGGTGAAGGTCGACCTCGGCAAGTCCAAGGGCAAGATCACCGTGGAGTTCGCGACGGTCGACGACCTCGAGCGCATCGTGGCCATGATGG
>NZ_LMMY01000009.1:706322-707186 GCF_001422865.1 Aeromicrobium sp. Leaf272
TTTAGCGTTTCGTTGACTCGATGATCAGCGTTCGTCGTCGCCAGTCGCTACGGCGCTGGGGTGGGCTCTCAGGTGCCGCTGCGTCGCTGTGGCTCCTCCTCGACCTGCGCTCGGAGGGGCCTCGACCGGCGGCGGGGTCCAGGCTCGGGCGGGCTCGCGGAGCGCGGCCTGGGTGACGCAACGTTCTGCGTTCGCGCGTGAGGGAGCAAAGGATGCTGCGTTCGCTACGAGATCCCGTCGCGAACGCAGCACCGTTCGATCTTCTGCGCACAAAGGCAGAATCCTGCGTCCCGGTGGGCGGGGGTGGGCAGTGATTCTCCTTCGTCGTGGACCGTTCCGCACGAAGGGAGGGCCTCTGCCCGCACGGGCCCCTGGCCGCGCCCCGCAGACCCAGCCGGCACGAGACCGCTGCTCCGGTCGAGGCCCTTTCGGAGACCACGCGCACTCGCAGTCACAGCGGCATAGCAGCACGCGAAGACCCNCTCGAGGAACGACGAAGCCCCGGCGCGATGCACCGGGGCTTCGTGACGTCAGGCGCACAGGCGCCTGGGGGTCAGGCGTACTCGGACAGCTCGCCGAGGATGGCCGACTTGGGGCGGACGCCGACGATCGACTTCACGACCTCGCCCTTGTAGTAGAGGTTCATCGTCGGCAGGCCGGTGACCCGGTACTGCGACGGGGTGACGGGGTTCGCGTCGGCGTCCATCTTGACGATGGTGAGCGCCTCGCCCTTCTCGGCGGCGATCTCCTCGAGGATCGGGGCGAGCTGGCGGCACGGGCCGCACCAGCTGGCCCAGAAGTCGACGAGCACGGGGCCGTCGGCCTTGAGGACCTTCTCGTCGAAGTCGGCGTCGGTGACGGGGG
>NZ_LMMY01000009.1:707208-708224 GCF_001422865.1 Aeromicrobium sp. Leaf272
TCGGCGTACTGGGCCATGGCGACGTCGGGAGTGGGCAGTCCGGCCTGCTCCATGTCGGCGAGGAACCGCTCGGCGTCGAGCGCGGCCGAGCAGCCGGTGCCGGCGGCGGTGATGGCCTGGCGGTAGGTGTGGTCGACGAGGTCGCCCGCGGCGAACACACCGGGCAGGTTGGTCGCGGTGCTGCCGGGCTTCACCAGCACGTAGCCCTCGTCGTCGAGGTCGACCTGGCCGGTGAGCAGCTCCGAGCGCGGGTCGTGGCCGATGGCGATGAACAGGCCCGTGGCGTCGAGGTCGCGGGTCTCGCCGGTGACCGTGTCGCGCAGGGTGATCTTCTCGAGCCGGCCCTCGCCGTGCAGCTCGGCGACCTCGGAGTTCCAGGCGAACTCGATCTTGTCGTTGGCGATGGCGCGGTCCTGCATGATCTTCGACGCGCGCAGCTCGTCGCGACGGTGCACGAGCGTGACCTTGGAGGCGAAGCGGGTGAGGAAGGTGGCCTCCTCGACGGCGGAGTCGCCGCCGCCGACGACCACGATGTTCTGCTCGCGGAAGAAGAAGCCGTCGCACGTGGCGCACCAGCTGACGCCGTGGCCGGACAGCTCGTCCTCACGGTCGACGCCGAGCTTGCGGTAGCCCGAGCCCATGGCCAGCACGACCGCGTGGGCGCGGTAGGTGCTGCCGTCGGCCAGGCTCACGGTCTTGACGTCGCCGGTGAGGTCGACCTCGGTGACGTCGTCGGAGATCAGCTCGGCACCGAAGCGCTCGGCCTGAGCACGGAAGTTGTCCATGAGCGCCGGGCCCATGATGCCGTCGGGGAAGCCGGGGAAGTTCTCGACCTCGGTGGTGTTCATGAGGGCACCGCCGGCAGTGACCGAGCCCTCGA
Source organism: Aeromicrobium sp. Leaf272 (assembly GCF_001422865.1). Taxonomy (NCBI): domain Bacteria; kingdom Bacillati; phylum Actinomycetota; class Actinomycetes; order Propionibacteriales; family Nocardioidaceae; genus Aeromicrobium; species Aeromicrobium sp. Leaf272. The sequence goes on from NZ_LMMY01000009.1 coordinate 708,089, forward strand.
ACACGAGCGGCTCCAGGTTGGCGCGCGCCGCGTACACCGCTGCGGTGTAGCCGGACGGGCCGGAGCCGATGATGATGAGGTTGCGGACGCCATCGGTGGACGACTGAGTACTCATGGATGCCTTCTCGTAGACGGG
>NZ_LMMY01000009.1:708253-713173 GCF_001422865.1 Aeromicrobium sp. Leaf272
CGCCGGGCCTGACCTCGGGGAGCCGGGTGAGCCACAGGACGATCCGCCGGGTGTAGGTGCCCTCGGGGAAGCTCACGGTGACGTCGCTGCCGAGGTCGTCGAGCGCCGCGATGCGCTGCAGGTCGGCGAGCCGGGTGGGAACCTCGCCGCCAGGGCTGGAGGCGTACACCGACAGCGACGTGCCGGCACCACCGAGGAGCACGCGCACCGACTCGACCTCGCGCGGGCCGCCGAGGTCGAGCACCAGCCCGACGCCGTCCTTGAGGCCGCCCAGGTCGGCGCGGTTGAAGTAGGTCGTGGTGCGCCAGGCGGTGTCGGGGTCCCCGTCGACGGCCAGCGGCACCTCCTCGGGGTTCTCCTCGCCGTCCTCTCCCTGGGGGTCGAGATCCTGGACGTCGACCACGGGCAGCGTCTCGACCGCGGCGCGGTCCCCACCGGGGGTGGTGCCCGCGACGGGGGCGTCCTCGTCGGTGGACCGACCCACCACGAAGGCCAGGCCGGCAGCGATCAGGAGCACCATGACGATGCCGGCGAGCACCAGCTTGCGGTCACCGGTCGACGTCGCGCGCCGGGCGCGGGAGACGCCCCGCTCGAAGGTCGTGGGCGGAGCAGGCTCGAAGGCCTTGGGCCGTCGGCGCGGCGGCTCCAGGCCCGGGGGTGGCCCGGCCGGCACGATCACCGGGTCGAGCCGCAGCAGGTCGGGCGACGAGATGTGCAGCGGGCTCGGGTCGTCGACCTCCGACTCGTCCTCACCGGTCAGCCGCAGGGCCCGGGCGATGTCCGCGGCCGTGCGCAGCGGGGTGCGGTGGTGCATCGGTGGACGGCCGAGGATCCGGTCGCACACGGCGTCGACGTCGCGCGAGACGCCGGCCCTCACCTGCCGGGGGCGCAGGAGCCGTCCGTGCTCGACGGGCGCCGACCTCAGGCCGTCGACGGGAACCCCGGGCCACCGGCTCACCAGGCAGGCGTAGAGCAGCTTGCCCAGGGCCTCGACGTCCATCTGCTCGTAGGCCTGCAGGTCGTCGAAGGTGTCACGGTGGCCGGCGGGCGCGAGAGCGGTGGCCACCCCCAGACCCACGATGCGCACGGCACCGGTCTGCTTGAGCAGCACGTGGTGCGGGGTCAGACGTCGGTGGAAGAGGTTCTTCTCGTGCGCGTGGGCCAGCGCCTCGGCGACCTCGGCGACGACCGTGGCAGCACGACGGTTGGGCAGCGCCGACTGCCGCAGCAGCTGGTCGAGGGGGAACGCCCGCGCCCACTCCCGGACGATGACGTGGTGGTCGTGGTCGGACTCCACGAGGTCCAGCACCCGCAGGAACCGCGGGTCGGTGACGGTGGTCGACTGCCGGGCGGCCTCGAGGAAGTTGTCGGCTCGCGGGTCGGTGCTCGGGAGCATCTCGATGCCGACGTTGCGCGCCAGCACGGTGTCGTGAGCGCGCCACGTGGTGGAGCCGAGCTTCTCGGTGACGAGGTCCTGCAGCACGTAGCGTCCGTCGAGCTCGTCACCGGCCCCCAGGGCCCGCCGCTCGGTCATCGCCACCTCTTCCGTGTGCGCTCCCATCGTAGGACGCGGCACCTGGCCCGGTGGGCGCCACGCAGCGACGGGACGACCGGTCAGCCGACGAGGAAGCCCGGTGGGGGGACGGCGGGGGTGACGAGCAGCGTCATGCCGGCCTCGGCAGGGGTCCGGTCGGCCTTGCGGTGGTTGCACCGCAGGCACGCGGCCACGGCGTTCTCCCAGGTGAGCGCGCCCCCACGGCTGCGCGGGACGATGTGGTCGACGGTCTCGGCCCGGCCACCGCAGTAGCCGCACATCTTGTCGCGCGCCTTGACGGCCGACTTGGTGCACAGGTGACCCCGACGGTGCCGCCAGCGGGCCACCACGTAGCGCACCAGCCGCAGCACCTTGGGCTTGGGGAACGGGCCGAACGTGCCCTCGTCCTCCTCCTCGATGACCGCCACCTCGCGCACGAGCATCTTGATGGCGTGGCGCAGCGAGACGCGTTGCAGCGGCTCGTAGCTGGCGTTGAGGACGAGCACGTGGTCGGCCATGGGCGCACCCTTTCCGCGACCAGGGTAGCCGCCGCGCCCGACACCGGGGGGTGAAGACTTCGTGTCGGGTGGGTGGTCAGAGCACCCAGAACAGCCCGGCCGCCGAGGGCACGAGCGAGACGAGCGCCCACGGCCAGGAGAGGTAGGGCGTCGCGGCGAGGATGGCGCGGGTCGCGATGCTGATGCCGACGGCGAGCAGGGCGGACATGACCACCAGCACGATCGCACCGCTTCGTCGGTCCTGGCCGGCGATGACCTCGGCCACCACCACGAGGCCGATGACGCCGTGGATCGCCACGACGAAGAAGCAGATGGCGGTCGTGCGACGGCGCACCTTCTGCAGCGCGGCCGTCTCCTCGGCACTCATGGTGCGGGACACCGTGCGCCGGACGTCGCCCTCGGCCTGGTCGTTCACAGGCCCAGGGTACGACCCGGCTCAGTCGTCGCGCGTGGACCGGCCGAGGAGGCCTCCGAGCAGGGCGCCCAGGCCGAACCCGACGGCCAGGGGCCGCACGTAGCCGACGTCGGCCGGCTCGACCTCGACCACGTCGTCCTCGACCCACGCCCCGTCGTCGTCGGCGACCCGGTCGCGCCCGTCCTCGCCGAGGCCCGCGCCTTCCAGCGCAGCGATCTCGGCCAAGGTCTCCTCATCGGTGCAGGCCCACGAGACGCCGTACATCACGAGCCGGGAGAAGTAGTAGATCCACACGACCAGGGTCAGCGCGATCGCGAGCGACGCGACGGGCACCGAGCTGGCGCCACGGAGGATCAGGCTGGCGAACTGCTTGATCAGCTCGAAGCCGACCGCCGAGAACAGTGCTCCGCGCCAGAGGGCGGCGGCCGGGAGGTCGGGCTTCGGCAGCAGGCGGAAGATGGCCCAGAACAGCAGGGTGCTGACCGCCACGCCGACCGCTACCGACAGCAGCGTGAGCAGCACGGCGCCGAGCGGCCCGGGCAGCCCGACCGCGTCGAGGATCGTCGACCCGAGCGCGACGGGCAGACCACCGATCGACACCGACGCCACGAGCACGAGCCCCAGGACCACGAGGGTCACGAGGTCGGTTCCCTTGGCCTTGACGATGTTGCCGGCCTCGGTGGTGGGCAGGTCGAGCATCTGGTTGAGGCCGTCGCGCAGTCCGCTGACCCAGTTCAGCCCCGCGTAGAGCGCCGTGGCCAGACCGATCGTGTAGATGGCCGGGGCGTTGGAGGCGATGTCGGACAGGGCGATGCGCCCAGGCGCGGGATCGACCGACACGATCCCCGGCAGCACCCCGCTGAGGGCGTCGACGAAGTCCTGCTGGGCGTCGGGGTAGACCTCGGCGAGCTGGCCGACGACCGCGAACGAGACCGCCAGGAGCGGGAAGAAGCTGAGGAACCCGAAGTAGGTGGCGCCACCGGCGGCCAGGTTCCCGCGGCGCTGGCCGTAGTGGTCGAGCATCCGGATCACGTGGGCCAGGAACGGGCTCGCCGCAGCGATGCGCTCCTTGATGCCGGGCTTCTCGTGCGGTCCGCCCCCGTCGTCGCTCATGCTCCGACCCTAGGAGTCCTGGAGGTCCGGTGCGACTCGGTGGGCGCGAGCCGGATCCCCTGCGGGGGTGCACGGGGCGCCGGGGTCCGCTAGACAGGAGACGAAACATGACCGACACCTCCTCTGCCTAGGGTGGCCACGTGAGCGACGCGCACCTCTTCGACGGCTACGGGCCCGTGGCCGGGTTCGACGAGATGTTCGACGCCGACAGCCTGCGCAACGAGTACGCGCGGGTGCACTCCGCCTTCTCGCAGATGGGCAACGAGGAGATCCGCTCGAGGGCGGAGTCGCTCGCGTCGGCCTACCTCGACCAGGGCGTCACGTTCGGCGTCGGGGGCGAGGAGCGGCCGTTCCCGCTCGACATCGTCCCCCGGATCATCGAGGCGGCCGACTGGGCGCACGTCGACACGGGCGTGCGGCAGCGGGTCAAGGCCCTCGAGGCGTTCCTGGCCGACGTCTACGGCCCCGGCGAGGNGGCCGGGCTGGAGCCTCCCAACGGGGTGCGGGTGCACATCTCCGGCATCGACCTCATCCGCGACGGCGACGGCCGGTTCCGGGTGCTGGAGGACAACTGCCGCGTGCCGTCGGGCGTCTCGTACGTGATGACGAACCGGCCGGCCATGTCCGCCGCGCTGCCGGAGGTCTTCGCCGACCACCGCATCCGCCCGGTGCAGCAGTACTCGCGCAACCTGCTCGCCGCGCTGCGGGCGTCGGCACCGTCGGGCGTGAGCGACCCGAACGTCGTGGTGCTCACCCCGGGCGTCTACAACTCCGCCTACTTCGAGCACNNCACGTCATCTACCGGCGCATCGACGACGAGTACCTCGACCCCATGCAGTTCGTCCCCGAGTCGGTGCTCGGCGTCCCCGGTCTCGTGAACGCGGCCCGCGCGGGCAACGTGACGATCGCCAACGCCGTGGGCAACGGCGTGGCCGACGACAAGCTGATCTACACGTACGTCCCCGACCTCATCCGCTACTACCTGGGCGAGGACCCCATCCTCTCCAACGTCGACACCTGGCGCCTTGGCGACGTCGNCGGCAAGGGCATCGTCATCGGTCCGGCGGCGTCGGCCGAGGAGCTCGACGAGCTGCGCGGCAAGATCCACGCGGACCCGCGTGCGTGGATCGCCCAGCCGGTCGTGTCGCTGTCCACCGTCCCGACGCTCGTGGACCAGGGCATCCGGCCCCGGCACGTCGACCTTCGTCCGTTCGCGGTCAACGACGGCGACGACGTGTACGTGCTGCCCGGCGGCCTCACGCGCGTGGCCCTGCCCGAGGGCGAGCTCATCGTGAACTCCTCGCGCGGCGGCGGCTCCAAGGACACGTGGGTGCTGGCCG
>NZ_LMMY01000009.1:713198-727564 GCF_001422865.1 Aeromicrobium sp. Leaf272
GCCCAAGCGGTCCGCCCAGACGCAGACCCAGGACGGGCAGTCCCAGTCCCAGGGTGGCCAGTCCCAGATCGGTGGAGGTGCCTGATGCTGAGCCGCATCGCCGAGTCGTTGTTCTGGATCGGCCGCTACCTCGAGCGCGCCGACGACCCCCAGCGAGAGGTGGCGGGCGGATGCTGAGTCGCATCGCCGAGTCGTTGTTCTGGATCGGCCGCTACCTCGAGCGCGCCGACGACACCGCGCGCATCCTCGACGTCCAGCTGCAGGTGCTGGTCGAGGACCCGGCCATCGACGAGGCCGCGTCGTGCGAGCAGCTGCTGAGCGTCATGGGCGTCGAGGACTACGCCGGGTCGATCAACCGGTGGACGATCCTCGACCTGCTGGCCCACAACGTCGACTCGCCGAGCTCGATCGCCGCGGCGATCACCGCCGCGCGCGAGGGCGCCCGAGGTGCGCGCGAGACGTTGTCGACCGACATCTGGGCCTCGATCAACACCATGTGGCGCGGGCTGCCGTCGGCACGCACGAAGCGTCCGCCGGACATGTTCGCGTGGGTGCGCAACCGCACGGCCATGATCAACGGCATCGCCGACGGCACCATGCCGCGCGACGAGGGCTGGAACTTCTTCGTGCTCGGCCGCAGCATCGAGCGGGTCGACATGACCGCTCGGCTGCTCTCGACCGCGGCGCTCGCGTCGGACACGCAGGTCGCGTGGCCGACGACGTTGCGCGCGTGCGGGGCCTACGAGGCGTTCATCCGGGCGTACCGCGGGCTCGACGGCGACCGCCAGGCGGCGGAGTTCCTGCTGCTGGACCGCTGGTTCCCGCGGTCGGTGGTCTCGGCGCTCATGGAGGCCGAACGGGCGCTCAGCCGGCTCGAGGCGCGGGGCCAGCGGTCCGGGTTCGGCGACGAGGCGCAACGTCTGCTCGGTCGCGCGCGCACCGAGCTGGAGTACCGGCCCCTGGCCGAGATCGTCGAGGCGATGCCGATCGAGATGGAGCGGCTCCAGCGCACCTGCGGAGCGGCCAGCGAGGCGGTCTCGGCGCGGTACTTCTCGCACTCGGAGAACCACGCGTGGACGGGAGGGGTGGCGCTGTGAACGGTCAGCTCCAGTCCCAGACGCAGGGCGGTGGCTCGGGTCGGCCCATGCAGCTGCGCATCCGCCACGTCACCGGCTTCACGTACGACGAGGGCGCGGCGGCCTCCTACAACGAGGCGCGCCTGACGCCGCTGACGACGCCCGACCAGTTCGTGCTGCGCTCCCGCATCGAGGTCACCCCCACGGCGTGGTCGCAGGAGTACCGCGACTACTGGGGCACCGTGGTCACGGCGTTCGAGGTGCACGAGCCGCACGATGCGCTCACGGTGGTCGCGACGTCGACGGTCGAGAGCACCCCGCACCCGGTCGACGAGCCGACCGTGGGGTGGGACGCCCTGCCGGCCGTGGCCGACGAGTGGTGCGAGTTCCTGGTGCTCGACGACTGGGTCCGGCCCGACGTCGCCCTCGAGTCACAGCTCGACGGCCTGCGGGCCGGCTCGGCCACGCCGGGCGAGTACGCGGACGCGGTCTTCGGACTCGTGCACGACCACCTGCGCTACCTGCCGGGTGCGACCGTCGTGTCCACCACGGCCGCCGAGGCGTGGCAGGCCGGTGCGGGCGTCTGCCAGGACCTCGCGCACGTGACGGTCGGCGCACTGCGACGGGCGGGCATCCCGGCCCGGTACGTGTCGGGCTACCTGCACCCCGCGTCCGAGCCGGTCGTGGGCGAGACGGTGCAGGGCGAGTCGCACGCGTGGATCGAGTACTGGGACGGCGACTGGCGCGGCTACGACCCGACCAACGCCGTGGTGCCCGGAGAGCGGCACGTGCTCGTGGCCCGCGGACGCGACTACTCCGACAGCACCCCGCTGCGCGGCATCTACTCCACGCAGGGGGAGTCCGAGCTGTTCGTCTCGGTCGAGATCACGCGCCTGCGTTGAGCCCCGGGCGTACGTTCGGCCCATGGCACTCCTGCACGGCGGCGCGCAGATCCGTCCGACGAAGCCCGAGGTCCTCGCGACCTACCTCGCGGACCGACCCTGGGCGAGCGATGGCGAGATCGAGGTCCTCGGCGCCTACCGGCTGGAGGATCCCGACGGCGAGGTCGGCCTCGAGACGCACCTCGTCCGCACCGCCGACGGCACGGTCGTGCAGGTGCCGCTGACCTACCGGGGTGCGCCGCTGGCCGGTGCCGACCCGTATCTCGTGGCCACCATGGAGCACTCGGTGCTCGGCCCGCGCTGGGTGTACGACGGGTGCGGCGACCCCGTCCACGTGGCGGCGCTCGCGGCGTCCGTCCTCGCCGGTGGCACCCAGGCCGAGCTGGTGCGCGAGCTCCCGGACGGCTCGTCGAGCGTCGTCGACCCGTCGGTCCGGGTGCGTGGGACCGGCCACGAGGCCCACCCGGGGTCGGTGGGGCTGGTCGACGTGCGCGAGGAGGGTGACGTGACCGTCGTGGTCACCTCCGTGGGCGACCTGCTCGTGCGGCGAGTGCTCGACGAGGCGGTGCCCGAGGGCGGACCGGTCCTCGAGGGCACGTGGCCGGGTGTGGAGCAGCCGGTCCCGCTCGTGGTGCTGCGCCCTCACTGATCGGTCCCGCCTGATCGTTGCCGCCAGACCGGCCGGGACCTCGGTCCGGGCTCGTCGGCGTCGGGGGTCAGACGCCGGTGTTGAGCGGGGTGGTCTCGGCTCCGGGCCGGTCCCGGCCGGGCATCGACGAGGCGGAGCCGGCGACCACCAGGAGCGCGGCGAGCGCGAGCGCAGCCGTGGACGAACCGAGGTCGACCATCGAGTCGATCGCGTCGGGAGCGCCACCGACCGCGTTGTCGTGCCCGAACCCGCGCAGCCAGGCGAGCCACGCGACGATCGCACCCGCGGAGCCGACGGTGGTCAGGGCCACGGCGGCCGTGCGGGCCGACCGGGCGGCCGACGGCTGGGCGAGGACGGCGAGCATGGCCACGCCGATGAGGCCGACGCCCCACGGGGTCGGCAGCACCAGGAGCGGCGCCTTGCCCAGCGCCGCGGCGGCGACGAGCGCGACGGCGCAGACGCCGAGCACCACCCCGATCACCGTCTTCATGGGTCCAGGGTGACGGGTCGGGGACGATACGTCACGTCGAGTCGGAACCCGTTCCACCCGGCAGGCCCCTCCGTCCACCCGGCAGGTCCCTCCGTTTCGGACAGTTGCGGGGCATGGGCGACACCCCGAGTGCCCCGGACGTGTCCGAGACGCAGGGACGGCGGTCAGCGGACCGGGTCGCGCAGCGCCACCCACGCGGCGACGCCGGCGCAGACCGTGAGGGCCGGCAGGAGCGCCAGCTGGGTGACGGCGAGCGGCTGGAACGCGGCGTGGGTGGCGAGCAGCCGCACGATCCAGGTCGCCGCGAACAGCGCGGTGGTCAGGTCGAGCCAGACGTAGCGAGGACGGTCCCCGAGCGGGACACCCCTGGCCCGCAGCGCCGCGTCGACCCGTGGTGCCGATCCACGCCCGGCCGCACCGAGCGCCACCGCCGCACCCGCACCCGCGGCCCAGAGGGTCCAGGACCCGTCGAGCGACGCGAACGCCGACCCGCAGGCGACCACGCACACCGCGAAGGCGCTCGCGGGCAGCACCGCGTCGCGTCGGCGCAGGAACGGTGCGGCTCGTCGCAGCTCCTCGTCGTCGAGACGCCGCGCGCGGTGGGCCAGCAGGGTGGGCTGCAGCACCTTCACCACCGCCAGGAAGGTCAGCGCACCCAGCACCGCGATCGCCACGACCATGCCCGCACCCTCCCACGAGCGAGGCCTGGCTCAGCCGTCGCGGTGCCAGAGCACGATGGGCTCGGGGTCGGGACCGCGCAGCAGCTTCCACCCGGAGACGACCACCAGGACGAGGGCCACCAGGATCAGCACGGCGCCCGGGAAGATCAGCCAGAAGAGCGGCTCGAACCTGGCGAGAACCTGGCAGCAGGTGCCGAGGGTGAAGGTCACCGTTCCTGCGGTGCTCCATCGGCGCTGCTGCTCGTCGTGCTCGAGGGCCGCGTCGCCGGGCGGCATCGCGCCCGCGTTCCGCAGCAGCCGCTCGACCCGGTGCCGGCTCCACCGCTGAACCCTGACGTCGACGAGTGCCACCACGACGACCAGCGTCCACATCGGCCAGGCGGACCCGTCGAGCGCGAACGAGGTGCCGGCGACGACCGCCGAGATGGCGGCTGCGGCGACCGGGACCGCCGGGCTGAGGCCGCGCGGGATGCCCCGGAGGGCGTCGTCGAGCTGGCTCTGGTCGAAGGCGTTGACCCTCCGGCCCAGGATTCGGGGCGCGAGCGCGGTCGCGACGACCAGGACGGTGAAGAAGACGACCAGCATCAGCGCGAGGGCCATGGCCCAGGTTGGCATCTCCGGCCCGTCGTCGCACGTGCTCGCCCGCCGAGCGGCCCCATGGCGTAGTCGCTAGCGTCGGTGGCATGACCGAGGAGCGCTACTGGGCCGACGCCGTGCCCGAGACCCACCGTCCGTACGTCGCCGCCGAGGACCGGTACACCCACCTCGACTACCGCCGGGTCGGCACGAGCGGCCTGCTGCTGCCGCCGATCTCGCTGGGGCTGTGGTGGAACTTCGGTGACGACCGGCCGTTCGCGACGCAGCGCGAGATCCTGCGGCACGCGTTCGACAAGGGCGTCACCCACTTCGACCTCGCCAACAACTACGGCCCGCCGTACGGCTCGGCGGAGGAGAACTTCGGGCGGATGATGCGCACCGACTTCAAGCCGTACCGCAACGAGCTGGTGCTCTCGAGCAAGGCCGGCTGGGACATGTGGCCGGGCCCCTACGGCAAGCTCGGGTCGCGCAAGTACCTGCTCAGCAGCCTCGACGCGTCGCTGGAGCGGATGAGCGTCGAGTACGTCGACATCTTCTACTCCCACCGCACCGACCCCGGCACGCCGGTCGCGGAGACGATCGGCGCGCTCGACACCGCGGTGCGCCAGGGCAAGGCGCTCTACGTCGGCATCTCGTCGTACTCGCCGGAGATGACGGCCGAGGCGGTGGCGGTGGCCCGCGACCTGGGCACGCCCCTGGTCATCCACCAGCCCTCGTACTCGATGCTCAACCGCTGGATCGAGTCCGGCAGCACCGACGCGCGCCCCGCCGGGTTCGGCGCGACCGGTGGCGCCGGGAGCGGGTCGAGCCTGCTGTCGGTCCTCGACGAGCACGGCATGGGCTCGATCGGCTTCACCCCGCTCGCCCAGGGCCTGCTCACGTCGAAGTACCTGGGCGACGAGCCGGCGGAGCGCTCGGGCGAGCGCGGCTCCTTCACCGACGACGTCGTCACGCCCGACATGGTCGAGCGTCTGCGCGGGCTGAACGCGATCGCCGAGGAGCGCGGCCAGACCCTCGCGCAGCTCGCGATCTCGTGGGTGCTCCGGCCCGGCGGCGTCACGTCGGCGCTCATCGGCGCCTCGTCCACCGAGCAGCTCGACGAGAACCTCGCCGCCGCGGCGAACGTCGACTTCAGCGACGAGGAGCTGTCACGCATCGACGACCTCGCCGGCAGCGTCGACGGCGTCAACATCTGGAGCGTCTCCAGCGACCTCTGACCCGTCCTGGTGATTCCCATCGGCTGATGGGAATCACGAGCCCACCATGGTGCTCCCCCNCAGCCGGGCGGACCGCTCGGCGACGTCGGTCGGCACGACGTCGTGCGAGTCCGCCGCCGACACCGGGCTCGACGCGACGACCGACAGCGGCACGACGCCGGCCCACGCGCCGACCTCGACGTCGGCGTCGTCGTCGACCGGGTCCCCGGCGCGCACCTTCACCGACGCCTCGCGCAACGGGACGGCCAGCACGGCGGTGGCCGCGACCTCCTTGCGGGTGGGCCGGCGCAGGGTGGCCGACCGGCCCGGCACGACGTGGTCGACGGTCAGGTCGAGCGCGCGCGCCTTCTCGTCCGGGTCGTCCACGATCCGCGCCTCCCCCACCACCACCGCGGAGCGGTAGTTCATCGAGTGGTGGAAGCCCGACCGCGCGACGACGAGCCCGTCGAGCAGCGTCGCCGTGACGCAGACGGTGCGTCGGCGCGATCGGGTCATCCACCGCGCGGCGACCGAGCCGTGCACGTAGAGGGTGCCGTCGGCGTCGGGGCCCTCGGGATCGACGGCGATGGCGACCGGCAGGACCACGGGATGGTCGCCGACGTCGACGCCCAGGTGCGCGACGAGCGCCTCGTCGAGGATCGCGTGCAGCGCGGCACGGTCGGTGAGCCCGCGCTCGCGCGAGCGACCCAGGGTCGTGCGTGGGGTGGGGGAGAGCGGTGACGTGTCGATCGCGGCCATGACCTCAGCGTGCCGACCAAGTGGTCCGACGTCGAGGTCCACTATCGTCGGGGTTGTGCAGACCACTTCGCGCTCGCCCGCGCTGCCGGTGCACCTCGACCGAACCGCCGCCACGCCCCTGCCGGCGCAGCTCGCCGCCGACGTGCGGCGGCTCGTCGCGGCCGGCACGCTGCGGCGAGGCGCGCGGCTGCCGGCGAGTCGCGCCCTCGCCCTCGAGCTCGGGGTCTCCCGCTCCGTGGTCACGCAGGCGTACGAGCAGCTGGTCGCCGAGGGCTGGCTCGACGCGAGCCACGGCTCGGGCACCTTCGTCGCGGGGACGGCGACGGCCCACCCCTCGCCCGCCGTCGCTCAGCAGGCAGCGGCGGCGACGACGGACCCGCGCCTCGTACGACTCGACACCGGCACGCCGTGGATCGATCCGCGCCACCGGGCGGGATGGAGCCGAGCCTGGCGCGACGTCGCCGCCGCCACGCCACCGGCCGGCCACGACGACCCCTGCGGCATCCCCGACCTGCGCGCCGCGATCGCCGAGCGGCTCGGTCGGCTCCGCGGCGTGGAGTGCGGGGCCGACGACGTCGTCGTCACGCAGGGCACCACCGACGGCCTGCGCGCCCTGCTCGAGGTGCTGCCCGCCGGTGCGGTCGCGGTCGAGGACCCCGGCTACCGGGCGGCGGTCGCCACGGTCCGTTCCGCGGGGCGGGCCGTGGTCGACGTGCCGGCCCGGGGGACCCCGACCGTGCCACCCGACGTCGTCGCGACCTACGTGACCCCCGCGCACCAGCACCCGCTCGGCCACGTGCTGCCCGCCGCCGACCGCGTGGCGCTGCTCGCGGCGGCGAGGGAGCGGGGCGCCGTGGTCGTCGAGGACGACTACGACTCCGAGTTCCGCTACGACGTCGCGCCCGTCCCCGCGCTCGCGTCGCTCGACCGCACCGGCGTCGCCTACCTCGGCACCGCCTCGAAGTCGGTCTCGCCGAGCCTGCGCCTCGGCTGGCTCGTCCCTCCCCCGCACCTGCTCGACGCCGTCCGCTCCGCTCGCGCGGTGCGGCACGAGGGCATCTCGTGGCCGGTCCAGCGCGCGTTCCTGTCGATGCTGCGCGACGGGTACGTCGACCGGGTGGTCCGCTCGGCCCGACGGGTCTACGCCGACCGGGCGCCGCGCGTCGCGGGCGTGCTCGCACCGCACGCCGAGCCGGCGGGTCCGAGCGCCGGCATGTACTCGACCTGGCTGCTCCCACCGGACCGGGCCGACGCCGCCGTCCGCTCGGCGGCCCGTGCCGGCTTCGACGTACCGCTGCTGTCCGACTACGCGCGCAGCTCCGGGCTCACCGGGCTGGTGGTCGGCTTCGGCGGCGTGAGCGACCGCGAGCTCGACGCCGCCCTGGGCGCCCTGGTCCGGGGTCTCGACGACCGTCCGTCCCGACGTCGGCCCCGCTGACGCGGCTGCACCCACGACAGGTCTGGGGTTCACTGGGGACATGGCTGACGACGCCTCCACCATGCCGTTGCCCGGTGGCGGGCACGCCGACCCGCCGGACCGGCTCACGCCGTTCCAGCAGCGCGTCGCCGACGTGGTCGGCGCCCTGCCGCCCGGCGAGCTGCTGACCTACGGCGAGGTGGCCCTGGAGGCTGGTCACCCCGGTGCGGGCCAGGCGGTCGCGAACGTGCTGCGTCGCGTCCCGGGACTGCCCTGGTGGCGCGTCCTGCCCACGAACGGCCGGCTCTACCGCCAGCACCGCGAGGCGGCCACCTCGCTCCTGCAGGCGGAGGGGCATCGCGTGGACGACGAGGGGCGGGTCCGGCCGGCGCGCGGCTGAGCCGGGGTCGACGTCAGCCGCGTCGGGCCGCCGCCAGCGCCTCGCGCCGCAGCTGCGCCGCGTCGTCGGGGCTCAGGTGTCGCACCGCCACCAGCCGTGCCGGGCCGACGGCCAGCTCGCCGTCGTCGAGCGGCTCGGACCGGATGCCCGCGTGCCCCCGCATGGCCTGGTGGGCCCCCGGCGCCAGCACGACGTCCATCCACGCGCAGGGGTTGGCCCGGGTGAGCGAGCGGAAGGTCAGACGGGCCCCGCCGACCTCGAGCGTGAACTCGCTGTGCACCAGCGACTCGACGTCGAGCCCCCGGGTGAGCACGTTGCGGCGGGTGAGGAAGGCATCGAGGGGTTCGACGGCGAGGTCGCGCTGCACGCGCTCCAGCTCCTCCACGGCGAGGAACGTGACCGCGGCGAAGCGGTGCCGGGTGCCGAAGTAGCGGTCGCCCACCAGACCCTTGCCGGCTCGCACCTGCACCGACGACACCCGCTCCGTGCCGCCGGTGGCCTCCGCGACGGACGGCCTCGGTCCGTCGGAGGGGCGCCCGTCGTAGCGGTGCCGTGGAGAGACGACGAGCCCGACGATCTCGAGGTCGACCGGCTCGAAGCCGGNNNTTCCGTGGTTGCCCGTTCTGGGCACACCTCCTGCTGCGGACCGTCCGTAGCCGTTCAGACCGAAGGAGGACGCACCTTGTCGTTGCGTCACTACGAAGTCATGGTCATCCTCGACCCCGATCTCGACGAGCGCACGGTCGCTCCGAGCCTCGACACCTACCTCAACGTCGTGAAGAACGACGGAGGCAGCGTGGAGAACGTCGACGTGTGGGGCAAGCGCCGCCTCGCGTACGAGATCGACAAGAAGAACGAGGGCATCTACGCCGTCATCGACTTGACCGCCACCCCCGACACGGTCAAGGAGCTCGACCGTCAGCTCGGGCTCAACGAGTCCGTCGTCCGCACGAAGGTCACCCGACCCGACGTGAAGTAAGGGCTCTCGAGCTCCCTGTGGACGACGGCACCGCCGTTGTCCGCGCCCTGGGGTTGACTGGCGTCGACCCCCACCCAGCACCGCAACCACAGCCACACCGAAAGGCTGGTCCCATGGCAGGCGAGACCGTCATCACCGTCGTCGGCAACATCACCGACGATCCCGAGCTGAAGTTCACCCCGTCCGGCGCGGCGGTCGCGAACTTCACCGTCGCCTCGACGCCCCGGTCCTTCGACCGGCAGTCGAACGAGTGGAAGGACGGCAACCCGCTGTTCATCCGCTGCTCGGTGTGGCGGCAGATGGCCGAGAACGTCGCCGAGTCGCTGCAGAAGGGCCAGCACGTCATCGTGCACGGCGCCCTGAACGTGCGTCAGTACGAGCGGCAGGACGGCGGCCGGGGCACCAGCGTGGAGATGAACGTCTACGAGGTCGGAGCATCCCTGCGCTTCGCCACGGCCAAGGTCACCAAGGCCTCCCGTGGCGGTGGCGGCGGTGGCGGCGGCGACTTCGGTGGCGGCTCCGGCGGTGGCGGTGGCTACGGCGGCGGACAGGGCGGCGGAAACGCCGGTGGCGGCAGCGCCAACCCCTGGTCCTCGCCGCAGGCTGCACCGCAGGGTGGGAACGACGCCTGGGGCGGCGGCGGCGCCGCTGCCGAAGAGCCCCCGTTCTGAGTCACACACCCCGTTCTTAGATTCACAGTTCAAGGAGAACCATGGCGAAGCCAGTCATCCGGAAGCCGAAGAAGAAGAGCAACCCGCTCGCGGCCGCCGGTGTCACCACGATCGACTACAAGGACACGGCGCTGCTGCGCAAGTTCATCTCGGACCGCGGCAAGATCCGCGCGCGCCGGGTGACCGGTGTGTCCGTGCAGGAGCAGCGTCAGATCGCCAAGGCGATCAAGAACGCCCGCGAGATGGCGCTCCTGCCCTACACGTCCAGCGGACGCTGAGAGAGGGCTGATCCGATGAAGCTCATCCTCACGCACGAGGTCACCAACCTCGGCGAGCCCGGCGACATCGTCGAGGTCAAGGACGGCTACGGCCGCAACTTCCTGCTCCCCCGCAACTACGCCATCCGGTGGAGCAAGGGCGCAGCCAAGCAGGTCGAGTCCATCAAGGCCGCGCGCGACTCGCGCGCCGTGCACGACCTCGAGGAGGCCCAGCAGATCAAGGGTCGCCTGGAGGCCGAGCCGGTCAACGTCCCGGTGCGCGCCGGCGAGAGCGGTCGCCTGTTCGGCGCCGTCACCGTCTCCGACATCGCCTCCGCCCTCGAGGCGGCCGGCGGCTCGGTCGACAAGCGTCGCATCGAGGTCGGCAACCCGATCAAGTCGCTCGGTGCCCACCAGGTCACCGTGCGCGTCCACCCCGAGGTGACCGCCGAGGTCCGTCTCAACGTGGTGGCCTCCAAGTAGTTCGACGTCGGGGTCCGGATCGGCAGCGCCGGTCCGGACCCCGTCCTCGTTCCACGAGCCCTCTCCTCATGTCGCAACGCCGAGCGCACCCGCGCCGCACGCGCACCGTCGCCGCCGTGGCAGGTTCGATCCTGCTGGTCGGCGGCTGCTCGTGGTTCTCCGGCGACACCGAGCAGCCCGAGGGTGCGACCACGCAGCAGGCCGCCGACACCCGCACGGCGTGGGAGCGCGCCGACGTCGCCGACGTCGAGCCCGGCGGCACCCTGCGGCTGGCCGTCGCGGAGCAGCCCACGAACTTCAACCCCGCCCACGCCGACGCCGCCGGCAGCGAGGNNACCCCTTCACGGTCCGGGTGCGGCTCAACCCCGACGCCGTGTGGCAGGGCGGCACCGCCATCACGGCCCGCGACATGACGGCCTACTGGAAGGCGCTGCGCGGCAGCGACGACGCCTACCAGGTCGCGAGCAGCGACGGCTGGGACGACATCGAGGACGTCACCACCGACGACGACCCGTACGAGTACGAGGTCGAGTTCGAGGACCGCCGGCCCGACTGGCCGCTGTTCGTCTACCCGCGCCTGCCCGCCAACGCCTCGTCGAAGCCCAAGACGTTCAACACCGGCTTCGTCGACCGGCCGACCTCGTCCAACGGTCCGTTCGTGGTCACCTCGGTCGACGAGTCCACCGGCACCATCACGCAGGAGCGCAACCCGCGGTGGTGGGGCGAGAAGCCTCGGCTGTCGAAGGTCGTGTGGCGGGTGGCCCAGCCCGCGGTGCAGGCGGCAGCCTTCGACGCCGACGAGCTCGACGTCGCGACCCTCGACGCCGAGGGCTACGACAAGGTCGACGAGGACCGGGTGCAGCACGCCGGCGGCTCGCAGTGGTCGCACCTGACCGTCAACGCCGGTCGCGGGGCGCTGCGCGACGTCGAGGTGCGTCGCGCCGTGGCGGCCGCGCTCGACCGCGAGGCCCTCGCCGCAGCCGTGGCCACCCCGGTCGGGGCCGAGCCCAGCACCGCCGACAGCGTGCTGGTCCTGCCCGGACAGGCCGGCTACGACGAGGTCGCCGAGACACGGAAGCGCGACCTCGCCGAGGCCCGGTCGCTGCTCGAGGAGGCCGGCTACGAGGTCTCCGGCGGCGAAGCACCGAAGGCCACGAAGGACGGCGACCAGCTCACGCTGACCCTCCCCGTGGTGGGTGGCTCACCGTCCATCGCCGCCCGGGCCAAGAGCATCGCCGCGCAGCTGGCCGAGGTCGGCATCGCCGTCGAGGTGCGGTCGGTCGAGCCCGACGCCTTCACCGCCGACGTCCTCGTGCCGCTCGACTTCGACCTGCTCACCTTCAGCTGGGGCCCGTCGCTGCTCGGTGCCGAGGCCGCCCGCGACCGGTTCCGCCCGATCACCTCCACCTCCAACTTCACGGGCGTCTCGTCGCCGGCGAAGCCGTGGAACGTCGCCCGCGACGCCGAAGACGAGGACGCGCTCGTCGACGCCCTGCGCGACCTCGAGGCCGACCTGCGCAAGGACGCGGTCGTGGTGCCGCTGGCGGTCACGCCGTCGGTGGTCGCGGTGCGCGAGGGCGTGGTGAACGTCGGCGCCACCTCCTTCGAGCAGCCGCAGTGGACCACCGTGGGCTTCCGGGCCGGCGACTGACCCGCACCGCCTAAGGTGTCGGCGTGCCGAAGCTGAGACGGACCACGACCACCCACCTCGCGGTGCTCCGCGAGCTGGAGGTCGTCCGCGTCCACGACGTGACGCCGGGGATGCGTCGGCTCACGGTGGCCGGTCCGGCGCTCGGGGAGCGGGTCGTCGAGGGACCGGACGGGCAGCCGGTGACGCTGCCCGCGTTCACGTCACCCGGCTTCGACGACCACGTGAAGGTGTTCGTGCCGCCGTCGGGTGCCGAGCGTCCCGTCCTCCCGCGGCAGCGGCCCGACGGGCTCGACTTCACGACCGAGGGGGTGCGTCCGCTCGGCAAGGACTACACGCCCCGGCGGGTGACGCCCGACGAGGTCGAGCTCGACTTCGTGCGCCACGGCCACGGGCAGGCGGCCGGCTGGGCCGAGCGGGTGCGTCCGGGCGACCTGGCGTGGATCGCCGGGCCCACGATCGGACAGGCGTTCCCGCACGGTGTGGACGCGTTCGTGGTCGCCGGAGACGAGACCGCCCTGCCGGCGATCGGACGGTTCCTGGAGGAGCTGCCGCCGGGGGTGCCCGCCCAGGTGGTGGTGGAGGTCGCGGGACCGCAGGACGAGCAGGACCTCGTGGTCCGGGAGGGCGTCGACGTCACGTGGCTGCACCGCGGTGCGGGGGTGGAGCCGGGCACCACGACGCTCCTGGCCGACACCGTGCGCGCCCTCCCGTGGCCGGCCGGGGACGTGTACGCCTGGATGGCCGGTGAGTCCACCGCCGCGCGCGACGTGCGCACGCACTGGCGCTCCGACCGCCGCGTCCCCCGCGACTGCCTCGACGTCTCCGGCTACTGGCGCCGCTGAGACCTCCCGGCGCGAGGACTCAGGCCCCCAGGACCAGCCAGGCGTCACCACGCTGCCGGAGCCACAGGGTGACGAGCCGGGCCAGCTGGAACACGCCGTAGGCCGCCCACAGCCAGGCCAGCCCGGCGCCGAGCGACCCGGCGAGCAGGGCGAGCGGGGCGTACGCGACCAGCACGGCGAGGCCCGCCCAGGCGAGGTAGACCCCGTCGCCGGCGCCGATGAGCACGCCGTCGAGCACGAACACCACGCCGGAGATCGGCTGGACCAGGGCGACCACGACCAGGGCGGGCACGAGCGCGTCGTGGACGGTGGCGTCGGGGGTGAACCAGCCACCGACGAACGGCGCGAGCACGAGCAGCAGCACCGCCGCGACCACGCCGGTGCCGAGGCCCCAGACGATCATGCGCCGGGTCAGGGCACGGGTTCCCTCCGCGTCACCCGCCCCCAGGGTGCGGCCGGTGAGGGTCTGCCCCGCGATCGCGACGGCGTCCAGCGCGAAGGCGAGGAACGACACGAGGGACGTCGCGATCTGGTGCGCGGCCAGGGGTGCGTCACCGAAGGTCGCCGCGACGGCCGTGCCGAGCAGCAGGGCCGCGCGCAGCGTGGCCGTGCGGGCGAGCAGCGGGACCCCCTGACGGGCCGCGGCGACCACGCCCGCGACGTCGGGGCGTCCGGAGGAGCCGGCGGCCCGCGCGCGCCGCAGCACCACGGCGACGAGACACAGTGCCGCGGCCCACTGGGCGATCGCGGTGCCGGCGGCCGAGCCACCGATGCCGAGGTCGAACCCGTGCACCAGCAGCAGGTTCAGCGCGATGTTCAGGAGGTTGGCGAGGATCGTCACGACGAGCGGCGTGCGCAGGTCGAGCACGCCACGCAGGGCGCCGGTGGCCGCGAGCACGAGCAGCATCGCCGGGACCGCGGCCGCGGACACGACCAGGTAGGTGACGGCGTGCCCCTCCNCCGGCGGCACCGTCGTAGGCTGCACGTTCCTGCCCCGCGCCGTGCAGCCGACCGACGGTGGCGGTGCTGCCGTAGGCGAGGAAGACGCAGAGCCCGACGACGGTGAGCAGCACGCTGGAGGCCACCGCCAGACCACCCAGCTCGGAGGTGCCGAGCCGACCGACGATCGCCGTGTCGGCGAGCAGCATGAGGGGTTCGCTGACGAGCGCGAAGAACGCGGGCACGGCGACCGCGACGATGCGCCGATCTTGTTCACCAAACTTGTTCACTCTGCGTCCTCAGCCTGTGGATTTCGTGGGGAGGACGGGGTTCTGTCGACATGTCGATGCGACGGGCGGGTGGACAGAACGTGGCGGG
>NZ_LMMY01000009.1:727660-727804 GCF_001422865.1 Aeromicrobium sp. Leaf272
GGGTTGTCCCCAGCCGTTGTGCAGCGCGCGCTTTGATCCGACCCCGTCGGGCACCTAGTCTGACGCGTCGGCAGACGTGCCGAGGGAGGGACCCGCCCGGCCGGTGAGGCTGTGCGCCATCACCAGGGGCGGCGGTGTCCGAGG
>NZ_LMMY01000009.1:727837-728821 GCF_001422865.1 Aeromicrobium sp. Leaf272
GATGGGGCCTGAGCCCGACGACGTCCCCGCCGGACGCGTCCCGCCGCAGGACCTCCCGGCCGAGCAGAGCGTCCTGGGCGCCATGCTGCTCAGCAAGATGGCGATCGACCCGGCGGCCGACCTCCTCGAGGGCCGCGACTTCTACCGCCCCGCCCACGAGGCCATCTTCGAGACGATCGTCGACCTCGCCCAGCGCGGCGAGCCCGCCGACGCCATCACGGTCTCCGCCGAGCTGCAGCGCCGCGGCGACCTCACCCGCGTGGGCGGCGCCCCGTACCTGCACACGCTCGTGGCCGGCGTGCCCATCGCCTCCAACGTCGACTACTACGCCGAGATCGTCCGCGAGAAGGCCATCCTGCGCCGCCTCATCGAGGTCGGCCAGAAGATCGCCGGCCTCGGCTGGGCCGAGACCGGCGAGATCGCCGAGATCGTCGACCGCGCCCAGGCCGAGGTGCTCGACGTCGACGGCAGCAGCGGCACCGACGACTACCGGGTCATCTCCGAGCTGATGGCGCAGACCATCCAGGAGATCGACGACATCCAGAGCCGCGACGGCGACATGGCCGGCCTGGAGTCGGGGTTCCCCGACCTCGACAAGCTCACCACCGGCTTCCGTGGCGGCCAGATGATCGTCGTCGCCGCCCGGCCCGGCGTCGGCAAGAGCACCCTCGGGCTCGACTTCTGCCGCGCCGCCTCCATCAAGAACAACGTCCCGTCGGCCATCTTCAGCCTGGAGATGTCGGGCGCCGAGATCGCCATGCGTCTGCTCTCGGCCGAGGCCAAGGTCGCCATCCACCACATGCGGGGCGGCGGCATGACCGACCGCGACTGGGACTCGGTCAGCCGGGTCATGCCGCGGGNTGCAGGGTGCGCCGATCACCATCGACGACTCGCCCAACATGACGATGCCCGAGATCCGGTCGAAGGCCCGGCGCATCCAGAAGGCGGCCGACGGCAAGCTGGGGCTCATCGTCATCGACTACC
>NZ_LMMY01000010.1:0-5288 GCF_001422865.1 Aeromicrobium sp. Leaf272
AACCCCGGCGAGATCACCGGCAAGATCCAGGAGAAGATCTCCGAGATCCTCAACGCCGGCTGACACCAGCCCATCGGGACGGGGAGAGCGCGGCAGCTGCCGGCTCTCCCCTCCTGACGTCCCTCTCGCCACGACCACGACCCTGCGGGGTCGCCCTCTTCCTAGGAGCCACCATGCGACCGATGATCGTCCTCGGCACTGCCTTGACGGCCGGTGTCCTGACCATGGTCGCCGCGGTCATCGCAGGTGTGGTCGCCGTCGACCAGGCCTCGGTCACCAGCGGCGTCATCACGCGCAGCTTCCTCGTCATCGCCGCGCTCGCCGTGACGGCCTTCATCTGGTGGACCCGCATGCGCCCCGACGACGCCCCCGAAGGTCTGTTCCTGGGCCTCGTCATCGGCTGGGTCTTCAACTTCTCCAGCTGGGCTGGGGCGTCGTTCGCCGGGCAGCTCGTCAGCGACCTCCCTCTGGCGGCCGCGCTCGTCGACCTCGTCCTGTGGGCCGGTGTCGCCTTCCTCCTCGTGCTCGCGCTGAGCCGCACCAGCGGCAACGCGGTGCGATGAGACGATGAGTCCCATGAACCTCCGACTCGCTGCCGCACTCGTCGCGACCGCCTTCGCCCTGAGCGCCTGCTCGGGCTCCGACTCCGACTCCGAGGGAACCGCCACCGTGCCCGACGACCAGGTCATCCAGCCCGCCGACGGCACTCCGTCCGGTTTCACCGAGACGGACCTGGGCGCCGTCAGCATCGCCGTTCCCTCGGACTGGGACAAGCAGCCCGAGGCCCAGCCCGCCGACAACATCACGTCCACCGTCTGGCGCGGCCAGGTCCAGGACGGCATCGCCACCGGCGGCGTCGACGTCCGGGTCATCACCGACCCGCAGCAGCCGGCCGACAAGGCGGCCCAGGCCCTCGCCATCTCGGCCATGGCCACGCTCGGCGGACGCAACATCGAGCCGCAGGAGATCGTCTGGCCGAAGGCCTCGAGCGCCTACTTCCTCGAGTACGAGGCTCAGGCGCCGATCCCCACCGCCTCTCCGTCGGCCTCCGCCTCGCCCGCCGTGACGCCCGAGCTGGCCACGCGCACGCTGGTCCTCGACCTGGCGGACGGCACCCAGGTGCAGGTCACCGCGTTGTCCGCGGACTCCGAGGACGTACCCGCCGAGGTCCTGTCGACCGTCGTCGTCAAGGCCGAGGCCTCCAAGGGCTGACCCGTGTCCGATGCCGCGCTCGCGCCCGTCCTCGCCGCAGGGATCCCGGCACTGCTCGGGACCGTGTTCCTGACGATCGGCATCGTCCGCACCCGGATGATGCGCGGGTGGACACGGACGACGGGGGTGGTGGTCGATCGGCGGACGGGCCGCGCCGACCGCGGCACGACCTCCATCTACCCCACCTTCCAGTGGCAGGACCAGCAGGGCGAGGTGCACCAGCACACCTCGTCGGTCAAGCAGTCACTCGGGCCCTCGCCCGGGACGGCCGTGCCCGTCCTCTACGACCCCCAGCGACCCTCGCGGGGCGCCATCGACACGTTCGTCCAGGGTGGCCGGATCTTCGTCTACATCGGAGCCGGGCTGCTGGTCGTCGCCCTCGTCGCACTGGTCCTCGTCTCCAGCATCGTCATCTCCCTCTGATCCCCACGGACAGGTCTCACCCATGTTGCTCTCGCCCCGACGCCCCGACCGCGGTCAAGGCTCCCTCGAGATGGTCGGCGTCATCATCCTCGCGTCGATCCTCGTCCTCGCCACCACGGGCGCGATCGTGCAGACCAGCCCACAGCTCAAGTCGGAGGTCTCGTACCGGATCTGCCAGATCCTGAACTTCGCCGGCGGCGGCAGCTGCGAGGCGCCCGGGGAGGCCGAGGTGCCCAGCCCGGAGGACCGGCTGCCCGACGACCCGTGCCTGGCCGGCTCGACGAGCACGGAGGCGAGCGTGGGCGGCTCGTTCACGTTCTTCACCGGCAACGCGGGCAAGAAGTACATGGTCGAGGAGATGTCGGACGGCTCGTTCAAGGTGACCGAGGTCGACTCCGGGGGCCTGGGGGTGACGGCGGGCGTCGGCGCCGAGAACACGGTGACGATCGACGGCGTCGACTACGGCTACGGTGCGTCCGCCGACGCCTCGGCCCTCCTGGCCGGCGAGAAGGGCAACACCTGGTACGCCAAGGACCAGGACGAGCTCGACGACCTGATGAGCACCATGACCAAGGGCAAGGTCGTCGACGCGGTCGCGCCCAAGAAGATCCTCGGGCTCGTGCCCAACCCGATCAACAGCGTCGCGAAGGACCTCGTCGGCGGCGACCTGCCCGATCCGGACGAGCAGTTCATCGAGGGCGGCATCGAGGGCGAGGCCGGGGCCTCCGCCACCGCGATCGTGGCGGGCGCCGGGGCGGACGTCTCGCTGGGCGGCTACCTCGGAGGCAAGAAGACGCCTGACGGCTACACCGCCTACTACCGGACCGAGCTCGAGGGCAGTGCGTTCGGCACCCTCCTCGTCGCCGAGGGCCAGCTCAACGGCAAGGTCGACGGCCTCATCGAGATCAACACGGACTCGAGCGGCAAGCCCACGTCGGTCAAGGTCACCTCCGGCATCGCCGGCAAGGCGGACATCCAGTACACGACCGAGGGCGACGCGGACCAGTACACCGAGGTCACCGTCGAGATCCCGCTCACCGGTGACGTCACGGAGGACGCTCGCGTCCTCGCGATGCTCGGCAACCCGCTGACCGCGGACGACTTCGTCCGGGAGGCGCAGGAACGCGGCACGGTCACGCGCAGCGTCTTCGAGGACGACTCGAACACCTACGGCTACAGCGGCGAGGCCGGTCTGGGCCCCAAGATCGGCATCGACATCTCCGGCGACCTGACCACGCGCGACCTCCAGGAGGCGCAGTACTGGGACGGCACCCGCATGGCCGACCGCCCGGACTGCTGACGGGTGGGTCGCGGGCGCCGATCTGGGTCCACCTAGGGCCCGTACCGGGCCCACGGGCCCGGGTGTGACAGGGCAGGAGGTCCCTATCCTGGCGTTGCTCCTCTCCCCCCAACACCACTCGACAGGTCGTCACCATGTTCCTCAAGCGGCGCTCCGAGCGCGGTCAGGGCTCACTCGAGCTGGTCGGCGTGATCGTCCTGGCCTCGATCCTCGTGCTGGCCACCACCGGCACGATCGTCCAGACCAGCCCTCAGCTCAAGGCCGAGGTGTCCTACCGGATCTGCCAGATCCTCAACATCGCCGGCGGCGGGGACTGCGAGGCCCCGGACGCCCCCCGGTCCCCCGAGGACCGACTGCCGGACGAGCCGTGCGTCGTGGGATCCCAGCAGGGCAGCGTCGAGGTGACGGGTGCGTTCGTCGTCTCCGTGACGGCGGGCAAGCAGCTGCTCATCGAGGAGCTCTCCGACGGGACGTTCCGCGTGACCGAGGTCGACCTCGGCAAGGTGGGCATCGGTGTCGGGCCGGGACTCGACGTGAGCGTGACTCTCGACGGCAAGAAGTACGGCGCCGTGGCCATCGCCACGGCCGACGCGATCCTCGCCGGCCAGACCGGACGCACGTGGAACGCCGACGACCAGGGAGAGGTCGACGACATCCTCAACGGCCTCATCGCCGAGGAGGTGCTCGACACGGTCGCTCCCGACCTGCCCGGCCCGAAGGACATCCCGATCGTCGGCGGTCTTCCCGGCATCCGCGACATCGGCGGTCCGCCGAACCCCACCCGCGCGATCCTCGAGCAGATCATCGGCGACCTGCCCGAGCCCGACGAGGAGTTCGTCGAGGGCGGGCTCGAGGGCAACGCCGGAGCCTCGATCTCGGGCATCACCGCCGGCGCGGGCGGCGAGGTCAACCTCGGCGTGTACCTCGGCGCCAAGAAGACGAAGGACGGCTACACGGCCTACTACAAGGGCAAGGTCGGCGGCAGCGTCTTCGCCACCGCCGGTCTCGACGACGCGTCGGCAGGAGCCTCGGGCGAGGCGCTGTTCGCGGTCAACCTCGACAAGGACGGCAAGCCCGAGAGCGTCACGCTCACCACGGGCTACACGCTGGCCGCCGAGACGGGCGACCTCGGCTCCAACACCGACGACCAGAAGTACGTCGAGACCCAGATGAACGTCCCCCTGACGGGCAACGCGCTCGAGGACGCCCAGATCCTGGCCGAGATGACCAACCCGGCCATGCTGCAGAGCTTCATCGACCGGGCCAAGGAGGACGGCACGATCACCCGGAACACCTACTCCCAGGACCCGAACACCTATGGGCTCACGATCGGAGGGTCCCTCATCGGCGACTACGGCGGATCGGTGAAGGGCGACTTCACGACCCGCGAGCTCGAGGACTCCCAGTACTGGGACGGCAACGCGCTCGTGGACCGCCCCGACTGCTGAGCCTCGAAGCACGGCACCCGCGACGGCGGCGTCCTTCCCGCAGAGGGAGGGGCGCCGTCGTCGCGCCGCGCGGGGCCCTCGTGGGCTGGGCCCTCGATGGGACCCGGCGGGGTCCCAGGGCCCGGGCGCCCGAGTCGCCGGGCTTCCTACGCTCGCGGCACCCCCCCGGATCTCACCTGACAGGCCCTCGACATGTTCCTTCGCACCCGCCGCTCCGAGCGCGGCCAAGGCTCCCTCGAGATCGTCGGCGTCATCGTGCTCGCCTCGATCCTCGTGCTCGCGACCACGGGCACGATCGTCCAGACCAGCCCGCAGCTCAAGGCCGAGGTGTCCTACCGGATCTGCCAGATCCTGAACATCGCCGGCGGCGGTGACTGCGAGCCGCCGCGCGAGACCCCCACACCCGAGGAGCGCATCCCCGACGCCCCGTGCGTGGTGGGCTCGGACAAGGGCAGCGTCAAGGTCACCGGGTCCTTCATCGTGACCGTCGCCGTCGGCAAGGAGCTGCTCGTCGAGGAGCTGTCCGACGGGACGTACCGCGTCTCCGAGGTCGACCTCGGCAAGGTCGGGATCGGCGTGGGGCCCGGCATCGACGTCAGCGTGACCCTCGACGGCAAGAAGTACGGCGCCGTCGCCTCGGCCACCGCCGAGGCCCTCCTCGCCGGGCGGACCGGTCGGACCTGGTACGCCGACGACGAGGCGGGGGTCGACGACATCCTCAACGGGCTCCTGGCCGACCAGATCAAGGACTCCGTCGCCCCCGAGATCCCCGGTCCGGCCGACGTCCCGGGCATCAACAAGATCCCCATCCTGGGCGACATCGAGGGCCCGCCCAACCCGCTGAACAGCCTGCTCGACCAGTTCGTCGACGGCGTGCCCGACGCCGACGAGGAGTTCGTGGAGGG
>NZ_LMMY01000010.1:5316-27560 GCF_001422865.1 Aeromicrobium sp. Leaf272
GAGGCCGGCGCCTACCTCGGCGCGAAGACCACCCCCGACGGCTACGTGGCCTACTACCGCAGCTCCGTCAAGGGTGACGCCTTCGGCACCTTCACCGGGGTCGACGCCTCGGCCACGGCATCGGGCGACGGTCTCTACGCACTCAACATGGACGAGGACGGCAAGCCCGAGAGCGTCACGCTCACCATGGGCGTGTCCTACGGCGCCGACGCCGGCGACATCGCCTCCAACTCCGACGACCAGACCTACAAGGAGTACCAGGCCACCGTGCCGCTGACGGGCGACCCGCTCCAGGACGCCCCGATCCTGGCGGCTCTGACGGGCAACCCGCTGGCGACGAGCAACTTCATCAACGCCGCTCGCGACTTCGGCACGATGACGGAGAACACCTACTCCCAGGACCCGAACACCTACGGCATCAACATCAGCGGCGAGCTGCTGGGCGAGATCGGCGGCTCCGCGGAGGTGGACTTCACCAACCGCGAGCTCACGGACTCGAAGTACTGGGACGGCTCTCAGTTCGTCGACCGCCCGGACTGCTGACCCGGACCGGACCGGTCACCCGCCGACGGGCCGTCCTCCCCGAGACCCGGGAGGACGGCCCCCGGTCAGCCCCAGGCCGTCTCGAGCTCGGCGAGCGACGTCTCGAGGTGGGTGAGCAGACGCTGCAGGTGCGGCACGCTGCGTCGGCACCCGATGATGCCGAAGTCCAGGTAGCGGTCCCGGCTGCACAGCGTCACGTTGACGGCCTGCCCGTCCAGCACGATCGAGACCGGGTACATGCCGTCGAGCTTGGCGCCGTTGTAGTACATCGGGCTCGTCGGCCCGGGCACGTTGGAGATCACGACGTTGAACGGCGGGTGCGTGTACCGGACGAAGCCGGGCACGGGCGTGAGGGCCAACGGCGCCATCTGCAGGGCGGAGAAGGCGAGGATCTGCGTCGGGGACAGGCCACCGAGGATCTTCTTGGCCCGCTTGGACGAGTAGGCGATCTCCTCCAGGCGGGTCGCACCGTTCTCGACGTCGGTGGCCAGGTTCACCACGATCACGCCGACCGAGTTGCCGGTCGCCTCCTCGGTCGACCCGGCCGACTCGGCCCGCAGCGCCAGGGAGACGGGAACCATGGCGGTCATCGGGTCGTCGGGCAGGGCGTTCTGCTCGAGCAGGTACTCCCTGAGCGCACCGGCCACCATCGCCAGCACGACGTCGTTGAGCGTGGTGGCGGAGGACTTGGCGACCCGCTTGATCCGTTCGATCTCCCACGACTGGGCCGCGAACCGACGTGCACCGCCCACCGGACCGTTGAGGATGGTCTTGGGCGCTCGCGGCAGGGTGACGTCGCCCTCGCGGACGATCTGGTTGACGATCCGCATCGAGGCCGGCAGGAGCCCGGCCACGTCCTCGGCCACCGCCAGGCCGCCCCGGAGCACGCCGAGGGGGTCGGGCAGCCGTCGGGACACCTCCGTGGTCGGCCGCTGCCGGGACGGGAGGGCCCACGGCGGCACGCAGTCGCGCCGCTCCGGGTCCTCGCTGAGGGAGCGCTGCATGAGCCGCAGCGCCGAGACGCCGTCGACCATCGAGTGGTGGACCTTGCTGTACACGGCGAACCGGCCGTCCTGCAGGCCCTCGACCACGTGCGTCTCCCACAGCGGGCGGTGCCGGTCCAGGAGCGACCCGTGCCAGCGTGACGTGAGCTGGAGCAGCTCGCGGATCCGCCCCGGCGGCGGGACCGCCGAGTGACGGACGTGGTACTCCAGGTCGATGACGTCGTCCTGCGCCCACCACGTCTGGCCCACGAGGCCGACGGGCTCGGCAGGCCTCTTGCGGAACGTCGGCGAGATGTGGTCGACCGAGCGGAACCCCTCGACGAGGTCGCGCACGAACTCCGGGCCGGCGCCCTCCGGGGGCTGGAACAGCTGCAGCCCACCGACGTGCATGGGGTGCTCACGGGACTCCGCCAGCAGGAACATCGAGTCCGTGGGGGGCATGAAGGGCATGCGATCAATCTCCTGCGGCAGAGGAAGGGCTGCCGCTAAGGTAACGACCTCGTGTGGCGCAGGTCACCGGGTGTGACATATTCGTGAACACTGCATGACGACGGGAGAGTCACATGGGGAGCACCACGGATCGCCGATCCGCTCGAGCCGGGGCCGTGGGCCACCTGTCGTTGGCGGCCGAGGCTCGGTTCGTCGAGGGCGCGAGCCTGCAGTCCCAGGTCCTCGGTCTGGGCCTGCGGCACACGGTCCGCCCGCTCCTCGACCTGTGGACGCGCCTGCCGTTCGACCTCTTCCCGCCCAACCTGCTGGAGCACGCCGCTCGGCTCCTGCCGGTGCAGGAGGGGACGAGCTGGCGCACGGTCGACCTCGCGCGCTGCGGCAGCGAGCTGGTGCTCGCGCGGGACGTGCGCGACATCCACGGCGGCAACCCCAAGGTGATCCTGTACTTCCACGGCGGCGCGTTCCTCACCTGCGGGCTGAACACGCACCGCCGACTCGTCTCGCGCATCTCCGACGCGTCCGGCCAGCCGGTGCTCAACGTCGGCTACCGCCAGATGCCCTACGAGCCGATCGCCGAGTCGGTCGCCGACGGCGTCGACGCGTTCCGCTGGCTGCTCGACCAGGGCTACCGTGCCGAGGACGTCACCATCACCGGCGACTCCGCCGGCGGCTACCTGGCCTTCAGCGTGGCTCGCGCCGTGCTCGACGCCGGTCTGGGCCGCCCCGCGGGCGTGGTGGCCATCTCGCCCCTGCTCGACGTCGACGCCACCCGCAAGCGCCAGCACCGCAACGCCGACCGCTGCCAGACCTTCCCGCTGCGTGCCCTCGAGAAGTTCACCGAGGTCTCGCTGCGCATGGACACGCGCCGCGGCATCCACGGACAGCGGACCTGCCCGGTCGACATGCCCCTCGAGGATATGCCACCGGCCCTCATCCAGATCGGGTCCCGCGAGATCCTGCTCGCCGACGCCGAGCACATGGCCGCACGGCTGGTGCAGGCCGGCGTTCCCGTCGACCTGCAGGTCTGGGACCGCCAGGTGCACGTCTTCCAGGCTGCCGCGTCGTGGGTGCCGGAGGCACGGGCGGCGATCGAGGAGATCGGCGACTTCGTCACCGGCCTCAGCGCGCAGCAGGCTCAGGCCCCGGAGCAGGACACCGTCGCCGCGCCTCGGCGACGCAGCAGCCGGCGCACCGGCGTCGCCGCCGTCTGAGCGGCGCCCTCCCCACACGCGAGGCGGCTCCGACCCCGAGCGGGTACGGTCGAAGGTGACCGCCGCCACGCATCGGGAGGACCACCGTGAGCACTTCTTCGTCCACGCCGCACGCACCCGGAGCAGGTGACGCGCAGGTCGTCGCGGGCTTCGGCGTCCAGGACGAGAGCGGCCTGGAGGTCCACGCCCCCAAGGACGCCGCCGCCGGCGTCACGGCCGTCCGGGTCTCGATGGAGCGCGCCCTGTCCCACATGGGGCCGAAGCGCACCGGGCAGACCCTGCTCAAGCTCAACCAGGCCGACGGCTTCGACTGCATGTCGTGCGCCTGGCCCGACCCCGACCCCGACGAGCGCCACGCCGCGGAGTTCTGCGAGAACGGCGCCAAGGCCGTCGCCGAGGAGGCCACCCGGGCCCGGGCCACGCCGGAGTTCTTCGCCCGGCACTCCATCGCCGATCTCGACGCCCACGACGAGTACTGGCTCGGCCAGCAGGGCCGGATCACCCACCCCATGGTCAAGCGACCGGGCGGCACGCACTACGAGCAGATCGGCTGGGACGACGCGTTCGCGCTCGTCGCGCAGCACCTGACGGGACTCGACTCCCCCGACGAGGCGATCTTCTACACGTCCGGTCGCGCGTCGAACGAGTCCGCCTTCGTGTACCAGCTGTTCATCCGTGCCTTCGGCACGAACAACCTGCCCGACTGCTCGAACATGTGCCACGAGTCGACCAGCGTGGCGCTCGCCGAGTCCATCGGCATCGGCAAGGGCAGCGTCAGCCTGCGCGACATCTACGACGCCGAGCTCATCGTCATCGCCGGCCAGAACCCGGGCACGAACCACCCGCGCATGCTGTCGGCGCTGGAGATCGCCAAGCGACGTGGCGCCAAGATCATCTCGATCAACCCGCTCCGCGAGGCCGGCCTGGTCAACTTCCGCAACCCGCAGAAGCCGCGCGGCGTCGTGGGTCGCGGCACGCCGATCGCCGACCTGCACCTGCCGATCCGCATCAACGGCGACCTCGCCCTCTTCCAGGCCATCGGCCACCTGCTCGAGCAGTGGGGGGCGGTCGACAGCGCCTTCGTCGAGCAGTACACCGCCGGCTACGACGCCTGGGCCGAGCACGTCCGCGCGCTGGACTGGGACGTCGTCGCCGCCGCGACCGGTCTGTCGCGGGAGCAGATCGAGGAGGCGGCGCGCATGATCGCCGACTCCGACGCCACCATCTACTGCTGGGCCATGGGTCTCACGCAGCACCGCAACGCCGTGGCGACCATCAAGGAGGTCGTCAACCTCGCGCTGGTGCGCGGCGACATCGGCAAGCGAGGTGCGGGCGTCTGCCCCGTGCGAGGTCACTCCAACGTGCAGGGCGACCGCACGATGGGCATCTGGGAGAAGGCACCCGACCACTTCCTCGACGCGCTCCAGGCCGAGTTCGGCTTCGACCCGCCCCGCGAGCACGGCTACGACACCGTCGACGCCGTCCGCGCGCTGCGTGACGGCAAGGCGAAGGTGTTCATGGGGCTGGGCGGCAACTTCGTGCACGCGGTCTCCGACACCGACGTCGCCGCCGAGGCGCTGCGCAAGGCCGAGCTGACCGTGCACGTGTCGACGAAGATCAACCGCTCCCACCTCACGCACGGCGAGACCGCCCTCATCCTGCCGACCCTGGGCCGAACGGAGATCGACGTGCGTGCGTCGGGTCCTCAGTTCGTGACCGTCGAGGACTCCATGTCGTCGGTGCACGCCTCGCGCGGCCCCCTCGAGCCGGCGAGCCCCGAGCTGCGCTCGGAGACCGCGATCGTCTGCGGCATCGCCCGGGCCACGCTGCGCCAGGACGACGGGAGCGACGTGCACGGCATCGACTGGGACGCGATGGCCGAGGACTACGGCATCATCCGCGGACACATCTCACGCGTCGTGCCGGGCTGCGAGGACTACGAGCGCAAGGTGGACCGGCCGGGCGGCTTCGTGCTTCCCCACCCGCCCCGCGACTCGCGCACGTTCCGCACCACGAGCGGCAAGGGCGAGATCGCGGTGTCGCCGATCGAGGTGCTCCACGTGCCCGACGGCCACCTGCTGCTGCAGACCCTGCGCAGCCACGACCAGTTCAACACCACGATCTACGGGCTCAGCGACCGCTACCGCGGCATCGAGGACGCACGCCGCGTGGTCATGGTGCACCCCGACGACGTGGCCGCGCTCGGGTGGAACGAGGGCGACGTCGTCGACCTCGTCACTCACTGGGAGGACGACGACGTCGACCGCGTGGCGCCCGGGTTCCGCATCGTCTCCTACGACACCCCGCGCGGCACGGCGGCGGCCTACTACCCGGAGACCAACCCGTTGGTGCCGCTCGACTCGGTCGCCGAGCACAGCAACACCCCGACGTCGAAGTCCGTGGTCATCCGGCTCGTCCCCGCCTCGGCGACACGTGACGGCGAGGGCGCGGACGGCACGCAGGACGCGACCGAGAGCGACACCGAGCACCGGTCCCGTCCCAACCCGGAGCCCTTGCACCTCTCGTGACGGGCGCACCGAGGTCCGCCGTCGGGGCGGTCGTGCTGGCCGGTGGCACCAGTCGGCGGTGGGACGGAGCCGACAAGACGCGCGCCGTCGTCGATGGACTGTCCCTGCTGGAGCACGCGCTCGCAGCCCTGCCGACGGAGGCGGCCGTGGTGGTCGTCGGCCCGGAGCGGCCCACGCCGCGGCCCGTGCGGTGGACCCGCGAGGAGCCGGCCGGCGCCGGTCCTGCGGCCGGCCTCCAGGCCGGGCTGCGGGCTCTGCCCGACGACCTCCCCGTGGTGGTGCTGGCGGCCGACCTGCCCCGCGCGGCCGCGCTCGTCGACACCCTGCTCTCTGCCCCGCTCGGCGGGGGCGCGCGCGTCCTCACCGACGAGAGCGGCCGGGCGCACTGGACGTCGGCCCTGCTCTCCCCCGACGCCGCACGCACCGTGAGGGACCTTCCCGACCTCGCGGACGCGTCGCTGCACAGCGTGTTCGCACACCTCGACGTGACCCTTGCGCCCGCACCGGCGGGAGCGACCCACGACCTCGACACCCCCGACGACCTCAGGACCCTCCAGGAGGACCGACCGTGAGCGACCGCGACGAGACGATGCAGACCTGGTGGCACGCCCTGTGCGCCGAGCTGGGCGTGGACGACCCCGGGACCGACGTGACGCAGGTGCTGGACCTGGCGGCTGTCGCCGCGCACGCCGTCGTGCGTCCCGCCGCGCCCCTGACGACCTTCCTCGTCGGGTACGCCGCCGGCCTGGCCGGTGGTGGCACCGACGCGGTGCAGCGTGCGACGGATCGGGCCGCGGCCCTCGCGGAGGTCTCGGCGACGACCGAGGACCCGGCATGACCAAGCCCGTGCAGCGCCGCCGGATCCTGCGGGTGGAGGTGGGCGTGGGCGCCACGCCCCGCCACGACTCCCTCGCGGCCGAGGAGCCGCTCGAGATCCGCGTGGGTGGCACGTCGTTCGCCGTCACCATGCGCACGCCCGGCCACGACTTCGACCTCGTCGCCGGCTTCCTCGTCTCCGAGGGTGTCGTCACGAGCCCGGCCGACCTGCGCACGATGATCTACTGCGCGCCGGACCTCGACGAGAACACCTACAACGTCATCGATGTGGGCGTCACCGGTGCCGGCGGGGTCGTGGCGGCCAGCCGCGAGCGGAACGTCTACACGTCCAGCTCGTGCGGGGTGTGCGGGCTCGCCTCCATCGACGCCGTGGCCACGACCTCCGCCTTCGACGTGTCGGCCGACGCCGTGCGGGTCGAGGCGAAGGTGCTCGGCGCCCTTCCCGACCTGCTGCGCGACCAGCAGGCGGTGTTCGAGCGCACGGGTGGGCTGCACGCGGCCGGACTCTTCTCGTCCACCGGCGAGGCCCTCGCGGTGCGCGAGGACGTGGGGCGCCACAACGCCGTCGACAAGGTGGTCGGCCAGGCGCTCCGCGAGGATCGCCTGCCCCTGACCGGCTCGGTGCTGCAGGTGTCGGGCCGGGCGTCGTTCGAGCTCGTGCAGAAGGCCGCGATGGCCGGCGTCCCCGTGCTGGCCGCGGTGAGTGCACCCTCCTCGCTCGCCGTCGACCTCGCGGACCGGCTCGGCGTGACCCTCGTCGGCTTCTCCCGTGGCACGACGTTCAACGTGTACACCCACCCCGAGCGCGTCGTCGTCGACTGACACGCTCGGTGCGGGTGCACCGGGTCAGAACAACGCCGCCGCCTTGACCACCGTCTCGTACACGCCGTAGGCCAGCGGCACCCCGACCACGAGCCAGGCCACGACGGCCAGCGGCGTGACGCCCTCGGCCGTCGTGTCGTCACCGGCCGGGGCCGTCGCCACGGCCGGGTCGGTCGGCTCCGTGCGGCTGCCCTCGTCCTTGGGCTCGTGGAACCGCGAGGCGACCGGGCGCACGAGCAGGTTGGCCACGAAGCCCACCACCAGCACGCCGACCATGGTGAGCAGCGCCGGGCGGTAGTCGGCCGCAGTCAAGGCGCCCGGCTCGCCCCGCGCGTCGAGGAACCCGTTGATGATGAGCGGGCCTGCCACGCCGGCCGCCGACCACGCGGTGAGCAGGCGCCCATGGATGGCACCCACCTGGAACGTGCCGAAGAGGTCGCGCAGGTAGGCCGGGATCGTGGCGAACCCGCCGCCGTAGAAGCTGAGGATGCCGCCGGCCAGGACGACGAACAGCACCGTCGAGGTCGACCCACCGAGTGCCAGCGTCGCGTAGAGCACGATGCCCAGACCGAGGTAGAGCATGTAGATGTTCTTGCGCCCCACGATGTCGGACGTGGACGACCAGATGAACCGACCGGCCATGTTGCACAGCGAGAGGAAGCCGACGAAGCCCGCGGCCGCAGCAGCAGCCACGCTCGACTCCTCGCCCTCGCGGAAGAAGTCCTGGATCATCGGCGCGGCCTGCTCGAGGATGCCGATGCCCGCGGTGACGTTGCAGAACAGGACGATCCACAGCAGCCAGAACTGCGGCGTGCGGACCGCGTTGTTCG
The DNA here is from genome assembly GCF_001422865.1 of Aeromicrobium sp. Leaf272. Lineage (NCBI taxonomy): Bacteria > Bacillati > Actinomycetota > Actinomycetes > Propionibacteriales > Nocardioidaceae > Aeromicrobium > Aeromicrobium sp. Leaf272. The sequence goes on from NZ_LMMY01000010.1 coordinate 13,542, forward strand.
CCGACACGCTCTCGGTGGTGACGAGGGCCTTCTTCTTCACGGTGGACGGGTCGAAGCCCCGCGGGACCCACCCGTCGGCCGGGACCTTCACCAGCCAGGCCCCGAAGAGCATGACGACCAGGTAGCCCAGGCCGAGCGTCACGAACAGCAGGGCCACCGCCCGCCCCGACGCGATGCCGGACGCGGTGTCGTAGGCCGAGTCGTACCAGCCGAGGAGCGTGCTGGACACAGGGCTCGCGATCATCGCGCCGCCACCGAAGCCCATGATCGCCATGCCGGTGGCCAGGCCCGGGCGGTCCGGGAACCACTTGATGAGCGTGGAGACCGGCGAGATGTAGCCGATGCCCAGGCCGATGCCGCCGAGCACGCCGTACCCGAGGTAGAGCAGCCACAGCTGGCTGGTCGCGATGCCGAGCGCCCCCACCAGGAATCCCGCCGACCAGCAGGTCGCGGCGGCGACCATGGCGCGACGGGGACCGCCGGAGTCGACCCAGGTGCCGAACACGGCCGCCGAGACACCGAGCATGACGATCGCGATCGAGAAGACGATGCCGATCGCGGTGAGGCTGGTGTCGAAGTGCTGCACGAGCGAGGCCTTGTAGACGCTCGTCGCGTAGACCTGCCCGATGCACAGGTGCACCGCCAGGGCAGCCGGTGGGATCAGCCACCGGTTGAACCCGGGTCCGGCGACGGTGCGCTCGCGGTCGAGGAAGTGCGTGGACATGGTCCCCCTAGGTCGATCTCACGGGCGCGGCGGCGACCCGTGTGACGTGCGTCTCGCAGGATACGAGACACGGCGACGTCGCGCGCGCCCACCGCCCCACGGGGCCCGACCGTTCCCCGGCTCGCACTAGGCTGGGCGGGTGAGCTCCAGCCCCGGTCGCATCTTCCTGTCCCGCATCGTCGGGCAGGAGGTCTTCGACCCCGCGGGCGACCAGGTCGGCAAGCTGCGCGACGTCGTGGTGGCCGTGCGCTCCGCCCGCCAGCGACCCCGTGTGGTGGGCCTGGTCGTGGAGGTCCTGGGGCGGCGTCGGGTCTTCCTGCCGATCGGGCGGGTCACGTCGCTCGACTCGGGACAGATCATCACGACCGGCGTGCTCAACGTCCGCCGCTTCGAGAAGCGCAGCAGCGAGACCCTCGCCATCCACGAGCTCCTCGACCGCACGGTGTCCCTGCCCGACCAGCGCGGCGGCACGGTCTACGACCTGGCCATGGAGCAGGACACCCGGCGCGACTGGTTCATCGGCACCGTCGCCGTGCAGGAGACGGGCAAGCGCTTCGGTCGGCGCGGTGCCACCCACGTGGTCGACTGGGACGAGGTCGCCGGGCTGGTGGGCGAGGAGGCCTCCCAGGGCGCGACCCACCTGCTCGCGACGATGGACGAGATGCGGCCGGCCGACCTCGCGAACGCCCTGCTCGACCTTCCTGCCAAGCGGCGCACCGAGATCGTGGGCGAGCTGGTGGACGAGCGGCTCGCCGACGTCCTCGAGGAGCTTCCCGACACCGTCCAGGTGGAGATCCTGGGGGTGCTCGATCCCGAGCGCGCCGCCGACGTGCTCGAGGAGATGGACCCCGACGACGCCGCCGACCTGCTCGGCGAGCTGCCGACGGCCACGTCGGAGCAGCTGCTGGCCCTCATGGAGCCCGAGGACGCCGACGACGTCCGCCGACTGCTGGTCTACGAGGACCGGACGGCCGGCGGCATGATGACCACCGAACCGGTCATCCTTCCGCCCGACGCCACGATCGCCGAGGCGCTCGCCCGGGTCCGTGAGCCCGAGATCGGTCCGGCCCTGGCCTCGATGGTCTACGTGTGCCGGCCCCCCGTCGAGACGCCCACCGGCCGCTTCCTCGGGATCGTGCACGTGCAGGCGCTGCTGCGCGAACCGCCGTCGACCCTCGTCGGCGGGCTCGCCGACAACGACATCGACTGGCCCCGACCCGACGCGACGCTCGAGCAGGTCGCCAGCCTGCTGGCCTCCTACGACATGCTCGCGCTGCCCGTGGTCGACGAGAACAACCACCTCATCGGAGCCGTCACCATCGACGACGTGCTCGACCACCTGCTTCCCGAGGGCTGGCGCGAGCGTGATCCGAGCCCACGTCCGGCGGAGGTGACCACCCGTGGCTGAGCGCTCCGACGGCCGACGCCGACGCCCCGAGATCGGTCGCTCCCGCGGCGACCGCGACCAGGCCCGCCAGGAGCGGGCGCGGCTCGACCAGCCCCGCGACCGTCGTCGCTCCCTGCGCCCGAGGTCGGGCGACACCGACCGGTTCGGCCGCTTCGCGGAGACCTTCGCCCGGTTCATGGGCACGGCCAAGTTCCTCATCTGGATGACGCTGCTCATCATCATCTGGGTGGTCTGGAACGTCCCGTGGGGTCCGGACCGTCCACGCTGGGACGAGTACCCGTTCATCTTCCTGACCCTCATGCTGTCGCTGCAGGCGTCCTACGCCGCGCCGCTGATCCTGCTGGCGCAGAACCGCCAGGAGGCCCGCGACCGCGTGCAGCAGGAGCAGGACCGGCACGCCACCGCGCAGTCCCACGCCGACATGGAGTTCCTGGCCCGCGAGGTCGCGAGCCTGCGTCTCGGCCTCGGTGAGGTCGCCACCCGCGACTTCCTGCGATCGGAGCTGCGCGACCTCCTGGAGTCGCTGCAGACCCCGCCCGACGACGAGGACGGCGAGCCGACCGAGCAGTGAGGCTCGCCTGCGGGACCGGGACGCAGGTCCCGCCCGTACGATGGGCCCATGGCATCCGTCACCGACGAGTCCGTCACCGAGGAGCGGGTCCGCGAGGCCCTCGGCAGCGTGATCGACCCCGAGATCAAGCGTCCCGTCACCGAGCTCGGCATGGTCGACACGATCACGATCGACGACACGTCGATCACCGTGCGCATCCTGCTGACCGTCTCGGGCTGCCCCCTCAAGGAGACGCTCACCCGTGACACCACGGAGGCCGTCCAGAAGGTGGCCCCCCAGCACACCGTGCACGTGGACCTCGGCGTCATGACCGACGAGCAGCGCAAGAGCATGCGCGAGATGCTGCGCGGCGGCCAGGCCGAGCGCGAGATCCCCTTCGCCCAGGCCGGCTCGCTCACCAAGGTCTACGCGATCGCGTCGGGCAAGGGCGGCGTCGGCAAGTCCTCCGTCACCGTCAACCTGGCCGTGGCGATGGCGCAGCGCGGACTGAAGGTCGGCATCGTCGACGCCGACATCTACGGCCACTCGATCCCCGACATGATGGGCGTCGGCGACCGTCGCCCCACCCAGGTCGACGACATGATCCTCCCGGTGCCGGTCGCGGTCCCCGGCTCCCCGGACGCGCCCGACGTCAAGGTCATGAGCATCGGCATGCTCAAGCCCAAGCGTGACCAGGTGGTCGCGTGGCGCGGACCCATGCTCGACCGTGCGCTCGTGCAGATGCTGAGCGACGTGTTCTGGGGCGACCTCGACGCCCTGCTGCTCGACCTGCCCCCGGGCACCGGTGACATGGCCATCAGCCTCGGCCAGCACCTCTCCAACGCCGAGGTCGTCGTGGTCACCACGCCGCAGCAGGCGGCCGCCCAGGTCGCCGAGCGGGCCGGGACGATGGCCTCGATGATGCACCAGCGCGTGGTCGGCGTCATCGAGAACATGTCGTACCTGCTCACGCCCGCGGGCGAGCGGCTCGAGGTCTTCGGCAGCGGCGGCGCCGAGACCGTCGCACGCACCCTCGGCCAGCGGCTCGGCCACGACGTGCCCGTGCTCGGCAAGGTGCCGCTCGAGGAGCAGCTGCGCATCGGCGGCGACGACGGCCTGCCGATCGTCGCCACCCACCCCGACAGCGAGTCCGCGAAGATCCTGCTGCAGGTGGCCGACTCCCTCACCGGCCGTTCGCGCGGCCTGGCCGGGATGCAGCTCGGTCTCGCGCCCGTCGGTCGACTCTGAGGAACCGGCCGTGTTCGGGATGGGCTGGCCGGAGATCGGCCTGATCCTCGTGGTCGGCCTGCTGCTGTTCGGACCCGACAAGCTCCCGGGCATGGCCAAGCAGGCGGCTCAGATGGTGCGCACCGTGCGGCGGATGGCCGACAACGCCAAGAACGACCTCGGGCGCGAGCTGGGCCAGGACTTCTCCGACGTCGACCTGCGCAGCCTCGACCCCCGCGACGTGGTGCGGCGCCACCTCCTCGAGGAGTCCGAGACGCCCACCCGCGACCGGATCCTGCGTCCCGGCGAGCGGCCGCCGCACGACGACGAGGCGACCTGAGGGCCCTCACCGGTCGTCGTGGGAGCCGTCAGGCGGAGATCCAGGTCGTGACGCGGCTGAGGCCGTCGCCCAGGCGCTGACGCAGCCCGGGCTCGCCGAGCGGAGCGGGCAGGTCGCGCAGGGCCGGCGCCAGCCGGTCGTCACCCACGTCGGTCACGATCGTGTAGACCACGCCGTCCGCGTCCCACGTGACGATGCGCTCGCGGGGCGTCTCCCGCACCCACACCGGCCGGTCGGCGAGCCGACGAGGCTCGAAGCCCTGCAGGCCGTCGGTGTCGAGCGCGCCGTTCTGCTCGTGCAGGACCAGGCGGTGCAGGCCGTCGGTGTAGGTCAGCGAGACCGCTCCCTCGTCCTGCAGACGTCCCTCGACGCGCTCGAGGTCGTCACCCAGCTGACCGTGGCACGGCCAGCCGTTGGCGGTCAGGTCCTCCATGACCGCGGCGGTCATGACGTCGTTCCCGGCCATCGGGTCCGCACCGTGGAAGTCGGCTGCGTAGGTCTCGACGGGCGGCACCACCTCGTCGCCGATGCCACGGGCGCTCCCACCGGCGAGGTAGGCCGCCAGCGCCACGGCGAGGGAGGCGCCCACGAGCACGCCCGCCGCCCCGAGGGTGCTCGACCGCACGATCCGGGCCCAGGCGCTGGGCGCCGGAGGAGGCGGGGACGCCGGCACGGAGCTGAGCGAGGCGAGCAGCGACGCCGGAGGTCGCACGTCGGCGGACACCTGCATGCGTCGCTTGAGCTGGCGCTGCTGCGCCACCGCCTCGCGGCACCGCTCGCAGGACTGGACGTGACGCGCCGCGACCTCCGTGGCATCGGGCGAGAGCTGCCCGTCCACGAAGGCGGCGACGTCGGCGTCCAGATGGGCCATCAGGCTCCCACGGCTCCGAGGAAGCGGGTCCGGCCGGCGGTCGGGGCGCGGTGGGCGAGGGCGTGCCGCAGCTGCGTACGACCCCGGTGGATGCGCGAGCGGACCGTGCCGATCTTGACGCCCAGCACGTCGGCGATCTCCTCGTAGGACAGTCCCTCCACGTCGCACAGCACCACGGCGACGCGGAACTCCTCGGTGAGCGACGAGAGCGCGGCCTCGATGTCGGGGTCGAAGGCGGCGTCGTGCACGACCGACTCGGGTCGCTGCTCGCGCCCCTCCAGCCGCTCCTCGGCACCCTCGCTGAAGCCGTCCATGCGCAGCTTGCTCGTCCGACGCACCCGGTCGAGGAACAGGTTGGTCGTGATGCGGTGGATCCAGCCGTTGAAGTTGCCCGGCTCGTACCGGTCCAGCGAGCGGAACACACGGATGAAGACGTCCTGGGTGAGGTCCTCGGCGTCGTGGCGGTTGCCGGTGAGTCGGTACGCCAGGCGGTACACGCGGGCGGAGTGCTCCTCGACGATGGTCTCCCACGCGGTGTCGGCGTCCGTCGAGCCCTCGCCCGTCCGGGCGTCGCGCTCAGCGGTCATGACCTGCGTGCTCACGTCTTCTTCCTTCATGCATCGATCGTCGTGCCGTCTCCTGAGAGAACGCCCAGAGGACGCTGACGGTTCCCTCTCGATCATGGCGCATCCTGGGCCCCGGCACGACACGGCGAGCCCCGGGGCACGCAACGCCGTCAACCGTGACGACCTCACTATGCTGGCCCCACAGCCGCCGGACCCCCGGCACGCGCCACCGAGGAGTCATCATCACCAGCGAAGCCAGCCTCAGCTACGTCGAGGGCTACCTGAGCGAGGACGACCACCTCGCCGACGCGCGCCGCCGAGCCGACGAGGTGGGCGTGAGCCCGATCGGGGCGGCCGGTGGGGCGACGCTGCGCTTCCTGGCGTCCGTGCTGGATGCGCGTGCCGTGGCCGAGGTCGGCACGGGCACCGGCGTGTCCGGACTCTGGCTCCTGCGCGGCATGGCCGACGACGGCGTGCTCACCTCGGTGGACCTCGAGGCGGAGCACCAGCGTCACGCCCGGCAGGTCTTCACCCAGGCCGGCGTCGCGCCGCAGCGCTTCCGACTGATCGCCGGGTCGGCCCTCGACGTCATGCCCCGCCTCACCGACGAGGGCTACGACCTGGTCTTCGTCGACGGCGACAAGGTCGAGTACGGCGAGTACCTGGAGCAGTCACTGCGCCTCGTGCGCGTGGGCGGCGTCGTGGTCTTCGACAACGCGCTCTGGCACGACCGCGTGGCCGACCCCGAGCGCCGCGACGCCGAGACCGTCGCGATCCGCGAGCTGCTCACGCAGGCCGCGGTCGACGAGCGACTCGTGCCGGCCCTGCTCCCGGTGGGCGACGGCCTGCTGGCCGTGCGCCGCGTGGCCTGAGCGCCCGGCTCAGCGCTCGAAGGCCGGGGCCGAACGGAAGCCGGCTGGCCCCCGCACCACCGCGACGATCTCGCACGCCTCGATGAGCTCGGGCGGGCTGCCGATGATGCGGCTGCCCGGGAGGTCGGCGGCACCGGACTCCATGTCGGCCTGGAACGCGGCGCGTGCCTCGGCGTTCACGAACACGTAGGTGCCCTCGAACCACTCGCCCTCGCGGGCGCGCCAGGACTTGAACCGCAGGCCGTCGAGCCCCGCGAAGTGGGCGAAGCTGACGTCCTCGATGTACGCGCGCAGCTGCGCGAGGGTGTCCTCGGGTGCGCCGGTCAAGGACCAGCGCATCGTCAGACCGAACAAGCTCAAACGGCCTTGAGCGCGTCGCCGAGCGTCTCGGCTTCCTCGTTGTTCAGCTCGACCACGAGACGTCCACCGCCCTCGAGCGGGACCCGCATGACGATGCAGCGGCCCTCCTTGGTGACTTCCATCGGTCCGTCACCAGTACGAGGCTTCATGGCCGCCATGGGTTCCCCTTCCATTCGGTGACCGCCTTCCGGTCGCCTCAGGTTCCTATTATCTCTCATGCCCCCTCATCACTTCCAACCGGTGCGAAGGACGACGTGAGCACTCCAGGTCAGGACCACGACAGCACGGCGCAGCACCCCTCCGCTCCGGGCGTGACGAGGGTCGACCTGCGCACCCGGTCCGCCCCGGAGGCGGGCGCGATCGGGGCCGGATCGGCCTCTCGGCGTGTACGTGAGGCGCTCACCACGCCCGGTGTCCGCTGCCTGCTGCTCGTGCTCGACGAGTCCTCCGACGGGCTGGACGACGACGCGGTCCTGGCCGTGGCCGATGCCTCGGTGCCGGTGGTGGCGGCCCTCCTGGGGACGATCGACGGGCACGCGTCGGCCCTGGCGCTGGCCGCCGACCTTCGCGTGGCCGCAGCCGACGCCACCGTGCGGGTGGAGCCACTCGCGGGCGGCACGAGCGTCACCCTCCCGGGCGCCGTGGGCGAGGCCACGGCACGCCTGCTCCTGCTCGCGCCGCGAGCCGTCACCGCGGTCGACGCTCGACGGATCGGCTTGGTGCACGAGGTCCACGAGCGCGACCGGGCGCCGGCTGCGGCCGCGACGCTGGCCGCGGCAGTGGCCGACCGCGCGGGCCGCGGCGCTGCGGTGCTGCGGGCCTTGTCGCCCGAGGGAGCGGGCGCGCGCGTGGCACGGGCCGTCGAGAACGAGGCTCGCCTGCGTGGCGTGGTGGCCCTTCACCCTCAGGACTGAGCCGAGCGGGCCCGACCAGTCGAACCGGGGCCGGCTGCTGCCGCCGCGGGGCCCGGTCTGGAACCGAGGGTCAGGCGAGCCTGCGCTGCTCCTCGGCCTGCTGCTGCCAGGCCAGCAGCTCGGTGCGGGCCTCGAGCTCTGAGCTCTGGCTCGCCGCCAGCTCGTCGCGCAGGCGGCGCACCTCGGCGCGGGTGCCGAGCAGCGAGTCGCGCGTCTGCTGGAGCTCACCGTCGAGCGCGTCGGCGCGCCGTGCGGCGGCGACGTGCTCGGCCTCGGCCCGGGCGAGGGCCGCCTCTGCCTCGGCGATCTGCGCGGCCAGGTCCTCGATGCGGGTGTCGCGCACCTGCACCTTCTCGGCCATGGTGTCGGCGAAGGAGACCTGCTCGCGCTTGCGACGGGCGGCCTCGCGGCTCTGCTCGTGGGCGGTGACCGCGCGGTCACGGGCCCAGTCGCGACGCACCTGCGCGGTCTCGTTGGTCAGGAGCCGGGCGGCGACGGAGCAGACCGTCACGGCGTAGGCGACCGCGACCGCGAGAGCGGCGACGGTCGCGACCACGATCGCCGCCGTGCCGGCGACGATGGCGGACACGATGAGGACGACGGCGGCCAGCGTGCGCGTGGAGCGACGGCTGCGTCGAGCGGCGGGGCGGGGGGAGGTCATGGCGTCAGGGTAGGTGCGCTCTCCGCGTCGACACGGGAGGCGCACCGTGACGGATGGGGCGGATGTGACGGGAGGGGACGGCCGGGCACGCCCTAGGCGCGTCGGGCCAGGCACCCGACGAGGTGGTCGTCGACCATGCCGGTGGCCTGCATGAGGGCGTAGGCGGTGGTGGGGCCGACGAACTTGAAGCCGCGCTGCTTCAGCGCCTTCGCGAGGGCGGTGGACTCCGCCGAGGAGGCGGGCACGTCGTCGACCGTCCGGGGTGCCGGGTGGGAGTCCGGGGCGAAGGACCACACCAGGTCGCTGAGGCTCTCGCCCAGCTCGAGCGTCGCCCGGGCGTTGGAGATGGTCGACTCGATCTTGGCGCGGTTGCGGACGATGCCGGCGTCGGTCATGAGCCGTTCGACGTCGGACTCGTCGAACCGCGACACGAGCGCGGGCACGAACCCGACGAACGCGGCACGGAACGCCTCGCGCTTGCGCAGGATGAGCGACCACGACAACCCGGACTGGAACGCCTCGAGGCTGAGCCGCTCGAACATGGCCCGGTCGCCGCGCAGCTCGCGGCCCCACTCCTCGTCGTGGTAGCGCGCCAGGCCCGGGTCGCTGCCCCAGGGACAGCGCTCGAGCCCGTCGTGACCGGTGACCGTCATGGCCCGATCCTGCCAGGGACCGGGGACCTCCCGGCTACGCTGGCGCCGGCACCGCCCGACTTCCTCGACGTCCTCGCCCCGCCTTCACCTGCCGGAGACCGCCCGTGACCCCCGCCCGCGCCCGCGTGCTCACCCTCGTCGAGTCGTCCCGCTTCCAGTGGTTCATCATCGCCGTCATCGTCGTGAACGCGGCGGTGCTCGGCCTCGAGACGTCGCCGCAGCTGCTGCGCGACGCCGGTTGGCTCGTGCCGCTGGGGTGGACGACCGTGGGGATCTTCGTCGTGGAGATCGCGCTGCGGATCTACGCGCACGGCGGAGCGTTCTTCCGCGACGGCTGGAGCCTGTTCGACCTGTTCGTCGTCGCGGTGGCCCTGATCCCGGCCTCCGGCGCGCTCGGGGTCCTGCGGGTGCTGCGGGTGCTGCGCGTCCTGCGACTACTCTCGGCCGTGCGGTCGATGCGTCGGGTGGTCTCGGCCCTCGCCGCCACGATCCCGGGCATGGTCTCGATCGGTGCGCTGCTCCTCATGCTGGTCTACGTGTCCGGCGTGGTGTCGACGCAGCTGTTCAGCGGCACCGACCCCGAGCACTTCGGCGACCTGCCGACGTCGCTGCTGAGCCTGTTCCAGGTGATGACGGGCGACGACTGGGCGAACGTGATCCGTCCCGTCACGGACGCCCACCCTGCCTCGTGGGTCTTCTTCATCGCCTACATCCTCATCTCGACCTACATCGTGCTGAACCTGTTCATCGCCGTGGCCGTGGAGGCGCTGGAGATGCAGAACGAGGACGACAAGCGCGAGATCGTGGACGAGGTCGAGGAGAGCGAGCGCCTGGTGCTGGACGCGGTCACCGAGCTGCGCGCCGAGGTGGCCGCTCTCCGCGAGGAGCTCGGCCGCAGTAGGTGAGAGCACTGCTCTTGATCTTCGGGTCCCCGTGCTGCACGATGGGCCGAGAGAGCACTGCTCACAGTTCGTGACGTGGAGGACCCATGCGCACCCCGACCGACCCGCTCGACGACCGTCGTCTCCGTGCGGCTGCCCTGCTCGTGGCGGGCGCCGCTCTACTGGTCTATCCCCTGCTCCGTGGCCACGCGGTCGAGGACGGCCGGGCCGCGGCCGAGCTCTACGCACGTCCGGCCTGGCTCTGGGCCCACGTGCTCGCCATGGTCGGCTTCGTGCTCGTCGCCTGGGCCCTCGCGGCGGTCGACCGCACGGCTCACCGGGCCGCGGTGGCCGGCACGACGCTACTGCTCCCCTACTACGGGGCCGAGGCGTACGGCCTGCACGCGGTGGGCCGGCGCGTGCTCGAGACCGGCGACGAGACCGTTCTCTCGGCCACGACGGGCGCGGCCGACCTGTTCCGCTACGAGCCGGTGGCGATGACGCTGTTCGCTCTGGGCTGGGGCGCGCTGCTCGTCGCGGCCGTGCGGCTCGGGATCCTCGCGACCCGCGCGAGCGGGCTCACCCGTGCGGGCCTCGCCCTCGCGGCCGTCGCGCTCGCCACCTACCTCCCCCAGTTCTTCCTCCCGGGTGGTGGCCGCGTCGCGCACGGCACCGTCGCCGCGGCGGGGCTCGTCCTCCTCGCCGTGTCGCTCACGCGCGACGGCGGGGACGTGGGCTCGGCGGACGGCGGCGGACGACCGACGTCAGCGTCGCCGACGCTGGCGTGAGGCCTCGTAGAGCACGACGGAGGTGGCGTTGGCGGCGTTGAGCGACGAGGCGGTCCCGGTCATCGGGATGTGCACGACCAGGTCGCACGCCTCCCGCCACGCACTCGACAGGCCGCGGGTCTCGTTGCCCGTCACGACCACGGTCGGGCCGGTCAGGTCGGCGTCGGCCAGCTCGACCTCACCGTGCTCGTCGGTGCCCACGACCGCGACGTGGCCCAGGTCGCGACGCGCCGCCTCGACCCACGCGAGCACCTCGCGGGGGGACCCGAGGCGCACCGTCGGAACCGTCAACGCCGACCCGGTGGACGCCCGCACCGCTCTCGGCTCGTACGGGTCGCACGCATGACCACACACCACGAGACCGGTGCCGCCGAACGCGTCGACCGACCGGGCGATGCTGCCGACGTTGCCCGGGCTCGACGGTCGGTCGAGCACCACCGCGAGCAGGTCCGCCGGGACCGGGAGCCGCGCGACGTCGTCGGCGGGCTGGACGACCACCAGCACGACCTCGGGTCGGTCCTGCTCCTGCTCGGCGAGCTCGGCCAGCAGCTCCGCCGACAGCTCGTAGGCCGTGGCGCCGGACGCGACGGCGCGGGAGACCACGTCCTGGGCCCACTGCGACGGGCTCGGCCGGTCGTCGTGGAGCACGGCGTCGACGACCAGGCCACGGCGGTCCACCGCGTCCAGCGCCACCGTCACCGGGCGCACGCCCTGCACGAGCATCCGACCGAGCTGGTGACGCTTGCGCCGGTTGCCCAGCAGCGCCTCCCACTGCTGGAAGGCCGCGTTGCGCGAGGTGACCCTCACGTCGCCGCTACTCGGAGGCGACGGCGTCGAAGTGGGCGACCGCCTCGTCGACGTCGTCGGTGAGCAGCACGAGGTCGAGGTCGGCCTCGTTGATCTTGCCGTCAGGCAGCATCGTGTCGCGGAGCCAGTCGATCAGGCCCTGCCAGTACGCGGTGCCGAAGAGCACGATCGGGAACGTCGTGATCTTGCCCGTCTGCGAGAGCGTCAGCGCCTCGAACAGCTCGTCGAGCGTGCCGAACCCGCCTGGCATGACGATGTAGCCCTGGGCGTACTTGACGAACATCGTCTTGCGCACGAAGAAGTAGCGGAAGTTGATGCCCAGGTCGACCCACTCGTTGAGACCCTGCTCGTGCGGGAGCTCGATGCCGAGGCCCACAGACACGCCGCCGCAGTCGCTGGCCCCGCGGTTGGCGGCCTCCATGGCGCCGGGTCCACCACCGGTGATGACGGCGTAGCCGCGACTGCAGAGCTTCTCGGCGACCTCGCGGGCCTTCTCGTACATCGGGTCGTCGGGCTTGGTGCGGGCCGAGCCGAACACGGCGACGGCCGGACCCAGCTCGGAGAGGGCGCCGAAGCCCTCCACGAACTCGGCCTGGATGCGCAGCACGCGCCACGGATCGGTGTGCACCCAGTCCGTGGGTCCGCGCGAGTCGAGCAGACGCTGGTCGGTGGTGCTGGTGGGGATGCGGTCGCGGCGCAGACGCACCGGACCCTTCTGGTAGCTCATGCGGTCAGCCATCTCGTGAGGGCGTCCTCGACGGTGCGCAGGTGCGCGACGGGGACGTGTTCGTCCTGCTTGTGGGCGTAGATCGGGTCGCCGGGGCCGAAGTTGACCGCGGGGATCCCGAGCTGCGTGAACTGGGCGACGTCGGTCCAGCCGAACTTGGGACGGGGCTCCGCGCCGACCGCCGCGACGAACGCGGCTGCCGCCGGGTGGTCGAGCCCGGGCATCGCGCCGGGGGCGGAGTCGGTGACCGTGAGCTCGAAGCCCTCGAACACCTCCCCGAGGTGGGCCAGCGCGTCGGCCTCGCTGCGGTCGGGGGCGAAGCGGTAGTTGACCGTGACGGTGGCCAGGTCGGGCACCACGTTGCCGGAGACGCCCCCACTGATCGCCACGGCGTTGAGGCCCTCGCGGTACTCGAGCCCGTCGATGACCACGCGGCGGGGCTCGTAGTCGCGCAGCCGGACGAGCAGCTCGGCGGCGTCGTGGATGGCGTTGTGCCCCATCCAGGAGCGCGCCGAGTGGGAGCGCTCGCCGCGGGTGACGACGTCGACGCGGATCGTGCCCTGGCAGCCGGCCTCGACCGAGGCGACCGACGGCTCCATGAGGATCGCGAAGTCACCCTCGAGCAGCTCGGGGCGCTCCCGGGCGACGCGGCCGAGACCGTTGTACTTCGCGGCGATCTCCTCGGCGTCGTAGAACACGTAGGTCACGTCGCGGTTGGGGTCGGGCAACCCGACGGCGAGCCGCAGCGCGACCGCCACGCCGCCCTTCATGTCGCAGGTGCCGAGACCCCAGAGGGTGTCGCCGTCGAGCCGGGTCGGGAAGTTGCCGTTCGCCGGCACGGTGTCGAGGTGCCCCGCGATGACGACCCGCTCGTCCCGGCCGAGGTCGGTGCGCGCCACGAGCGTGTGGCCGTCGCGCACGACGGTGAGGTGCGAGGCCGCGTCGAGCACGGCGGCGACGGCGTCGGCGATCTCCGCCTCCTGGAGGCTCTCCGAGGCGATGTCGCAGAGGTCGGCCGTCAGCTGGACGACGTCGCGCGAGGGGTCGAGGACGGCCATGTCGACCACTCTAGGTCTCACTCCCCCGGGTGCCCGTCACCCGGCCCGGGCGATGCGGATGTGTCGTCAGGTGCGGCGGGCGTGGCCGATCTCGGGTGCTGCTGCGTCGCTGTGATGGCCTTCGCGTGGTGCTGCGTCGCTGCGGTGGGGTTTCGCGTGTGCTGCGTCGCTCGGCTGGGCGTTCGCTCGCTGCTGCGTCGCTGTGGCTACGAGTGGGCGTGGTCTCCGAGAGGGCCTCGACCGCAGCAGGGGGGTCTCGGCTCGGGTGGGTCTGCGGGGCGCGGCCACGATTCTCCCTCTGTTTGTGATCCACGCACGGTTCTTCCTTCGCGTGGACCGTGCCACGCGAAGGAAGAATCGTGGCGACGAAAAGGGCCCCCGCACGGGCAGGGATTCTCCCTTCTCGTGGACCGTCCCACGCAAAGGAAGAACCCCTGCCCACTCGCCGCGCCGTAGCCTCCGCTGGACGCAGGATTCTGCCTTTGCACACAACGACCTGAACGATGCTGCGTTGCTACGGGATCCCGTAGCGAACGCAGCATCCTTCGACCCCTCACGCACGAACGCAGAATCCTGCGTCACCCCCGGCCACGCTCCGAGAGCCCGACCGAC
>NZ_LMMY01000010.1:27574-31349 GCF_001422865.1 Aeromicrobium sp. Leaf272
CCCGGACCCGCCCGACGGTCGAGGCCCTTTCGGGGAGCAGGTCGACTCGCAGCCACAGCAACGCAGCCGCACGAGAAGACCCCGGCGGAGCAGCGCAGCCGCAGGACAAGGCTCAGCCGCAGTAGCGCAGCGGCAAGAACAGACCCAGCCACCTGAAGCGCCACGACTCACGTTGCGGCTCCCCCGGGCGTGGGTAGCGTCCCGAGCATGGAGCTCACCGACGTCCGTGCCCTCGTCGTGGGTGCCACCGGCGCCCTCGGCGGCGGCATCGCCCGCGCCCTGCACGAGGCCGGCGCCTCCCTGGCGGTCACGGGGCGTGACGCCGACCGGCTCGCGGCGATCGGCGAGGAGCTCGACGCTCCCACGTTCGTGCTCGACGTCGTCGACGTCGAGCGCGCGGCGACGACGGTGCGGCAGGCCGTCGACGCACTCGGCGGGCTCGACGTCCTGGTCGTGGCCACCGGCGTCCCGGCGTTCGGTCCGGCAGTGGATGCCGACCCCGTCGTGGTCGAGGAGCTGTTCGCCGTGAACACGCTCGGCGCCACCGGCGTCGTGCGCGCCGCGCTCCCCCACCTCGACGGTGGCGTCGCCGTCGTGCTGTCCGCGATCCTGGCCGACGCCCCCACCGCGGGCATGGCCGACTACTCGGCGGCCAAGGCGGCGTTGTCGGCCTGGCTCACCGTCGCGCGCCGCGAGCACCGGCGGAGCACGCGCATCGTCGACGTCCGTCCGCCGCACCTCGACACCGACCTCGCGTCCCACGCACTCGCCGGTGAGCCGCCGCGCCTGCCGGAGCCACTGCCGTCCACCGACGTGGTCGACGCCGTGCTGCGGGCGATCGGCGACGACAAGGCCACCGAGGTCGCGTGGGACCGGCGCGACGGGCTGGTCGTGCGCTGACGCAGTAGCGTCGTGGACATGAGCCTCGACCCCGTCACGACCGACCTCCTGGACGACGCCTTCGGACGCGTCCGCGAGCTCGTGGAGCAGCAGTGCTCCGACCTCGACGAGTCCACGGCGACGTTCCAGGTCGACGACGGCGCCAACACGCCCGTCTGGCTGCTCTGGCACCTCGCCCGCGTGCAGGACGACCACGTGGCCGCCCTGGCCGACGTGCCGCAGGCGTGGGACACGTGGGCCGAGCGGTTCGCTCCCCACCTCGGCGACGGCATCGAGCACGGGGACATCGGGTACGGCCACGACCTCGACCAGGTGCTCTCGGTCCGACCTCCCGCCGAGCTGGTCGACGCGTACCACGCGGACGTCCACGCGCTCACGCGTCGCTACCTCCGGACGCTGGACGCCACCGAGCTGGCGCGCGTGGTCGACGAGCGCTGGGACCCGCCCGTCACCGCGTCGGCGCGCCTCGTGAGCGTGCTGGGCGACACCCTGCAGCACCTGGGCCAGGTCGCGTTCGTGGTCGGCGTGGCGCAACGACGCTCCAGCTGACCGGTCTCCCCCGATCGTGGACCTAGGCTGACGGCATGCCCTGCGCCCTGGTGACCGGAGCAGCCCGACCGAACAGCCTCGCCGCCGCGATCGTGCCGCGACTGCGCGACGACGGCTGGGACGTGGCCACCTCCGACCTGACCGGCACCGACTTCGACGTGGACCTGTCCACGCCGCACGGGCCGACCGACCTGCTGGACGCCGTCACCCGTGACCGAGGCCCGGTCTGCGCCCTGGTGCTGAGCCACGCCCATGACGTCGAGACCGGGGTCCTCGACACGACCGCCGAGAGCTTCGACACCCACGTGGCCGTGAACGCGCGCGCCAGCCTGCTCCTCATCGCCGGCTTCGCCCGTCAGGTGCCCGACGGCGGGGGCGCGGTGGTCGCTCTGACGAGCGACGCCACCACCGGGAACCTCCCCTACGGCGCGTCCAAGGGGGCGCTCGACCGCATCGTGATCTCCGCGGCACGCGAGCTGGGCCCGCTCGGGATCAGCGCCAACGTGCTGAACCCCGGCCCCGTCGACACCGGGTGGATGGACGACCAGCTCAGGGAGGGGCTGCTGCCGCACCAGCCCCTCGGTCGTCTCGGGGAGCCACGCGACGTCGCCGGAGTGGTCGCCTTCCTCCTGTCGCCCGAAGGACGCTGGATCTCCGGACAGCTGCTGCACGCCGACGGCGGGTTCTCGGCCCGCTACTGAGCCCGACGGTCCGGACCTGGGCTCAGACGTCGTGCGGCGTGAAGCGGTGGAACAGCACGTGGTCCTGCCACTGCCCGCCGATCTTGAGGTAGCGCGGCGCGCGTCCGAACGACTCGAACCCGGCACGCCGGAGCACGGCCTGGGAGCGCTCGTTGTGGGCCAGCGTGGCGGCCTGCAGCCGGTGCAGCCGCAGGACGTCGAACGCGTGGGTGGTGATCTCCTCGACGGCGCGGGTCATCAGCCCGCGCCCCTGCACGTCGGCGGCCAGCCAGTAGCCGACGTGAGCGTTCTGGAAGGCCCCGCGCACCAGGTCGTTGAGGTTGATCTCACCGACCACCCGGTCGTCGTCGAGCACGACGAAGTAGGCACCCCGGCCCTGGACCATGGCCTCGAGACGCCGCTCGAGCAGGTCGAGCTGCCCCTCGACGGTGTAGAAGTCGGCATTGCGCTCGGGGCTCCAGGGGTCGAGGTGCTCGCGGTTGGTCACCCACAGGTCGGCGAGGACCTCGGCGTCCGCAGGGTCGGGGACCCGCAGCACGCTCACCACGTGGTCCCCCGCTCGGCGAGCGCAGCGGCCAGGGCCGCCACCGCGCGTGGGCCGATGCCGTGCAGCGCGGCCACCTCGTCGCGATCGCGGGCAGCCAGCTCGTCGAGCGAGCCGATGCCGGCACCGTGGAGCGCGCGCCGCGCCGGGGCACCGATCGCACCGAGGTCGTCGTCGCCCTCGGCGGCAGCCCTCGCCGCGTGCGCGGACGCTTCGACGACACCGGCCGGTGCGCAGTGCCGCCACGCCTCGTGGACCCAGTGGTTGAGCGCCATCCCGTCGATCACGTCGAGGTCGACCAGGACGCCCGACGACGTGGTCTGCACGCCGGGCAGCTCGCCGGCCATGCGGCTGCGCGGCTCGATCCCGAGCGAGAGCGCCGCGCGCCCGTCGTCGGTGAGGGCGGCGAACACCGTGCCCGCGACCGCCCAGCCTCGCGTGGGTCCGACCTCGACCTGCTCGGCGCCCTCCTGTGCGAGGGCCGCCCTGCGCAGCTGCGCCCGCGACGTCACGCGGCGTCCTCGTCGAACACGCAGAACTCGTTGCCGTCGGGGTCGGCCATGACCGTCCAGACCACCTCGTCGTCGGGTCGGCGCAGCACGGTGGCGCCGAGGGCCTCGAGATCGGCGACGCCGGATCCGGCGGTGAGCGTGACGTCCCAGTGGAGCCGGTTCTTGACCGTCTTGGGCTCCGGCACGTCGCAGAACACGATGCCCTCGAACGGCATGCCGGGGACGTCCTCCAGCCAGCTGAACCGCTGCTCCTCCTCGCTGCCGATCGTGCCACCCCACACGCCGTGCCACCAGGCCGCCGCGGCGCGGTGGTCGGCGACGTCGACGCACAGCTCGTAGAGCCGGTAGTCGGGAACGTCGTCGCGCACGAACGTGCAGATCTCGTCGCCCTCCGGGCCGGCCACGACCGTCCACCGGAACTCGCCCTCAGCGCTGAGACGTGTGGTCCCGGGCAGCACCGACGCTGCGGCGTGGACGTCGAGGTGGACCCGGTCCTTGACCGACTTGGGCTCCGGCACGACGCAGGGCCACACGGTGTGCCGAGGGGTGGGTCCCTCGAGGTGCACCTC
>NZ_LMMY01000010.1:31422-31565 GCF_001422865.1 Aeromicrobium sp. Leaf272
CCCCTGCCCCCCCGCCACACCCTCGTCGGGCACCACGCGAAGACCCAGCGTCTCGGCCCAGAAGGCCGCGGNACCCTGCTCCCCCGCCACACCCTCGTCGGGCACCACGCGAAGACCCAGCGTCTCGGCCCAGAAGGCCGCGG
>NZ_LMMY01000010.1:31636-35425 GCF_001422865.1 Aeromicrobium sp. Leaf272
ACGCGTGCAGGTCGTTCACGTCGATGCAGAGGTCCTTGTAGGTCACCAGCGCCATGCGGTCCACGCTAGGTCCACTCACCGACGGGCGCCATCGACGGATCGGTAGGTTGAGGGCCATGAGCGAGCAGAGCGCGTACGGCTACGGCCTGGCCACCCTCACCGAGGACGCCGACGTCCTCGACGTCTGGTTCCCCGAGCCCCGGCTCGGCACCCCCGGGCACGACCCGGAGCCCGAGGAGCTCACGGCACTCACCGGCGAGGACGCGGTGCGCCAGGTTCGCAAGGCCGTGGTGCACGTCGTCGCGCCGGACCTCTCGGCACCGCCCGCCGACGTCTACGACGTGTGGCTGCGGCTGCACCTGCTCTCGCACCGTCTCGTCCAGCCGCACGGGGTCAACCTCGACGGCCAGTTCGGGCTGCTCACGAACGTCGTCTGGACGACGATCGGTCCGTGCGCGGTCGCCGGGTTCGAGCACACCCGCGCCCGCGCCCGCGCCGCCGGCCTCACGGTCAACGTGACCAGCATCGACAAGTTCCCCCGGATGACCGACTACGTGATCCCGTCCGGCGTGCGCATCGGCGACGCCGACCGCGTGCGCCTCGGCGCGCACCTGGCCGAGGGCACCACCGTCATGCACGAGGGCTTCGTGAACTTCAACGCCGGCACGCTGGGCCACGCCATGGTCGAGGGCCGCATCTCGGCCGGTGTCGTCGTGGGCGACGGCACCGACATCGGAGGCGGCGCGAGCATCATGGGCACGCTCTCGGGCGGTGGTACCGAGGTGATCTCGATCGGTCGCAACAGCCTGCTCGGCGCCAACTCCGGCATCGGGATCTCGCTCGGCGACGACTGCGTGGTCGCCGCCGGCTGCTACGTCACCGCGGGCACCAAGGTGCGCACGCCGGACGGCTCCGTGGTGAAGGCGGCGGAGCTGAGCGGGCAGGACAGCCTGCTGTTCCTCACCAACAGCGAGACCGGCCAGATCGAGGCGCGCCCTCGCGGCGAACGGCGCGGCATCGAGCTGAACTCCGACCTGCACGCCAACTGACCCCGGCCCGGACCCGGCACCAGGTGCCCGGCCGGATTGACGTCGTCTGCCTAGGCTGACCGGGTGAAGCTGCGCTGGGTCCTGCTGGGCGCCGTCCTCGTGGCCGGCGTCCTGGTGGCGGTCGTGGTGACCGACCGCACGCCGCTGCGCACCGAGTACTGCGTGGCCCGGGTGGGCGAGACGCGTGCGCAGGTGGACGTGGAGCAGGCGCGCTGGTCGGCCCTCATGGCCGCGACGGCGCAGAACCGCGGACTTCCCCCGCGCGCCACCACGATCGCGATCGCGACCGCCTTCCAGGAGTCCAAGGTCCGCAACATCGACTTCGGTGACCGGGACTCCGTGGGTCTGTTCCAGCAACGTCCGTCGCAGGGCTGGGGCACGGTCGAGGAGATCCTGGACCCGCACTACGCGATCGGTAAGTTCTACGACGGCCTCGAGAAGGTCGACGACTACACGTCGCTCGAGATCACGGTCGCGGCGCAGGAGGTGCAGCGCTCGGCGTTCCCTGGCGCCTATGCCCAGCACGAGGACTACGCCCGCGCGCTGGCCTCCGCCCTCCGGGGCTACAGCCCCGCCGCGTTCACCTGCCAGATCAACCCGGTCGGTGGCGGTTCGGTGCGGACCGTGGCGGCCGACGTCGACAAGGCCTTCGGGGAGATCCCCCGCAGCACCGACGACGCCGAGGACGCGCTCACGTACCGCCTCGACGGCGCGGCCGCCGACGTGCGGGCGCGCGGGTGGGCCCTGGCGCACTACCTGGTGGCCAACGCGGCCGACCTGCAGGTCGCGTCGGTCAGCTTCGACGGCCTGCGCTGGACGGCGGAGTCCTCGCCGGACGGCTGGGTCGCCGACGAGGCCGCCCGCGACGACCGTGTGGTCATGTCCGTCCGCTGACCCGGCGGGGGTGCCGGGCCCCGGGCGGCTGGACGCACTGTGAGACCCGCCCTACTCACGGGTCACGAGTCCCGGCCATACTGTCGGGCAGTCCCGACGTCTGCAGGAAGAGACCCGCGTGCGCAACCCCCGTGCATTCCTCCGTCCGCTCGCCGTCGGAGCTCCCGCTCCGCTCGCCGAGGTGCCGTTCCGTCCGAGCCGGATGATCCACTTCTTCGACCCGAGCAACGAGAAGATGGCGGCGAAGGTCCCCGACATCGCCTCGAAGGTCGACATCATCCTCGGCAACCTCGAGGACGCGATCAAGACCGAGAAGAAGGAGGCCGCGCGCCAGGGTCTCGTCGACATCGCGAAGGCCACCGACTTCGGCGACACGCAGCTGTGGGTGCGCGTCAACAGCCTCGACTCCCCCTGGGTCCTCGACGACCTGACGACGCTGGTCACCGAGATCGGCGACAAGCTCGACGTCATCATGGTGCCCAAGGTCGAGGGCGCCCAGGACATCCACTACGTCGACCGTCTGCTCGCCCAGCTCGAGGCCAAGGGGAAGGTGCATAAGCCGCTGCTCGTGCACGCGATCCTCGAGACCGCGCTCGGCGTGACGAACGTCGAGGAGATCGCCGCCGCCAGCCCGCGCATGCAGGGCATCAGCCTCGGCCCGGCCGACCTCGCGGCGAGCCGCCGCATGAAGACCACGCGCGTCGGCGGCGGCCACCCGGGCTACCTGGTGCGCCAGGACCCGACGGGCGAGGACCTCACCGAGGGCCGCACGACGTACCAGCAGGACCTGTGGCACTACACGATCGCGCGCATGGTCGACGCCTGCGCGGCGAACGACATCCTCCCGTTCTACGGGCCGTTCGGTGACATCAAGGACGTCGTGGCCTGCGAGGACCAGTTCCGCAACGCGTTCCTGCTGGGCTGTGTCGGCGCGTGGAGCCTGCACCCGGTGCAGATCGACATCGCCAAGTTGGTCTTCTCGCCCAGCGCCGAGGACGTGGCGCACGCCAAGCAGGTCGTCGAGGCCATGGGCGACGGCTCGGGCGCGGTGATGATCAACGGCAAGATGGAGGACGACGCGTCCTGCAAGCAGTGCCTGGTGATGCTCGACCTCGCCCGCGAGCTGGCCGAGCGCGACCCCGAGCTGAAGGAGCTGTACGACCTGTGAGCACTCCCGTCATCCGCCCCCGCCGTTCCGTGCTGTACATGCCGGGTGCGAACGAGCGCGCTTTGGAGAAGGCCAAGACGATCGACGCCGACGCGCTGATCCTCGACCTCGAGGACTCCGTCGCCCCCGATGCCAAGGCGCAGGGCCGCGACAACGTGTGCGCGGCCGTCCGGTCCGGCGCGTACGGTCACCGTGAGCTGGCGATCCGGGTCAACTCCATCGGTACCGAGTGGCACGACGACGACGTGCGCGCCGCCGCGGCCGCCGGTCCCGACGCGATCCTCGTCCCGAAGGTGGAGTCGGCCGAGCAGGTGCGTGCCCTCGTGGCCGCCCTCGAGCAGCACGGCGCCCCGGAGCACACCCAGCTGTGGGCCATGATCGAGACCCCGCGGGCCCTCCTGCACGCCGAGGAGATCGCGGCCGCCCACGAGCGCCTCACCGTCGTCGTCATGGGCACGAACGACATCGTCAACGAGACCTACGGTCTGCACGTGCCGGGCCGCAACGCCACCGTGCTCACGTCGCTGTCGTGGACCCTCCTGGCGGTGCGCGCCGCCGGCAAGGTGATCATCGACGGCGTCTACAACGCGGTCAAGGACCCCGAGGGCTTCGAGGCCGAGGCCCGCCAGGGGCGCGAGATGGGCTTCGACGGCAAGACCCTCATCCACCCCTCGCAGG
>NZ_LMMY01000010.1:35463-42210 GCF_001422865.1 Aeromicrobium sp. Leaf272
GACGTTCGAGGAGGCCAAGGCCGCGGGCCAGGGCGTCGTGACGTTCAACGGGAAGATGGTCGAGGAGCTGCACGTGCGCGACGCGCGACGCATCCTCGCCTTCCACGAGGCGCTCGCGGGTCGCTGACCCACCGAGACCTCCGCCGGACGGACCCCGGACATCAGCCTCGCGGCCGATGTGCCGGGGTCCTGTCGTCGACCAGGGTGGGGGCATGAGCTTCGAGGAGACCGTCCGTGACGACGCCCTGCACCGCTGGGCCGCCGACGCTCTCGGCGGCGGCTCCTGGGCCGTGGCCACCATCGAGCCGGGAGCCACCCGCGTGGCGGTCCAGAGCATCGACCCCGGGGACGACCTGGAGATCGGCTCGATCTCCAAGGGTCTGACCGCGTTGCTCCTGGCGGACGCCGTCGAGCGCGGCGAGATGCTGCTGACCGACCGGCTCGACACCTTCCTGCCGCTCGACGGGTCACCGGCCGGCCTGGTGACGCTGGACGCGCTGTCACGGCATCGTTCGGGGCTGCCGAGCCTGCCGGCGCAGGCGCACATGGGCCGCCGGACGGCGTCCTGGCTGCTGCTCGCCACCAATCCGTACGGCGACACCCTCGCGGAGCTGCTGGAGCAGACCCGGGCGACGAAGGTCGGCCGACCCCGCCCCGTGTACTCCAACCTCGGCTTCCAGCTGCTGGGCCACGCCGTCGCGGCCGCAGCGGGTCGTCCGTATCGCGACCTGCTGGCCGAGCGGCTGCTCGGTCCGCTCGGTCTGGCCAGCGCCTCGGTACCGGCCACCCCCGACGAGCTGGGTCAGCGCGCCGTGGTCGGCCGCACACGATGGGGCCGCCGAGCCGAGCCGTGGACGGGCGAGGCGCTCGGTCCCGCGGGCGGGGTGCGGATGTCGGTGCGCGACGCGGCGACGCTGGCACGAGCCCTGCTCGAGGGCAGCGCGCCGGGCACCGCGGCGCTCGAGCCGGTCGACGACTTCGCGCCCGGCGCCCGGATCGGCGCCGCGTGGATCACGTCGTTGCACGACGGCGTCGACGTCACGTGGCACAACGGCGGCACGGGCGGCTTCCGCACCTGGCTCGGTCTCGACCGGGCGGCCGGCACGGCCGCAGTCGTGCTGAACGCACGGGTCCGTTCGGTCGACGCCGTCGGTCGACGTCTGCTCGCGACCTTGCGCACCTGATCCCCGGCGGGAGCCGGGCCGGACTCAGGTGAGCAGCGCCGCGACGACCGCGACCGCGGGGACCGAGAGCACCGTGGTGGCGAACACGGCGTCGCGGGCGAGGACGGTCGAACGGTCGTAGCGCACCGCGATCACGAAAATGTTCTGCGCCGCCGGCAGCGCGGCCAGGACGGTCACGGCCAGGAGCGGGTCCCCGTCCATCCCCAGCGCGAACCGTCCCACGGTGTAGGCGGCGACCGGCTGGACGACGAGCTTCAGCACGACGATGAGCGCCAGCACGGGCGCGTTGCCGCCACTGCCCGGACGCGGGCCGAGTCGCAGCGAGACGCCATAGGCGATGAGCATGGCCGGGACCGCCATGGCCCCGACCAGGCCGAGCGGCTCGTCGACGAGGCGAGGGATCCGGGCATCGGTGATCGACAGCGCGAGGCCCAGCAGCGACGCCACGGTCAGGGGCGTGCGGAGCGGACGCGTGAGGAAGCGGTGCCACGGCACCCGCTCCTGCGCCACCGCGGCGTCGAGCACGGCGAGGGCGAGTGGCTGCAGCACCAGCATCTGCAGCAGCAGCGTGGGAGCGACGAGTGCGGCGTCGCCGAGGACGTAGGCCGCGATGGGCAGCCCCAGGTTCCCGGCGTTGACGTAGGCCGAGGAGAGCGCGCCGACGACGGTGTCGGCGAGGTCCTGGCGCAGCACGAGCCGCGCGACGAGCAGGTAGAGCGCGACGACGACCGCGACCGCGGCCGACGTGGCGGCGAGGTTCCGCGACAGGACGGCCGAGACGTCGGCGTCCTGCAGGACGGTGATCATCAGGGCGGGACTGGCCACGTAGAAGGCGAGGCGCGAGAGCACGACCTGGGCGTTCAGGTCGAAGATCCGAAGGTGTGCCAGGAGGGCACCGAGGGCGATGAGCGCACCGATGGTGCTGAAACCCTCCAGGACCCCGGTCATCACCCCGATCGTCCCAGACCCTCGACCGCCTCCCTCAGCCGGTCCGTTCCGCTGGTCGCGGCGCGCAGGTCCGCAGACGCACGTGGCCCCCGGTCGAGGACCGGGGGCCACGCGGTGGGGCGTCGTTCAGCGGTAGGACCGCTGGCTCAGCACCTGCAGCTGGTGCGCGTCCTTCATGGCCTGCGCCTCGCGGCGCTGCCGGACGGTCTCCAGCAGGACCTGTCGGTCGGTCTCCGACATCTCGTCCCAGGCGCGCTTGCGGCGAGCACCGGAGCGAAGGGGGTTCCGTGCCATCGCGTTCACCCCCTCTCCCCTTGTCCAGGTGGTGCGGTGTCCGTCGCGGTCGGTCCTGGTCGGGGCCGTGGCGATCTGGTCGGTCGTCGGGGTGTCTGCGGGCAAGGTGTCGGTGTTCTGGTGCTGGTTCATTGCGCGCCTCCTTTCTGCGAGGTGGTCGGGTGTGGTCGAAGGGATGGGATCGTGGGTGGGCAGACGAGAAGAGCCGCCCTGGACGTGGTGTCCTGAGCGGCTCGAAGCCAGGGTGTCGGTCAGCGGTGCTGACGTGACGGATCTGGCTAGACGGAGACTGCGCCGAGGACGAGGGAGCCGGCGAACGCGGCACCACGGGACGTGTGATCGAAGGCGATCGGTGTCGTGGTCTGGTTCATTGCGGCTCACCTCCTCAGGCGGTCTGGTGTCGTCACCGTAGCGCACCCGGGCCGCCGCGCGCCACCGTCCGTGGGTGCGTGTCCCGCCGACCTCGGCGGGGCGTCACTCGAAGTCGAGTGCGGCGTCGATCTCGTCGCGGCTCGCGCCGCAGACGAACATCAGGTCGGCTGCGATGGACCGCACCTGTGCCGTGATGGCCGCCGTGTTCAGCGTCATCGTGTCCGGCAGCGCCGCGACGGCGATGCGGGCGGCCTCGACGAGCTGGTCGCGGGCGCCGGCGAAGTCGTCGAGCGAGGACAGGTCGTCGGCGATGACGTCGACGGCCTCGGCCAGGGCCTCCACGGACTGCTCGAGGGCGTCCGGTCCGACCTCGTCGTGGCGCAGCATCGCGCTGACCCGCCGTGCGAGCACCCGGGAGTCACGGATGGCGTTGTCGAAGTCGCGGACGGCTCCCACGTAGAGCGCCAGGTGCTCGCGCTGCCGCCAGCGCATGGGCGACATGCGGGCGATCTCGCTGACGTTGCGCGCCGTCGCGTCGAGGGAGTCGATGCTGCCCTGCATGCCGCGGGCCCGCTCGAGCGCCTCGTCGGCCACGCCGGGGTCACGCTCACGCAGGGACCGTGCGGTTCCCCTCAGCACCGACGCCAGCTGGCGCAGCAGACGCTGCACCTCCGCGTCGATGTCGCGCACCGGGTTGCGGGGCAGCAGCAGGACCATGGCCATGCCGCACAGGCCACCGATCAGCGCGTCCAGGAAGCGGGTCAGGGCCGGGTTGCCCGCCCCGGCCGCGGGCACCACGGCCGCCAGCAGCACGGCGGAGTTGGCGGCCTGGGTCAGGGCCAGGCCCCGGATGCCGGTGAGCGTGGCTGCGACGACCGTGAGCAGGACGACGAGCGCCATCTGCGCCGGCCCGCGTCCGATCGTCAGGATGATGAGCTCGCCCACGAGCACCCCGAGCGCCACACCGACGACGACCTCGACGAGCGTACGACCACGGAGGCCACCGCCCGCGGTGATCACGACGACCGCGGCGATGGGGGCGAAGAACGCCTGCTGGTGCCCGAACACCTGGGTGGCGATGAGGAACGCGGCCGCGGTCGCGATCCCCAGGCGGAGCATCAGGCGCCAGCGACGGCGCAGGAGCAGGAGGCGGTCGAGGAAGGTCTCCTCGCTGCGGCGCAGACGGATGCGGCGCAGGGGGACGTCACGACCCGTGCCGCTCATCGCTCCTCCGCTCCCCCACGTCCGGCCCCACCTACGACACCGCTCGTCCCTACCGTGCCCGCGCCGATCACAGGTACAGGCCGGTCTGGCCCTCCTCGATGCGCTCCGACGCGACCGCGTGCAGGTCGCGCTCGCGCAGCAGCACGAAGCTCTCGCCCCGCACCTCGACCTCGGCGCGCTCCTCGGGATCGAAGAGCACGCGGTCGCCGACCTCGACGGCCCGCACGTGCGCGCCGACCGCCTCGACCTTGGCCCAGGCCAGCCGCTTGCCCATCGCCGCGGTGGCCGGGATCAGGATGCCGCCCCCCGAGCGCCGCTCCCCCGCCTCCTCGTCGATCGACACGAGCAGGCGGTCGTGCAGCATCCGGATGGCGAGCTTTCCGCCGTCGTCCCGTGCTCCCTCGGTACCGGGCATGGTCAGCCGAGCACCCGGCGCAGCACGACGATCGCTGCCACGGAGCCGACGACGCCGAGCACCACGGGCACCACGGTCTCGTAGCGGACCGATCCGTCCGGGCCGACGAACTTCGCCTTCACGTCGGCCAGGCTGCGCCGCGCGATGTTCTTGGGGTTCGTGCGGTCGACCAGGGCGTCGACGGTGTCGGCGAGCCGCTCGCGGATCTGCTCGATCTCGTCGACCAGCTCATCGGTCTGTGACGTGCCCACGTGGCGCCTCTCGTCGGTGCGGACTGGTCTTGCAAGGATAGGACCCATGACGACGCGACTGCAGCCCGGTGACACCGCACCCGACTTCACCCTCCCCGACGACACCGGCCAGGAGGTCACGCTGTCGAGCTTGCGGGGCGGCAAGGTGATCGTGTACTTCTACCCCGCGGCCATGACGCCGGGGTGCACGAAGCAGGCCACGGACTTCTCCGGGGCGCTCGACGACCTGCAGGCCGAGGGCTACACCGTCGTCGGCATCAGTCCGGACAAGCCCGAGAAGCTGGCGAAGTTCCGCGAACGCGACGGGCTCACCATCACGCTGCTCTCCGACGTCGACCGCTCGGTGATGACCGCATGGGGCGCCTTCGGCGAGAAGAAGCTCTACGGCAAGGTCGTCGAGGGCGTCATCCGCTCCACGGTCGTGATCGGCGAGGACGGCACCGTCGAGGTGGCGCAGTACAACGTGAAGGCCACCGGACACGTGGCCAAGCTGCGCCGCGACCTCGGGCTCGACGCCGCCTGACCCGGATCCCCCTGGCCTAGGCTGGGGGCGCACCCGCCGGTGTGGTGGAACTGGTAGACACGCGGCACTTAGGATGCCGTGCCCCAGGGCGTGCAGGTTCGAGTCCTGTCACCGGCACCCGGTCCCCACGGCCACGCCGTGCGGCGGACCCGGGTCACGGCAGACTGTGGCCATGGTCCTGGTCATCGGTGAAGCCCTCGTCGACATCGTCGAACGACCCGACGGGTCGCGCACCGAGCATCCCGGTGGCAGCCCCGCCAACGTGGCCGTCGGTCTCGGGCGCCTCGGCGTCACCCCGGTGCTCGCCACGAGCCTGGCCACCGACGACCTGGGAGCGCTCGTGCGCATGCACCTCGCGGAGTCGGGCGTGCGCCTCATGCCCGGGCTCAAGGAGCTGGAGCGCACCTCCACCGCCGTCGCCACGCTGGCCGAGGACGGCAGCGCGAGCTACGACTTCGACATCTGCTGGGACCCGGGCCGCATCTGGGCCGAGGAGGTCCCCGACATCGTCCACACGGGCTCGATCGCCGCGTTCCTGGAGCCGGGCGCCGACGACGTCGAGGACGCCCTGCGCCGGCTCGCGCCCATGTGCACCGTCACCTTCGACCCCAACGTCCGACCGTCGCTCCTGCCGAGCCGCGCGGAGGCGCTGGACCGGATGGAGTCCCTGCTCCCGCTGTGCGACGTGGTCAAGGTCAGCGACGAGGACCTGGCCTGGCTCGAGCCGCACAGCGACCCCGCCGACACCGCCCGCAGCTGGCTGGCGGCCGGGCCGGCGGCCGTCGTCATGACGATGGGCGCCCGCGGCGCGCGGACCTACACGCACCGCGGCTCCATCGCCTCGAGGGCGCAGGCGTCCCACGTGGTCGACACCGTCGGCGCCGGCGACGCCTTCATGTCGGGACTCATCGCGGGCCTCAAGGACGACGGGCTCGACGGCGCGGCCGGCAGCACGCGCCTGCACGCCTCCGACCTCACGCTGTGGCGCAGTGTCACCGACCTCGCGTCACGCTGCTCCGCGTTCGTGGTCGGCCGCGCCGGCGCCCAGCCTCCCTGGGAGCACGAGCTCTGAGCGCGGCACCGAGGCTCAGGGGACGAGCTTCGGCAGGTTCGCGTTGATCTTCTGGGTCAGCACCTTCGCCACGGCGGCGGCCACGCCGGGAACCGGGGCGTCGAAGTGGATCGTGTAGTCCAGGTGCGTGCCACCGTCGGCGGTGGGCGTCAGCACCTGGATGCCGCGGTGGCCCTTCAGCGGGCTGCCCTGGGTGATCTCGTACTCGATGCGCTCGTCGGGCTCGGAGACCACGACGGTCTCGACGAATCCGGGCAGGGGCCCGAGCTTGAGCGTGCGGGCCGAGCCCACGCCGTTGCGCGACGTGTGACCGTCCCGCAGGCGCGTGATGCTCGCCCCGAACAGCGGACCGAGGTTCTCGTGCTCGCCGAGCGCGGCGAACACGTCGGCGGGGGCGGAGCGGAAGGTGTGGGTCACGTGGACACGGGGCTGGCCGAGGGAGGAGGACTGTCCGGGGGCGGGGG
>NZ_LMMY01000010.1:42257-98374 GCF_001422865.1 Aeromicrobium sp. Leaf272
GCATCCCGGGCAACACCGGGAACACGATCCGACTCGCCGCCGCCACCGGGGCGGAGCTGCACCTGGTGGAGCCGCTCGGCTTCGACCTGTCCGAGCCGAAGCTGAAGCGCGCCGGGCTGGACTACCACGACCTGGCGACCCTCCACGTGCACGCCGACCTCGACACGGCGCTGGCCGCACTCGGTGACGCGCGGGTGTTCGCGTTCACGACCGGGGCCACTCGCTCCTACGCCGACGTGTCGTACGAGCCGGGCGACGTGCTGCTGTTCGGCGCCGAGCCGTCAGGTCTGCCCGACGAGGTGCTCGCACACCCTCGCGTGACCGACCGGCTGCGGCTGCCCATGCTGCCGGCGCGGCGGTCCATGAACCTCGCCAACTGCGCGGCGATCGTGGTCTACGAGGCCTGGCGCCAGCACGGCTTCGCCGGCGGTTCCTGACACCGACCCCGTGCCGATGACGTTTCGGTGACTTCTCCGCATCCATCGGTTCCTGGCCGTCCGCGGACGTAGGCTGGTGCTCTTCTCGGGGAGGACAGCAGGGGACCATGGCACGACACGGACACGGACGACGCGTGCTGGTCACCGTCGCCCTGGCCCTGCTCATCAGCCTCGGCGTCACCGCAGGGCGGCAGGGTGCCATCGGCACCGAGCCCGGCACCGGACCCTTCCCCCAGGGCGTGGTCGTGGTGGGCGACTCCATCACCGCGCGCTACGACGACGACCCCGGCAGCCCCGAGCAGGGCTGGTGGAGCTTCGTCGGACGTCACTTCGACACCGAGGTGCGCACCTTCGCGCAGTCCGGCTCGGGCTACCAGCGCCCCGGCCACCGGTGCGGAGGGAACCGGTTCATCGACCGGCCCGAGGCCTTCGAGGGACCCGCACCGTCGGTCTTCATCGTCGAGGGCGGGCGCAACGACTGGGCCACCTGCCGCCAGGGCGGCCTGGTCGAGTCCACCGACGCCGCCGTCCAGCAGGCCGTCGACCGCTACTTCGACGTGGTCGAGCGGAGCCTGCCGCGCACGACCCGCATCGTGGTGCTCGGCCCACCGTGGGGCCCGCTGGACCCGTGGCAGCAGCGCCGGATCACGTCCATCGTGCACACCGCCGCGAAGCGTCACGGTCTCGAGTACGTGGCCACCAAGGGAAGCCTGGACCGGCCGGGCCGCACCGTCGACGGCGTGCACCCCACGCTCGCGGGCAGCAGGGCGCTGGGCGACGTCGTGATCGACGCCCTCTCGAACCGCCCGCCGCGCTGAGGCCCGTCAGGCCGAGAGCGCCGCGGCGACCAGCGGCGCGACCTGCGCGAGCGCCCGTCCGCGGTGGCTGATCGCATCCTTGTCGGACGGGCTCAGCTCGGCGGTCGACACGTCGAACCCGTCGGCGGCGAAGAGCGGGTCGTAGCCGAATCCGCCCTCGCCCTGCTCCCCCGCCAGGATGCGGCCGGGCATCTCGCCCCGGACGACGTGCTCCTGCCCGTCGGGCGTGCAGAACGCGACGGCGGCGACGAAGGTGGCGCTGCGTCGCTCCGGCGGGACGTCGGAGATCTGCGACAGCAGGAGCCGGTTGTTCGCCGCGTCGCCCCCCTGGTCCTTCGGCACGCCCGACCAGCGCGCGGAGAGCACGCCCGGCATGCCGTTGAGCGCGTCGACGCACAGGCCCGAGTCGTCGGCGAGCGACGGCAGCCCCGTGGCCTCGAGGCACGCCCGCGCCTTGATCAGAGCGTTGCCCTCGAACGTCGGCTCGGTCTCGGCCGGCTCCGGGTAGTCCGCGACGTCGGCGAGCCCGAGCACCTCGACCCCCGGCACGAGGGGCGCGAGGATGCGCTGCAGCTCCGCCAGCTTCTTCGCGTTGTTCGAGGCGAGCACGACGGTGCTGGTCTGCCGCCCACGGCCCGGCCCCCCCGCCGTGTCGTCGGTCATCGGGCGAGCGCCTCCTGCTGGAGGCGGGTGAGGTCGGTGCAGCCCTTCTCGGCCAGGGCCAGGAGGGCGTCGAGCTCGGAGCGGACGAAGGGCGCGCCCTCGGCGGTGCCCTGCACCTCGATGAACGCGCCGCTGCCCGTCATGACCACGTTCATGTCCGTCTCGGCGCGCACGTCCTCGACGTAGGGCAGGTCCAGCATGGGGGTGCCGTCGATGATGCCGACGCTGACCGCGGCCACCGACTGCACCAGGGGCTCCCCCGCCAGCGCACCCTTGTCGCGCAGGTGCGCGACGGCGTCGGCCAGGGCCACGTAGGCGCCGGTGATGGCCGCCGTGCGCGTGCCACCGTCGGCCTGCAGGACGTCGCAGTCGATCGTGATCGTGTTCTCACCGAGCGCCGTGTAGTCCACCGCAGCGCGCAGCGAACGGCCCACGAGCCGCGAGATCTCGTGCGTCCGGCCACCGATGCGACCCTTGACGGACTCGCGCGCGGAACGGTCGTGCGTGGCCTGCGGCAGCATCGCGTACTCGGCCGTGACCCAGCCCAGTCCCGAGCCCTTGCGCCAGCGCGGCACGCCCTCCGTGGCCGACGCGGCGCACAGCACCTTCGTCTTGCCGAACTCCACCAGGCAGGACCCCTGCGCGTGGTCGAGCCAGTGGCGGGCGATCGTGATCGGGCGGAGCTCGTCGACGGCGCGGCCGTCCTCGCGGGAGGTCATGTCCGCGACCCTACCGACGGGCGCTCAGACGTCGTAGACCTGCCCGGCCTCGACCAGGACGAAGTCCCCCGCGAAGGTGGAGCGGGTGTCGGCGGCGACCTCGTCGCGGTCGGTCCACGACGGCACGTGGGTCACGAGGAGGCGGCCGACGCCGGCGCGGGTGGCGTAGTCACCGGCCTCCGCACCGGTCAGGTGCAGGTTCGGCGGATTGGTCGCGGACTCCACGAACGAGGCCTCGCAGAGGAAGACGTCGGCGCCGAGCGCCACGTCGTCGAGCGCCTCCGTGGGTGCCGTGTCGCCGGAGTACGCCAGCACGCGTCCGTCGGCCTCGATCCGCATCCCGTAGGCCTCGACGGGATGGTCCATGAGCGACGGGGTCACCAGGAACGGACCGATCTGCACCGCCTCGCCGTGCACCCAGGAGCGGAAGTCGAACTGGTCGGCCATCTGCAGTCCCTCGGACCGCCCGTAGCTGCTCGCGAGGAACGGACCGGCGCCCTGAGGGGCGTACACGGGGATGGTCGGCAGCGCGCCCGTCGGGTGGTACTTGCTGACCACGTAGAAGCCCGACAGGTCGAAGCAGTGGTCGGCGTGCAGGTGCGAGAGCAGGACCGCGTCGACGTCGCGCAGGTCGAGGTGGCGCTGCAGGGGGCCGAGGGCTCCGCTGCCGAGGTCGACGAGCAGGCGGAAGTCGTCGTGCTCGACGAGGTAGCAGCTCGACGCCGAGTCCGGCCCGGGGAACGATCCGGCGCAGCCGACGATCGTGAGCCTCATGCCACCACCTGCGCGAACTGTCCGACCGTCTCGACCTCGGGCCCGAGGAAGCGACGGCCGAGCACACCGAACTCGTCGGGCCGGCCGGTGGTGAGGAACCGGTGCTCCGGTGCGGGCGCCTCGACGTCGCGCAGCAGCCCGCCCTGCACGAGCCGCGCGTAGACGTCCTTCGCCGTCTCCTCCGCACTCGAGACCAAGGTGACCTCCTCGCCCATGGCCAGGGCGATCGCCCCGGTCAGGAGAGGGTAGTGCGTGCAGCCGAGCACCAGGGTGTCGACACCCGCGTCGCGCAGCGGGGCCAGGTACTCCTCGGCCGCCGCGTCGACCTCGGGGCCGGTCGTGACGCCCCGTTCGACGAGGTCGACGAAGTCGGGGCAGGCCTGCGTGACGAGCTCGATGCCGGGGTTCGCGGCGAAGGCGTCGTCGTAGGCGCGCGACGCGGCCGTGGCGCGGGTGCAGATGACGCCCACCCGACCGTTGCGAGTAGCGCGGGCCGCCCGACGGGTGGCGGGGACGATGACCTCGACGACGGGGACGTCGTAGCGTTCGCGCGCGTCACGCAGCACGGCGGCGCTCGCGGAGTTGCAGGCGATGACCAGCATCTTCACGCCCTGGGCGACCAGGTGGTCGAGGCACTCGAGCGCGAACTCCCGCACCGCGGGGATCGGCTGCGGGCCGTAGGGCTGGCGGGCGGTGTCGCCGAGGTAGAGCACCGGCTCGTGCGGCAGCTGGTCGATCACGGCTCTGGCGACGGTCAGTCCGCCGAAGCCAGAGTCGAAGATCCCGATCGGTGCGTCCGCCACGAGGTGAAAGCCTACGGACGCGGCGGGGGCACGGCCACCCCTGGCCGCCGACGACGGGCTCACCCGGGGTGCAGGATGCGATCGAGGAAGCGCTGCGTCCGTTCCTCGCGCGGCGCGTCGACGACCTCGCGCCCCGGCCCCTGCTCGACCACGTGGCCGCCGTCGACGAAGACCACGGTGTCGGCGACGTCGGCCGCGAAGCGGATCTCGTGCGTCACCACGACCATGGTCCAGCCCTGGGAGGCGAGGTCGCGGACGACCGCGAGGACCTCGCCCACGAGCTCGGGGTCGAGCGCCGACGTCGGCTCGTCGAGCAGCACCACGCGCGGCCGCAGGGCGAGGGCGCGCGCGATGCCCACGCGCTGCTGCTGACCCCCGGAGAGCTGCGAGGGGTAGGCGTCCTCACGGCCCGACAGTCCCACCTGCTCCAGGAGCGCCCGGGCGCGGGCGGCGGCCTCGTCGGGGTCCTCCCCCTGCACCTGCACCGGGCCCTCGACGAGGTTGCCCAGCACGGTGCGGTGCGGGAAGAGCTCATGGGACTGGAAGACCATCCCGCTCTGACGGCGCAGCAGCTCGGCCCGGCGCCGGCCCTCCCTCCCCCTCGGCAGCGACCCGAAGTCGACCGACACGTCGCCGATCGTCACGACCCCGGCGTCGGGCACGGTCAGTGCGTTGAGCGAGCGCAGGAGCGTGGTCTTGCCCGACCCCGAGGGGCCGATGACCGCGGTCGTCGTGCCCTCTGGGACGTCGAGGTCGATGCCGTCGAGCACCGCGGTGCCGTCGAAGGCCTTGCGCAGGCCGCGGGCCTGGAGGAGCGGGGTCCGGCCGGTGGGTGCACTCATGTGGTCACGTACCTGTTCAGTCGCGTCTCGAGCCGGTTCTGCACCGCGGTGAGCAGCGTGCAGATGACCCAGTAGAAGAAGCCCAGCATCACGTACAGGGGCAGGTAGTCGAACGTGGTCGATGCGGCCTGCGTGACCACCCGGAAGGGGTCGGTCAGCAGGACGACCGAGACGAGCGAGGTGTCCTTCACGAGCGAGATCAGGGTGTTCGAGAGCGGCGGCACCGCGATCCTTCCTGCCTGCGGGAGGACCACCCGACGCAGCGTGAGGCTCCGGGACATGCCGATCGTGGCCGCTGCCTCGTGCTGACCCGCCGGAACGGCGAGCAGCGCGCCGCGCACGGTCTCCGCGGCGTAGCCGGCCACGTTGACGCTCAGCGCCAGCGTGGCCGCCAGGAACGACGGCAGCTCGACGCCGAGCTGCGGCAGGGCGAAGAACACCACGAAGAGCTGCAGCAGCAGTGGGGTGCCGCGCACCGCCGAGATGAAGAAGCGCGCCGGCCACGAGAGCAGCCGGGACGAGGAGATCCGGGCCAGCGCGATGAGCACGGCCGCGACGAGTCCGATGGCGAAGCTGAGCGCGGTGAGCGGGATCGTGATCTTCAGGAGAGCGACGAGGGTCGGCGACGCGTTGTCACGGACGGAGTCCCACCAGGAGGTGCCGGAGCGGCCGCCCACCTCGGCGGCGCCACCGTCCTCGACGGAGACGTCGGCCTTGAAGTACTTCTCGCTGATCTCGGTCAAGGTCCCGTCGGCACGCAGGGAGTCCAGGGCCTGATCGGCCTCACGGGTCAGGGCCTCGTCGTCCTGACGGAAGGCCAGCGCCTGCGCGCCGACCTCCTCGCCGGCGTCGCCGACCACCTCGATCTGGTCGTCACCGGTGGTGGCGAGGTAGTCGAGCACGGCGATGTTGTCGTTGACGATCGCGTCGACCCGGCCGCGGGCCACGAGGTCGGCAGCCTGGGCGAACTGCTCGACGTTCTCGACGCGGGCGCCGGCGTCCTTCGCGACCTGCGACCAGTTGCTGGTGGCCGATTGCGCCGTGACCTTGCCCTCGAGGTCGGCGAGGGTCCGGATGTCCGAGCCCTTCTTCGCGACGATGACGCCACGCGAGTACGTGTACGGCGTGGAGAACGCGTAGCTCTCCTCGCGCTCGGGGTTGACGGTGATCTGGTTGGCGATCACGTCGATGCGCCCGGAGTCGAGCGCCCCGAACAACGCGTCGAACTGCGACTGCACGAACCGCAGCTGCCAGCCGGCCTCGTCGGCGACGGCCTCGATGACCTCGATGTCGTAGCCGGTCAGCTCACCGCCCTCGTTGAACGAGAACGGGGGGTAGGTGCCCTCCGTGCCGACGACGACCTCGCGGCCCCCACCCTCGCCGGCACTGCCGTCGCCAGAACCGCCGTCGGCGGCCTGCGCCGGACCTGCCAGCAGCAGGGGCGCCAGCACCGCGAGCACGAGCCCGGCCAGCACCCCCATGAATCGTCGCCTCACGCGCGACCCCCTTCGTCGTCGCTCGACCCTAGTCCGGTCCCGGGACGTCGGCACGCCCGTCCCGGTGCGTGAGAGGCGACCCGCTCACCACGGACCTCCGTCGGGCGGCCATCGCCACCCCGGGGCTGGACTGCCGGAGCGCCTAGAGCGGGAGCTTGGGCTGCGGCGGCGCGTGGGTGGGGTCGACGCCGTCGAAGAGGCTGCTGACCGACTCGCCGGCGTGGATGCGGGCGATGGCCTGGGCGAACAGGGGCGCGACCGAACGGACACGCAGCTCGGGCCAGTCAGCGGGCGGCGGCACGGTGTCGGTCGTGACCACCTCGGCGATCCCCGGGTGGTCGCGCAGCCGCTCGACCGCCTTGCCGGTGAACAGCCCGTGGGTGCAGGCCACCGAGATCTCGGTGACGCCCTGGGTCTCCAGCATCGACACGAGCTCGACGATGGAGCCCCCGGTGGCGATCTCGTCGTCGAGCACGATCGCGCGCTTGCCCGAGACGTCGCCGACGATGGCGTCGATGACGACCTTGTCGTCGGCCTTGCGCTGCTTGCTGCCCGCCGCGACCGGCAGGCCGAGCAGCCGCGCGAACTGCGAGGCCGTCTTGGCGTTGCCGAAGTCGGGCGAGACGACCACGGCGTTGCTCAGGTCGGACCCGCGGTAGTGGTCGGCCAGCTCACCGATGGCGGTCAGGTGGTCGAGCGGCATCGAGAAGAACCCGTGCACCTGGGGCGCGTGCAGGGTCATGGTGACCACGCGGCTCACGCCGGCCGTGGCCATCATGTCGGCCACCAGCTTGCCGCCGATGGAGATCCGCGACGCGTCCTTCTTGTCCGAGCGCGCGTAGGCGAAGTGCGGCACCACGACGGTGATCGAGGCCGCCGACGCACCGCGCGCCGCGTCGACCATGAGCAGCAGCTCCATGAGGTGGTCCTGCGTCGGCGGCACCAGCGGCTGGACGATGTAGACGTCGCGCTG
Source organism: Aeromicrobium sp. Leaf272 (assembly GCF_001422865.1). Taxonomy (NCBI): domain Bacteria; kingdom Bacillati; phylum Actinomycetota; class Actinomycetes; order Propionibacteriales; family Nocardioidaceae; genus Aeromicrobium; species Aeromicrobium sp. Leaf272. The sequence continues at coordinate 49,783 of NZ_LMMY01000010.1, forward strand.
ACGGCAGTTGGCGTGCAGCTGCGACTGCAGGCAGTCGTTGCTGAAGCGCACGGTCTCCGACGGGGAGAGGGTGGTGCCGAGCTCGTTGCAGATGGCCTCGGCGAGGGAGCGGTGGGCGCTTCCGGAGAAGACCACGATGTCGCGCACACCGTGAGGCTAGCGGAGGGAGCGGCGACCCGGAACCGTGAGCGGCACCGTCCCCGCCGACCAGCCCCGCCGACCAGCTGGGGGCTCAGGCCCAGAGCTGGCCGTCGAGGGCGTCCTCGGCCTCGTCGAGCGTGCCCTCGTAGGCGCCGGTCGACAGGTACTTCCAGCCGCCGTCGCAGACGATGAAGACGATGTCGGCGCGCTCGCCGGCCTTCTGGCTCTTGGCCGCCTGGGCCAGTGCGGCGTGCAGGATCGCGCCGGTGGAGATGCCGGCGAAGATGCCCTCGGCCTCGAGGAGCTCGCGCACGCGGCGCACCGCGTCACGCGGGCCGACGCTGAACCGGGCGTCGATCAACGACGCGTCGTAGAGCTCGGGCACGAAGCCCTCGTCGAGGTTGCGCAGTCCGTAGACGAGCTCGCCGTAGCGCGGCTCGGCGGCGACGATGCGCACGTCGGGCTTGGCCTCGCGGAAGTACCGTCCGGTGCCCATGAGCGTGCCGGTGGTGCCCAGCCCGGCCACGAAGTGGGTGACCTCGGGCAGGTCGGCGAGGATCTCCGGGCCCGTGCCGCGGTAGTGCGCCTCGGCGTTGGCGGGGTTGCCGTACTGGTACAGCATCACCCAGTCCGGGTGCTCCTCGGAGATGCCCTTCGCGACGCGCACGGCCTCGTTGGAGCCGCCGGCGGCGGGCGACGGGATGATCTCGGCGCCCCACATGCGCAGCAGCTGACGGCGCTCCTCCGAGGTGTTCTCGGGCATGACGCAGACCATCCGGTAGCCGCGCAGCTTGGCGACCATGGCCATGGAGATGCCCGTGTTGCCGCTGGTGGGCTCGAGGATCGTGCAGCCGGGCGTGAGCCGACCGTCGGCCTCGGCGGCCTCGATCATGGCCAGCGCAGCACGGTCCTTGATCGAGCCGGTCGGGTTCTGGTCCTCCAGCTTGGCCCAGAGGCGCACGTCGTCGCTCGGCGACAGCGCGGGCAGGCCGACGAGCGGGGTGCCGCCGACGGTGTCGGCGAGCGAGTCGAAACGCGCCACGAGGTTCAGCTACCGCCCGCGACGGCGGGCAGGATCACGACGGTGTCGCCGTCGGAGAGAGCCGTCTCGAGACCCCCGGTGAACCGGATGTCCTCGTCGTTGACGTACACGTTCACGAAGCGCCGGACGGCCACGCCCTGGTCGCCCTCCTCGACGAGGCGGTCCTTGATGCCGGCGTGGGCCGACTCCAGGTTCTCGACGAGCTCGGCCACGGTGGCGCCCTTGCTCTCGACGGCGCGCTCGCCGTCGGTGTACGTGCGCAGGATGGTCGGGATGCGGACCTCGATGGCCATCGGTGCCGTCACTCTCTTCCGGTTCTCGGGGGATGTGGTCGGGGGTTCACTCGTCGTAACGCTCGACGACGCGGACTTCTTCCTCCGTGACCTCGCCGTCGACGATCCGGTAGGAGCGGAAGTCGACCGCCGTCCCCTCGACGTCGGCGCCGTCACGGGTGGAGACGAGCACGTAGTGGGCGCCGGGCTCGGAGGCCAGGTTCACGTCGGTGCGTGACGGGTAGGCCTCGGTGGCGGTGTGCGAGTGGTAGATCACGACGGGCTCCTCGTCGCGGTCGTCCATGTCGCGGTAGAGGCGCAGCAGGTCGGTCGAGTCGAACTCGTAGAACGTGGGCGACATCGCCGCGTTCACCATGGGCACGAGCCGGGCGGGACGGTCGGAGTCGATCGGCCCCGCCACGACCCCGCACGCCTCGTCGGGGTGGTCCCGGCGGGCGTGGGCGATGATCGCGTCGTGGGTCGCGCGGTCGATGGTGAGCACGGCCGCGAGTCTATCGACGCCTGCCGCGGGCGCAGGGCGACGCCTGAGCGCTGAGACGAACGTGCATCCGTCCGGTACGATTTTGGTATGCCAAAGTCTCGCGCCCAGGGGGCTCTCGCCGTCGACGACGCCACCGACCGGCTACGCGCCCTGGTGGTCTCCGGCGAGATCGCTCCGGGCGAGCGTCTCGTGGAGCGTCACCTCGCCGGACGTCTCGGGCTGTCGCGCATCCCGGTGCGCGAGGCGTTGCAGACCCTGGTCGCCGAGGGCTTCGCCGTCGAGCGGCGCACCGGCGGAGTGGCCGTGCGCGAGCACCGGGCCGACGACGTCGCCGAGCTGCTCGAGATCGCGCACGCGCTCGACGCCGTGGCCTGCCGACGGATGCTGGTCGCGCGCACGGACGTCGCGGAGCTGCGCGAGGTGCTGGATCGCGGGGCACGGGCCCTGGCCGAGGACCGGCACGACGACGCCGTCGACCTGAATGCCCGGTTCCACGCCGTGCTGACGGACCTGGCACCGGCGCCGATGGTGCGCGAGACGACGCGTCCCCTCCGCCAGGTGCTGGGGTGGCTCCTGCGCAGGCACGCCGACCCCGGGCTCATCCACGCCCAGCACGTCTCGCTCGTCGACGCACTCGAGTCCGGTGACGGCGCACGGCTGGAGCAGGTGCTCGGCGCCCATGCCCGCACGAGCCTCGGCGCCCTGGAGGGGACCCGATGACCTCGCTCGGACCTTCCCCGGTGCTCGCTCTCGCCCTCACGACCGTGCTCGTGCTGGCGTCCTGCACCGCCGGCGACGCTCCCGAGCCCGGGCGGACGACGGCTGCCGACACCCCCGTCCCGATCGCGACCTCGACGCCGTCACCGACGCCCACGACGCCGCCCACCCGGGCCGAGCAGGAGCGCCTCGACGAGCGGCTCCTCGATGCCGCTGCACGTGGTGACGCCCGCGAGACCGCGACGGCCCTGGCGCGCGGAGCACGGATCGAGGCCCGTGACGGGCGCGACCGCACGCCGCTGCTGCTCGCCGCCGCGGCGGACCACCTCGACGTCGCGCGCCTGCTCGTGCGCCTCGGCGCCGACCCGAACGCCGTGGACGACCGGTCCGACACGCCCTGGCTCGTCACCGGCGTCACCGGGAGCGTCCCGATGGGCCGCCTCCTGCTCGCCGCCGGTGCCGACCTGACGCTGCGCAACCGGTTCGGTGGCCTCTCGCCCATCCCCGCGAGCGAGCGCGGCCACCTGGAGTACGTGCGCTGGGTCGTGGCGACCGACGTCGACCTCGACCACGTCAACGACCTGGGGTGGACGGCACTGCTGGAGGCCGTGGTGCTCGGCGACGGCGGCCGACGGCACCGCGACCTGGTGCAGGCTCTGCTCGACGCCGGGGCGGACCCGACGATCACCGATCAGCAGGGACGGACGGCGCTGCAGCTGGCCCGTCAGCGCGGGCACGCGGCGATGGCCGCGGTGCTCGAGGGCGCCGACCGCTGACCCTCCGGGGGCCTACCCGGTGGGGCTCGAGGTGATGGGGCGCGAGGTGACGCGACGGGCGCGCAGCAGGAGCGCGAGCAGGACGAGCGCGGCCAGGACCGAGGCTGCCACGGCACCGAGCGACGCGAGGTAGGCGATGTCGGTGTCGAAGGCGATCCCCTGGCGGACGCGCGGCACCGCACTGGTGCGGATCCCGTACGACGTCGCGAGCTCCTGCAGCAGCCACAGACCGAGCGCGCTCAGCACCAGCGGGACGACGGCGAGCGCGAGGTCGGCGCCGCCGGGTCTGCGCGCGGGTCGGGCCCAGGCCCGGCTCAGCCAGACGAGGTAGCCGACGGCCAGCACCTGCGCGACGAGCGTCGCCAGGAACGGCTCGGGCGTGCGCCACGTGCTCGCCACGCCCCACACCACGGTGGCGACCGGGCACACCAGGAAGAGCGACAGCCCGAGGACCTGGTGCGCCCGGCCGTCCGTGGCACCGAGGCGGCGCGGCCCTTCCGGGTACACGGTCCCGGAACCGGTCACGTGAGGGCCCCGACGAGCGTCTCCTGGACGTAGCCGAGCCAGTCGTACACGTCGGACATCGCCTGGACCGCCGGGTCGTCGCTCTCGGCGACCGAGAGGGCGTCGTCGTCGGAGTCGATGCCGAGCCGGACGGCGATCGAGAGCCTGATGTCGGTGAGCGTCCGCAGCCAGGCCTGGACCTCGGCGTCGTCGAGCTCGACCTCGACGACGACCTCGGGGCCGTCGTCCTCGTCCAGCCCCATGCCACCGGAGACGAGGGACGCGATGAGTCGCTCGGCGTTCTCGACCTTGGCGCTCGTGAGGGACCGCTCGGTGAAGCGGCGGAACTCGGCGGAGTCCTCGGCGTCGTCGCCGTAGGCGTCGGGCAGGAGGCGGCGCAGCACCGGGTCCTCCGGCGGCAGGGAGGGACCGCCCATCCCCAGCTGCGCGGCGAGCGGGTCGGGGTCGGACTCCGGCGTGCCGTTGCGGTCACGGAGCAGCTCGACGACCTGACCGGCCAGGTTGGCCAGGACGTGCGCCTCCTCGGGCTCGAACGTCGCGACGACCCCACCGCGTCGGCGGCGCTTGAACGGGCGCATCAGATCGTGTCCGACGTCTGCAGCGTGGCCCACAGGCCGTACTCGTGCATGGCCTGCACGTGGCGCTCCATCTGCTCGCGGCTCCCGCTCGACACGACCGCGCGACCCTCGTGGTGCACGGCCAGCATGAGCTCGGTCGCCTTCTCGTCGGAGTAGCCGAAGTAGGCGCGGAACACGTAGGCCACGTACGACATGAGGTTCACGGGGTCGTTCCACACGATCGTGACCCACGGGTCCTCCAGCGCGAGGCGGAGGTCGGAGGCGGGCTCGTCGAGCTCGACCGGGGCCGGAGTGGTCACCTCGCCATTGTGACGCAGCGCCGCGCGCGGGCGAAACCCGACGGGGTCACCGGGGCTGCTCCAGCGCCGCGACCAACGACGGCTCGAGGTACGGCGCCAGGGTGCGTGAGTAGGTCGCCGAGATGTGCGAGGAGTCGAAGTAGGCCAGGGCCCCTCCGATGACGGGGTAGCAGGTGTCGTCGCAGAAGAAGTCGGTCAGGTCGGCGACCGACGCGGCCGGGGTGTCGAGGTCGCGCACGGCGTCGGCCAGCGGGTCGGGGATCTCCCAGTCCTCGCGTGGCGCGGAGCACGCGGCCAGGTCGTCGGTGTGCTCGGCCACGCAGTCGGGGATGTTGGGGACGGTGCTCTGGGGGAACGGGTTGTCGCGGATGACCAGCAGGCGCGCCCCGGAGTCCAGCCACCGCTTCGCGTAGGACCGGTACCCGTCGTACCAGCCGTCGTAGGACTCGGCCCGTCCATCGACGCCGACCACCGGCAGCCCGGTGCGCGTCGACTCCACCACGAGGTCGAACGCGTCGCCGGAGGTCGCCTTCTGGACCTTCTCGCCCCATCCCACGCAGTTGCGGCGGAACTCCTCGGTCTCCAGCTGGATCATCGCGTCCGTCGGGAAGCACTGCGAGGCCAGGAAGGTGGTGATCCGCCAGCCCCGCTCCTCGGCGATCGACTGGAGCGCCGGCAACCAGTGCCCGGCGTGGGAGTTGCCGACGAGGGCGATGCTCACGTCGGCGTCACGGTCGCCGTACGTGCACGTGGTGAGGTCGTCGAACGGGCGGTAGACCCAGCAGTCGTCGGCGTAGGCGTCGGACTTGTCCTCGGCCGCCTGCGTCGGGTCGGGGATGATCGTGTCGCCCAGCACCGGCCCGCAGTCGAGCTCGGGGTCGAGGGCTCCGGCACCGAAGCAGGGGTCGTTCCCGGACAGGGCCGCCCGGACCTGCTCGCGGGCGTCGTCCTGCCGACGGTCGACCTCTGCGCCCTGGGCCACCCCCATGCCCACGACCACGGACATCGCCACCGCGGCCGCCGCGAACGGCCGCCACAGCGGCAGGCCGCGCGGGTGGCTGCGGAAGCGGTCCTCGACGAAGCGCTTGGTCAGCCCGGCGAGCACGAGGGTCGCGGCCACCGCCGCCAGCGAGTCGAGGACGCCGCGCTCCCCCGCGACGTGGCCGAGGAGCACGATGATCGGCCAGTGCCAGAGGTACACCGAGTAGGACACGTCGCCCAGCCACTGCACCGGACGCGAGGACAGCAGCTGGGTCGGCGACCCCGCACCGGAGGCGGCAGCACCGATGACGAACGCCGTGCCGAGCACCGGGACGAGGGCGGCGGACCCGGGGAACGGGGTGGCGTCGGTGTAGGTCCACGCCGCCCACCCGATGGCGGCGAAGCCGACCCACGCGAGGACCGACCGCACGACGGGCGGCAGACCGGCGACCCCGCCGTCGCCACCGTGCTGCGCGCCCACGACGCCCGGCTCCGCGGACGCCCGGCTGCGCAGGGCCACGAGGATCGCGACCAGACCGCCGACACCCAGCTCCCAGACCCGCGTCGGGGTGACGAAGTAGGCCGAGGACGGGTCGGCCGCGGTGGCGTGGATCGAGTACGCCAACGAGCCGACCACGACGACCACGAGGGCGACACCGAGCACGTGGACCAGCCGCAGCCCGAGACGGCGTGCCACGAGCACGCACAGCAGCACGAGGATCGGCCAGACGGCGTAGAACTGCTCCTCCACGGACAGGGACCAGTAGTGCTGCACGGGCGTCGGGGCGTTCTCGGCCGCGAGGTAGTCGACCGCTTGACCGGCCAGGCGCCAGTTCTCCACGTAGAGCGAGGCGGCCACGGCCCCCAGCGCCGTGTCCTTCCAGAGCGTGGCCGGCGCCAGCAGCCGGGAGAGCACGAGGGTGACGGCCAGGACCAGCAGCGCCGCGGGCAGCAGCCGTCGCACCCGCCGCATCCAGAACGTGACGAGGTCGCGCCCGCGCGACGGCGCGGCGGTGATCAGGTGGGAGGTGATCAGGAACCCGGAGATGACGAAGAAGACGTCGACGCCGGTGTAGCCACCGGTGATGCTGCTCGGCCACACGTGGTAGACGACGACCAGGCTGACCGCGACGGCGCGCAGCCCCTGGATGTCGAGACGGTGCCCCCGGGCAGGGGTCGATCGGGTTCCGGACACTCGCTCGAGGGTAATAGGTGCGCCCACGTCGAGCACCATCGTGAAGTGCCGACCCGGCTCGACCGCCTAGGGTGGCGGGTGTGACGACGGCACTGCTGACCGACCACTACGAGCTGACGATGCTGCAGGCGGCCCTCGCCGACGGGACCGCGCACCGCAGGTCCGTCTTCGAGCTCTTCGCCCGGCGACTCCCCACCGGGCGCCGCTACGGCGTGGTCGCCGGCACGGGTCGCCTGCTCGACGCCCTCGAGTCGTTCCGCTTCGACGCCGACGCGGTCGCCTGGCTGCGGGAGCGTCGGGTCGTCGACGAGGCGACGTGCGACTGGCTGGCCGACTACCGCTTCACCGGTGACGTCTGGGGCTACGCCGAGGGCGACCTGTACTTCCCCGCCTCGCCCGTCCTCGTCGTGGAGGGCACCTTCGCCGAGGCCGTGGTCCTGGAGACGCTGTTCCTGTCGATCCTCAACCACGACTCGGCGATCGCGTCGGCCGCGGCACGCATGGTCGGCGCCGCGGGCGGTCGCCCGTGCATCGAGATGGGCTCGCGCCGGACCCACGAGTGGTCGGCGGTCGCGGCGGCGCGTGCCGCCTACGTGGCGGGATTCGCCACCACCTCGAACCTGGAGGCGGGCCGGACGCACGGCATCCCCACGGCCGGCACGAGCGCGCACTCGTTCACCCTGCTCCACGACAGCGAGCGCCACGCGTTCACCGCGCAGGTGGAGTCGCTCGGCTCCACGACCACCCTGCTGGTCGACACCTACGACATCGCCGAGGCGGTCCGCACCGGCGTCGAGGTAGCGGGACCGTCGCTCGGTGCCGTCCGGATCGACTCAGGCGACCTGCCCTCGCTCGCCCACCAGGTCCGCGAGCAGCTCGACTCGCTCGGGGCCACCGAGACGCGGATCGTGGTCACGAGCGACCTCGACGAGCACGCGATCGCCACCCTGGCGGCCGCCCCCGTCGACGGCTACGGCGTCGGCACGTCGCTGGTCACGGGGTCCGGCGCGCCCACGTCGGGGTTCGTCTACAAGCTCGTCGCGCGCGAGGACGACGCCGGGACGATGCAGCCGGTGGCCAAGAAGAGCGTCGACAAGGCCAGCGTCGGCGGACGCAAGTGGGCGCTGCGCAGGCTCTCGTCATCCGGGACCGCCCAGGCCGAGGTCGTGGGCATCGGCACTCCCCCGGTCGACGACGGCGACGACCGCGCGCTCCTCGTGCCGTTCGTCGAAGGGGGTCTGCGCGTGCACCACGACACCTTGGACGACGCCCGCGCACGTCACGCGTCGGCGATCGCCGAGCTGCCCGCCGCGGCGCGCAAGCTCTCGCGGGGTGAGCCCGTGATCGAGACCGTCCTCGAGCACTGAGTCCTGCGGCACCACGGGCCGTCGCACGACGACCGGGACCACCGCCCGACGTCGTGCGCCTGCAGCTCGTCCCGCCTGCGACCTACCCTGGACCGAAGCCGAACCGAGGAGGACCCGTGCCCGACCAGACGACCGCACTCGTGGTGGTGGACGTGCAGAACGACTTCTGCGAGGGCGGGTCGCTCGCGGTGGCCGGCGGTGCCGACGTCGCCCGTCGGGTCGCCGACCTGGTCGCCGAGGGACGGTACGCGACGGTCGTCGCCACGCGCGACCACCACGTCGATCCGGGGCCGCACTTCTCCGACACCCCGGACTTCGTGGACTCCTGGCCACGGCACTGCGTGGTCGGGACGTCCGGCGCGGAGCTGCACGCGCCGCTGACGACCGACCTGTTCGACGCCGTCTTCCTCAAGGGCGAGTACGAGGCGGCCTACTCCGGCTTCGAGGGCGCCACGGAGGCGGGTGACTCCATGACCGCGTGGCTGCGCGAGCGCGGCATCACGACGCTCGACGTCGTGGGCATCGCGACCGACCACTGCGTGCGCGCGACGGCGCTCGACGGCGTGCGCGAGGGCTTCACGGTGCGCGTCGTCGAGGGACTGACCGCAGCGGTGAGCCCGGCCGGCCTCCCGGCGCTGCGTCAGGAGCTGGCGGCGGCGGGCGTCCGGGTCACGGAGCGCTGACCGCGGAGGCGGTCGACGCGTTCTGCGGCTGGTCGGGGGCGGGCGGCAGCACGAACAGCAGCGCGCCCAGGGCGACCACCGGGATCGAGGCGAGGACGTCGCGACGGGTCGGTGTGTGCTTCATGGCGCCAGCCTGACCGGCGCACCTGAACGCGCGGCGTCAGCGCGGTGAACGCGCGCCGCACACCCTCAGAGCAGCTCCTTGGCGAGCAGCTCGAGGGTCTCGTCACGCGCCGGCGAGGTGCGCGGGTCGGTGCCCAGGCGGGCCGACCCGACCGGGTGCAGCATGACCTCGTCGACGTCGAACCGCTCGGCCAGCTCGCGCACCTGCGCGGCGGCACCGGCCGGGTCGCCGACGACCGAGCGGGCGGACCCCGCGTCGACCATGGCCTGCTGCTGCGGCGGCAGGTCGGTCGCCAGCGCGGTCTCGACGAGGTCGAGTGCCGTCAGGGGCTGGCCGGTGCGCAGCCGTGCCATGTTCTGCAGGTTCGGCAGGGCCTGGGCGTGGGCCTCGGCCTCGGTGGCGGCGACCGAGGCGTTGACCGTGAGGAAGGTGGTGGGCCGGTCCGCCAGGTCCGAGGGACGGAAGTTCGCGCGGTAGTGGGCGAGCGCCTCCTCCGTGCCGTGACCGGAGAAGTGGTGGGCGAACACGTAGGGCAGACCCTTGGCAGCCGCGAGCTGCGCCGAGTACATGGACGAGCCCAGCAGCCACAGGCGCGCCGTGGAGGCGGCGACGGGCGTGGCCTTGAGGATGTACTCGCGCTGCGGGATCGGCACGCGGACACCGCGACCGTCCATCAGCGCGGTGACGTCGTCGAGGTACTGCGGGAAGTTCTCGACGTCGGTGTCGTCGCGCCCGGCGGCACCCCGCAGGGCCCACGACGTGACGGGGTCCGACCCCGGGGCGCGACCGATCCCCAGGTCGATGCGGCCCGGGTAGGCGGCCTCGAGCAGCGCGAACTGCTCGGCCACAGCGAGCGGCGCGTGGTTCGGCAGCATCACCCCGCCGGATCCGACCCGGATCCGGCCGGTGGCCGACGCGAGGATGCCGATCAGCACCGGAGGACTGGTGGCGGCGACCGCGGCCATGTTGTGGTGCTCGGCCACCCAGTAGCGCTCGAACCCGAGCCGGTCGGCGGTCTGGGCGAGCTGCACGGAGGCCGCGACGGCGTCGGACGTCGTCTGGTCGGTGCGGACGGGGACGAGGTCGAGGACGGACAAGCGCATACGGGGGTCAACGCCGGAGGGCGCCGAAGACTTCCCTCGCCGGCCGGGCGCCCCCGAGACGGGGCCCGGACGGGTCCAGCACGACGGGCCTCAGACCACCTTCTTCAGCGTGCCGCTCGGGGTGAAGGTGGCGGTGCGCTTCTTGGTGGCACCCGCCGAGGTCTTCGTGCAGTAGCCGAAGCTGGTCCCGAGCCGGCTGTGCGGCTGACCCACCTTCCTGAGGACGCTCTCGACGGACGAGCCCGTCCTCAGCCGCGTGACGACTGCGTCGCTCGGGCGGGCCGCGCGGTCGCGACAGCCGTCGTTGGCGACGCCCTCGGCGCGCTCCCACGTCTGCAGGTACGCCTCGGCGCCTCGGGCCATGTCGTCGACGATGGCCTGCCCGCCCTGCTTGCGCAGGTCCTCGATCCAGTCGGGGTACAGCCCGTAGTGGGCCACGCCGTCGGTGTTGATGTCGTACACGCGGGTGCCGCTCACGTTCTTGTCGATCGTCACCCCGCCCAGCCCCTTGAACGGGTAGGTGACCTTGTCGGGGACGTCGGCGCCACGCGGGTCTCCCTGGGCGCCGAGGCCGTTGATGTCGGCGCCGAACCCGAACCCGAAGTAGTACCGCGGGTCGGCCCAGGCGAGGTGCTGGCGCCACTTCTCGACGAAGCCGTCGCTGTCGCCGGCGTAGGGGGTGATGACGCCACCGGCCCGGTAGATGCGGGGGTAGACGTCGGGGGTCGACCACGAGTGGCTCGACAGGACGCCCGGGTAGTCGATCCGCTCGACCAGGTCGAGGGAGGACTTCCGTGCCGCGACGCTCATGTGGTCCGGGTCGAACAGCATCTTCTTCTCGGCCATCCGCAGGATCGTGTGGTCACCGAGCGACGTGAGGCCGCGCGCGTTGCAGTGCGGACCCGAGGCGTACAGCGGGAGCTTGACCGGGATGTAGAGCTTCGCGATCGCGCCGAACAACGCGTCCTGCTCGGGCACCAGCGTGGGCGCCGTGAGCTGGCTGCGGTCCTCGACCCCCTCTTGGCCGTTCTCGCACGTCCTCATGTCCCAGAAGGACCCGGTCTCCAGGAAGTTGGCGCCGTTGATGAGCGGCGCGATGCCACCGGTGTCGCCGGCCACGCCGGACAGGGCGTTGTCGAACTTGTTGACCAGCTCCATCTGGCGGACACCGAGGTCGTGCACCTCGTCGAGCTGACGGTCGATCTCCGCCTTCGTGCACTGCGGCTGGTCGAGCTTGGTGGAGCAGCCGAACAGCACGCTGGTCTCGATGCCCATGACGACGGCGAGCTTGCCGTCGTTGATGACCTTCCGCGCCTCGAACGGGTCGGTGACGATCCGGTACCAGCCCTTCCCGGGGCCGCCGTACTGGGCGTCGACGTACCGCTCCAGGTTGCGCATCTGCTTGGCCTGCAGACGGATGCTGTCCATGTCGTCGCAGGAGTTGCGCTTGAGCGGGTAGACGGTGCACAGCTGGTTGTTCTCGACCAGGAGGTTCACGAACAGGCGTTGCCCGCCGCGCCACGACCGCTCCATCCACTTGTAGTAGGTCCCCTCGTGGGTCAGGGAGTCCGGCGCCGGCCAGTCCTTGAACGTCGGCCAGCCGACGGGGTCGTGGAAGCCGACGGGCGTGCCGCCCTTGCTCATGAGGTTCTCCAGCAGGGCACCCGCACCGTTGGCCAGCTGGTGGTCGAGGCAGTCGACGAGCGCGGCCTTGACGCCGTACGGGCTCCACGGGCGACCGCAGTGCACCTGCCCGCCGAGGAACTCGAAGGCCATGCCGTGGGTGTGGGCGTCGAGGTAGCCGCGCACCTCCTGGAAGGGCGAGGCACCGCGGTGCGGCTCCCCCTTCACGTTCGTGGTGATCTCCGGCCAGGCCGCGCAGCCGGTCGTGAGCCTGAGGGCGAACGGCGTCGAGTCCCGCTCGGTGAGCCGTCCACGGGCGTCGGCGCCGAGCACCTTCGCACCACGCGCGAACGTGAAGCCCTTCTCGGTGCGATCGACCGTCCAGGTGGTCCTCGCCGACGCGGTGGAGGTGCGGCCCACCACGCCGAGCAGCCCGACCGAGAGGAAGCTCTCGTCCTTCGCGAACAGCAGGTAGCTGCCGAGGTCGGTGGCCTGGAAGTGGAACGGCTCCGCGTCGGTGACGCTCGTCGCCGAGGTGCTCCAGCCGACGCCGGAGCGGCGGACCCACCGGCCGTCGGGGCCCTGAAGCGCGTAGCAGCCGCCCGCCATGGCGTAGCGGTCCGCGGGGACCGACGCCCTCTTCGCCGGTGCCATCCCGGGAAGCAAGGTCGGGTCCTTCTCGGCCCGTTGCGCCTCCACGGCCGAACGACCGGCGGCGGCCTGTATGGCGCTCGTGCGATCGGCGGTCCCTGCGGAGTCCGGTGTCCGTGACACGGCGTTCTTCGTCGCGGGATCGTTGTGCACGTGGTCGTGGCCGTCGTTCCCTGCGCCGCCCTGGAGGACGGAGACCGCGGCGGCGTCGGCCCCGTCGAGGCTCGTGCCGTCGACGGCGGCGTCGGGCGTCGCGTCACCGTGGAACTGCTCGGTCCAGGTGACGTAGGCGGGCAGCATCGCCGCGGTCAGCGTCATGGTCATGACCACGACCGCGATGCCCCAGCTGTGCCGACGCCTGCGTGTCATGCCGGGTCCAACGACGAACCTACCCATGAGTCACCCCTCGATCCGGTACGACCGTACCGGTTCTTCGGCGGTGCGACCAGACCCCGCCGGACGCGCCGTCAGGCCACGTCGGCCGGCATCGACGACGGGAACGTGCCGAGCCGCTCGACCATGAACCCGCCGGGATAGCTGCGGATGCGGTGCGACCGGCGCGGGTCGTAGGGCCGGCGACGCGGTGGCAGCAGGCGCACGACCCTCCCCCGCAGACGCAGGGACCGCCGAGCGAGACCTTGCACCCAGCGCGGGGGGTCGGGGTAGCCGAACGCGCGCCTCAGCGGCGCGTCGAGGAGCGCCACGGCGAAGACCCGCATGACGCGCCTCAGCGGCCGGGGGTAGAAGTCGGCGAAGAGCGCCAACGTCGAGTCGGCGACGGCCCGGCCCCCCGGGTCGAAGGCGAAGTGCCTGGACTCGTACTCGTCCATGTGCCGCTCGAAGCCGGCGAGGTCCTCGGGCATCCCGGTGATCCCCATGAGGCGTCCCAGCCGGCGGTAGTACTGCACGGCCGCGACCTTCTCGGTCTCGGTCAGGGGACGCCAGCCGAACTCCTCGATCCAGCGCACGGGAGCGACGACGAAGGTGCAGAGCACGTACAGCATGTCGTCGCCTGCGATGTCGTAGCTGCCGTGCATCTGGTTCATCCGACGGATCGCCGCACGCCCCTGCGGATTCTCCAGACCGTCCTCGAGCACGGTCTCGAGCACGATCACCGTGTCGTCGTGGCGCTTCTGGGTGCGCTCGGTGAACTCCTCCGTGGCGCCGAGGAGTCGGCCGATGCTGGGGACGGCGTACGTGCGGAACAGCGCGAAGCTGAGCGCCTGCTGGATGTCCCACGGGAACTCGTGGTGTCCCGTGATGCGCGAGATGTCCTCGTAGTCGGTCGTCGGGTCGAGCGCCTCGATGCGCTCGACCCAGTGGTCGCGGGGCAGCAGGCCTGGGATCCGCATCGCTCGATCTCCGTCCGGCGGTCGGGGTGGGTCGCGTCACTCTTGTTGGCGCAGCGCCAACAATGCCACCGCTCGGGCGCGCCGTCAACGCCCGAGCACTTCGGCGGCCCGTCGTGGCAGGCTTCGTCGCGTGACGACGACTCCCGAGGGACCACGCTGGCAACGGCTCGGCGCCGACCAGCGACGGTCGGAGATCCTCGCCGCGGCCACCACCGCCTTCGCGGCACGGCCCTACCCCGACGTGTCCCTGGCGGGCATCGCCCGCGACGCGGGCGTGGCGCGGGGACTCATCAACCACTACTTCGGCACCAAGCGCGACCTCTACCTCGAGGTGGTGCGCGAGGCCGCCACCGTGCCGTCGGTGGCCGTGGAGTCCCTGCCCGAGGGCACCGTGCACGAGCGGATCGACGCCGCGGTGGCCTGGTACGTCGACTCCCTCGAGGCGGCCGGCACCACTTGGATCGCCGCGGCCGACGCCCACGGCCTGGGCCGTGACCCCGCCCTGGAGCAGATCCTCGACGAGGCGGAGGGGGCCACCGTCGACCGCGTGCTCGAGGCGGTCGGACTCACCCCGGGCGGCGCGTCCCAGGAGCTCCTGCGGGCCCTCGTCCGCACCTACGGGAACCTGGCGCGCTCGGCTGCGCGCGAGTGGCTCCTCCAGGGCACGCTCGACCGCGCACAGGTGCACGTGCTGCTCCGCGCCACGCTGGTGACGATCGTCGACGAGGTCGTGCCCACCGTGCTCGACGCCTGAGCGGCCGCACGCCGTCGGAGGTAGGGGACCCACCCATCCCGGTCATGATGAGGTGCGAGACCTACCTGGGGTCCGTCGGTCCGGTGCGTCACCTACCTCTGACGAGTCGAGCCCGGCCCGACGCGGGCGCGCTCAGAGCACGTCGCGCAGGAACGCCGACGTGGCCTGCACCGCGTCGGCGGCCGACGGACTCACGCCCGGCAGGCTGATGAAGCCGTGCAGCGCCTCGGGGAACTCCTGGAGCACCACGTGCACGCCCTGCTCCCCCAGCTGGGCCGCGTAGCGGCGACCGTTGTCGGCCAGCGGGTCGTGCCCGGCCACCAGCACCAGCGTCGACGGCAGCCCTGCGTGCGACGCGGCGCGGATGGGTGACGCGCGCCAGTCCAGCGTGCCGTACTGGTCGCCGAGGTAGCGCCGCACGAAGCCACGCATGTTCGACGAGGTGAGGACGGGCGCGTCGGCGAACTCGTCCTCGCTCGGCCACCGGTCGTACGCCTCCACCCCGGGGTAGACCAGCACCTCGGCGCGCAGACGCGGCGCGCCGGCGTCCCGGGCCATCAGCGCGACCGTCGCCGCGAGGCCACCACCGGCGCTGTCGCCCATCACGGCCACCCGCTCGGGATCGACGTCGAGCTCCTCGGCGTGCTCGACGACCCACTGCAGCGCCGCCCACGCGTCGTCGACGCCGGCGGGGAACGGGTGCTCCGGTGCCAGCCGGTAGTCGAACGACAGCACCACGGCGCCCGTCCGTGCCGCCACGCGGCTCGCGAACCACGCCGACTGCTCGGGGTTGCCCTGCACCCAGCCGCCGCCGTGGAGGTTGAGCACCACCGGCGGCGCGGTCGTGGCGGCCGGACCCCCGACGAGCCGGTGCTGCAGGAACCGGCGCGGACGGCCGTCGACGTCGACCAGGTGCTCGGTCGTGCGCACCGCGGGGTCGGCGGTGCCGAAGAGCCAGCGCCCGACGGGCGAGCGCTGGAGCCTCAGCCGCTGCTCACGC
The DNA here is from genome assembly GCF_001422865.1 of Aeromicrobium sp. Leaf272. NCBI lineage: Bacteria > Bacillati > Actinomycetota > Actinomycetes > Propionibacteriales > Nocardioidaceae > Aeromicrobium > Aeromicrobium sp. Leaf272. Next base: position 65,468 of record NZ_LMMY01000010.1, read on the forward strand.
CGCTGCGCGAAGTCGTCGACCTCCTCGATCGGGGTCGACGACAGACGTTCGAGGACGCCGAACACGCGGGTCACCAGAGGCAGGGTCATGGGGCCACGCTACGGCGCGCTCAGCCCGACGCCCGGAGAGCCCAGCTGCGCAGCAGGTCGACGCGCTGCTGCAGCTGCTCGACGGTGGCCAGCGCGGCGGCCGGTCCGCCGGCCTGCGACCTGAGCTGCGCGTGGGTGACGCCGTGGGGCTGCCCGGTGCGCCGGTGCCAGGCACCGACCAGGCCGTTCAGCTCGCGCCGCAGCTCGCTGCGCTTCTCGTGGGCGACGTCGGCGGCGGTGCGCGACGCCGCTGCCCGCGGAGCCGACGCGTGCTTGGACCGCTTCGCGCGCAGCAGCTCGGCGACCTGGTCGGCCTCCAGCAGACCGGGGATGCCGAGGAAGTCGAGGTCGTCGTCGTCCAGGGAGTCCGAGACAGCACCGGCGTACTCGCCGCCGTCGAAGAGCACGCGGTCGAAGTCGGCCTCGCTGCCGAGCGCCTGGTAGGTCCCCTGCTCCAGCTCGGCCGACGCCGACTCCCCTGCCTGGGCGCGGGCCAGCATCTCGGCCTCGGCGGCGAAGAGGTCACCCTCGTCCTTGACCGGACGGCCGACCACGTGGTCGCGCTCGGCCTCGAGGTCGGCGGCCAGACCGAGCAGGCCGGCGACGCTCGGCAGGAAGATCGACGCCGTCTCGCCCCGGCGGCGTGCTCGCACGAAGCGTCCGACGGCCTGGGCGAAGTACAGGGGCGTGGCGACCGTGGTGGCGTACACGCCGACGGCCAGACGGGGGATGTCGACACCCTCGCTGACCATGCGCACCGCGACCAGCCACGGCGACATCGACGCCGAGAACTCGGCGATCCGGGCGCTGGCGCCCGCCTCGTCCGAGAGCACCACGGTGGGGACCTCGCCGGTGATGTCGGCCAGGAGCCTGGCGTACGCACGGGCCGAGTCCTGGTCCGTCGCGATCACGAGCCCGCCGGCGTCGGCGATGTCGCGCCGGACCTCCATCAGCCGCCGGTGCGCGGCACGCAGCACCGTGGGCATCCAGGAGCCCTCCGGATCGAGGGCGGTGCGCAGGGCCTGCGCGGTCGCGTCCTTCGTGAGCGGCTCGCCCAGCCGTGCGGCGACCTCGTCGCCGGCGCGCGTGCGCCAGTGCATCTGCCCCGAGTAGGCCATGAACAGCACCGGCCTGACCACTCCGTCGCGGAGCGCGCGACCGTAGCCGTAGGCGTAGTCGGCCACGCTCTGCTTCGTGCCGTCGCGCTGCGGGGCGTAGGTGACGAACGGGATGGGGTTGTCGTCAGAGCGGAACGGGGTCCCGGTGAGCGAGAGGCGCCGGGTGGCTCCCTCACAGGCCTCCTGCACCGCGTCGCCCCACGAGAGGGCGTCGGCGGCGTGGTGGACCTCGTCGAGGATGACGAGCGTCTTGCGCGCGTCGATGCGCACGCGGTGGCCGTTGGGGTTGACCGCGAGCCCGGCGTAGGTGACGCAGTACCCGTCGAACCCCGGCGGCATGGCGCCGGCGAGCGCCGGCTCGAGCCGGATGCCGAGTCCCGACGCCGCCAGCGCCCACTGGGTCTTCAGGTGGTCGGTCGGGGTGACGACGACGATGCGCTCGACGACACCGCGGTGCATGAGGTCGGCCGCGATCGTGAGGGCGAACGTGGTCTTGCCGGCGCCCGGCGTGGCGACCGTGAGGAAGTCGCGCGGTTGCGTGCGCGTGTAGAGGTCGAACGCGTCACGCTGCCAGGCCCGGAGGCGCTGGCTAGGCATCGGAGCCGGAGTCGCCTTCGCCGCCGGGCTGCATGCCGTCCCAGATCTCCTTGCACTCCGGGCACACCGGGAAGCGCTGCGGGTCCCGGCTGGGGGTCCAGACCTTGCCGCACAGGGCGATGCAGGGGGTCCCCATGACCATGGCCTCGGTCAGCGTGTCCTTCGGGACGTAGTGGCTGAAGCGCTCGTGGTCACCGTCCTCGAGGCGCTCGTCGCCACGCTGGTCGGTGCGCTCGTCTTGGACCGTCTGGGTGCCGCTGCCGAAGAATCCCACGTCGCACATCGTAACGGCTCCGCCACGACGTCGAGGCCCCCCACGCGCCGGCGGTGGCCCCTGCACCCGACCCCGCAGGTCAGTTGCTGGAGGGGTCGTCCGGGAACGTGGCCCAGAAGCGGACGTCGTCGTCCTGACGACGCAGCACCTCGCGCCAGAGCGTCTCGGGCACCGGCGAGAGCACGTCGTCGTCGCGCGCCTCGACCACGAGCCAGGAACCCTCGGCGGTCTCGTCCTCGAGCTGGCCCGGCCCCCATCCCGCGTACCCGGCGAAGACCCGCAGCCCTCGCAGGCTGCCCTCCCGGGGCAGCGGGCCGTCGAGGTCGACCAGTCCGACCCGACCCGCCATGGGTCGCCACCCCTGCGGAGGCGTCGGCCCGACGTCGGCCACGGCTCGCACGCCGACCGCCAACGCCGAGTCGGTGGCCACGGGGCCACCCTCGAAGAGACAGTCCGGGGCGTTCACGGCCCGCCCCCAGGCGGGGAGAACGTCCTCGACGTCGGCGTCGAGCGGATGGTTGAGGATCACGCCCAGCGCGCCGCCGTCGTCGTGGTCCAGCAGCAGCACGACGCTGCGCAGGAACGGACCCGACTCGATGGCCGGGGTGGCCACCAGCAGCTGACCGCGCAGCGACTCCATGCCTCTATGATGCCCGCATGCCTGCGCCGGAGGACGGAACCGGGCCCGCCGACGCCGACGGGTCGCCGCTGACGGCCGTCTCCGAGGCGCCCGGACCCGACGAGGAGTTCACGGTCGACGAGCTCGCGGCGCGCGCGAACATGACGGTCCGCAACGTGCGTGCCTACGCCGCTCGCGGTCTCATCGACCCGCCGCGCCTGGAGGGCCGCACCGGCTACTACCACCGCGGGCACCTGCAGCGCCTCCAGCTGGTGCGTGACCTGCTCGACCGTGGCTACACGCTGGCGGCCGTCGAGAAGGCGGTGCTCTCGAGCCCCGCGACGGCCACCGCCACCGCGCTCGACCTGCTGCACCTGCTCGACGAGCCGTGGAGCGACGTCGAGCCCGAGCTCATGAGCCGCGACGCCCTCGCCGCGCTGGCCCACGTCGACCGCGACGACGCACTCATCGACGCGCTCGTGGAGTTCGGCCTCGCCGCGTGGGTCGAGGACGACCACGAGTCGGTGCGCCTGATCCAGCCGGCCATCGTGCGCAACGGCGCCGCCGCCGTGGCCCTGGGGCTGCCCGCCAACGACATCATCGCGCTGTTCCCCCTGATGCAGAAGAACCTGCGCGCGATCGCCGACGCGTTCGTCTCCAACGCGGTCGCGGCGATCGCCCAGCCCTTCATCGACCACGGACTTCCGGCCGACGAGGCGCCGGAGGTGCTGGGCGCCATCGAGAAGCTGCTGCCGGTCGCGAGCCAGGTGACCTACGCGATGTTCCGCCACGCGCTGGCGGAGGCGATCGACGCGGAGATCGGCACCCAGCTCGACGAGGTCGGCCTGCGCGGCCGCGAGCGACGCACGCGTCACTGACGTCGTCCACGACGGCGCCGGGCCGGGGAAATCACCCCGCCCGCGCTGGAGGGAGGGAACGCGCGGGCGAGGTGACGTGCGGGGACCTGCTCAGGCCGCGAGGGCGTTGCGCAGGCGGGTGATGAAGGCGCTGGTGCGGTTCTCCGAGCCCCCGTGCAGCGGAGGCATCGACTCCACGCTGGGGTACTCGACCTGCTGACGGGCCCGCGAGACGAGGTGCTCGCCCTGGCCGACCAGGTCGGGGTGCCAGCTGGAGATGCCGGCCGAGACCGCGAGCAGCGCGCGCTCCTTGGCGAAGGCCTTGGCCAGCTCCGGCCGGTCACGGTGGGCGTCGAGCAGCGCACGCGCGCCGGGCATCTCGGCGGCGCAGGCCACCCAGGCCTCCACGGCCACGGTCGCCGGCGAGTCGCCCTCGAGGACGGTGCGGTCGAGCTCGCCGCTGAGGCGCTGGTACCAGGCCATCTGGACGTCGAAGAGCAGGGCGAGGTCGTCACCGAACGCGACGCGCGCGTCGGGGACCGCGTCGAGCAGCTGGTCGGCGGTGTCGTGGCGCCGGCGATCGGCCAGGGCCAGGACCTCGCGGAGGGCGGACTTGCGACGGTTGTAGGCATCCCAGGTCATGGAGGTGCTCCTTTCGGGGGACCGTCGTGCGAGGGAACATACCCTCGGTACGTACTTTGAGTATGTTGTATCGGCGCAGGTCAGGCAATCCCAGCGGTTGTGAGGCTCACCACCCCCCGTGCGTAGGATGGATCGCATGAGCAGCCCCGCGAAGGTGCAGAAGAAGGTGCTCCGCGCCGCCCGGAGCACGACCCGCCGCACCGGCTACTCCTCGAGCACGAAGCGTGCGCTCCTCGACAACGCCACGCAGCTGTTCGCCGCCCACGGGTACGCCGGCACGTCGCTCGACGAGGTCGTCGCCGCGGCCCGCGTCACCAAGGGCGCGCTCTACCACCACTTCCCCAGCAAGCTCGCGCTCTTCGAGAGCGTCTTCGACCGCCTCCAGGAGTCGGCCACGCGCGCCATCGAGAAGCGCATCGACACCGTCGACGACCCGTGGGAGCGCGCCCAGATCGGGCTCGAGGGCTTCCTCGAGGTCTGCCGCGAGCCGCAGTTCCGTCGGATCTGCCTGCAGGAGGGCCCGGTCGCCCTGGGCCACGAGCGCTGGGTGGTCGCCGAGCGTGCCGCGTCGTTCGGCATCGTCAAGCGCACCGTCGACGCCCTCCTCGACGACCTCGGAGGCGCCGGCGAGCTGAGCGAGGCCTACGCCGCGATCTTCTTCGGCGCGATCCGGTCGAGCTCGGAGTACGTGGCCGACGCCGAGGACGCCGACCAGGCCGCGGCCGAGGTGCAGGCCTCCATCAGCGGGATCCTCGCGGGCATGCGGCTGCTGCCCTCGCTCGCCGATCCCCCGGCCTGACCAGCCCGAGCCTTCTCCCCGGCCCGTCGACGTGCGCGGTGTCGGGGTCAGCCGACGTCGAGCGCGCCGTCGCCCTCGGGGACGAGCTCGATCCACGTCTTGCCGGGCGTGACCCGCACGGGCGTGCCGTCCTTCGCCTCGAACGTGATCGTGGAGTCGTTGGACTTCTTCGTCCACGTGGTCTCGAGGGCACCGTCGGCCGTGAGCAGCACGGCGCGGCCCGAGCCCTTCATCTTCGTCTCGGGCACGGGGTTGCCGGCCGGGTCGGTGTAGCCGGCGTCGCCGACGTCGGCGAACATCACGACGAGCGTGTCGGCCTTGAACTCCTTGGCGGCGTGCCCGTTGGTGCGCACCCAGGTGTCACCGTCGCGCTTCCACTGCGTGGTCGAGAAGGGCGAGAAGCGCACCGACGCGGTGGAGGCGGGCGTGGGCTTCGGCGCTGCGGAGGCGGACGACTCGGGCGCGGCGGACTCCTCGGCTGCCTCGGACCCCTTCACCGGGGTCCAGGAGAGGTAGGGGCCGGGGATCGGGGCGACCTTGGCCGCCTTGTCGAGACGCTGCAGGTCGATCAGTCGGTTGTACGGCCGCACCTTGGCCGGGTCGCTGCTGAAGCCGGCAGCGCCCTCGTCCTCGGAGAAGACGGTGATGCCGGCCTTCTTGACCTTGCGGATCGTCCCGGAGGCGCCACCGGAGGCCACGATCTGGCCGGCCACGGGAGCGGCGATGCCGATGTCGGTGGCGCGCATGGAGCGCACGTGCCCGACCTGGTCGGGCAGCTCGGAGTAGTAGAGGGCCGCGAGCCGCGTGAGTCCCCCCTCCACGAGCTCCTCGACGACCAGGTCGGCCTTGTCCAGCGCCACCTGGGGTGCGCCGTTGGCGGTGTTCTCGATCTTCACGACGAAGACCGGGTTGTCCGGCGGCCCGTCCGGCAGGGCCTCGCCGGTGACCGGCGAGACCTGGACGAGCTTCGCCCCGGCACCCTTGGAGGCCTCGGGCTCCGCCTTGGGCTCGGAGTCGGACGAGCAGGCGGCGAGCACGAGGCTCGCGGCGACGGCAGGGACCAGCACGGCGACACGACGCGACAGCATGCCGCCAGCATGCCGCACGCCGGACGCCCTCCGCGGGACCGGGGCCGCACGACGCGCAGGTGTCGGCGGTGGCTGCCACGATGGACCGGTGTCCGACCCGTCGAGCGCCCCTGCACCGGGGAGCGATCCACTCAGCACGGTCGCGCCTGCCACGCGGGAGTGGTTCGAGGGTGCGTTCTCCGCCCCCACGCCGGCGCAGGCCGAGGCCTGGGCGGGCATCGCCGAGCGCAAGAACGTCCTCGTCGTGGCGCCCACGGGCTCGGGCAAGACCCTCGCGGCGTTCCTGTCCGCGATCGACCGGCTGCTGCACGAGCCGACGCCCGAGAAGGAGCGTCGGACCCGCGTCCTGTACATCTCGCCGCTCAAGGCGCTCGCGGTCGACGTCGAGCGCAACCTGCGCTCGCCCCTCGTCGGCATCACGCAGGTGGCGGCGCGCCGAGGCGACACGTTCTCCGACGTCCGCGTCGGCGTGCGCTCGGGCGACACGTCGGCACGTGACCGCCGCTCGCTGGTCACCAGTCCCCCCGACATCCTCATCACCACCCCCGAGTCGCTCTTCCTCATGCTCACGTCGGCGGCGCGCGAGACCCTGCGCGGCGTCGACACGGTGATCATCGACGAGATCCACGCCGTGGCGGGCACCAAGCGCGGCGCCCACCTGGCCCTGTCGCTGGAGCGGCTCGACGACCTGCTCGACGAGCCGGCCCGGCGGGTCGGGCTCAGCGCCACGGTCCGCCCGCACGACGAGGTCGCCCGGTTCCTCGGCGGACGGGCGCCGGTGCACGTCGTGGCGCCACCGTCACCGTCGCGCCTCGAGCTCGACGTCGTGGTGCCGCTCGACGACATGACCGAGCTGTCCCGGCCCCCGTCGACCGACGCCGACGAGGTCGTGCGCGACGAGGGTTCCGGGGCACGCTCGATCAGCGACCCTCTGCAGGACGACAACGGCGGCAGCATCTGGCCGTTCATCGAGCACGACGTGGTCGAGCGCATCCTGTCGGTCCGCTCGACCATCGTGTTCTGCAACTCGCGTGGTCAGGCCGAGCGGCTCACCGCCCATCTCAACGAGCTGTGGTCCGACCGCGAGGCCAGGTCCGAGACCTCCGGCGGCAGCCGACTCCCGCCCGCCTCGGTCGGCGGGGTCAGCGGCACCACCTCGGGCCGCGGCAGCGTCGACTCCCGCGACCCCGACGACGTCGGCGCCCTGGCCCGCGCGCACCACGGCTCGGTCAGCAAGGAGCAGCGAGCGCTCATCGAGGACGACCTCAAGTCGGGTCGGCTGCGGTGCGTCGTGGCCACGTCGAGCCTCGAGCTGGGCATCGACATGGGCGCCGTCGACCTCGTCGTGCAGATGTCCACGCCGCCGTCGGTGGCCAGCGGGCTGCAGCGGGTCGGCCGCGCCGGCCACCAGGTGGGCGAGGTCTCCCGTGGCCTCGTCTACCCCACCACCCGACACGACCTCGTGGGCGCGGCCGTCACGGCCGAGCGGATGCGCGAGGGTGCCATCGAACGGTTGTCGGTGCCCGCCAACCCGCTCGACGTGCTGGCCCAGCAGACGGTCGCCGCCTGCGCGCTGGAGCCGCTCGAGGTCGAGGCCTGGTTCGACGTCGTCCGTCGCTCGGCCCCGTTCGCCGCGCTCCCCCGCTCGGCCTACGAGGCCACGCTCGACCTGCTCGCCGGTCGCTACCCCTCCGACCGCTTCGCCGAGCTGAGGCCCCGCGTCGTGTGGGACCGCGACGCCGGCACCATCACCGGCCGTCCCGGCGCCCAGCGCCTCGCCGTCACGAGCGGCGGGACCATCCCCGACCGCGGCCTGTTCGCCGTGGTGCTGGCCGACGGCATCGACGAGGGGCCGTCGAAGCGGGTCGGCGAGCTCGACGAGGAGATGGTCTACGAGTCGCGGGTCGGCGACGTGTTCGCGCTCGGCGCCACGAGCTGGCGCATCCAGGAGATCACCCACGACCGGGTGATCGTCACCCCGGCGTTCGGCGAGCCGGCTCGGCTCCCCTTCTGGCGTGGCGACGCCGCCGGGAGGCCGGCCGAGCTGGGCGAGGCCATCGGCGCCTTCGTGCGTCGGGTCAGCGAGGGCACGGCTCCCGAGCACCTCGACGAGCGGGCCCGGTTCAACCTGATGGCCTTCCTCGACGAGCAGCGCGAGGCCATGCCCACGCTGCCCACCGACCGCACGCTCGTGGTCGAGCGCTTCCACGACGAGCTCGGCGACTGGCGCGTCGTGCTGCACTCCCCCTACGGACGACGCGTGCACGCGCCCTGGGCGCTCGTCGTCGCGGCCCGGGTGCTCGAGCGGTACGGCGTCGACGGGTCCGTGGTCGCCACCGACGACGGCATCGTGGCCCGCATCCCCGACACCTCCTCGCCCTGGGCGCCCGACGACGCCACGTCCGGCCCCGGCGGGGGTTCCGGGCCGTGGGCGGAGAACGGCACCGACGTGCCCGGGGCCGACCTCTTCGTCCTCGACGTCGACGACCTCGAGCGCGTGGTCACGGCCGAGGTGGGCGGGTCCGCGCTGTTCGCGTCGCGGTTCCGCGAGTGCGCGGCGCGCGCCCTGCTGCTGCCTCGACGCAACCCCGGCGCACGCGCCCCGCTCTGGCAGCAGCGCCAGCGCGCGGCCCAGCTGCTCGACGTCGCGCGTGAGCACCCGGACTTCCCGATCCTGCTCGAGACGGCGCGGGAGTGCCTGCAGGACGTCTACGACCTGCCTGCCCTGACCACGCTCGCCGAGCGGGTGGCGCAGCAGGAGGTGCGGATCGTGGAGGTCGAGACCTCGACCGCCTCCCCGTTCGCCCGCACGCTGCTGTTCGGCTACGTGGCCACGTTCCTGTACGAGGGCGACACGCCCCTCGCGGAGCGGCGAGCAGCCGCGCTCTCTCTCGACCCCACGCTCCTGTCGGAGCTGCTGGGCCGGGCCGAGCTCCGCGAGCTGCTCGACCCCGAGGTGCTCGAGCGCACCGAGGCCGAGCTGCAGCGGCTCGCCGACGACCGCCGCCTCAAGGGCACCGAGGGTGCCGCCGACCTGCTGCGCCTGCTGGGCCCGCTCACCACGGCGGAGGTCGACGCCCGCCTGGTCGACGACGCCGTCCCCGCGCTCGAGGAGCTCCAGGACGCGCGGCGCGTGGTCGAGCTGCCGGTGGCGGGCGAGCCGCGCTGGGTGGTGGTCGAGGACGCCGGCCGTCTGCGCGACGCGCTGGGCGTGGTGGTGCCGCTGGGCATCCCCGACGCCCTCCTGCAGCAGGTGGCCGACCCGCTGGGTGACCTCGTCTCTCGGTACGCCCGCACCCACGGTCCGTTCACGGCCGAGGAGGTGGCCACACGGTTCGGGCTCGGCCGTGCCGTGGTCCTCGACGTCCTCTCCCGCCTCACCCGCGACGACCGGCTCGTCGAGGGCGAGTTCCGCCCCGGCGCGTCGGGCACCGAGCACGTCGACGTCGAGGTGCTGCGTCGCCTGCGCAGCCGCTCGCTCGCCGCTGCCCGCCAGCAGATCGAGCCGGTCGACCCGCGCACGTTCGCCCGCTTCCTCCCGTCGTGGCAGGAGGTCGGTGGGTCGTTGCGCGGACTCGACGGCGTGCTCACCGTCGTCGACCAGCTCGCCGGCGTGCCGCTGCCCGCGTCGGCCTGGGAGTCGCTCGTGCTCCCCAGCCGGGTGCGCGACTACTCCCCCGCCCAGCTCGACGAGCTGCTCGGGGCGGGCGAGGTCGTGTGGACCGGCGCCGGCACGCTCGCCGGGAGCGACGGCTGGGTGCAGCTGCACCCTGCCGACCTCGTGCTGCCGGCCCGCCGCGACCCGGTCGAGCCCGACGCGCTCGGCCTGCGTCTGCTGGAGCTCCTCGACGACGGCGGCGCGTACCTCTTCCGCCAGCTCACGCAGGCGCTGGCGGCCGACGAGAAGCCCCCGGGCGACGACGCCGTCGTCGAGGCGCTGTGGCAGCTCGTCTGGTCCGGTCGCGTCGCGGGCGACTCCTACGCGCCGGTGCGTGCGCGCCTCGGCGGCCGCGGCGCGCACCGCTCGCGTGGCGGCTCCACCCCGCGCGCTCGGGTGAGGGCGCGACGCGGCATGGCGGCCTCGCCCCGGGCCGCACGTCTCGGTCCGCCGATCGCCTCGGGCCGATGGTTCGCCGTCGAGCGGCCGGGCGACGACCCCCAGCAGCAGGCGGCGCTGCAGGTCGCGCGCACCGAGGCGCTCGTGGCTCGGCACGGCGTGGTCACGCGCGGTGCGGTCGTGGCGGAGCAGACGCCCGGTGGGTTCGCCGGGGCCTACCGCGTGCTGCGCGAGCTGGAGCAGAACGGCTCGGTGCTGCGCGGCTACTACATCGACTCCCTCGGCGCGGCGCAGTTCGCGTCGGTGGCGACCGTCGACCGGATGCGCACGTTCGAGCGTCCCGACGACGAGCGTGCCGACGTCGACGCGGTGGTGCTGGCCGCCACCGACCCGGCCCAGCCGTTCGGGGCCGCCCTGCCGTGGCCCGCCATCATCGACCCCGCCGACGACCTGAAGCACCGCCCCGCCCGCAAGGCCGGCGCGCTGGTCGCGCTGCACGACGGCCGTGCGGTGCTGTACGTCGAGCGCGGCGGGCGCTCGTGCCTCGCGTTCACCGACGACGCCGACGTGCTCGCCCGCGCCGCCCACGCCCTCGCGGCTCTCGGCCGCTCCGGCCGCATCCCCCGCCTCACCGTGGAGTCGGTCAACGGCCGCCCGTCCGGCTCCAGCCCCACCGGCGAGGCGCTGCTGGCCGCGGGCTTCGAGCGCCACCCCAAGGGCCTGCGACTCGACCTGCGACGCGGCAGCGACACCGCCCGCCGGTCGCCGTCGGCCGGACGGTCCAGCCATGCCTGAAGGGGATACCGGGCGAGGCGTGACACCCCCGCCAGACCACCTCGATCGACGACAGGAGGTCGCCGATGCCCGAAGGTGACACCGTCTGGCGCACCGCGCACCACCTGCGCGAGGTGCTGGAGGGTCGCGAGCTGGTGCGCTCCGACGTGCGGGTGCCGCAGTGGGCCACGCTCGACCTGTCGGGTCGCACGGTCGACGAGGTGCTGAGCCGTGGCAAGCACCTGCTGATCCGCGTGGGTGACGCGTCGATCCACTCCCACCTGAAGATGGAGGGCGCCTGGCACGTGCTGCGGCGGGGCAGCCGGTGGCGGCGTCCGGCGCACACGGCGCGGATCGTGCTCGAGACCGAGCAGCACCAGGCCATCGGCTTCTCCCTCGGGCTGCTCGAGGTCCTCCGGCGCGAGCACGACGACGACGCGCTCGCCTACCTCGGCCCCGACCTGCTCGGTCCCGACTGGGACCTCGCCGAGGCCACGCGCCGGGTGTCGGCCGATCCCGAGCGCCCGATCTTCGTGGCGCTGCTCGACCAGCGGAACCTGGCCGGCCTGGGCAACGAGTACGTCAACGAGCTGCTCTTCCTGTCCGGACTCCTGCCCACGCGACCGGTGGGCGAGGTCCCCGACGTCGCGCGGGTAATCGACCGCGGGCACCGGCTGCTCGACGTCAACAAGGCGCGGGTGGAGCGCACGTTCACCGGGAGCACCCGGCACGGCGAGGATCGCTGGGTCTACCGCCGCGAGCACGCCCGGTGCCGCCGGTGCGGCACGCCGCTGCACCACGGCGAGCTGGGCGACGAGCCCGGCCGTGAGCGGATCACGTTCTGGTGCCCGCACTGCCAGACGTGAGCCGACCGGCCAGTCCCAGCAGGAGCACGGCCAGCCACACCCACGCGGTCGCGAAGGCCAGTCGCTGCCACAGGCCTGCGGCACCCAGGGTGCCGTCCTCGGTGAGCGAGAAGGCGAAGTGCGCCCACAGCGACGCCACCACCGCGACGAACGCCGTCGTGGCGAGCCGTCGGGTCTCGTCGTCGCGTCGCCAGCGCACCGCCTGCACGATCATCACGGCCGGCAGCAGGGTCGAGGCGAGCAGCAGGGCCAGCGTGTTGACCGCGGCCGAGGTCGACGGCTCGGCGGCCACGAGCGGCGCGCCGGCCGCCGCCGCGACGTCGGGGTCGGGCGTGCTGGCCGCGAAGACCACGAGTGCGGCACCGAACCCCGCGAGCAGCACCGGCACGGCGCGCCGACGCCGTTCGGGGTCGAGCGCCCGCCCCACGGTGCCGGCCGACAGCACCACGAGCACCCCGGTCGCGCCCGCCACGATCCGCACGAGCAGCGCCAGGTCACCGAGCAGCAGTTGGTCGACGGGGACGTCGACCACGTCGCCGGGCGAGGCCAGCACGACCACGGCCACGAGCAGGAGCAGGGCGGAGGCGGCGGACCGCAGGATCAGCTGGTCGAGGCGCACGCGCCCACCCTAGTGGCGGTCGTCGTCAGGAGGCCTGGGCCGACTGCCGCGAGGTCTCGTCGAGCCTCGTCCAGACCATCGCCTCGTCGAGGTCGGTGCGACGGTTGTCCCAGGCGTCGAGGAACCAGTTCTGGCGCACGGTCCAGGGCTTCTCGCGACCCTGCTGCGGGAGCACGCCCGCAGCCCGCTGGACGTAGCCGGACTGCAGGTCCAGGGCCGGAGCGGTCTCCCCCTTCGCGCCCTGCGGGTCGGGCGTGCCCGCCGCGTAGCCGTGGCTGCGCATGTGCTCGACCAGCCGTGCCACGTACTGCCACGACAGGTCGGCGCGCAGGGTCCAGGAGGCGTTCGTGTAGCCGATGCACCAGGCGAGGTTCGGGACGCCGCTGATCATCAGTCCCTTGTAGACGAACCGCTCGTTCGGGTCGACCTTCTCGCCGTCGACGTCGATCGCGACCTTGCCGAGCGCCACGACCTTGAGCCCGGTGGCGGTCACCACGACGTCGGCGTCCAGGTGATCGCCCGACGTGAGCCGGATGCCGGTCTCGTCGAACCCGTCGATGTGGTCGGTGACGATCGAGGCCTTCCCGCGCCGCAGCGTGCGCCAGAGGTCGCCGTTCGGCACCACGCAGAGCCGCTGGTCCCACGGGTCGTAGCGCGGGGTCAGGTGCTTGGGATCGAAGCCGTCGGGCGCGGACCGTCCGGCACGCGTGAGCAGGATCTTCTTGGCCGCGCTCGGGAAGCGGCGGCAGAACTCGTAGAAGCCGATGGCCACCGTGGCGTTCTTGACGCGGGTGACCCGGTGGGCCAGGCCTGCCGGCAGGACCTTCCGCAGCCCGGCCGAGACGGCGTCCTCGCCGGGCAGGGACGTGATGTAGGTGGGCGAGCGCTGCAGCATCGTCACGTGCTCGGCCTCCTCGGCCATCGACGGCAGCAGCGTGATGGCCGTGGCGCCGGAGCCGATGACGACGACCTTCTTGCCCCGGTAGTCGAGGTCCTCGGGCCAGAACTGCGGGTGCACGACCGTCCCGGTGAAGTCCTCGAGACCGGGGAAGTCCGGCGTGTAGGCCTCGTCGTAGTCGTAGTAGCCGCTGCACATGAACAGGAACGAGCAGGTCTGCTCGACCAGCGTGCCGTCGACCTCGCTGGTGAGCGTCCACCGGGCGTCCGCGGACGACCAGCTGGCTGCGACGACGCGGTGGCCGTAGCGGATCCGCCGGGCGATGCCGTGCTCGTCGGCGGTGCTGCGGATGTAGGCGCGGATGTCGCCGCCGTCGGCGATGGACTTGCGGTCCGTCCACGGCCGGAACGGGTAGCTCAGCGTGTACATGTCGGAGTCCGACCGCACGCCCGGGTAGCGGAACAGGTCCCACGTGCCGCCCATGGCGTCGCGGGCCTCGAGGATCGTGAAGCTGCTGCCCGGGCTCATGGTGCTCAGGCGGTGGGCGGCGCCGATGCCGGACAGCCCCGCACCCACGATGACGACGTCGACGTGCTCCATGTCCACACCTCTCAGATACTGACGGTATCCGAAACCGTACGGCGAGTATGCCGCCGCGTCAAGGAGTCACGACGACGTCACCCGCCCCGCGACCATCGGTCGCCTACGATCGAGGCGTGAGCGACGTGCTGGAGACCGAACGCGACGAGGACCTCGACGCCCTCGAGGTCCGCGACCCCCGATGGATGATGCTGGTCGGCGGTGCCGTGGGCCTTGCTGCCGCGATCATCCTGACCATCGACAAGGTGAAGTTCCTGACCGCCGAGGCGGCCGGCGAGAGCACGGCGCTGAACTGCGACCTCAACGCCTTCGTCAGCTGCGGTGGCGTCATCAACACCGACCAGGCCTCGGCGTTCGGGTTCCCGAACCCGATCATCGGCATCGTCGGGTTCACCGTGGTGCTGACCCTCGGGGTGCTGCTCGCGTCCGGCGTGCGTCTGCCCGGCTGGATCTGGGCAGGCCTGCAGGTCGGCGTCCTGTTCGGCATCGGGTTCGTGACGTGGCTGCAGTACCAGAGCATCTACGAGATCGAGAAGCTGTGCCCCTGGTGCATGGTCGTCTGGACGATGATGATCCCGCTGTTCGTGCTGGTCACCGCCCGCAACCTTCGCGCGTTCGCGCCCGGCTCGGCCGTGACCCGGTTCCTCAGCAACTGGACGCTGCTCGTGGTCGTGCTCTGGTACGTCGCCGTCATCGCGGCCATCTGGTTCCAGTTCGGCGAGAACCTCTGGGCCTGAGGCCCGCTGCCTGGGTCTCGGGCGACCTACCGTGCGGCGTCGCCGGCCAGCTCGTCGAGCACCTCGGCCAGGCGGACGTCACGACCACTGACACCACTGACGTCGTGGCTGCTGAGTCGCACCTCGACGCGGTCGTACACGTTGGTCCACTCGGGGTGGTGGTCCATCTCGTCGATGCGCGGTGCAGCAGCGGCCATGAAGGCGATCGCGGCCGCGAAGCCGTCGAAGGTGTAGGTGCGGGTCAGCCCCGACACGTCGCCGGACCAGCCGGGCAGGTGCTCGAGGGCCTGGGTCACGCGCGCGGGGTCGAACGGCTCGTCCATGCCCCGACCGTACGCGTCAGGCCGCGACGGCGCGAGCCCGTCGAGTGATCGCGTCCACCAGCACCTGCGGCTCGTGGTCGGGGATCCAGTGGCTGACCCCCTCCAGGACGACGAGCTCGTACGGCGCGTCCACGTGCTGGGGCGTGAGGTCGACCCCCTTGCGACCGAGGGCCACGTCGCCCGTGCTCCAGACCATGGTCGTGGGCACCCGCACCCTCCCCTGCACCGAGCTCATCGAGAACGGGAGGCCGCGGTAGTAGCCGAGGCCACCGGCCAGGGCACCGCCGTCGATCATCTCGGCCTGGAACCGCTCACGGAGCCCACGGTCCATGCCCGCGTGGGCGAGGGCGCGCTCCCGGACCCCCTTCGCCCGCGTGAGCACCAGCTCGGGCACGACCGGCAGCTGGAAGAAGCCCATGTACCAGGACTTCAGCAGCTGCGTGCTGCGCAGCATCGACGTCATGAAGGCGGCCGGGTGCGGGACCGAGACCGCTGTCCAGGACTGCAGGAGCTCGGGTCGGGAGGCAGCGACGTACCAGCCGATGGCCGAGCCCCAGTCGTGGCCCACGAGGTGCACGGGCCTGCCGACGATCTCGAGGAGCGCGGCCACGTCGGCGGCGATGAGGTCACCGGCATAGGCCTTGCGGCCACGGGGGCGGGCCCCCGGGGAGTAGCCGCGCAGGTCGGGGGCGATGGTGCGGTACCCCTCCGCGTGCAGCAGCTCGCTCACCCGCTCCCACGAGGTCGCCTTCTGCGGGAACCCGTGCAGCAGCACCACCGGGTCTCCCCCGATCGGCCCGGTGTCGGTGACGTCGAACGTCAGACCGTCGTGGGAGTACGTGTGGATGCGTCGCGCAGCAGACATGCCGCGAGCATACCGACGGTACGCGTCAGCGCCAGCGCCTCGCGCTCCACGAGCGTGGACGCCCAGCCTCCGCAGACCCCGACCACAGGCTCACCACAGGGTGGGCAGCCACCGTGGACGAGGTCCGCACCACCGAGGAGAGAGACACCATGAACAGCTCGACCGCAGCACGCATCGGCATCGCCGGCATCGTCGCCGGAGCCGGACTGGCCGCCGGCGGCATCGCCGTCGCGTCCGCCGAGGACACCGCCGGGAGCACCGCGAGCTCCAGCGCCCACCCGGGCGGTCATCGCGGCGGACCCGGCGTCCTCGCCGAGACGCTCGCCGAGGAGCTCGACCTGGAGCAGTCCGACGTCGAGGACGCGCTCGCCGCCGTCCGGGAGGACCTGCGCCCCGACGCGCCCGCCGAGGGCGAGAAGCCGACCCCGCCCTCCGACGAGGAGCGAGCCGACCGCCAGGCCGCCCTCGCCAAGGCTCTCGCGAAGGAGCTCGACGTCTCCGAGGCGAAGGTCGAGTCCGCGCTTGCCGTCGCCGAGAAGCAGGCAGCGAGCGATCGCGAGGAGCGTCAGGCCGAGAGCCGCACCGCCCTCGTCGAGCGTCTCGACGCCGCCGTGGAGGACGGCACGCTCACGAAGGCCGACAAGACGTCCGTCCTGAAGGCCTACGACGCTGACCTGCTCGGCGGGCCGGGGCCGGGTGGGCGTGGTGCGGGTGGGCCGGGCGGGCCGAAGGCCGACGCCGCGTCCTGACGGTCGCTCACCGTCGCTGGCCGTCGCTGGCCGTCGCTGGCCGTCGCTGGCCGTCGCTGGCCGTCGCGCGATGGTCTTCCGAGTCGGGACGGTCACGCTGTGCGCGGCCTGGCATGGACGGGTGGGGAGCTGCCGGGATCCCTCCGCTGGGCGCTTCGCGCCGGAGGGTGGGGCCCACTCGATTCACGGTGTCTGTTTCACCGAGCCTCGAAGGCCCCGCACGGCACACGAAGGCCCCGCACCGTCACGTGGACGGTGCGGGGCCTTCGAGGCTCGGTGGAGCTGCCGGGAATCGAACCCGGGTCCTTTGGCGCTGAGTCAGGTCTTCTCCGGGTGCAGTGCGTCATGTCGCTTTTCTCAGCCCTGGTGCTCGGACGAACACGTCACCAACAGGCTCAGTCACGAAAAAGTCCCGATCGCGTCACGTGACGCTACGCGATCAGCAAGTCCCCTAGATGAGACAGACGATCCGGGACGGGGACGCTCCCGGGTCTGCCCTTCACCAGTCGCTGTCAGGCAGCGAGGGCGAAGTCAGTGCGCTTGGAATCGGCACTTGTGGTTTGCGACGAACGTTAAAGAGATGACGTCGCGTTCTCTACCCGCTTCTCCTGAGTCGAACGACCAAAGTCGAAACCGATCAGCCCCTCTTGAGTTGTCAACCGACACCCACCTTCACAGGCACGGTGTCTCCATCACTGTACAACCGCGCGACGACACCGCGCATTCCTCGCGCCACCGGACCCCACCATCGGTGGATGCGCAACGTCAGCAGGACTCCTGCGGTTGCGCATCCACCGATGCGGGCGGTGGCGGGCCCTACGGCCGGATCGGCTCTAGCCGAAGACGGACTGCGCCCACTCCGGGTGGTCGATGAACGGGTTGCGGTTGCCCTGGTAGCGGGTGTCGATGAGGTCGTTGCGGCGCTGCTCCGCCGCCGACGGCGGGTCCTGCGCGTGCCACTGCAGCAGCACCGAGATCCGGCCGAGGTAGGGCGTCGTGCCGTTGACCTGGTTGTTGGCCTCCAGGTCGGCGAAGCCGTCGCCGCCCTCGTAGCGCACCGCCATGTACATGACCATGCGCGCCACGTCGCCCTTCACCGCGGCCGGCGGCTCGAACGAGTCACCGTCGGTCAGGCACGACGAGCAGCCGCTCACCGACGACCCGCCCGCGTCGAAGTCCTTGTTGCCGCGGGTGCCGTTCACCTGCACGTCCTCAGGACGCAGGTGGTGCAGGTCGGTGCCGGGGCCGGTCGACGTCCCGAAGTCCCCGTGCGACTGCGGCCAGACGTGCTCGCGGTTCCAGTCGCCGACGTTGCCGCCGTTCGCCGACTTCGAGCGCGAGACCTGCGAGTAGAAGAGCTTCACGTTGTTGCTGTTGGTGGGGTCCTGGTCGGTGACCTTCAGGGCCTCCCAGACGGCCGAGTACGAGATCCGCGTCTGCACCGAGATGATGTCGTGCAGCTCGTCCTTCAGCGCCGCGCCGCTGAGGCCCTGAGCGCTGTCGTAGTAGCCGGGCTCCGGTGCGGCGTCGGCTGCCCGAGGCAGCACGGCGAGGACGAGCGTGATGATGATGGCCAGGCCGGCGTGTCGGGGCGTGCGTCGGCTCGTGGCCGCGCACCCCCGCCCGGCTCCCCCGAGTCGAGTCATGGGCACCACCCCACACCATCGGGTCGCCCGTGACCAGACCTGCGACCGGACGTTCACCCGATCGTCACGCTCGGCGGGCGGCTAGACGGAGGTCGGGGCGCGGTCCGGGTCGGCCGAGCGTCCGTGCACCAGGGCAGCGGCGCAGCCTGCAGCCACCACGAGCAGCCCGACGCAGATCCAGGTGCCGACGCGGAAGCCCGGCCCGAAGACGTCGGGCGAGGCGAAGTCCGGCCCCGCGATGCCCGCGAGCGGCGGGATCGCGGCCACCGCGAGGAGGCCTGCCGTCCGCGAGACCGCGTTGTTGATGCCCGAGGCGATGCCGGCCTGGTCGTCCGGTGCGGCAGCGAGCACCGCCGTGGTGAGCGGCGCCACCAGCAGGGTGAGGCCGAGCCCCATGAGCACCGCTCCGGGGAGCACGTCGAGCCAGAAGCTCGCATCGGCACCGATGCGCAGGTACAGCAGCAGGCCCGCCGCCGACAGCAGCGGCCCCACGGTCATCGGGACACGGGGTCCGATGCGCTGGCCCAGGGCACCCGCCCGCGAGGAGAACAGCAGCATGAGCACGGTCAGGGGCAGCGTCGCCAGGCCGGCCTCGAGCGGCGAGTACCCGGCCACGTACTGCAGCTGCAGCACCAGCAGGAACATGGAGCCGCTGAGCGCGCCGTAGATGGCGAAGGTGCAGATGTTCGCCGCCGTGAACACGCGGTCGGCGAACAAGGACAGCGGCACCAGCGCGTGCGGAGCGCGCCACTGGTGCACCACGAAGGCGACCAGCAGGGCCAGGCCCGCGAGGCTCGGGACCCACTCCTGCTGGACCAGTCCGTAGGTCAGGAAGGCCAGGGTGCCGACCGTCAGCAGCGAGCCCTCGACGTCGAGCCGCTCCTGCGCACCCGTCGACTCCGGGACGTGCCGCCACGTGACCCAGACGACCACAGCGGCCAGGGGCAGGTTGATCCAGAAGACCGATCGCCAGCCCACGGCGTCGACGAGCGTGCCGCCGACGAGCGGGCCGAGCGCCGTCGTGACGCCGGCCAGGCCCGACCAGAGGCCGATGGCGCGGCCCCGGTCGTCGGGGTGGATCGAGGCCGAGATGATCGCGAGGCTCCCCGGCGTCA
The DNA here is from genome assembly GCF_001422865.1 of Aeromicrobium sp. Leaf272. Classification (NCBI taxonomy): domain Bacteria; kingdom Bacillati; phylum Actinomycetota; class Actinomycetes; order Propionibacteriales; family Nocardioidaceae; genus Aeromicrobium; species Aeromicrobium sp. Leaf272. The sequence continues at coordinate 84,800 of NZ_LMMY01000010.1, forward strand.
GCAGGGCCCCGCCGACCCCCTGCAGCCCCCGAGCCGCCACGAGCACCTCGATCGTCGGCGCGAGCGCGCAGGCCAAGGACGCCACGGCGAACCACACGACGCCGAGGAGGAAGACCCGACGTCGGCCCCACCGGTCGCCGAGCGAGCCACCGACGAGGATGAGGGCGGCCAGGGTGAGCGTGTAGGCGTTGACCGTCCACTGCAGGCCCGCCACGCCCGCGTCGAGGTCCCCGTCGATCGCGGGCAGGGCCAGGTTGACGATGGAGCCGTCGAGGAACGCCATCCCCGTGCCGAGGACCATCGCAGCGACGAGCCACCGTCCCGCGGCGGAGTCGAGCCTCACGAGGTGTACCCGAACAGCTCGGCGCCGTTGCGCCAGAGCACCCGCCGCAACCAGTCCTCGCCGAGGTCGAGCCGCTGGAGCACCTCGACCTGGTGGGCGTAGGGGTACGGGATGTTCGGGAAGTCGGTGCCCAGCAGGATCCGGTCACCCAGGTCCGCGAGCCTGGGCGCGACGTCGACCGGTGGCGGGCCGTCCCAGAAGTCCACGAGCGCCATCGTCACGTCGAGGCGGACGTCGGGGTGGGCGTCGGCGAGGTCGAGGAACGCCGCGTACTCGGGCATGCCGAGGTGCGCCACGATGATCCGCAGGCCCGGGAAGCGGTCCAGCACCCGGGCCAGTCCGTCGGGCCCGGTGTGGGTGCCCGGGGCGGGCCCGGAACCGGCGTGCAGCACCACGGGGGTGCCGCTCTCGGCGAGCGTGCCCCACACGGGGTCGAGGAGCGGGTCGTCGGCGGCGAAGTCGCCGACCTGCAGGTGGGCCTTGAAGACCTCGACCCCACCCTCGACGAGCCCCGGCACGTAGGACGCCGCCTCGACCTCGGGGTAGAAGGTGGCCGAGCGCAACGCCTCGGGCACACGGTCGGCGAAGCCCAGCGTCCACTCGTTCATGAAGGCCGCGACCCCGGGCCGGTGCGCGTACGACAGGGCGGAGAAGTGCTTGACGCCCATCGCACGCAGCTGCTCGACGCGTTCCTCGTCGCTCCCTCGGTACGCGATCGGCCACGCACGACCGAGCAGGGGGCCGGCGGCATCGAAGTACGCCCACACCTTGGCGAGCACCTTCGGGTGCATGAAGTGCACGTGCACGTCGAACAGGCCCGGCAGCCCGAGGTCGTCGGCCAACCCCGGGAGGTCGGCGTCGGACAGCGTCACTACCGGATGCCCTTGATCTTGCGTCCGATCTCGCGCTGGGCGTCGGCCTTGGCCTGCCGCTCGGCGATCGCGTGCCGCTTGTCGTACTGCTTCTTGCCTCGGGCCAGCGCGATCTCGACCTTCGCGCGACCGTCGAGGAAGTACAGGGCGAGCGGCACGATCGTCAGGCCCTTGGCCTGGATGCGCTGCTCGATCTTGTCGATCTCCTGGCGGTTCAGCAGCATCTTGCGGCGACGCCGGGTCTCGTGGTTGGTCCACGTGCCCTGGCTGTACTCCGGGATGTGGACCTGGATCAGCCAGGCCTCGCCGTTCGCGATCTCGCCGAAGCCGTCGACCAGGGACGCGCGACCGGCACGCAACGACTTCACCTCGGTCCCCGTGAGGACCAGTCCGGCCTCGTAGGTGTCCTCGATGTGGTAGTCGTGGCGCGCCTTCTTGTTCTGCGCGATGAGCTTGCGCCCGGTCTCCTTGGCCACCGACCCATCCTAGGGGGTCGGACCCGACGTCCTCGTCAGAGCCAGCTCATCGGGTTGGTCGTGCCGCCGTTCGCCAGCACCATGAAGTGCAGGTGGCACCCCGTGGAGTAGCCGGTGCTGCCGACGTAGCCGATGACCTCGCCACGCGAGACCTTCGCACCGCTGCCGCGGGCGAACCGCGACAGGTGGTTGTAGGTCGTCACGATGCTCTTGCCGCGCTTGACGCCGTTGGCGAGGATCACGCGGTTGCCGTACCCGGCGTTGTAGTACTGCTGGATGATCGTGCCGCTCGCGGCCGCACGGATCGGCGTGCCACTACCGACGCCGAAGTCCGTGCCGTCGTGCAGCTTGTACACGCCCGTGACGGGGTGCACGCGCATGCCGTAGGGCGAGGTGACCGGCCCGCTCACGGGGTAGGAGAGCGCACCGCCCTTGTCGCCCCCGGAGACGCCTCCACTGGTGCCGCCGCCCTTGCCGCCCTTGTTGGCCTTCTCGAGCTCGCGCCGGGCGAGCTCCTCCAGCTGGGACTGCAGGCGGTTGCGCTCGGCCTCGTACGCGGCCAGGAGCTTGGCGTCCTCGGCCCGCGCGGCCTTCGCGGCGGTGCTGGCACTCGCGCGGGCGTCGACGAGCTCGCCGACCTCGGCGGCCTGCGCCTCGGCGGCCGCCTCGAGCTCGGTCATCTTCTGCAGGTTGGCGGCGGCGGCCTTGCGGGCCACGGCCACCTGGTCGCGCAGCTCCTCGACCTTGTCGCGGTTGAGTCGCAGCATCACCTTGGCGGCCGCGAGCTTCTGCATGCGCGAGACCTGCGCGTCGCCCACGGAGGCGTTGAGGCTCATCCGGTCGGTGAACGTGGTGGGGCTCTCGCCGCCCAGCAGCTCGCCGAAGGCGCGCATGCCGCGGTCGCCGTCCTGCACGGTCTCCACGGTGAAGGCGGCGACGGACTCCTCGGACTTCTTGAGCCGCTTCTCGCCCTTCTTCAGGGCGGCGACGGCCTTGTCGAGCGCCGCTTCGCTGCGATCGAGCTCGGCCTGCATTCGCGTGTCCTCGGCCTGGGAGACCGCCAGCTGACCGCGGGTCTCACCGAGCGTGGCGCGTGCCGAGGTCAGCTTCGACTGCGCCGCCTCGAGAGCGGCGGCGGCCTTGTTGTAGGCCGCGCTGGAGGAGTCGAGGGCCTTCTGGGCGCCATCGATCTTGCCGCTGACGCCCTTCTTCTGCCGCTCGAGGTCGTCCTTCTTGTCGGCCAGGACGGGGTTCGTGAAGCCGACGACGATCAGGCTCGCCGCGAGGGCCGCGACCACGGCCCTGACCACATGACGCCCGAGCAGGTGGCGGCGGGGGGCATGACGACGGGCCGCGGGTCGAGGATCGCGGGACGTGGGCACAGACATGGGACCTCGGCGTTGGGGAAGGAATGGTGCGAGGCAGGCCGCCGGCCATCTCTCGATGAGGCGGATGGTGCGGGTGTTACTGGTGTGACTCTAGGCCATGGTGCTCAGACGTCAAGGTACTTCCGCGTCATCACGAGGGTCGGGACCAGCGCGAGCAGCAGGGCCAGGACCGTCGTGTAGCCCATGACGGCGGCGGCCTCCTGCCATCGGATCCAGGTCGTCAGCTCGCCCAGCGTGGTGCGCAGGTAGCCGTAGACGACGAACCACATGAAGGCCGCCAGCCCGGCGGCCGCCAGGGCCGCCGACAGCACCGCGGCCAGCATCGACTCCAGCACGAACGGCAGCTGGATGTGCCAGCTGGACGCTCCGACCAGGCGCATGATGCCGATCTCGCGGCGTCGCGCGTAGGCGGTCATGCGGATGGTGTTGGAGACCTGGAGGATGGCCGCGACGATGAGCAGGAGCGACGTGGCGAGGGCGGCCCAGCGCATCTTGTCGAGGATCTCGAACAGCGGCCCGAGCAGCTTCTTGAGCGACTGCACGTTGCCGACGCCGTCCATGCCCGAGACCTGGCTGACGAGGCCGTCGAACTCCTGCGGGTCGTTGAGCGTGACGAAGTAGGACTCCGGGAAGTCGGCCGGCTCGACCGTCTCGAGCTGGGCCTTGCCGCTGTCGGTCTGGCCGAGCAGCTCACGTGCCTTGTCGTAGTTCTCCTGCGGGGAGCGCACGTCGTAGGACTTGACCTCGGGGTTCGTGGAGAGCGCCTCCTGGACCGCCGCGGTCTGCTCGTCGGTGGCCGCCCCGCCCACGCACGTCGGCGCGGTGGAGTTGTCGGTGCACAGGTTGACCTGCACCTGCAGCTTGTCGCCGTAGAACTGCTCGGTGCGGTCGGCCTGGCTCTGCAGCAGCAGGCCGAGGGCGGCCAGCAGCAGCGAGACGGTCATGGTGACGATCAAGGAGATCGTCATGGACGTGTTGCGGGACAGGCTCGCGCGGAGCTCGCTCATGATGGTGCGCACGGTGATCGCCTCAGGACTGGTAGCCGTAGATGCCGCGGGCCTCGTCGCGCACGACGCGCCCCTCGTCGAGCTCGATGACGCGCTTGCGCATCTGGTCGACGATCGAGGAGTCGTGGGTGGCCATGACGACAGTGGTGTCGGTGCGGTTGATGCGGTCGAGCAGCTTCATGATGCCGACGCTGGTGGTGGGGTCGAGGTTGCCGGTGGGCTCGTCGGCGATGAGGATCATCGGTCGGTTCACGAACGCCCGGGCGATGGCCACGCGCTGCTGCTCACCACCGGAGAGCTCGTCGGGCATGCGGTGCCCCTTGCCCTCCAGGCCGACCATCTCGAGGGTCTCGGGCACGAGCGTGTCGATCTCGGAGCGGTGCTTGCCGATGACCTGCAGCGCGAAGGCCACGTTCTCGTGGACCGTCTTGTTCGGCAGGAGGCGGAAGTCCTGGAACACGGTGCCGACCTGGCGGCGCAGCTTGGGCACCTTCCAGCTGGAGAGCTTGTTGATCTCCTTGCCCGCCACGTGCACCCGGCCGGTGGTGGGCCGGGCCTCGCGGAGGACGAGCCGCAGGAAGGTGGACTTGCCCGACCCCGAGGACCCGACGAGGAAGACGAACTCCCCCTTCTCGATCTCCAGGTCGACGGCGTCCAGGGCAGGACGCTTCTGGCCCGGGTAGGTCTTGGTGACCTTGTCGAAGCGAATCACCCGTCGAGTCTAGGCAGGTCGCTCCACGTCACCGTGCAGACTCGCCCGCCGTGGGTACGGTGACCAGATGCTGCCTCGTCTGCCGGATCCTCGCCGCCTGCCCGAGCTCGTCGACGCGGCGACGTCGGCGCTGCCACGCGCGCTCGGCCTGCTCGACGCGGCCGAGGACCTGGTGCGGCGGGCGCATCGCCTGGTCGACGACATCGACGCCACCCGGGTCGCGGCGGACGCCGTGGTGGTGCGGACCGCCGGCACGGTGGCCAGCGTGCAGCCGACGCTGGACCGCGCCCAGGCCATGGTCGAGACGTTCGGGCCGGTGCTCGACGACCTCGCGCCGATCGCGAAGAACCTGATGCCCACGCTGCAGCGGATCTCCGAGACGACGTCGCCCGAGGAGATCGAGGCGCTGGTCGGGCTCATCGACCACCTGCCGATGCTCGTCGACAAGCTCGAGGCCGACATCGTGCCGATCCTCGAGGACATGCGGAACGTGGGACCCGACATCCACGCCCTGCTGGACACCGCCACCGACCTGGCGGCGATGCTCGAGAAGGTGCCGGGGCTCAATCGTCGTCGCCGCGACGACGACTAGGCGGGGCGCGCGGCGAGGACGGCCGAGGGTCCCGACGGGATCGCTCAGGCCGTGCGCTGGGACGCGCCCTGCGCGACGTAGGCGTCGACGGCGGCCGGCGACAGCACCTCGTCGATCACCATGGCGCCGGCACCGATGACGCCCCCGAGGCTGCCGACGGTGGTGGCGACGATGCGCAGGTGGTTGGTGGCGAGCGGGAGCGACCGCTCGTAGACGACCTCGCGGACGCCGGCGAGCAGGTACTCCCCCGCCTCCGACAGCTTGCCGCCGATGACGATCACCGACGGGTTGAGCAGGTTGACGCAGGTGGCCAGCACCTCGCCGAGGCTGCGGCCGGCGTCGCGCACGGCGTTGAGCGCCACCACGTCGCCGCGGTTGACCGCGTCGACGATGTCCTGGGACGTCTCGACGGACAGACCCTGCTCCCGCAGGCGTGCCGCCACGGCGGGCCCGGCGGCCACGGCCTCGAGGCAGCCGGTGTTGCCGCAGCGGCAGTGAGCGTCGGCCGCGTCGGAGACCCGCACGTGCCCGAGGTCACCCGCCGACCCGAGGGCGCCGCGCAGCAGCTGGCCGTCGGACACGATGCCCGCTCCGATGCCGGTGGCGACCTTGACGAGCAGCAGGTGCTCGCCGCGGTGGCCGCGCACGTGCTCGCCCAGCGCCATCAGGTTCACGTCGTTGTCCACGAGGACCGGACCGGAGAACGTGCGACCGAGGTGCCCGGGGACGTCGAAGTCGTGCCAGCCGGGCATGATCGGCGGACTCACCGGTCGACCGACGGCGTGCTCGACCGGACCGGGCAGACCGATCCCGACGCCGGCGACGTCGGACACCGGGCGACCGCGGTCGGCGAGCAGCTCGAGCCCGATCGAGGTGACCCGGTCCAGCACGACGGTGGGGCCGTCCGCGATGTCACACGGAACCGTCCGCTCGACGAGGACCTCGCCGGCGAGGTCGAGCAGGGCGACGCTCGCGTGCGAGGCACCGAGGTCGACCGCCAGGACGACGCGCGCCTCGCCGTGGAAGCGGAACCGGGTGGGCGGCCGACCGCCGGTCGAGACGGTCTCGCCGGTCGGGCGCAGGAGGCCGACGGCCAGCATCGCGTCGACCCGCGCCGTGACGGGAGCCCGCCCCAGCGCCGACCGCTGGCTGAGCTCGGCCCGCGTCCAGGCCTGCCCGTCGCGCAGGTGCTGGAAGAGATCGCCGACGCCGACCAGCGTGGTCGGCAGCGACGACGACGTCATGACCATGAGTCTCCCACACCCCTTCTGTCGGCCCTGCTCAGCAGATAAGTCGAACACAATCAGACTTTTGCTTGACGAGCAACAAAAGAGGTGACTAGGGTCACAGCCATGCCCACCCCCCAGGCACCGCCCCTGCTCGAGATGCGCGGGATCGTCAAGGAGTTCCCCGGAGTCCGGGCGCTCGACGGCGTCGACCTCGTCGTGCGCGCCGGCGAGGTGCACTGCCTCCTGGGCCAGAACGGTGCGGGCAAGTCGACGCTCATCAAGGTGCTCGCCGGCGCGCACGGCGTGGACGCCGGCACCATCACCTGGCGCGGCGAGGACGTGACGTTCGCGGGCCCACAGGCCGCGCTCGACACCGGCATCGCCACCATCTACCAGGAGCTCGACCTCGTCGACGGCCTGAGCGTCGCGGACAACATCTTCCTCGGCCACGAGATGTCCCGCGGCGGCGTCACCCGCACCGTCGAGGCGAATCGGGCCGCCCGCGCCCTTCTCGAGCGCCTCGGCCACGCGGAGATCCGACCCGGTCGCGAGGTGGGCAGCCTCTCGGCCGCCGGCAAGCAGATCGTCTCCATGGCCCGTGCGCTCTCGCGCGACGCCCAGGTCATCGTCATGGACGAGCCGTCCGCCGTGCTCGACCCCGACGAGGTCGACGGCCTCTTCCGCGTCGTCGAGGACCTGCGCGCAGCCGGGACGGCCATCATCTACATCTCCCACCGCCTCGAGGAGATCCGGCGCATCGGCGACCGGCTCACCGTCCTCAAGGACGGGCGCACCGTGGCCGGCGACCTGTCGGCGAAGGACACGCCCACGTCCGAGCTCATCACCCTCATGACCGGCCGCGAGGTCTCCTCCGTCTTCCCCGAGCGTCCCGTCGTCACCGGCACCGACCCGTTGCTGCGCGTCGAGGGGCTCTCCCGCACGGGCGAGTTCGAGGACGTCAGCTTCGACGTGCGGCCCGGCGAGGTCGTCGGGATCGCCGGCCTGGTCGGCGCGGGCCGCAGCGAGATCCTCGAGACCGTCTTCGGCGCCCGACGCGCCCACCGCGGCACCGTGACCGTCGACGGCTCCGACCTGCGGAACGGCTCCGTGCCGGCGGCGGTCCGCGCCGGCATCGGCCTGTGCCCCGAGGAGCGCAAGTCCCAGGGTCTGGTGCTCGACGACCTCGTCTACCGCAACGTCTCGCTCGCGAGCCTCGGTCGCTTCGCGCGGCTCGGCGTCAGCACGGAGGGCGAGGAGCTCGCCGCCGCCCACGCCGCCACGCGCTCGGTCGACGTCCGCCCCGACGCCCCCACCCGCGTCGTGCGCACGCTGTCGGGCGGGAACCAGCAGAAGGTCGTCCTGGCCCGCTGGCTGCTGCGCGGCTGCAAGGTGCTGCTGCTCGACGAGCCCACCCGCGGCGTCGACGTCGGCGCGCGGGCCGAGATCTACGCGCTCGTGCGCACGCTCGCCGACGAGGGTGTCGCCGTCGTCGTGGTCTCGAGCGACCTCGACGAGGTGATCGGTCTGTCGCACCGCGTGCTCGTCCTGGCCGACGGCCGCGTCGTCCACCACTCCCCCGCCGACGCGATCGACGCGTCCGGCGTCCTCGAACGCATCCTCGCCGTGCACGAGCACGGTGCGGACCATCCGACCACGACCGACCAGAGAGGCGACGTCGCGTGACCGTCACCCCCGATCCCTCAGGCAGCACCGCCCACGACAGCGGGAAGGACCCGGCCCTCTCGGTCCCGGCCCCCTCCCGCCGGTCGATGTCCGGGGGCTCCGGCCTCGGCCGCAACCTCGGCCTCGTCGTCGCGCTCCTGCTGCTGTGCATCATCGGCGTCGCGACGTCGGGCGAGCGCTTCGCGAGCGTCGACAACATGCTCACCGTGCTGCGCGCCGCGTCCGTCATCGGCGTCGTCTCCATCGGGATGACGTTCGTCATCACCGGCGGCGGCATCGACCTCTCCGTGGGCGCGATCGTGGCGCTCTCCTCGGTGTGGGCCACCACCACCGGCACGCAGGCCATGGCCGACGACATCGGCTGGGTCGCGATGGTCTTCGCCGCCGTGGTGGTGGGAGCCGCCTGCGGCGCGGTCAACGGGCTGCTGGTCGCGTACGGCCGCATCGTGCCCTTCATCGCCACCCTGGCGATGCTCGCCGCGGCCCGGGGCCTCGCGGAGATCATCTCCGACCGCAAGACCCAGATCATCCGGAACCAGGGCTTCACCGACCTCTTCGGCTCCGAGCCGCTCGGCATCCCCTTCATCGTCGTGATCTTCGTCGTGGTGGCGGCCGGCGGGTGGTTCCTGCTGAACCGCACGACCTTCGGCCGACGGACCTTCGCGGTCGGCGGCAACCCCGAGGCCGCGCGCCTGGCCGGCATCAAGGTCCAGCGCCACACCGTGTACCTCTACGCCCTGCTCGGAACCACGTGCGGCATCGCCGCCGTGATGCTCATGTCGCGCACCACCACCGGCACGTCGACGCACGGCCAGCTCTACGAGCTCGACGCCATCGCCGCCGTCGTGATCGGCGGCACGCTGCTCAGCGGCGGCCGCGGGACCGTGACCGGGACGCTCTTCGGCGTCCTGATCTTCACCGTCCTCACCAATGTCTTCACGCTCAACAACCTGTCGATCTCGGCCCAGGCCGTCGCCAAGGGCGTGATCATCGTGATCGCTGTGCTCCTGCAGCAGCGGATCGCGAACCGCACCACCACATAACCCCCACCCAGGAGTGTCATGACCACGATCCGCCCCCGCCGCCGCACGGTCGCCGCCTTCGGCGCCCTCGCTGCCGCCACGCTCGTCCTCGGCGCCTGCACCAACAGCTCCGACGACTCCGGCTCCACCGGAGCCAGCAAGAGCAACACCGACAACGACAAGTCCGGTGACACCGTCACCATCGGCTTCTCCGCCCCTGCGGCCGACCACGGCTGGATGGGTGCGATCACGAGCTCGGCGAAGGCCCAGGCCGAGCAGTACGACGACGTCGACCTGAAGGTCGCCGAGGGCACGAACGAGGTCGGCCTGCAGATCTCGCAGGTGGAGACCTTCATCAACGACAAGGTCGACGCGATCGTGCTGCTGCCGTTCGACGGTGCCGCCATGACGCCGGTCGCGCTCAAGGCGATGGAGGCCGGCATCCCGGTCATCAACGTCGACCGCGAGTTCGACTCCCCCTTCGCCGCCCGCACCACGGTGCTCGGCGACAACTACGGCATGGGCGTCTCGGCCGGCACCTACGTGTGCGAGCAGGCCGCGGGCGACGAGGACAAGGTCGTCGCGGAGATCGCGGGCATCGACTCCCTGCCCCTGACGCAGGAACGCTCGAAGGGCTTCTCCGACGCCCTGAAGAAGTGCGGCCTCGAGGTCGAGAACCGCGTCGCCGCCGAGTTCACGGTCGAGTCCGGCGAGCGCGTGGCCTCGAACCTGCTCCAGGCCGCCCCGAAGATCGACTACCTCTGGAACCACGACGACGACCAGGGTGTCGGCGTGCTCGCCGCGATCAAGAACGCCAACCGCGACGAGTTCGTCATGATCGGTGGCGCCGGCTCGGCCAACGTCATGCGCGACATCAAGGCTGACAACACGGTGCTCAAGGCGACGGTCATCTACCCGTCGACGCAGGCCGCCGACGGCATCAAGCTGGCGCGTCTGATCGCGCAGGGGAAGTCGATGTCCGACCTCGCCGAGGTGCAGGTTCCGCGCAAGGTGCAGCTGGCCGCCCCGGTCGTCACGAAGGACAACGTGGACGAGTACATGGACTCCGCCTTCGAGTCCTGAGCCCCACCACCCGGGCCCGCCCGCGCCGACTCCATGCGGTGCGGGCGGGCCTCCCTTCACGACGAGGACACACATGAGCGAGACGACGAACGGGCCCACGAAGGAGCCCACGAACGAGCCCAAGGATGAGCTCGGTGTCGCGATGGTGGGGTACGCCTTCATGGGCGCCGCGCACTCGCAGGCCTGGCGCACCGCCCCGGCCTTCTTCGACCTCCCCCGACGACCCCGCCTGGCCGCGATCTGCGGACGTGACGCCGACGCCGCGGGCGCCGTGGCCGACCGTTTCGGCTGGGAGTCCGTCGAGACCGACTGGCGTCGGCTCCTGGAGCGCGACGACATCGACGTCATCGACATCTGCACGCCGGGCGACACGCACGCGGAGATCGCGATCGCCGCCCTCGAGGCCGGCAAGCACGTCCTGTGCGAGAAGCCGCTGGCCAACACCGTCGAGGAGGCCGAGGCGATGGCCGAGGCCGCAGCGGCCGCGTCGGCCCGGGGCGTGCGCGCCATGGTGGGCTTCACCTACCGGAGGGTCCCCGCCGTCTCGCTGGCGCAGCGCATCGTGGCGTCGGGACGCCTCGGCACGATCCGGCACGTCCGTGGTCAGTACCTCCAGGACTGGCTGGTCGACGAGGACGCCCCGATGAGCTGGCGGCTGGACAAGAGCAAGGCCGGCTCGGGCGCGCTGGGCGACATCGGCGCCCACGTCATCGACATGGCCCAGTTCGTGACCGGCAGCGCCATCACGACCGTCAGCGGCCTGATGGAGACCTTCGTGACGAGCCGTCCGGTCGCGGGCGAGCGCGCGACGCTCGGCGGCACCGGCGGCTCGGGCGAGCGGGCCGACGTGACCGTCGACGACGCCGCCGCGTTCACCGCCCGCTTCGACGACGGCGCCCTCGGCGTGTTCGAGGCGACCCGGTTCGCCACGGGTCGCAAGAACGCCCTGCGCCTGGAGGTCAACGGCTCGCTCGGGTCGATCGCCTTCGACTTCGAGGACATGAACGTCCTCGAGCTGCACGACGCGACGCTGCCCGCCGAGGAGGCCGGGTTCCGCCGCATCCTCGTCACCGAGGCCGACCACCCCTACGTCGCCGCCTGGTGGCCCCCGGGCCACGGGCTCGGCTACGAGCACGGCTTCACCCACCAGGTCGTCGACCTGGTGCACCACATCGCCGAGGGCACCGACCCGGCCCCGTCGTTCGCCGACGGGCTCGCCGTGCAGCGGGTGCTCGCGGCCGTCGAGGCCAGCAGCGACGCAGCCGGCACCATCCAGAAGACGGGAGCATGACGATGGCACGACCGATCACGCTGTTCACCGGCCAGTGGGCCGACCTGCCCTTCGAGCAGGTGGCTGAGCTGGCCGCCGGCTGGGGCTACGACGGTCTGGAGATCGCCTGCTGGGGCGATCACCTCGACCCCTGGGCCGCCGTGGAGGACCCGGACTACATCGCGACGCGCAAGGAGATCCTCGACCGCCACGGTCTCCAGGTCTTCGCGATCTCCAACCACCTCAAGGGCCAGGCGGTCTGCGACGACCCGATCGACCAGCGCCACCAGGACATCGTCGGCTCGCGCGTGTGGGGCGACGGCGACCCCGAGGGCGTGCGTCAGCGCGCCGCGGAGGAGATGAAGAACACCGCCCGTGCGGCCCGGATGCTCGGCGTCGACACGGTGGTCGGCTTCACCGGCTCGTCGATCTGGAAGTACGTGGCCATGTTCCCGCCGGCCACGCAGGCCATGGTCGACGCGGGTTACCAGGACTTCGCGGACCGCTGGAACCCCATCCTCGACGTGTTCGACGAGGAGGGCGTGCGCTTCGCCCACGAGGTGCACCCCAGCGAGATCGCCTACGACTACTGGACCACGCAGCGGGCGCTGGAGGCCGTGGACCACAGGCCGGCGTTCGGGCTCAACTGGGACCCGTCGCACTTCGTGTGGCAGGAGCTCGACCCGCTCGGCTTCCTGTGGGACTTCCGCGAGCGGATCTACCACGTGGACTGCAAGGACGCGAAGAAGCAGGTGGGCAACGGACGCAACGGCATCCTCGGCTCCCACCTGCCGTGGGCCGACCCGCGACGCGGCTGGGACTTCGTGTCCACCGGTCGCGGTGACGTGCCGTGGGAGGCGTGCTTCCGCATGCTGAACACCATCGGCTACGACGGTCCGGTGTCGGTGGAGTGGGAGGACGCCGGCATGGACCGTCTGCTCGGGGCACCGGAGGCGCTGGAGTACGTGCGCCGCAACCTGTTCGACGCGCCGGACGCGGCGTTCGACGCGGCCTTCAGCTCCGGCGACTGACGGCACGGATCACCTGCCCACCGATCTCGGGGGACTCGACCCTGTCACCGCACGGTGGCAGGGTCGAGTCATGCCCGACCCCATCGGAAGCGACCCCGTCAAGAGCGACACCCTCAGGACCGACACCGTCAAGGACGACCTGCACCGCTACCTCCACGGGGCGCGCGACGCCCTGCGCTTCAAGATCGACGGGCTGGGTGAGCTCGACGCCCGCCGCAGCCTCACCCCCACCGGGCTCAGCCTGCTCGGTCTCGTGCACCACACGGCGGTCTGTGCGGCCGAGTACTTCGGCGTGGTCTTCGACCGGCCCTTCCCCGAGCCGACGCCCGACGTCGACGCCGACCCGCACGCCGACTTCGTGGTCCCGCCCGAGGTCTCGCTGGACGACGCGCTGGCCTACGTCGACCGTGCGTGGGCGCATGCCGACGCCACGATCGCGGCGCTCGCGATCGACGCCGAGGGGGCGGTGCCCTGGTGGAGCGGTCCGCGAGCCCGGGTCACGCTGCACCAGGCCCTGGTGCACATGATCGCCGAGGCCCACCGCCACGCCGGGCACGCGGACGTGCTGCGTGAGGGTCTCGACGGCTCCGCGGGCCTGCGCCCGGACTCCACCAACCTGCCCGAGGGCATGGACTGGGACGAGCACGTGGCACGGGTCGACCGCGTGGCCAACGCGGCAGCGGCGCGGGCCGTCGGACCCACGGCCTGAGGCGTCCGCTCAGGCCCAGGCGCCGAGCTTCTCGGGGTTGACCGTGATCCACACGTCGTGGATCACCTCGCGCACGTCGAAGGCGACCACACCGGCAACCTCGGACCCGCGTCGGACCAGCACGCCGGTGCGGCCCTCGACACCCACCGGCTCGAAGG
>NZ_LMMY01000010.1:98434-128713 GCF_001422865.1 Aeromicrobium sp. Leaf272
CACGTTGCGGGCGGCCCGGACGATGCCGCCTCCGTCCGACGCGAGCGAGACGTCGGGGTCGAGCAACGGCAGCAGCTGGGCGATGTCACCGGTGGCGCAGGCCGCGAGAAAGGACCGCACCACCGCGTCGTGATCCCGCGCGGCGGCCTCACGCCGGCGCCGCTCGCGCAGGTCGGCACGAGCCGCCGAGGCGAGCTTGCGGCAGGCCTGCGGTGAGCGGCCCACCACCGCCGCGACCTCGTCGAACGGCAGACCGAAGACGTCGTGCAGCACGAACGAGACCCGCTCGGCCGGGGTCAACGACTCCAGCAGCACCATGACCGCCGACGTCACCTGGTCGTCCAGCGTCACCCGGTCGGCGGGGTCGCTCAGCGCATCGGGGTCGGGCAGCGGCTCGGGCAGCCACGGACCGACGTACCGCTCCCGACGAGCCCTCGCGGAGCCGAGCTGGTCCAGGCAGACACGGCTCACCACCGTGGTGAGCCACGCGCCCGGACGTCGGACGGCGGCGCGCTCGGCGTCGTCGAGCCGGTACCAGCGTGCATAGGCCTCCTGCACGGCGTCCTCGGCGTCCGCCCGCGTGCCCAGCAGTCGGAAGGCGGTGGCCAGGAGCCGCTCACGCTCCGCGAGCGCCGGACCCAGCGACGGTTCACTCATCGGGTCATCATCGCTGGTCATCGGACGGCGTCCGGAGTGACGCTCGACAGCCAGGTCTCGAAGCTGGTCGTGCCGTGGTCGGCTCCGTCGCGCGTGAGCAGCGCTCCGTTGCGCATGCCACGACCGAGCGGGCCGGGCAGCGGCAGGGCGAGGACGGGCCGTCGGTCACCAGCCCGTCGCGCGTACGCCCGCACCATGTCGACCATGCGGCGGACGTCGGGGCCGCCCAGGTCGGTGGCCCGTCCGACCGGCTCGCCGGCGGCGAGCGTGACGAGACGCTCGGCCACCTCGCGAGCCGCGACGGGCTCGCTGCGCATGACCGGGACGAGCACCAGGGGTCCGACGGTGACCTGCCCGTGCAGCTGCTGGGCGAACTCGTGGAACTGGGTCGCGCGCAGGATCGTCCAGGGCACGGCACCGGACTCGACGAGCTGCTCCTGGTGCACCTTGCCGGCGTAGTAGCCGCCGGTCGCGCGGTCGCTGCCGACGATGCCGAGCGCCACGTGGTGACCCACCCCGGCACGCTCCTCCGCCGCGAGCAGGTGGCGGGTCACCGCGTCGAAGAACCGTCGTGACTCCTGCGCGTCCTGTGTCGCGGTCGAGGTGACGTCGACGACGACGTCGACCCCGGCGAGGGCGACGTCGAGGCCCTCGCCTCCGGTGAGGTCCACCCCCGCCGCACGCGACAGCACGACGACCTCGTGGCCCTCGGCGCGGGCGACGTCGACGACGTGCCTCCCGACCATGCCGGTTCCTCCGGCGACGGCGATCTTCATGGCGTCTTCCTTCCTGTGGGACGTTCGGTGCTTCTCGCCCGGGCAGGGGCGACCAGCGGTACCGCGAGCACCACCGTGGCGCTCAGCGCGACGACCTGACCGATGACGTCCCGGACGGTGAAGCCCTCCAGGTGCGCCAGGTGGTAGGTCAGGTGGGGAACCGAGAACACCAGCCATGCCACGCCGACCGCACGACCGCCCTCGACGCGGTGGCTCGCTGCTGCGACCACGCTCGCAGCGGCGAGGCCGAGGTAGAGCGCCCCGACGTCGCGCACCAGGTGCTCGTTGTACGGGCCGTCCACCGCGACCCACACCGAGCCGAGGCCGGGGAACGAGTCGTAGAAGGAGCGCGGCGCAGCGGCCGCCCACAGCCCGACGTAGAGCCCGATGACCGCGGTCACCAGCAGGATCGATCGTCGTGTCGTCGTGTTCACACCCCTACGACGACGCAGCCCGTGCAGGTGTGAGGTGCGGGGCCGACGTCGACGCGTCACATAGGTGTGCCTTACCTTTGTCGCGTGCCCCGCACCTCGACCCTTCAGCTCCGCGGCACCGGCATCGTGGCCGGCTACCGACGCGCGACGGTCGTCCACGACGTCGACGTCGCACTGCACGCGGGCCGGGTCACGGCGCTGATCGGACCGAACGGCTCGGGCAAGTCGACCCTGCTGCGGTCGCTGGCCCACCTGCACGAGCCGGAGTCCGGCCGGGTGGAGCTGGGCGACGGCACCGCCGTCGGCGACCTGCCCGGCCGTGACCTGGCCACGCGGCTCACCCTGCTCTCGCAGTCGCGGAGCGTGCCCGGCGGCGTGTCGGTCCGGGAGGTCGTGGAGTACGGCCGCCACCCGCACCGCGGCCGCTGGGGCGGTGGCGACCCCGACGGCGCCGTCGTCGTCGACCGCGTGATGGGGATGTGCGGCGTCACCGAGCTCGCCGACCGTCCCGTCGACACCCTGTCGGGCGGGCAGCTGCAGCGCGTCTGGCTGGCCAGCTGCCTGGCGCAGGACACGGCCGTGCTGCTGCTCGACGAACCCACCACGTTCCTGGACCTGCGCTACCAGGTGGAGCTGCTCGACACGGTCCGCGACCTCGCCGACCACCACGACATCGCGATCGGCATCGTCCTGCACGACCTCGACCAGGCCGCCGCGATCGCCGACGACGTCGTGCTGCTCGTCGACGGCCGCGTCGACGCGGCCGGCCCTCCCGCCGACGTCCTCACCTCGGCGCGCTTGAGCGCCGCCTACGGCATCCAGGTCGACGTCCACGTCGACCCCTCCACCGGCCACGTCCGCACCCGCGCCGTGGCCCGTCACCACACCCGTCCGACCCCCCTTCAGGAGAACCCGTGACGTCCATCCGCCTGCCGCTCGTGGCAGCCACCGCCCTGCTCGCCACCGTGCTCGCCGCCTGCGGCACCACCGAGGACGCCTCCGACGGCTCCTCGGAGTCCAGCGGGGAGAAGATCACCCTCACCGACTCGCGCGGCAAGGAGATCACCCTCGACGGTCCCGCCACCCGCGTGGCCGCAACTGAGTGGAACGCGGCCGAGTACCTCGTGTCGCTCGGCGTCCAGCCGGTCGGCGTGTCCGACGTCAAGGGCTTCGCCACCTGGGACAGCGCGGTGGAGCTCGGCGACGACGTGACCGACCTCGGCACGCGTGGCGAGCCGAGCCTGGACACGCTGGCCTCGCTCGACCTCGACGCGCTCGTCGTCACCGACACCCTCGCCGGCGATGCCGTGGAGCAGATCGAGAAGACCATCCCGGTGATCGTGCTGCCCGGCGGCAAGGCCGGCGAGCAGATCGACCAGATGTTCGCCAACCTCGACCTGGTGGCCAAGGCCACCGGCACCGAGGACGAGGCGAAGGACCTGAAGGCCGAGTTCGACGAGAAGCTCGCCGACACCAAGAAGGCCGTCGCCGACTCCGACGCCGCCGGCGCCACCGTGGCGTTCAGCGACGCCTACGACACCGGCGACGCCGTCTCGGTCCGGCCCTACACGGCCACGTCGCAGCTCGGCACGATCCTGGGCGAGCTCGGCTTCGAGAACGCCTGGGACGCCATCGACGGCCTCGAGCCCGACCCGGCCTACGGCCTGGCCCAGACCGACGTGGAGGGCCTGACCAAGCTGCCCGACGACACGCAGTACTGGTACATCGCCAACGACGCCGAGACCGACCCGTACGCGGACACGCTGAAGGACAACACCGTCTGGACGTCGCTGCCGTTCGTGGAGAGCGGCGACGTGGTCCGCTTCCCCGACAAGATCTGGATGTTCGGTGGTCCGAAGTCGATGATCCAGTTCCTGGACGCCGTCGCGGACCAGGTCTCCTGAGCGACTGACGACCTGGACCCCGAGGCCACGACCGCATGACCCTCACGGCCCCATGACCCTGACGGCAGAGCGCCCCGGCGTCGAGGAGCACACCTCCCCGACGCCGGTCGGCGCGCCCACCTCCGTGTGGAGGGTCGCGGTCGTGGCCCTCGGGCTGTTGATCGCCATCCTCGTGGTGTCGGCCGTGCACGTGGTGCAGGGCACCGCCGACGTCGGCGTCCCGGAGCTGTGGGGCTGGCTCACCAGGACCGGGTCGGGGCAGGCGACCGCGGTCGTCGTCGAGTCACGTCTGCCGCGCCTGGCCGCGGGCGTGGTCGTGGGCCTGTCCCTCGGCGTCGCCGGCGCCGTGATGCAGTCGGTGGCGCGCAACATGCTGGCCTCCCCCGACACGCTCGCGGTGAACTCCGGAGCGTTCCTCGCCGTCACCGTCGGCGCGACGGTCGGCGTGCCGTCGGTGATCGCGGGCGACCTCGTGCTCGCCTTCGGTGGCGGCCTCCTCGCGGCTCTCGTCGTCTTCGCGCTGGCGGGCACCGAGTACGGCACCGTCCGGCTGGTGCTCGCGGGCACCGTGATCTCGCTGGGCTTCATGGCGATCTCGACGATGCTGATCATCCTCGACCCGCAGGGCGCCATCGGCCTGCAGGCGTGGCAGGCGGGGACGCTCAGCCAGAACGGCTTCGGCACGCTGCGCCTGATGGCCCCGCTCATGGTCGTGGTGGTGGCCGTGACGCTGCTGCACGCGCGACGCCTCGACCTGCTCACCCTCGGCGACGACGAGGCCCGGTCGCTGGGCGTGCCGGTGCGCAGGACCCAGCTGACGGTGATCGTCCTGGCCGTCCTGCTCTCGGCGGTCTCCGTGACCGTGGCCGGGCCCATCGGCTTCATCGGTCTCGTCGCCCCCGCCCTCGTGCGGCTGGGCACGTCGCGGGTCAAGGGCCTGCACCGTCACCGTGCGCTCGTGCCGCTGTCGGGCCTGGCCGGCGTGGCGGTGGTGCTGCTCGCCGACGTGACGGTGCGGGCGGTCATGGGCTCCCAACGGGCGGTGCAGGTGCCCACCGGGGTGGCCACCACGATCCTCGGCGCGGTGGTGCTGGTCGGCTTCGCGATGCGGCTGCGCGCATCACGGCTGGACGAGGCGGGCAACGCGCTCGACGTGCGCGGACTGGGGGTGCGTCGCCCCGGTCTGCTGATCGGCGTGCTGGTGGTCCTGCTGGTGGTGGTCGCGGGCGCGTCGATGCTGGTGGGCGACCGGATGTTCCTGGTCGGCGACCTGCTCAACTGGCTCGCCGGCCGCGGTGGCCCGATCACGTCGAGCGTCATGGACGCCCGGGCGCCGCGGATCGTCGCGGCCGTGCTCGCCGGGGTCGCGCTGGCCGTGTCGGGTGCACTCATCCAGGGCGTGACCCGCAACCCCCTCGCGGACCCGACCCTGCTCGGCGTGTCCGGAGGCGCCTCGGTCGGGGCCGTCGTCGTGGTCACTGCGGTGCCGGCCGCGAGCTTCTGGGCGATCTCGGGGGCGAGCGTGACCGGGGCGCTGCTGGCCGCGACGCTCGTGTTCGGCCTCGCCGCACGCAGCGGCTTCGCCACCGACCGGCTCGTGCTGCTGGGCGTGGGCGTGGCCTACGGCGCCACGGCCACCGTGACCGTGCTGATCGTGGCCACCGACCCGTTCAACGCGGCCAAGGCACTCACCTGGCTGTCGGGGTCGACCTACGGTCGCGCCTACGAGCACCTGACGCCGCTCGTGGTCGCGTGCGTCGTCCTCCTGCCGATCGCCTTCGCGGCGTCACGTCGTCTCGACCTGCTGTCGGTCGACGAGGACACGCCGCGCGTGGTCGGGGTGGACCCCGCCCGTTCGCGTCTGCTGCTGCTCGGCAGCGGCACGCTGCTCACGGCGGCGGCGGTCTCGGTCATCGGCGTCGTCGGCTTCGTGGGGCTCGTGGCGCCCCACGCCGCACGTGCTCTGGTGGGGCGGCGTCACCGTCTCGTGATCCCGGTGGCGGCACTGCTGGGCGCGATCGTGCTGAGCCTGTCGGACCTGCTCGGCCGCACGGTCGTGGCGCCGACGCAGCTGTCGGCCAGCCTGCTGACCGCGGCCATCGGCACGCCGTACTTCCTGTACCTGCTGCACCGGTCGCGGCGCACCTAGGGCGTCAGGCGTTCGCCGTCTCCTGGTTCTTGCGCCAGCGGATGCCGGCCTCGATGAAGTCGTCGATCTCGCCGTCGAGGACGGCTTGGGTCTGGCCGGTCTCGTGATCGGTGCGCAGGTCCTTGACCATCTGGTACGGGTTGAGCACGTAGTTGCGCATCTGGTCGCCCCACGACGCCTGCACGTCACCGCGCAGCTCATCGAGGTGGGCACGCTCCTCGGCCTTCTTGAGCGCGAGCAGCTTGGCCTTGAGGATCACCATGGCGCTGGCCTTGTTCTGCAGCTGGCTCTTCTCGTTCTGGCAGCTGACGACCACGCCGGTGGGGATGTGGGTGAGCCGCACCGCGGAGTCGGTGGTGTTGACGGACTGACCGCCCGGACCGGACGAGCGGTACACGTCGACGCGGATCTCCTCCTCCGGGACGTCGATCTCGTCGGTCTGCTCGAGCACGGGCACGACCTCGATGGCCGCGAACGAGGTCTGGCGTCGGCCCTGGTTGTCGAAGGGCGAGATGCGCACGAGCCGGTGCGTGCCGGACTCCACGGACAGGGTGCCGTAGGCGTACGGGGCCTTGACCGCGAAGGTGGTCGACTTGATGCCGGCCTCCTCGGCGTAGGAGGTGTCGTAGATCTGGACGGGGTATCCGTGCCGCTCGGCCCAGCGGATGTACATGCGCTGCAGCATCAGCGCGAAGTCGGCCGCGTCCACACCGCCGGCGCCGGAGCGGATCGAGACGAGGGCCTCGCGCTCGTCGTACTCACCCGAGAGCAGCGTGCGGACCTCCAGCGACTCGACGAGGGCTTTCAGGCGGGTCAGCTCGGTCTCGGCCTCGGCGAGGGAGTCGGCGTCGCCCTCCTCCTGGGAGAGCTCGACCAGCACCTCGAGGTCCTCGAGGCGGCTGCGCAGCTCGACGATGCGCTCCATCTGCGACTGCAGCACGGAGAGTCGACCGGTGACGCGCTGGGCGTTCGCCTGGTCGTCCCAGAGGTCGGGTGCGCCGACCTCCTCCTGCAGCTCGTCGATCTCGGTCTGCATCGCGTCGAGGTCGAGGACCTTCTCGATGGAGGTCAGGGTCGCGCTGAGCTCCTTGATCTGCTCTGCGAAGTCGGTGGCCACCTGTCGAGGCTACCGCCAGGGCCCCGGGTGCGGCCGCTCGGCCGGGCGGTTCAGCGGTCGCCGAGACGGTCGAGCACCAGACGGCCCAGGGCCGCGCCCAGGTCGAGGGTCTCCTGCGCGGAGTAGTCCGCGTGCCGCTCGATCGAGGCGTCGGGACCGGCGTCACAGACCGCGTCACCCTCGTGGCACAGCGCGAGGGTGCGTGCGGCGACGTCGTCGGGCAGGTCGGTCGTCGCGGCCTGCGCGAACGAGGACATCGGGACGACGCCACCGACCTTCGGGACGGACCGGGTGGTCCACGAGGTCGACCAGATCGTCTCCCTCGCGTCCGGGACGGTGCTGGGGTCGGCGAGGAGGCCGACGGCGGCGACGGCGTCCCGACCCGCCCCGTCGGCCTGGACCAGTCCGGCTCGCACGGCGGCAGCACCCTGGGAGGCACCCACGAGGACCACCAGGCTGTCGGGGCAGCGACGCGCGACGTCGGCGGTGAGCGCCGCGACGGCGTCGGCACCGCCCCGCAGGCTCGCCGAGAACGTGGGCCAGTCGACCGAGTCGTCGGCCGGCGGGTACCCGGCCGCCGCGTACCGGACGGGCACCACCGTGAACGAGGTGGCCGGACGGGCCTCCTGCACCGTCGAGTAGGCACCGTGCAGCACGCCGAACGTCGGGACTCCCGTCCCGCCGAAGGCCGCGTCCTCGTAGGCGTCCGAGCCCTGCGGCGCCTCGCCCGAGCCACGTGCCCCGACCAGGACCACGTCGACGCAGGGCACCTGCGGTGCGTCCTCGGCGAGCCACGTGCTGCCCGTGCCCGGCGTGAAGCCCTGCCACGGAACCACCAGCGCGCCGTACCCCCGCACGGCGGCGCCGGTGCCGAAGGCCGCGGGCCCCGTCGGGCTCCCCCAGTCGACGTGGCGGGCGTCGGCGAACCCGTCGGAGTCGAGGCCGGCGGCGGAGGCCGCGACCGATCCACGCCACTGGGCGGACCCGCCCCGGACGACTCGCAGTGCGGTGTCGGCACCGGACACGTGCGACCGCCCGAGGTCGGCGTGCCCGCGCCGAGCGACCCGGATGCCCGGCCAGTCGCCCGCTCGGGGGGCCGTCGACGTGGACGTGAAGGTGGTGGTGCCCGAGCGACCGGCCCGCAGGGTCCCGTGGACGGTGAGGGCGTGGCCGGCGGAGCGCACCACCACGCCGTCCTCCACCGTGAGGGTGGCGCCCGCCGCGACGTCGACCGGACCGGTGAGCACGACGGTGCTTCCCGCCGCCCAGGTGACCTGGCCCGTGATCGTGCCGGAGACCGTGCGCGACGGCTCGGCCGCAGGCTGCGCCGGCGGAGTGGGAGTCGCGCTCGAGCCGGTCGCCGGAGGCGGCGCCACCGTGACGGTGACAGTGGGACTGACGGCCGCGGCACGGTATGCGTCGCGCGGCGCGACGACGCGCACGGAGGAGGTGCCGACCGGCAGCTCGAGACCGACGTCGTAGCGGCTGCCGGCGCCCACCCTGCCGTCGGCGGCCCGCCGCCAGGCGCCCGCGACCCGGCGCTCGAGACGGACCGGCGCGCCCGTCCGCGCGTTCCTCACGAGACCCCTCACCTGCACGAACGTCCACGCCGCGGACCGGCGCTCGACGGACAGGCTCACGCTGCTGCCCCGGAGCACGTCCACGCGCCGGACACCACTGGTCACCGCCTTCCGCTTGCCTGCGGCCGGCACCCGGACGCGATAGGACCAGCGACCGGGTGACGCCGCGGCGGTGCGTGCCGTGAATCGCCCGCGCGTCCCCGTGCGCACGGTGGAGAGGCTCAGCCAGCGACGGCCGCTCCAACGCTGCAGCACGACCTTGGTGCGACGAGGCGTGGACGTCACGGTCCCCGAGACGCTCACGCTCGCCCCGACCAGAGGAGTCGTGGGGGCGACCGTCAGCGACACGCGACGCGACGCCGCGTCGGCGGGCCCCAGCCCCGCGAGGACGAGTGCCACCACCAGGCCCGCCAGCAGCGCCGGCCGGCGCGCGGCGCGTGCGGTCGTGTGCTGGGATCGAGCCATGGCGTGCCTGTTCTGCGACGTGGTCAGTAGGAGCGAACCTGCCGAGGTGGTGCTCGACGAGCCGGCGGTCGTGGGGTTCTTGGACAATCGTCCCGTCTTCAGGGGTCACACGCTACTCGTCCCCCGCGTCCACGTGGACACGTTGCTCGAGCTCCCGGACGAGCTGACGGTCCCGCTGTTCTCCGCGGCCCGTCGCACTGCTGCGGCGATGACGTCGGCCCTGGGCGCCCAGGGCACGTTCGTGGCGATGAACAACGTGGTGTCGCAGAGCGTCCCCCACCTGCACGTGCACGTGGTCCCCCGCACCAAGGGCGACGGTCTGCGCGGCTTCTTCTGGCCCCGCACGACGTACGAGGAAGGCGAGGCTGCGGCCTACGCCGAGCGGCTGCGTCAGGTTCTGGTCGCCTGAGCGTCACCCGGAGGGGGTTGCGCCATGCCGGTTCCTCGGGTTGGCATGGAGGGCATGAACACATCGGGGAACAGCACCAGACCGTCCGTCCTCCGCCGCCTCGCGGTGCTCCTGACCGGCACGATGCTCGGTCTCGGCGCCGTGGTCGGCCTCTCCACGTCGGCCTCGGCGGTGACGCAGGCCCAGGCCGAGTCGGCGTTCAGAGCGGCCGGCATCACGTGGTCGTCGTCGGGCGGATGCACCGACCGGACCAACCCCACGTGCACGTCGTTCGACGGGCTGCGCCAGACCAGCGTGGACGGCGCCCGCACGTTGAGGTCCGCCAGCGGCTGCGCACTCAACATCACGGGCGGAACCGAGACCGGTCACGCGGGTGGCACCTACAGCCACGCGAACGGCTACAAGCTGGACTTCAGCCTCTCCAGCTGCCTGACGTCGTACGTGACGAACACGTTCACGTACGTCGGCACCCGCAGCGACGGAGCGCGGCTCTACCGGTCGGGAGCCGGCAACGAGTACGCCCAGGAGGGCAGCCACTGGGACGTCACCTTCCACACCTGCGGCGGCTGCTGACCCGGAGCCGCCCACGACCTGCTCGAACGGAGACGGCGCCCCACCCGGTGAGGGTGGGGCGCCGTCGTGCTGCGGAGGGAGTCAGGACAGCTTCTTCTGGCGGTAGAAGTCGTACTGGTCCGAGCCGATGCCGTACGACAGCTTGCGGTAGGTGGTGCCGTAGGTGCCGCGCTGCTCGACGGCCCAGTACTGGGTCTTGGCCGAGTTGGCCCACTTCTCGAACAGGACCACGTGGCGCGAGGTGCTCGTGCCGTTGGGGTCGATGATCGTGTCGCCCTTCCTGAGGTTGTTCTTGCTGGTGAACCTCGTGCTGACGCTGGAGTCGGCCAGACCGACCGTGT
The DNA here is from genome assembly GCF_001422865.1 of Aeromicrobium sp. Leaf272. NCBI lineage: Bacteria > Bacillati > Actinomycetota > Actinomycetes > Propionibacteriales > Nocardioidaceae > Aeromicrobium > Aeromicrobium sp. Leaf272. The sequence continues at coordinate 108,840 of NZ_LMMY01000010.1, forward strand.
TGAGGCCGGGCTTGCCGTACGCGTAGGCCATGCTCACGAAGCCGGAGCAGTCCTGGCGGTAGCCGTCCTTCCAGTTCGAGACCTGGCTGTACGGGACGGGCTTGCCGTTGTTGGCCGTCAGCCACTTCTTGGCGCGCGTGATGACCGTGGCGCCGCTGATCGTCGCCTTGGTCTGGACGGTGTCGTCGCTGACAGCGGTGACGTTGCTGCCGCTCGTCTCGCCCTGGGTCGGCGCGAGCGAGGCGCCGGCAACCGACGTCCCGGCGAGCGGGGCGACGAGTGCGGCTCCGGCGACGCTGAGGGCGAGCTTCCTGCTGATGCGGTTCATGAATCCCCCCGAGGGATCTCGCCGGGCCTGTCCCGGCTCTCGTCGACGACGCTACGAGCGGGTGCTGCGAATTCGCTGCGAAGCCCCCGGGGGTCTCCGGGGTCGCTCAGTCGGCCTCGGGGTCGAACCCGGCGACGGCCACGCGGGTGGCGTCGGCGATGAGGTCGTTGTCGTACTCGGCGTCCTGCTCGGTCTTCGACGACATGATGACGAGCACGATCGGGTCGCCGTCGGCGCGGCGCAGCACGGCGATGTCGTTGCGGGTGCCGTAGGCGGCGGCGCCGGTCTTGTCCGCGACCTCCCAGTTGTCGGGGACGCCCGAGCGGATGAGGTCGTCACCGGTGGTGTTGCGGACCATCAGGTCGGTGAGCATGGCGCGCGCGTAGCCGTTGTTCACCGCGTCACCGTCGGCCGGGAGCAGCGTGAACGCGCGGAGGGTGGTGGCGAGCGCCTCGGGCGTGGTGGTGTCGCGGTCGTCGCCGGGGACGGCCTCGTTCAGCTCGGGCTCGATGCGCGACACGATCGTCGTCTCGTCGCCGATCTCGCGCAGCACGCCCTGCAGCTCCTCGGGCCCACCCAGCAGGTCGAACAGCAGGTTGCCGGCGGTGTTGTCGCTGTACCGCACGGCGGCGTCGGCGAGCTCACGGACCGTCAGGTCGGTCTCGCCCTCCTCGACGGCCTTCTCGAGCTCGGGCGAGTTCTCGACGAGGTCCTCCTCGCCCAGCTCGACCGTCTGGTCCAGCACGGAGCGCGGCTTCTCGTGCAGCAGCGCCCCCACGGCGAGCGCCTTGATGGTCGACGCGTACGCGAACCGCTCGTCGGCCCGGTGCTCGACGACCTGTCCGGTGCCGGTGTCGATGGCGTAGACGCCGAGGCGCGCGTCGTACTCCTCCTCCAGGTCGGCGAAGTCGGCCGAGAAGGTGGGCGACGCGGTGGCCGTCGGCTCCTCGCCGCCGTCCGGGGTGTCGTCCCCGCCGGTGCACCCGGCGAGCACGAGGGCGGCGGCGATCACGGGCAGCAGCAGACGACGCATGCCCCTATTCGACCAGATCGCCTCGAACGCCCCTCCCTGACCCACATCCGTTTCGGACAGTTGAGGGGCGGTCAGGTCGGCCGGCACGACCCGGAAGTGTCCGAGACGGGCGCGCCCCGGCGAGTGGTACCGGGTCACGGGCGTCGAAGCTGCGACGACGCCTCCGCCGAGACGCGGGCCTGGTCGGGCCAGCCGGGCGGTGTGAACGGCAACTCGACGTCACGCTCGAGCCGGACGCTCACCGTGTCACCCCGGACTGCGACGTCGACTCCGGCGACGTCCTCGCCCGCGAGGTAGCCGGCCACCAGCTGTCGCGACGCGATGGGATCGAGCTCGATCGTCCGGTCGGCGTAGAAGGCGCCCTCGTCGAGGCCGTCGGCCGCGGCCAGCGCAGCACCGTCGGTCAGGTGGGCGAGCTCCTGACGCTGCAGGTACGCCGACGACGCGTTCACCACGACCGCGAGGAGCAGGCCGATCACCACGAGGAAGCCGATCGTCATGACCGTCACGCTGCCCCGCTCGTCGCGCTCCACCCGGCGCGTCATCGGCCCTCCCGGAACGAGCCGAACGGCTCGGTGTGGTCGGAGTCGACGGCGATGCCACCGATCCGCTCCCCCAGCGCCGACGGGGTGAGCGGCAGCGGCTGGACGGTGCGCACCGACACCCGGACCGAGGACCCGGGCTGCAGGCACGCGTCCGGCGTCGGGAGGCAGGTGACCACCACGTCGGCGTCGACCCGTTGGTCGGCGAGCGCCACCGCTGCGGCCCTGCGCGCCCGGTCGGCGGCCGTGGCGGTGTCGGGCGCCTGCACATAGGCGCGGGCCGCGGCCTTGCTGGCCGAGGAGACCCCGTAGGCGGCCCGCTGGGCGTCGAAGACCGCGATCATCACGTAGACGAACGGCACGAGCAGGAGCACCGTCAGCCAGACAAACTCCACCGGGGCCGAGCCGCGCTCGCACCTCACGGCTCCTCCTGCAGGAGTGCGCGACCGCGGACGTCGAGGGAGACGCTCGGCCCGAGGACCCCCAGCGCCGGCACCTCGGCACGCACCCGCACGACGAGCGCCGGGGCGCCGTCGACCGACGTCTGCGATGCCGTCACCGACCTCGCGAACCGCTCGGACAGGCTGCCCGAGATTATCCGACGCGTCCGCGCCACCGCCTCAGCGCTCGAGGCGCCGAGCGGGGCACCTGCTCGCGCGCCGTCGGACGCGGCGGCGGTGAGGGTGTTGCGGACGTGCAGCACGAGGCCCAGCTGCATGATGCCGAGCACGAGCGGGACGAGCACCACCACGACGAGCACGTAGTCGACGACGGCCGACCCGCGCTCCTGGTGTGCTCGACGCTCGCGGCGGGTCAGACGCTCTTGCGGCGGAACTCCGGCTGGGCGATCGGCTTGTCGGCACCGTGCGACTTCTCGCTGCCGTCGTGCTCGGCGGTCTGGGCCGACGCGTGGTGCTTGCCGGCCTTCTTCTCGAGGGCCTCGCGCATCTTGGCCTTCAGGTCGTCGTTCGCCACGGTGCCTCCTAGGGTTCCGGCCACCGTACCCCCAGGGCACCCCGAACGGTGGCAGCATGCGAGCGCTCGCACTCGCGAGAGGTCGGCTCCGCACCGGACCTCAACGCACCGAGTCGAGCGCGTCCCTGAGCATCGAGCTCAGCTCCGGGCCGGCGATCGCCGCCAGCAGCGCGACGAGGCCGGCGGACATGACCGTGATCATGACCCACCCGGGCACGTCACCCCGTTCGTCGTGCGGGGGATGCTGCAGTCGTTCGAGGACTCTTCTGTTCAGTCGTGACATGACGCTCCTTCAGCTGGAGAGGCGGAGGCCGACGAGGCCCGGGTAGAAGGCGAAGACGACGGTGACCGGCAGCACGAGGAAGACGACGGGGACCATCATCAGGATCTCCTTGCGGCCGCCGGCCTCCATCAGGTCGCGACGGGCGGTCTCGCGCACGTCGGCAGCCTGGGCGTGCAGCACGTCGACGAGCGGGGTGCCGCGGTCGACCGCGACGGCGAGCCCCTCGGCGAACCGGGCGATGCTCGCGACGCCCGTCCGGGCCGCGAGGGCGTCGAACGCCGCGGGCACGGTCCGCCCGGTCCGTACGTCGGCCAGGACGGTGCCGAGCTCGTCGGCCAGACCACCCCGCAGGACCTGGAGCACCCGCTCCAGCCCTGCCACCGGACTCTCCCCCGCAGCGACCGCCAGGGCGAGGAGGTCGGCCACGACGGGGAACTCCTCGGCCAGCCGGACCTCATGACGCTTGACCTGCGACGAGAGACAGGTGTCCCGCCCGAGGACGCCTGCGACGAAGCCGGTGACGCACACGACCATCAGGACCAGGGGCGACCCGCCGTACGTGGTCCACACGACGGTGCAGATCACCGAAGCCACGCCGAACCCGAGAGCACCCCAGACGAGCTGCTGGATGCGGAGCTCCTCGACGCCGTAGGGCGACCCGAGACGGGTCAGTCGTCGTTCGACGCTCGAGGCGCCACCGGTGACCCGCCCGACCATGTCACCGACCGAGCGCAGGAGCGGCCCGTAGACGGCACCTACGGTGCTGGTCGAGCGCGCCGACGTCGGCAGCACGTCGCCGAGGTAGGGATCGATCCGCATCATCGGGGTGGGGTGCCGAACGCGCCGCCAGGACGTGAGCACCAGGAGCAGACCGCTCGCGAGGACGGCACCGAGGACCGCTCCGACGACGGGGCTCATGCGAGGACCCGCCGCTCCTGCGGAAGCCGACCGATCCACAGCATCAGCCGGAAGGCGACCACGCACACGACCGCGCCCACGGTCAGGACCACGGCCCCGGTGGTGGTGGCGTACCTGGCGACTACGTCCGGCTGCAGGCTGAGTGCGGCGAGGACCACCCACGGAGCACCGACGGCTAGCCGTGCGGCGTTCACGGTCCAGGACTGGCGCGCCTCGAGCTCACCGCGGGTCCGGGCCTCCTCGCGCAGGAAACCGGAGAGTGCGCGAAGCATGCGCCCCAGGTCCCCTCCGCCGACGTCGCGCGCAAGTCGCAGCGCCTCGACCACGCGATCGCCGGTCGGGTCGGCGAGGCGCACCTTCAGGCGGTCGAGGGCCGCGTCGAACCGTCCGGTGGACTGGTAGTCGCGCCCGAACCGCACGAACGGCTCCCGCAGTCCCTCCGGACCCCGCTCCCCCAGCTGCACCACGGCCTCGGGGAGCGAGAGTCCGGCGCGCACCGCGGAGGCGAGGTTGTCGACGGCGTCGGGCCACAGGTCGGCGTGCTCCCGTGCACGCCGACGTGCGCGACCCCGCAACGTCGCCACGGGGAGCAGCGCCGCCAGCGCGCCGAAGACGAGACCGACGACCAGGACCCGCGACACGATCGTCATCACGAGACCGGCCACGAGGAACGACCCGCCGCACAGCCCGAACAGACCGGCCGGCGTCACCTCGGAGAGCCCGGCGGCGTCGAGCAGCTCGCGCAGCGAGCGGGTCGACCGACCCCGAGGTCGCGGGTGCGGGTCGGCCAGCGCCCACAGCACGAGCACGAGGCCCAGCCCCAGGACCAGTCCGATCAGGGCGCCCATCCGGGGTCCTCCTCGGGCACCAGGACGTCGTCGAGATCGATGCCGACGCGCTCGAACGCGTCGCGCCGAGCCGGTCGACCGTGGCCGCGCCTCAGCGTGCCTCCTTCGCGCTTGAAGACCGTCTCGGTCTCGATGAGACCGTTCTCGACCCTCCCGGTGACCGCCGCGACCTCTTGCACGGCTCGCCTGCCCGCGTGGTCGATGGAGGTGTGGACGACGAGGTCGACGGAGGTCGCGACGGTCGGCACCACGAAGTCGCTCGTGATGTTCGCCCCGGCGAGCAGCGGGAGCGTGCAGAGCTTGGTGAGCGCCTGACGGGCCGAGCTCGCGTGCACGCTGGCCATCCCGGGGAGACCGGCGTTGAGGGCGAGCAGCATGTCGAGACACTCGGCGGAGCGGACCTCGCCCACCACGATGCGACTCGGGCGCATGCGAAGCGCCTCCTTGACCAGCATCCGCAGATCCACCTCGCCGGTCCCCTCGAGGCCGGCCTGACGGGACTGGAGCGCGACCCAGTCGGGGTGGCGGCCGCACTGCAGCTCGAAGACCTCCTCGACCGTCAGCAGACGTTGCGACCCAGGGATCGCGGCGGCCAGGCAGTTCAACAGGGTCGTCTTCCCTGCCTGCGTCCCCCCGGACACGACGACGTTCAACCCCGCCACGACGCTTGCTCGCAGGAACCGTGCGGCCGTGGCGTCGATGGTCCCGAGGGTCACGAGGTCGTCCAGCGAGTGGGCCCGCGCGACGAACTTGCGGATGTTGACCGCACTGAACCCGCGCGAGATGCCCTCCAGGACCACGTGCAGGCGGTGACCTCCGGGCAGCATCGCGTCCACGAACGGCTGCGACACGTCGAGCCTGCGGCCGGACGACGACAGCATCCGCTCGACCAGCTCGCGCACCTGCGCAGCCGTGAGGATCACCGACGTCAGCTCGTGCTTGCCGTCGCGCGCGACGAACACCCGGTCCGGCTCGTTGATCCACACCTCCTCGACCGTCGGGTCGTCGAGGAACGCCTGCAACGGCCCGAACCCGGCCACGTCGGCGACGATGCCGCCCACGATCCGGTCCGGTTCGTCGAGGGAGCGCACCGCACCCGTCAGCGACCGCTTCTCGTGCTCGGCCACCACGTCGATCGCGAGCTGGCGCACCGCGTCGGCCTCGACCTGGGGATCGATGCGACGGCGGCGCACCTGCTCGCGGACCTCGTCCGCGAGCGTCGCCTGAACTGGATCCACCTCGACCCTTCCCCCGAAAAGTCCTGCAGTGCCGGAGAGTCTCCCAAAGAAGACCCCATCCGTGAAGGCCCTCGTACGCAGGGTGTGGACGGACGTCCGGACTCAGGTCGGTGGACGTCGGCGGCACGCGTCCCGCTGTGGCGGGGAGGCGACCCAGAAGTCGTGCCCCCCTTCGCATGAGCCTCGAGCCACGCCGAGGCACCCTGAGAGCAAGAGGTCCTTCCAAGGACTAGCGGCGAAAGACCCGGGTCGCCTACCCTGTGTGGTGTCGGCCACGCGGAAATGGTCCTGAAGAACTAGGGACCATCGCCTCGTGACCTGCCAGCATCTTCATGGGAGTGGGGAGAAGTGGTTTCAACATGACGATCACACATGTGGCCGAGCGCCCGTCGAGCGACGACGCGTTCTCCCGTCATGCCTGCGTGCTCGAGCTGGTCGTCGGCGCCGCGCTCATCCCCGCGCGCGAGGGGCTGAGCCCCGTGCTCGAGCTCGTCGCCACCGCGGCCCGCGAGGACAGCCTCACCCCCGAGACCGCCTTCGACCTCGGTCAGCAGCTGCGCCTCGTCACCGGTGACGAACCGACCGACGACGACCTGGAGGGCCACCTGCTGCTGCGCGCCCTGCTGTCGGAGCTCATCGAGTACGCGAGCCTCGTCGAGGGCGTGCACGTCGACGACCTCGAGCCGCTCGTCGACCACCTCATCGCCGTCGGCGACCTCGCCGAGGCGCGCCGCACCATGCACCTCGCCGAGATCGCGCGTGCTCGCGTGCGCGCCCTCGAGGCCCCCGTGGCCGCCGACCTCGGCGCCGCCTGAGAGCAGCACGGAACCACCAGCACCCTCCGCCCACACCCAGGGCCGGAGGGTGTCTCCGTCTCGGCACGCCGAGCACTCGCCTCGCGGACCCGGCCGCACCAGCGCTCACAGGAACGTCACAGGTGACTCACGGACAGCCGACGGACAGCCCGGCCACACTGGAGACATGAACGCCTCCCTCACGCGCGCCGACGGCAGCCGGCTGCGGGTCCTCGTGGTCGACGACGAGCCCAACATCGCCGAGCTGCTCATGATGGCCCTGCGCTACGAGGGCTGGGAGGTGCGCACCGCGGGCACGGGCCGCACGGCTGTGAACGCCGCCCGTGAGTTCGGACCCGACGTGGTCGTCCTCGACTGGATGCTCCCCGACTTCGACGGCCTCGAGGTGCTGCGCCGCATCCGCCAGCGCGACGAGCACGTGCCCGTCCTCTTCCTCACCGCTCGCGACGCCGTGGAGGACCGCGTGGCCGGGCTGACCGCCGGCGGTGACGACTACGTGACCAAGCCGTTCAGCCTCGAGGAGGTCGTCGCCCGCGTGCGCGCGCTCGTGCGGCGCACCGGCGCCCGGGGGGCCCGTGCCGAGCACGTGGTGGTCGTCGGCGACCTCGTCCTCGACGAGGACAGCCGCGACGTGACCCGGGCCGGCACCGCGATCGAGCTCACCGCCACCGAGTTCGAGCTGCTGCGCTTCCTCATGCGCAACCCGCGCCGCGTGCTCAGCAAGGCGCAGATCCTCGACCGGGTCTGGAACTACGACTTCGGCGGGCAGGCCAACGTCGTCGAGCTCTACATCTCCTACCTGCGCAAGAAGATCGACGCCGGTCGCGAGCCCATGATCCACACCAAGCGTGGAGCCGGGTACGTGCTCAAGCCGGTCGAGCCCGCGTGAGCGAGAACGTGCGAGCGTCGCGATGAGCCTGACTCGACGACTCGTCCTCACCGTCGTGGCGCTCGTCGTCGCCGTCAGCCTGCTCGTCGCCGGTGCGGCGACCCTCGTCATGCGCGCCTACCTGACCGACCGCCTCGACGCCGAGCTCGCGCAGTCCACCGAACGCGCCCGGGTCCAGGCCGGTGGGAACCCGGTCGGCGACGGACCCGGTGGTCCGTTCGGCTCGCGCCCCCGGCCCAGCGCCCTGTGCGGCGAGCCCCCGCGGCCGTCCCTCGGCCAGTCCGCCCGCAGCCTCACCGCCGTCTACACCGACGACTGCCGAGCCGGTGTGCAGATCACCGAGAGCGCGGGGCTGCGTCCGCTCTCCAGCTCCGCCCTCGACGCGCTGGCCGACGTCGACCCCGACGACGAGCCCCTCACCGTCGACCTCCCCGGCCTCGGCTCCGTGCGCGTGGCCGCCACGACCACCGCCGACGGCACCGTCGTCGTCCAGGGCCTGCCGACCGGCGACCTCGACGAGACGCTCACCCGCCTGCTCTGGTGGGAGGCGCTGCTGACCGTGCTCGGCGCGGCGGCCGCCGGGCTCGTGGGCGTCGTCCTCGTGCGCCGCCAGCTCCGTCCCCTGCGCGAGGTCGCGGCCACTGCCCACGAGGTGACCACCCTCCCGCTCGACAGCGGCGTGGTGGGCCGCACCGTCCGCGTGCCCGAGAAGCTGACCGACCCCGGCAACGAGGTGGGCCAGGTGGGCGAGGCCCTCAACCGGCTGCTCACGCACGTGGAGCAGGCCCTCGACGCCCGGCACGAGAGCGAGCAGCAGGTCCGCCAGTTCCTCGCCGACGCCTCCCACGAGCTGAGGACGCCCCTGTCGACGATCCGCGGCTACGCCGAGCTGGGTCGGCGCACCGGGACCGACCAGCTGACCAAGGTGGAGTCCGAGGCCGCGCGCATGTCGACCCTCGTCGACGACATGCTGCTGCTTGCTCGGCTCGACTCCGGCCGCCCGCTGGAGCGCGAGCCCGTCGACCTGAGCCTCCTGCTCGCCGAGTCCGTGAGCGACGCCCGCGTGGTCGAAGGTGGGCACACCTGGCGCCTCGAGCTCCCCGACGAGCCGATCGAGGTGCCCGGCGACGCACTCCGCCTGCACCAGGCCGTCACCAACCTGCTCGGCAACGCCTCCCGGCACACCCCACCCGGCACCGTGGTCACGGCACGGCTCCGCCTCCCCGACGCGGACCACGCCGTCGTCGAGGTGCACGACGACGGGCCCGGCATCGGACCCGACCTGCTGCCCGTGGTGTTCGAGCGCTTCACCCGCGGCGACTCGTCGCGCACCCGCGAGTCCGGCGGCGCCGGCCTGGGCACGTCCCTCGTCGCGGCCATCGCCGAGGCCCACGGCGGCACGGTCGCCGTCACCAGCGAGCCCGGCAGCACCACCTTCGGCATCACGCTCCCCCGGACCTGACGGCCCGCCGACACCTCACAGCAGCGGCACAGTCCGCCGAGGGCGCCACCCCAGGAGCGCCGTCGAGCATCGGCGACATGGACCAGACCGCCACGATGCCCGACACCCACCAGACCCGCAGCACCCCCGACGCCGGCTCCTCCGACGCCGGCTCCTTCGACGGGCCCACGTCGAGGACGCCGGGGGTCCTCGCCCGAGCGTGGCGGGGCGACTCCGCCGACCACCCGGCGGCCCGACCGGCGCTGGTGCTGCTGCTCGTCGGCACCGCGGCGCTCTACCTCTGGGGCCTCGGCTCGTCCGGTTGGGCCAACTCCTTCTACTCGGCCGCCGCGCAGGCCGGGTCGGACTCGTGGAAGGCGATGTTCTTCGGCGCGTCCGACGCCGCCGGGTCCATCACCGTCGACAAGACCCCCCTGTCCATCTGGGTGATGGCTCTCTCGGTCCGGCTGTTCGGACTGTCCTCCTGGAGCATCCTGGTGCCGCAGGCCCTCATGGGGGTGGCCACCGTCGCGCTGCTGCACACGACGGTGCGCCGCACGACGGGCAACGCGTGGGCCGGGCTCGGTGCCGGGCTCGTGCTCGCCCTCACCCCGGTCGCCGTCCTGATGTTCCGGTTCAACAACCCCGACGCCCTGCTGGTGCTGCTCCTCGTCGGCGCGACGGCGGCGACCCTCCGTGCGCTCGAAGACCCCCGGCGTGCCGCGCGATGGCTGGCTCTCGGCGGGGCGCTCGTGGGCCTCGGCTTCCTGACCAAGATGCTCCAGGCGTTCCTCGTCCTCCCGGCGCTGGCCGGTGTCTACCTGCTGGCCGCCTCCGTCCCCCTGGCCCGCCGTCTGGTCCACCTGGTCGTCGCCTTCGCGGCCATGGTCGTGGCCGGCGGCTGGTGGGTCCTGGCGGTCGAGCTCTGGCCCGTCTCGAGCCGCCCCTGGATCGGCGGCTCGCAGGACAACTCGATCCTCGAGCTGACCCTCGGCTACAACGGTCTCGGTCGGTTGAACGGCAACGAGGTGGGGTCCGTCGGCGGCGGCGGGATGCCCGGAGGCGGCGGCGGAGCCGGCTGGGGCGAGACCGGGCTGCTGCGCCTGTTCTCGAGCGAGATCGGCGGTCAGGTCGCGTGGCTGCTGCCGGCGGCGCTGCTCCTGCTGGTCGCGGCGCTCTGGCTCACCCTCCGCGCCGGTGAGGACCGTCGCACCCGTCCGGTCACGGCCGGGCTCGTCGTGTGGGGTCTCTGGCTCCTGGTCACGGGCCTGACGTTCAGCCTGATGGCCGGCATCTTCCATGCGTACTACACGGTGGCGCTCGCCCCGGCGATCGCCGCGATCCTGGGGATCGGCGGCCACGTGCTCTGGCAGCACCGGCACACCGTGACCGCGGCCGTCACCGCCGTGGCCGTGCTGCTGTCCACCGTGGCGATGGCGACGGTCCTGCTCGGACGCTCCGACGGCTTCCTGCCCTGGCTCGCGCCGCTCGTGGTCACGCTGGCCGGCGTCAGCGCGATCATGGTCGTGCTGCTGAAGTTCGTCCCCGCACGACTGCGTCGACGTGCCGGGCTCGCCGTCGCTCTCGCGAGCCTCGTCGCCCTACTGGCCGGGCCCACGGCCTACGCCGTCGACACCGCGGGCAGCGCCCACACCGGGTCGATCCCGTCCGCCGGCCCCAGCACGGGCCGCGGCGGATTCGGCGCCGGCCCGGGAGGTGGACGCGGCCCCGGCGGTGGTCAGCCGCCGCAGCTGCAGGACGGCCGGACCGGCCAGGGACAGCCGCCCCAGGGCGCGGGACCGCAGGGGGCTCCGGGTGGGACCGGCACGGCCCCGGGCGGCGGAAACCAGGGCGGACCAGGAACCGGTGGACTGCTCGACGGCTCCACGTCGTCGGAGGCCATCGACGCCCTCCTCACCCAGGACGCGGGGTCGTACACCTGGGTGGCCGCGGCGATCGGCTCGAACAGCGCCTCGGGCTACCAGCTCTCCACCGAGGAGCCGGTCATGGCGATCGGCGGTTTCAACGGCTCGGACCCCTCCCCCACCCTGGCGCAGTTCCAGCAGCTCGTCGCCGACGGCGAGGTCCACTGGTTCATCGGCGGAGGCGGAGCAGGTGGACGCGGGGCAGGTGGACGCGGCGGTCCCGGCGCGAGCGGCGGCACGAGCACCCAGATCCAGGCGTGGGTCGAGGAGACGTTCACCGCGACCACGGTCGACGGCACCACGCTCTACGACCTGTCGGGCGGGATCGCATGAGCGCGGCGCACCTCGCGGCCACGGCCGACACTTCGGGCTCGACCGTCCGCCGCACCGGGACCATCGACGTCGTCGTTCCCGTCCACAACGAGGAGCGAGCCCTGGTCGCGTCGGTCCTGACCGTCCTCGACCACCTGGCCACCCTGCCGTTCCCGTCTCGCGTCACGATCGCCGACAACGCCAGCACCGACCGCACCGCCGAGCTCGCCGACGCGCTCGCCGCGCAGCACGCGAGCGTCCGGGTGGTGAGGCTGGGCGAGAAGGGACGGGGCCGCGCGCTCAAGGCAGCCTGGTCGACGTCCGACGCCGACGTCCTCGTGTACATGGACGTCGACCTCTCGACCGACCTCAACGCCCTCCTGCCGCTCGTCGCACCCCTGCTGACCGGACACTCCGACCTCGCGATCGGGTCGCGGCTGGCCCGCAGCGCCAGGACGACCCGCGGCCCGCGGCGCGAGATCATCTCGCGCGGATACAACTACCTCCTGCGCGGCACCATGCGCGCCCGCTTCAGCGACGCCCAGTGCGGCTTCAAGGCGATCCGACGCGACGTGGCCGAGCGCCTGCTGCCCCTCGTCCACGACGACGCCTGGTTCTTCGACACCGAGCTGCTCGTCGTGGCCGAGCGGGCCGGGCTGCGCATCCACGAGGTGCCGGTCGACTGGGTCGACGACCCCGACAGCAGCGTCGACGTGGTCCGCACCGCGCTCGACGACCTGCGTGGGATGGCTCGCCTGGGCCTGGCGCTGGTGCGGGGGCAGGTGCCGGTGGCCCGGCTCGGCGAGGAGCTCGGTCGCGCCACGCGGCGCAGCGCCGGCGGTGGGGTGTCGGCGCAGCTGGTCGTGTTCGCCCTCGTGGGGGTGCTCTCGACGCTCGCGTACGCCGCGCTGTACCTCCTGCTCAGGTCGTCCCTCGGCGCCCAGGGGGCGAACATGGCGGCGCTGCTGGTCACCGCCGTCGCGAACACGGCCGCCAACCGACGCTTCACGTTCGGGGTTCGTGGTCGCGACCGGGCCGCCGTCCACCACCTGCAGGGGCTGGCGGTGCTCGCAGCTGGGGTCCTCGCGACGAGCGGCGCCCTCTGGACGCTCCACGACCTGGCCGGGACCGAGCACCGGGTGCTGGAGGTCGGGGTGCTCACCGCAGCCAACCTCGCGGTCACCGTCGCCCGGTTCGTCCTGATGCGGACCTGGATCTTCCGCACCGACGACCGGCAACCGGGTTGAGGCGGGCGCGCCGGGCCCGGCTGTTGTCCCGCGACCGCCCATCGGCCAAGATCGACACGTGATGTCACCCTCCGTCAGACGTGCCCTGGCCGTGACCGCGACGCTGCTCGCCCTGACGATGGTGGGTGCGGGGCCGGCGGCAGCCGAGGACCCGATCGACGTCACGGGGAACATCACCGACCGCGCCGACGCCCTCGGCGGCGACACGGCCGAGGTCCAGACGGCGCTCGACGCCTACTACGAGCAGACCAACCGCCAGCTCTTCGTCGTCTACGTCAGCGACTTCGGCGGCCTCACCGGCTCGGAGTGGGCCGCGCAGACCGCCGATCGCTCGGGCCTCGGACGCGCCGACGTCCTCCTGGCGATCGCGCTCGACCAGCGCTCCTACGGCTACGACGCCGACGCCGAGGACTTCTCCGACGCCGACCTCGAGAAGGTCGACCGCGACTTCATCCTTCCCGCGCTGCGCCAGGACGACTGGGCGGGTGCGGCCGTCGGGGCGGCCGAGGGGCTCACCGAGGTGAGCCAGGACTCGGGCATCCCCTGGGGCTGGATCGTCGGCGGCGTGGGCCTCGCCGCTGCCGGCGGTGGCTACGCCATCCACCGCTCCCGTCGCCGCTACGACCACACCCACCCGGTGGTGGACGAGCACGGCCGACCGGTCGACCCCGCCAGCATCCTCACCGACGAGGAGCTCGAGGCGGCGGCGGCCAAGGCGCTCGTCGACGTCGACGACGCCCTCCAGTCCTCGGCCCAGGAGCTCGGCTTCGCCGAGGCGCAGTTCGGCACGGCCGCCACCGCGGAGTTCCGCGCGGTGATCGAGGACGGTCGCTCCCGCGTCCGCGAGGCCTTCACCCTGCGTCAACGACTCGACGACGCCGAGCCCGAGACGGACGCCGAGCGCCGCACGCTCCACTCCCGGATCCTGCAGATCTGCGACGAGGTCGACGACGCCCTCGACGCCCAGGTGGAGCGCTTCGACGCCGTCCGCGACCTGCAGACGCGCGCTCCGGAGGCGGTGGCGGCGCTCCAGCCGGTCCTCGCCGCCACCGTCGAGCGGCTGCCCGCCTCCCGCGCCACGCTCGAGTCCCTGCAGTCCACGCACTCCGGCAGCGCGCTGGCCGCCGTGGCCGACAACGTCGTGCGGGCCGAGTCCCTGACGACCAAGGCCGCCGAGCAGGTCACCCTCGCCCAGGGCGCCCTCACGAGCGGTGACGCCGCGACCGCCGCCCTGCACCTGCGCACGGCCGAGGACGCCACCGCCCAGGCCACCGCCCTGCTCGACGCCATCGACACGGCCCGGACCGACCTCGAGACCATCCGCGACGACGCCGACGACCTGCTGGGACAGGTCGTGGCCACCGTCTCGGCGGTCACCACCTACGTCGAGACGCACCGCGGCGCGGTCGGCAGCACCGCCCGCACCCGGCTCTCCGAGGCTGCGCGCCTGCTCGACGAGGGACGGCTCGCCCTGACGGGTGACCCTGCCGGCGCCACCCGCACCCTCGAGCGCGCCGCGGCCCTCGTCAAGGAGGCCCAGTCGACGGCCGAGGCCGACGTGGCGGCGTGGCGATCGACCTCCGACCGCGACGACCTCTCCCTCGGCGGCATCCTCGGAGGGGGCGGCGGTGGCGGCGGTGGCCTGCCCCGACTGCCCGGTGGGTTCGGCGGCAGCTCCGGCCGGAGCCGCCGCCCCTCCCGCAGCAGCAGCTCCCGACGGAGCAGCTCCCGGAGCAGCAGCTCACGGCGCAGCAGCAGCCGACGCAGCGGCGGCGGACGTTCGCGGCGCAGCGGCGGCGGACGCTTCTGACATCCTGACCACCCACCCCGACACCAGCACCTCCCGACCCAGCACCCAGCACGCCGACCGGAAGAGAGAGCACCATGGCACAGAAGCAGTCCATCCTCGGACGCATCGCCCAGCTGACCCGCGCGAACGTCAACTCGATGCTGGACAAGGCCGAGGACCCCGAGAAGATGCTCGACCAGCTGGTCCGCGACTTCACCAACAGCATCGCCGAGGCCGAGGAGGCCGTGGCGCAGACCATCGGCAACCTCCGACTCGCCGAGGCCGACCACCGCGAGGACGTCGCGGCCGCCAAGGAGTGGGGCGGGAAGGCGATCGCCGCCTCCCAGAAGGCCGACGCCCTGCGCACGGCGGGCCAGACGGGCGAGGCCGACCGCTTCGACCAGCTCGCCAAGGTGGCGCTCGGCAAGCAGATCGGCTTCGAGAACGAGGCGAAGGCCGCCGCGCCCTCCATCGCGTCGCAGAACGAGACCGTCGAGAAGCTCAAGACCGGGCTCATCACCATGCGCACGCGTCTGGACGACCTGAAGACCCGCCGCGACCAGCTCGTGGCCCGCCAGAAGACGGCCGATGCGCAGTCGCAGGTGCAGCAGGCCGTCTCGTCCATCAACGTGCTCGACCCCACGAGCGAGCTCTCGCGCTTCGAGGAGAAGGTGCGCCGCGAGGAGGCACGGGTCGCCGGCCAGGCCGAGCTGGCCTCCTCCAGCCTGGACTCGCAGTTCGAGGAGCTCGAGGCCGACTCGACCGCCCTCGAGATCGAGGCGCGGCTGTCCGAGCTCAAGGGCCAGCTCGGGGCTGCCCCGGCCGGTCAGGTCGAGGCCGGCCAGGACGCCCCCGAACAGACCACGCCCTGATCCGAGACCTGCAAGGATGACGCCATGAAGTTCAACGAGACCTACTCCTACGGCGATGCCGACGTCGAGGCCGTGTTCGGCCTCATCTCCAGCCAGGAGTTCCGCACCGAGTCCGGTGAGGAGTCCGGCGCGAGCGACATCGACGTCGACGTCGACGAGTCCGGTGACGGCGTCACGATCACGATCGTGCGCACCCAGCCGGCCGAGATGCCCGACTTCGTCAAGAAGCTCACCGGCGACACCGTCAAGGTCAAGCAGACCGAGAAGTGGAGCGCTCCCGCCGCCGACGGCAGCCGCCGCGCCGACGTGAAGGTCAGCATCATCGGCCAGCCCGCGGAGATGCTCGGCACCGCGGTGCTCGAGTCCACGGGCGGCGGCACCGAGTTCACGGTCAACGGTGACGTCACGGTCAAGATCCCGTTCATCGGCAAGAAGATCGAGCCCGAGGTGGCCAAGGCCATCCGCGGCTCGCTGAAGAACGAGGTCGAGCTGGGCATGACCCGCCTCTGATCCAGCACCACGCGAAGGGCCCCGACCGGTCGGTCGGGGCCCTTCGTCGTGCCGCGCCGTGTCGTCCTGGCGCGGGGGCGTGCGGCGTGGTCAGCCGAGCAGGGAGAGCACGGCCTCGATCTCCTGAGGCGCGTACCAGGCGAGCTGACCGCTGCCGTCGGCGTCCACGTGGAGCGCCTCGACGTCCGACGCGGTGACGTCGGCCAGGGCCGTCGCGCCATCGATGTCCGTCGTCTCGACGTCGGCGACGACCACGACGGGGCCGTCCTCGGCCGCTGCGACGAGCGCCTCGTACTCGTGCTGCTCGTCCTCGGACTCCGCGGCCACCACCTCGCCGCCGAGCGCGCCACCGTCGCGCAGCCGGCGCAGGCCGTCGGCGTCGACGCCCACCCAGACCCGCACGTCAGACCCGTCGCGGCTTCTGGCGGCCGCGCGGGGCCCGCCCGCGCCGGGGTCCGACGGTCTCGACGAGCTCCTCCAGCGCCTCGCTGATGCACTGCCCCAGCACGTCGACGTCGGGCACGGCCTCACGGTCGGCGACGATGCCGAAGAACACGCGACCGTGGTACGACGTGACCGCGATCGACACGGCTCGATGGTCGATGAGCGGGATCGCCTGGTAGACCTCGGCCAGCTGCTCGCCCGCCATGTAGACGGGTTCCTGGGGGCCGGGGACGTTCGTGATCGTGATCTGGTGCCCGCGGGACGTCTCGGCGGCCGCGACGCGCGCGCCCACGGCGTGGAACGTCGACGTCGCGAACCCGGGCAGGCTCGCCAGCTGGTTGGCCGCCACGGCCGAGCCCGTCTCGCGGTGGTCCTTGAGGGCGTACGACACCTGGTGCAGGCGGACCACCGGGTTGGACTCGCCGACCGGCAGCGAGAGCAGGTGCCCGCGGACCTTGGACCCGAGCGACGTCGGCAGGCCGTCGTCGGCCACCACCGACATCGGCACCATGGCCCGGAAGCTGGTCTTGGCGGTGACCGGCTCGGCGCGGGTGAGCATCCACCCACGGATGCCACCCGTGATGGCCGCGAGGATGACGTCGTTCACGGTGCCGCCGTGCTGGTCGCGGACCCGGCGGTAGTCGTCCAGACAGGTGGAGAGCGTGGTGAACCGGCGGTGGCGGGACAGCTGCGCCGACAGCACGCCGCGCGTGGCGACCGGTCCGCCGCCCACGACCGGGAGGTGTCGCGCCACGCGACCGACGTTGAGCTCCGCGATCCGCAGCGCCTCGCCCGGATGACGCACGTTCCGCTCCAGCGTGGCCGAGACGGCGCCGAGCGGCCCGGGCGCGGAGCGCGGGTTCCAGTCCTCGTGAGGGATCTCGCGCACCCGGTCGGTCTCCTCGAGCAGCACCTGGGCGAGGTCGATCGTCTCCGACCCGTCGACGAGCGCCTGGTGGGCCTTGAACAGCAGCGCCACGCTGCCGTCCTCGAGGCCCTCGATGAGGTAGAGCTCCCACAGCGGACGGTCGAGGTCCAGCCTGCGGGCCACGAGCCGGCCGACCAGCTCGTGCAGCGCGTCGCGGGTCCCCGGACGTGGCAGGGCCGACCGCCGCACGTGAAGGGAGATGTCGAAGCCCTCGTCGTCGACCCACAGCGGGGTCCCCAGCGCCCCCGGAACCTTGCGCGGCACCTGGCGGTACCGCGGCACGATGTCGAGCCGCTCGTTGATGACACCGATCAGCCGGTCGTACGTCAACGCCCCGCCGGGCTCGAGGATCGCGAGCGACGCCACCTGGCGCGGGACGTCGGGACTGTCCTGGTTCAGGAACATCGCGTCCAGCGGACTCAGTCGCTGCATCTCACTCCTCACGGATCGCGACGAACCTACCACCGCCGTCACGGCGACACAGCGGTGTGCGTCACCCCCAGCACGTGCTGCGCGAGGTCGGAGACCGCGGCCACGAACGGCGAGCCGGAGGCCACCTCCCGCGCGGTGGCACCCCGGAGCGCGGCGGTGTCGAGGGTGGGGCCGTCCTGCGGCAGCAGGGCGACGGGCCGGGCGCCGGCCAGCCGGTGCACGGTGGAGGCCAGCTCCTCGGCACCCCAGCCGATGCCGGCGCGCACCTGGTTGAGCACGACGAGCGGGCGCACGACCCCGAGGTCGTCGAGGTCGTGCAGTCCCCTCACCAGACGCGTCAGGCCCACCGGGTCGGCCCGACCCACGGCGACGACGACGTCGGCGAGCTCGAGCAGGGCCGCCGTGGCCTGGTTGCGGCCCGCCCCGGCGACCCCCTCACCCGGCTCGAGGCAGAAGCCCACGTCGGCCACCACGACGTCGGTGGTGTCACGCAGCCGTTCGACCACGCGCTCGAGGGCGGCGCGTCGGACGTGGATCCACATGTCGGGCCTCGGGAGACCGGTGAGGACCGAGAGCGAGGGACGCAGGGCCTGGAGGTGCTCGCCCAGGTCCACGTCCCGGCCCTGGTTGGCCACGCGGCACGCGGCCATGAGGCCGGAGACCTCGTCGAGCAGTCCCAGCTGCTGCGCCTGGGCACCGCCGTAGGTGTCGGCGTCGACGAGCACGCACCGGGCGTCGTCGCGGCCCAGCTCGTCGGCGAGCGCCAGGGCGACCGCGCTGCGCCCCGGCGCGCCCGCGGGCCCCCACACCACCACCAGCGTGCCGCGTCGCCGCGAGGTGCTGCCGTCCGCGACGTCCGAAGGCCCGCCGGGCTCGACCGACGCAGGACCGGGTGCGAGGTCCTTGCCCGTGGCGGTCGCGGACACCTCGACGGCACGGACGGCGTCGAGGACGGCCGAGCCCGGGCCCACCACGTCGATGCCCAGGGCCTCGGCGCGATCCGTCGGTCCGAGCCCGACCAGGGTGACCCCCGCCGCCCGCACCGCTCGGACCGCCTCGAGGTCGAGGCCGGGGACGGACAGGTCGACCGCGGCCACCGAGACCCCACCCGCCTGAGCCACCGCGATCAGCTCCGCGACGTCGACGCACCGTCGCACGAGCACGAGGTCACGGGCCGACTCCAGCTCCCGCACGGCGTCGACCTCCCACCCCGCACCGGCGGCCGCGAGGACGACCCGACGGTGGGGCCTGCCGCTCATGCGCGACGCACGATCGTCACGTGGCGAGCGGTGAGGGCCGCGACGATCTCGCCGTCGAGGTCGAGCCCGGCCACGTCGACCAGCACGGTGCGCGTGCCACCGGCGCCGACGACGGCACCGTTCCTGACCACGGGAACGTCGGTGAGTGCGAGCGCGGCCTCGCCCGCCTCGGCACCGTCCTCGGGCGACGGTCCGACCCACACGTCGACCCGGTCGCCGCTGCGCAGGTCGTCGGGCGCTGCGCCGAGCCGCACGGAGAGCGGCAGCTCGGTCGCACCTCCGGCGCCGTCGCGGGCCATCGCGGACCGCTCCACGAGCGCGCCGCCGCGTCCAGCGCGCGCCCACCTGAGGGACGCGAGGTCGGCAGGCAGCTCCTGGTCGGTGCGCAGGAAGGCGCCGGCGGCGCGCTCACCGAGACGCGCGCGCGACTCGACGAGGTCGGACCGCTCGACCGGGTCTCCGGCGGCGACGTCGCGACTCAACGCCCAGTAGGGCTCCGTGTCGTCGCCCGCTGCCACGACGTAGGCACCCAGCACGGTCGCGCCGAGCACGAGCAGCACGCCCAGCACCAGCCGAGGATCGCTCCACGGCTGCTGACGCACGCGCGCCGCTGCGCCCGTCCGTCCGGTCGTCCCGCCGCTCGATCGTGGCCCCCGCCAGTTCGCCATGGGCATGTTTGTACTGGGCGACGGCGTGGGCGTCCAGCCCTCGCTGTGGAGAACGGTCCCCCGTCCGGTCGTCCACAGGTCGGACGGCCGCGACTCGACGTGACACCGCAGCGTGGAAAACTGGGACCCATGTCCGATGGGTCCCCCCGCTTCCTCACCCTGGCCGACGTCGGCGAGG
>NZ_LMMY01000010.1:128767-132491 GCF_001422865.1 Aeromicrobium sp. Leaf272
GATCGGTGGCCGCAACCAGTGGCGGGTCGAGAAGGACCAGCTGGAGGACTACATCCAGCGCCAGTACGCCCGCGCCGAGCAGGCCGTCGCCGACCTCGGCGAGGGCGATCTGGCCGACGCCGACCTGGCGAGCGACGACGACGCGACGGTCTGATCCCCGCCTTCCGATCCTCGCCCGTCGCCGGGCCGATCCGGTCTCAGCGCGGGACCGTGACGACCGCGAGCGCCTGCAGCGGCACCAGCAGGGTCCGTTCCGCGCTGCGGACCAGCACGCCCCCGTCGACCACCTGCTCCACTCGCGCACGCAGGCTGGAGCCGTCGACACGCACGAGCAGCACCTCGTCACCGTCGTCACGCATGCGGCGGAGCACGTGGCCCCACCCCAGTCGCGCGTCCACCGACGTGAGCGCCGGCGCACGTCCGTCCGTGCGGACGCCCAGCACCGCAGCCAGCGCGACCACGTGCTCCAGCCCCCCGGCGTCGAGACGAAGGAGCTGCTCGTTGACCAGCCCCACGGTCCCGCCGAGCCGACCTGCCCCGGCGACCTCGACCTCCACCTGACCGCCGAGCAGCTCGCGCCACGGCGTCCGTGACCACTCCTCGTCGCGCAGCTCGGCCACCATCGCGTCGCGCTCGACCAACGCGTCGTCGTCCGCGGCGGCCTCGAGGTCGGCGAAGAGTCGGTCCCAGCGCATGGCAGCACCGTAGCGCGGGCACGGGCGTCCGACCCCTGTGCAAGAACCCTTGACGACAGGATACGAACGACCTTCACTGTCATCAAACGTCGTCAAACGCAAGGAAACGACCGATGCGCCTGTCACGGACCGGCTTCGCCACCTGGAGCCTCGCCCTCACCTCGCTCGTCTTGCGCCTGCCGCACGTCCCCACCACCGTCGACCAGCTCTCCTCGCCGTCGTTCCCCGTGGCCCTGGGCGCGCTCGTCGAGCTGGGCCTGCTCGCCGTCGCGACGTGGACGTCGCTGGCCCTGGGCGCGTGCGTCCTGGGCGGCGGTGCGGCCCGAGCCGCCGGACGCCTGGTCCCCCGCGCCCTGCGCGGCATCCTGCTCGCCGGGGTCGTCACCGGGTTCGGGATCGGCACCGCCCACGCCGGCGTCGACCATCCTCGTCCGGATCGGCAGACGACCGACCAGGGTGCCCTGCCCCGGTCCGACACCGGGCACCGCACCACCGGTGTCGGACTCGACGGACTGTCGCTGCCCGACCGGCCGGTGCTCGTGGCCCCGGTCGAACCGTCGGCACCTCCGCCACAGGGACGCGAGATCGTGCTCGTCGCCCCCGGCGACACCCTCTGGTCCATCGCGGCACGCTCGCTCGGGCCCTCGGCCCACGACGGCGAGATCGCCGACGCGGCGAGGCGGTGGTACCTCGCGAACCTCGAGGTCATCGGCTCCGACCCCGACCTCATCCGTCCCGGCCAGCATCTGGTGGCCCCCGGAGGAGCAGCATGAGGGCCGCGACCGAGCTCCGGACCCCGGCGCGCTTCATCACCGACGAGGACGCGCTCCCCACCCAGCTGCCCCTGCCACTGCCCGGTTCACCCTCGTCCGTGGTCCCCGTCCCACGGACCCGCGACGGCGAGGAGCTCGCACGGCAGCTGCGCGCGCCGATCGCCCGCTTCATGCAGGGGCTCACCGAGGTGCTCTGCGGGGGCCGACCGGCCCGTCAGCTGTCGGCCTGGATGACGCCCGACGCCCACGCGGCCCTCGTCACGGCGCTGGCGGGCGAGCGCTCCGGACGACCCCGACGTCGCGACGAGCGCGCCGTCGGCGGACGCCTGGCGTCCGTCCACCTCAGCGTCGTGCACGCGGGCGCGGTCGAGGTCACCGGACGCATGGTGCACCGCGGGCGATCGCGCGCCGTCGCCCTGCGGCTGGAGCTCGTCACCTCGCCCCGCGGACGCCAGGTGTGGACCTGCACCGCCCTCGTCTGGGCCTAGGACCCGTCCTCGGGCCCTCGAGCCCGCGACCGGAGGAGTCCTTGCTCGCCGGGCCCTCGGACCCGGCGAGCCCGGCTCAGCGGTTGCGCTTGCGGGACTGGCGCTGCGCCTTGGTCTTCTGGCGTGCCTTGGACTTCTGCTTGGCCTGACGCTGCTTGTCGGCAGCGGGGTCCTCGTCGTCGGCGCGGACCTCGACGTCGCCGTCCTCGGACGGCGCCGAGTAGGAGAGCTTCTGCTCCGCCTTCGGCTCCAGACCCTTGGCCTGGACGTGCGGGTGGTCGTGCGTCTCGTCGACGGCGCTCTCCTCCACCTGGACGTCGAGGTTGAACAGGAAGCCCACCGACTCCTCGGCGATGCTGTCCATCATGGCGCTGAACAGGTCGAAGCCCTCGCGCTGGTACTCCACGAGCGGGTCACGCTGCGAGTAGGCCCGCAGACCGATTCCCTCGCGCAGGTAGTCCATCTCGTACAGGTGCTCACGCCACTTGCGATCGAGCACGCTCAGCACCACACGGCGCTCCAGCTCACGGGTGACCGGAGCCCCGAGCTCCTCCTCGCGGCGCGCGTAGGCGGCGAGTGCGTCCTCGGTCATGGTCTCGACCAGGCCCTCGCGGGAGAGGTGCTCGCGTCCGCCGGCCTCCTCCTCGATCTCCTCCACGGTGCGGGAGACCGGGTAGAGCGTGCGGAGGGCGGTCCACAGCTGCTCGAGGTCCCACTGCTCGGGGAAGCCCTCGGTGGCGCCGTTGACGTAGCCGGTGACGGTGTCGGTGATCATCGTCGTGACCTGGTCCTGCAGGTCGGCGCCCTCGAGCACCTTGCGGCGCTCGCCGTAGATGACCTCGCGCTGACGGCTCATGACGTCGTCGTACTTGAGGATGTTCTTGCGGGTCTCGAAGTTCTGCGACTCGACCTGGCTCTGGGCCGAGGCGATCGCACCCGTGACGCGCTTGTTCTCGATCGGCACGTCGTCGGGGATCTTCATCGTCTGGAGCACCCAGTTGACCCAGTCGGCCTTGAACAGGCGCATCAGGTCGTCCTCGAGCGACAGGTAGAAGCGCGTCTCGCCCGGGTCGCCCTGACGGCCAGAACGTCCACGCAGCTGGTTGTCGATGCGGCGCGACTCGTGGCGCTCGGTGCCGATGACAGCAAGGCCGCCGGCGTCCGTGACGGCCTGCTTCTCCTCGGCGACCTGGGCCTCGATGCGCTCGAGGGTGGCCGGCCAGGCGGCGCTGTACTCCTCGGCGTTCTCGAGCGGGTCGAGACCCTGCTTGCGCAGGGCCGCGTCGGCCAGGAACTCGACGCTGCCGCCGAGCATGATGTCGGTACCTCGACCGGCCATGTTGGTGGCGACGGTGACCGCACCGCGGTGACCTGCGACGGCGACGATGGCCGCCTCACGCTCGTGCTGCTTGGCGTTCAGGACCTCGTGCGGGATGCCGCGCTTGCGCAGCAGCTTGGAGAGTCGCTCGCTCTTCTCGACGCTCGTGGTGCCGACGAGGATCGGCTGGCCGGTCGCGTGCCGCTCCGCGATGTCCTCCACGACGGCGTCGAACTTGGCCGCCTCCGTGCGGTAGACGAGGTCGGGCTGGTCGGCACGGGCCACGGGCTTGTTGGTGGGGATGGGCACCACGCCGAGCGAGTAGGTCTTGTCGAACTCGCTCGCCTCGGTCATGGCCGTACCGGTCATGCCGCCGAGCTTGTCGTACAGACGGAAGTAGTTCTGCAGCGTGATGGTCGCCAGGGTCTGGTACTCCTCGCGGATCCGGAC